>JBBRLS010000044.1:0-36350 GCA_038231215.1 Burkholderiales bacterium | reverse complement strand
TGCCCTGGCCGTCGACCAGCATGTGGCGCATCGAGAAGTCCTGCGCCATGCGCACCAGCGTGTCGTAGACCGACTGGTCGCCGTGCGGGTGGTACTTGCCGATGACGTCGCCGACGATGCGAGCCGACTTCTTGTACGGCCGGTTCCAGTCGTTGTTGAGCTCGTGCATCGCGTAAAGAACGCGACGATGCACGGGCTTCAGGCCGTCGCGCGCGTCCGGCAGGGCACGGCCGACGATCACGCTCATGGCGTAATCGAGGTAGGAACGGCGCATCTCCTCTTCGAGGCCGATGGGCAGCGTTTCCTTGGCGAATTGGGTCATGGGGTGGCTTTGCAAGCTGGCGGGTTCGCCGGCTGCAAGGCCGAGCGCGTAGGACGAATTCTAGTTTGCGAGGGGCTGTAGTAGCGACGCAACATCGACCCGGATCGCGGCGCGCCACCGGGGCAAAATCAGGCTGCACGAAAGCCCTATGGCACAATAACTCGGTCGGTGGTCAGCGCCCGTTGGATCGGGGGTGGGCCAGTGGTTTCCGATTCACGATCGGACGTTTTACGCAAAACATTACTTGCCTTCCCTCGAGAGGAGAATCATGAAGAAACTGAACAAGGTGGCGTCGCTCTTTGCAACCGCTGCTCTCGCGTTGTCTGCCGCTGGCGTGTCTGCCCAGACGGTCGACAACTGGGTGAGCGGCACCGGTCTTCCCTGGAAGAACGGGACCAACGAGCTGTGCTGGCGCGATGGCGTCTGGACGCCGGCCACTGCCTTGCCTGGTTGCGACGGCGCCCCGTCCGAGCCGGCCCCGGCCCCCGCCCCGGCGCCCGCTCCGGCTCCAAGGCCCGCCCCGGCCGCTGCTCCGGCCGCCGCTCCCGCGCCGGTCGTGGTTGCCGCGCCGACGAGCGAGAAGGTCACCTTCGCCGCCGACGCCTTCTTCGACTTCGACAAGTCGGTGCTCAAGCCCGAGGGCAAGGCCAAGCTCGACGACCTCGTCAGCAAGATGGGTGGCCTGAACCTTGAAGTCATCATCGCCGTCGGCCATACCGACTCGGTCGGCTCCGACACCTACAACCAGTCCCTGTCGGTGCGCCGCTCGGAAGCCGTCAAGGGCTACCTGGTGAGCAAGGGCGTCGAGAAGAACCGTGTCTACACCGAAGGCAAGGGCGAAAAGCAGCCGGTCGCCGACAACAAGACCGCCGAAGGCCGCGCGAAGAATCGTCGCGTGGAAATCGAAGTGGTCGGAACGCGCGCAAAATAAGGCGCTTCGCTGGATCAAAAAGCCCCGCTATGCGGGGCTTTTTGTTTATGGGACTAGCATCGATTCATGATCAACGCCGACCCGGCCGAGCTGGCCAAATTCAGCGAGCTGGCGCATCGCTGGTGGGATACCGAAAGCGACTTCCGGCCGCTGCACGAGATCAATCCACTGCGCCTGGACTGGATCGATTCGCTGGCGACGATAGCGGGCATGCGCATCCTCGACGTCGGTTGCGGCGGCGGCATCCTCGCCGACTCGATGGCGCGGCGGGGTGCCGACGTGCTCGGCATCGACCTCGCCTCCAAGGCGCTGAAGGTGGCGCAACTCCATGCCATCGAGGCCGCCACGCCGCGGGTCGCGTACCGCGAGGTCGCGGTCGAATCGCTCGCGATCGAGTCGCCCGAGGCCTATGACGTCGTGACGTGCATGGAGATGTTGGAGCACGTGCCCGATCCGGGCGCCATCGTCGCCGCCTGCGGTCGCTTGCTGAAGCCGGGAGGATGGGCGTTCTTCTCGACCATCCATCGCAACGCCAAGGCCTTCCTTTTCGCGATCGTCGGTGCCGAGCACGTGCTCGAGTTGCTGCCCAAGGGCACGCATGAATACGCCCGATTCATCCGGCCGAGCGAGCTGGCCGGCTGGTGTCGCGGCGCCGGTCTCGACCCGGTGGCGACCCGTGGCCTCGAATACAACCCCTCGAGCCGACGCTACCGCCTTTCTTCGGACACCAGCGTCAACTACCTTGTCGCCTGCCGCAAGCCGGCATGAGCCTTGCCACCTTCGGTCAGCGGCCCGGCGCCGTTCTGTTCGATCTCGATGGCACGCTGATCGACAGCGCACCCGATCTCGCTGGCGCCTGCAACGAGATGCGGGTGGCGCGCGGCCTGGCGCCGCTGGCTCACGAGCGCCTGCGCGCGATGGTCGGCTCTGGTGCGCGCGGCATGGTAAGCGTCGGCTTTTCGGTGACTCCCGGCGACGATGGCTATGCCGAGTTGCGCGAGGAGTTCCTGCGCCGCTACGAGCAGCGCATGACGAGCGAGACGCAGGTCTTCGCCGACGTTGTGCCGCTTCTGGCATGGCTGGCTGAAGAAGGCATCGCCTGGGGCATCGTCACCAACAAGGCGGCGCACCTGGCCGAGCCGCTGATCTCATGGCTCGGCTTCGCCGGCGCGGCCGGCGCGATCGTCTGCGGCGACACGACGCCGCACGCCAAACCGCATCCAGCGCCCTTGCTCGAAGCGGCGCGTCGTATCGGCGTGGCGCCCGAGCGCTGCGTCTACGTCGGCGACGACCGGCGCGACGTCGATGCGGGTCGGGCCGCGGGCATGGCCACCATCGTCGCGGCTTGGGGATATCTGGGCGCAGGCGATCCGCCCGACTCCTGGGGCGCTGACGCCGTCGTCGCCCATCCCGACGCGCTGCCGGCGCTTCTTCGCGGTCAGGGCTTGCAGATTCGGGTCGTGCCCTAAACTACGTGCTCTGGGGCTGACCTGGCTTCGACGAGGGTTCGGAGTCGGAACAGTGCACGCCGAGCACCAGTTCGCTCGTAAATCCACTGGAAACAAAGTAACTGCGAACGACTCTTCGTACGCCCTCGCCGCTTAACACCGGTGAGCTTCGCAACAGTTGGCCGATGGGCTGGGTGATCAGGGCAACCTGACCGCTGCGAAGTCATACACATTGGCTCGCTCCGCGTCGCGCCATTCGGCGCGGGGTCAAATCAAGTGGATCGTTCCGAAGGTAGCGTGCTGCTGCGCGACCTCCGGGGCTAAAACCAAATCAGTCAGCTAAGCGCGTAGATCTGCCCGGCAATGGCTTTCGGACGGGGGTTCGATTCCCCCCAGCTCCACCAGAACACGGTCCAGAAGAGACCAGATAGAACCAAAAAGGCCCGCACTTTCATAGGTGGCGGGCCTTTTCTTTGTCCGGATGCATCCGAAGGGCCCACTGGCTCCAAGTGGTGGCGCCACAAGTTCCGGTTCGGCGGCAAGCAGAAGCTGCTCAGCCTCGGCGCCTATCCGCAGACGAGCTTGGCCGACGCTCGTCTGTTGCGCGACAAGGCGCGCCAACTCCTGGCCCGGGGAGTAGATCCGAGCGATGTCCGCAAGAGTCGACGCGTCGCTCGTTCGGAGGCCGCAGAAGGCGCGTTCGAGGCGGTGGCGCGAAGGCCCGGGAAACGTTCGGGTCGCCGAGGTGAACGCGGTCATCAACCATCGACATATCGCTTGCCAAGTGCGAGAAGCGCCGGGGTTCCGATCACGGCGTTGAGTCCGTCGAAGTCGAGCATGTGATTTCGCCACGGCAGCGTGCTGCCGTGCGTATGCAGGCTGGCGTAGTAGCCCGCCAGTGTGTGCGCCACGGCGCGCGCGGCACCGCCTGGGAAGATGACGATCCGGAATCCCCGTGCGGCGAGCTCATCAGCGCTGTGCACCGGCGTCTTGCCACCCTCGACCATGTTGGCCAGCAGCGGCACCCGATGCGCGAAGCGCCTGCTGACGGCGTCCATCTGCTCCGGCGTGCGCAATGCCTCGACGAACAGCGCATCGACGCCGCAATCGAGGTAGGCCTCGGCGCGCTCGAGCGCGCTGTCCAGCCCTTCTACGGCGATTGCATCGGTGCGCGCGAGCACCAGCGTATCGGCGCTGGCGCGCGCATCGAGCGCGGCGCTCAGCTTGCCCCGCATCTCGGCCACCGGCACCAGCGACTTGCCTTCGAGGTGGCCACAGCGCTTGGGGAATGTCTGGTCTTCGAGCTGGATCATCGCGGCCCCGGCGCGCTCGAATCCGCGCACCGTTCGCTGCACGTTCAAGGCGTTGCCGAAACCGGTGTCGGCATCCACGATCACCGGCACGCGCACGCGCTCGGTGATGCGCGCGAGTGTGTCGGCCACCTCGCTGTAAGTCGTCAGGCCGATGTCGGCGCGGCCCAGCCGTGTGTAGGCGATGGACGCCCCCGACAAGTAGAGCGCCTCGAATCCGGACTGTTCTGCGATCAGCGCCGACAGCGCGTCGTAGATGCCCGGCGCGAGAAGCACGCGCGGCTCGGCCAGTCGTTGCTTGAGCGTCATGTGTCGCCTCCGATTTGCGCTGCCGCGGTGCGCGCCGCAATGTAGCCACCGGCCACCGCACTGAGCAGTCCGTTGCCCGACAGGTAGCCCCACACCGCGTTGCCCGAGACGCCACGCGCCGCGCCGCCGGCGGCGAGCAGGTCGGGGAAAGGCGTGCCGTCGTCACGCAATACGCGGCACTGTGCGTCGACGTCAAGGCCGCCCTGGGTGTGGAACAGCGCACCTGTGACCTTGATCGCGCCATACGGTGCAGTCAGGCGCGTGCCAGCAAGCGTGGCGGCGAGTGTCACGGCGTCGCAGCCGATCAGCGCAGCCAGCGCCGGCGGGTCGACCGCTTGTCGAAGCGCACCGGCCGCTTCGGCTGCGAGGAAGTCTGGAAAGGTGCGGGCGAGGGTGAGCAGCCTCGCATCGAGCAGGTTCCACGCCACGCCCCCCGGCTGCGCAAGAACGTGCACCGAGGCTTCCGAGTAGCCACCGGTCTCGTCGTGGAAACGCCTGCCCTCGGCATTGACCTGCACGCCGCCTTCCATCATCAGCGCCCAGGAGATCAGTGCGCCTTGCGGCACCGCCCAGGAGCCGTGGCCCTGGTAGCCACCCAGGTCGGCCAGCCGCGCGCCGAGTTGCCGGCCCCAGGCGATCGCGCTGCCATCGTTGCCGACATGGCCGGCGTACAAGGCGTCAGCCATCTCCGGGATCAGTTCGCGCACCATCGCCCGGTTGCCGCCGAAGCCATTGCAGGCCAGCAGCAAGGCGTGGCAGGCCAGACGCTCGATCGTGCCATCGGGGCGCCGATAGCCGACGCCGATCACGCGATCCGTGTCGCCGCGCCAAAGCTCGAACACCCGCGCGTCGGTCATCAGCATCGCGCCGGCGCGCGCGGCCGCCGCGCCGAGTGCCGCCACGAGTGCGGCGCCGGTGCGCTGCGGCAGGGTGTGCATGCGCAGCACGCTGTGGCCGGGGTACAGAAAGCCTTCCAGCAACTCGAACGCCAGGCCGTGGCGAGATTGCAGCGCGTCCATCGCCGGCGCGATGGCCCCGGTGTAGGCCGCCACCAGGTGCGGCGCTGCGGTGCCGTGGGCCTTGGCCTGGATGTCCTGCGCGAAGATCTCGGCGCTGTCGTTCGTCACGCCCGATTCGCGCTGCACGCGCGTCCCGGCCGCCGGGATGAAGCCCGAGGACAAAGCCGTCGAGCCGTGAGCGTGCGCATCGCGCTCGAGCAGCACGCAAGCGATGCCGGCATCGCGCAGCATCAGGGCGGCCGTCAGCCCGCACGCGCCCGCACCGACGATGGCCACCGGCACCTCGGGCGTGCCGGGCGGCATGTGCCGGGCGCGGACGACGGTCGGAGTCACGGCGCCCGGTTCACGACGTCGGACGGTGCAGGTACTGGCCGCGCGGCTTGCCGATCACCTGGCCGTCCTCGAAGATCTTCATGCCGCGCAGGAACGTGGCATCGACGCGCGCCGACATCTCCAGCCCCTCGAACGGCGTGTAGCCCTGGGTGGAGGGCGAGTCCTTGGCGGCGATGGTCCAGGTGCGCGCGGGGTCGACGAGCGCGATGTCGGCGTCGAAGCCTTCGGCGATGTCGCCCTTGCGGTTCAGGCCGAAGCGCTGCGCCGGGTTCCAGCTCGTCACGCGGGCCATGTGGTTGTAGCTCATGCCGCGGCGCGTGCCTTCGCTCACCAGCGCGGGCAACAGATACTCGGTGCCACCGAAGCCACTCTTGGCCATCCAGATGTTGCCGAAATAGTGCCTCGGGATCTTCATCTCGTGGCGGCAGCACGCGTGGTCGCTGACCACCCAGTCGAGCTCGCCGGCGAGCAGCGCATCCCACAGGAACTCGACGTCTTCGCGTGGGCGAATCGGCGGGTTCACCTTGGCCAGTTCCGCGGCCTTCGAGGTCGTGTCCAGCATCAGGTGACCGATCGTCACCTCGCGCCGGAAGTCGATGTGCGGGAACACGTCGGCCATCATCAGTGCCGCCTGCACCGCCTTGCGCGAGCTCAGGTGCAGCAGGTTGATGTTGGGCAACGCCGTTTCATGGGCCAGATAGCTGGCGATGAACACGGCAAGGCCTTCGGAGTGCTGCGGGCGCGACGCGCTGTAGGCTGCCAGGCCCTTTTGCGACTTGTCCTTCTCGACGATCTTGGTGTAAGCCGTCATGATCTCGGCCGTTTCGCAATGCAGCGACAGCGAGATCTGCTTCGCGCGCTCGGGCATCTTCTCGCGCGCCGCCTGGATGCCGCGCATCACGAACTCGAAGTGCGCGACGTCATAGCGCTCGTCCTTGCCGATCATCAGGAACTCGCGCTGCGAATCGCTCGCGCCGTGCAGCCCGTGCGAGCCGTAGAACATGAAGATCTTGAAGCTCGCCACGCCGTGCTTCTCGATCAGCATCGGGATCTCGTCGATGTGCGTCTTGTCCATCGGCGCCAGGTGGTAGCCGTAGTCGACGTGGAAACGGTTCTTGCTGGTCTTGAGCACTTCCGGGAAGAACTTGGCGTAGGGCCCGCCCTTGTTCAGGTAGTACTGGCCGGTGCGAAAGTAGTTGAGGCTCGAGGTCACCCCGCCCATCGCCGCCGCCTTGCTTTCGCTCACCGCGTCTTCTTCCAGTGGCGAGTAGATGCCGCTGTGCATGTGCGCGTCGACCACGCCGGGGAAGGCGAGCCGGCCCTTGCCGGCAAAGACTTCCCTGGCGCGCGCCGCGTCGATGGCCGGCGCCACCTTGGTGATCTTGCCGCCGGTGATGGCGATGTCCGCGTCATGCACGGCATTGCCTTGCGGGCGCACGACGCGCACGCCCTTGATCAGCAGGTCGAATTCGGGTCCGCTCATGATCTCTCCGTTGGCTTCGTCAATCGTCGTTTCAGCTGGGGCAGGAGGCCGCCCGCGTCGACCATGTCGAGCAGGAAGGCCGGGATGGGATCGCAGCGCAGCGAGCTGCCGTCGGCACGGCTGACCACACCAGTGCGGGCGTCAAAGGTGAGGGCCTCGCCATCGTCGATGCGGTCTGCTTCGCGGGCGGTCAACAGCAGCAGGCCGACATTGAACGCGTTGCGAAAGTACAGGCCCGAGTAGGAAGGTGCGATCACGGCCGCCAGCCCCAGGTGCACGAGGACGCTGGCTGCCTGCTCGCGCGACGAGCCGATGCCGAAGTGCGCCCCGGCGACGATCACGTCGCCGCGCCGCACCCCGAGTGCGAACTCGGGACGCACCGACTCGAGGCAGTGGCGTGCGGTGACCTCGATGCCATGCTTCATCGTCGCGCCGGGCGCGAGCTGGTCGGTGTCCACATCGGCAGGGAGTTTCCAGGTCCTCACATCTGCTCCCCCGCCGGGGCGGCGCGTGCGCGGCTCGCCAACATGTCGCGCGCATCGCTGATCGCGCCGCGCACGGCCGAAGCGGCGACGGTGTAGGGCGAGCCGAGGTACACCTGCGCCGTCGCCGCGCCCATGCGGCCCTTGAAGTTGCGCGCGGTCGACGAGACGACCGTGCTGCCCTCGGGGATGCTGCTGCCATACCCTGCGCAGGCGCCGCAGGCGCTGGGCAGCAGCGTGGCGCCGGCATCGACCAGCGCGCGCATCACGCCTTCGGATTCGGCCTGCGCCGCGTCGCGCACGCTGGCCGGTGCGACCAGCAATTGCACATGAGACGCGATGCGTCGCCCCGCGAGCACCCGGGCCGCAGCGCGCAGGTCGTCGAGCTTGGCGCCGGTGCAGGCGCCGAGATAGGCGATGTCGATTCGGGTCGGCGCGAGCTCGTCGACGCCGCGGACATTGGCCGGGCTGTGCGGCAGCGCGATCTGCGGTGCCAGCGCGTCGGCATCGAATACATGCCGTGCGCCGGGTGCGCCGTCGTCGCTGTGCCAGGGCGCGATGTCGACCTCTGGCGCGCCGTGCGCGGCCAGCCAGCTGCGCGTGGTCTCGTCCGGCGCCACCAGACCGGCCTGCGCGCCGAGCTCGGCGCTCATGTTGGCCAGCGTCATGCGCTCCTGCATGGACAGCGCACGCACCGCACTGCCGCAGAACTCCACCGCCTGGTACGCACCGCCGTTCATGCCGTGCCGACCCAGCATCGCCAGCATCATGTCCTTGGCGCTCACGCCATCGGTGAGCCGGCCGTTCCATTGCATGAAGATCGACTCGGGCACCTGCAGCCATATCTCGCCGCTGGTCACGACGCCCAGCATCTCGGTGGCGCCGATGCCGAACATATAGGCGCCGAACGCGCCGCCGGTGGGCGAGTGCGAATCACCGCCGACGCAGAACATGCCCGGCCGCAGATGGCCGTGCTGGGGCACGACCACGTGACAGATGCCTTGCGAGTCGTAGACATGCGGCAGGCGCTGCTCGGCCGCCCAGTCGCGCGCGATGCGCACGATGCGGCGCGATTCGTCGTCGGCCTCGGGCACGTAGTGGTCGATCACGAGCACGACCTTGTTCTTGTCCCAGATCTGTGCGCCGAGCTCGGCCAGCATCGGCTGCAAGCGGCGCGGGCCGCTGGAGTCGTGGAACATCGCCAGATCGACGCGGCAGGTGACGATCTCGCCGGGCACCACGTGGCCGCGCCCCGCCGCGCGGGCGACGAGTTTTTGCGCGAGCGTGGCCGGCGCGTTCATCGCGTTCGCGCCATCGGCTGCATGAGAGGGATCGGCACGGGTGGAAGATGCATGACTTACAGCCCCAGGTAGGCCCGACGAAGTTCGTCGCTGGCCAGCAAATCGGCGGGCAGGCCGGAGAAGCGCACGCTGCCGTTCTCGAGCACGTACGCGCGGTCGGCGATCTCCAGCGACTGGCCGACGTTCTGCTCAACCAGCAGGACAGCCAGGCCGTCGTCGTGCAGGCGGCGGATCAGCGTGAAGAGCTCTTCCACCAGCCGCGGCGACAGGCCGAGCGACGGTTCGTCGAGGATCAGCAACTCGGGCTCGGCCATCAACCCCCGGCCGATGGCGAGCATCTGCTGTTCACCGCCGCTCAGCAGGCCGGCCCGCTGGGCGACGCGTTCCCGCAGCTGCGGAAAGATCGCGAACACGCGTTCCACGTTCTGCGCGCGCCGCTCGCGTGCCCGGCTGAACGAGCCCAGTTCGAGGTTCTCTCGCACCGTCAGGTTCGGGAAGATCTTGCGACCCTCGGGCACCTGAATCAGACCGGCCTTGACGATGGCCCGGTAGTGCGCCCTGGTCAGGTCGACGCCATTGAATTGAACCGTACCGCCCCATGCCGGGTGGATGCCGCACAGGGTGTTGTTCAGCGTCGATTTGCCGGCGCCGTTGCTGCCCAGCAGCGCGACGATCTCGCCGCGGTTCACGCACAGATCCACGCCACGCAGCACCTCCACGCGCCCGTAGCCGCCGCGCAGCTCGCGGACGTCGAGCAGCGGCGTCATCGAGTCGCTCCGCGCAAACGCGCCGCAGTGCCATGGCCCAGGTAGGCCTCGATGACGAGGTCGTCGTTCGTCACTTCGGCCGGCGTGCCGGCCGCGATGAGCCGACCCTGTGCCAGCACCCACACGTGCTCGGCCAGGTTCATGACGGCCTGCATCACGTGCTCGATCATCAGCACCGTCACACCGCCGGTCATGCCGCTCGAAGCATCGCCGTGCACGATGGCGCGGACGATCGGCAGCATCTCCTGGATCTCTTGCGGGTTCAGACCGGCCAGCACTTCATCCAGCAGCAGCAGCTTCGGCCGCGTGGCCAACGCCCGCGCCAGCTCCAGGCGTTTGCGGCCCGCCACGGTCAGGTCGCCCGCAGGCTTGTCCAGCAGCGGCGCCAGGCCGACCTGCTGCGCGATGCGCTCGGCAGCGGCCAGCGCCGCGGCACGGCGCGGCTCATGCAGGTGCGCGCCGACGGCGATGTTCTCGCGCACCGTCTGCGCCGCAAACGGCTGCACGATCTGGAAGGTGCGCGTCATGCCGGCTCGCGCATTGAGATGCGGCGCCCGGCCGGTGATGTCGTGGCCGTCGAAGCGCACCGTGCCGGCGTCCGGCTTCAGGAAACCGGACATCAACGCGAACAACGTCGTCTTGCCCGCGCCGTTGGGCCCGATCAGCGCGGTCAGCGTGCCCCGGGCCACCTGCAGGCTCACGTCCTGCGCGGCGCGCAGCCCGCCGAAGGCGATCGAGACGTCGCTCAGCGACAGCAAGGGCTCAGCCACGACGCCCTCGCAACCCATCGCGCACGCTGCGCCCGACGCCGGACAGCCCTCGTGGCACGAACATCACGATGAGCACCAGCACCGAACCGTAGACGATCATGTTCAGTCCCGGCAACTGGCCGAACAGGTTGCGGGTGAGCTCGCCGAGCAGGTGCAGCACCGCCGCTCCCAGCACCGGGCCCCACAGCGTGCCCATGCCGCCGACGATCGCGGCCACCAGCGCCTCGACCGAGCTCACCGGACCGAACGCCAATCCCGGGTCGATGTACTGAAAGACCTGCACGTAGAACGCGCCGCCCGCCCCCATGAACGCGGCCGACAACGTGATCGCGCCGAGCTTCACCGACCACGGGTCGACACCGATCGCGCGCGCCGCGTCTTCGTTGTCGCGCACGGCCTGCAACTGCGCACCGAAGCGCGAGTGGCGCAGCCACGACGTCGCCAGCATGGCAGCGACCACGAAGCCCAGCACCAGGCCGATGTAGCCGCGGCGCGAGGCGAACTGCATGTTGGCGAACGATTCGTGCAGCGGCAGCATCAGCCCCACGCCGCCGCCGGTGAAGTCGACCGACACCGCGAGGATGCGAAACACCTCGGCGAACGCCAGCGTCACCAGCGCGAAGTACGAGCCCTTGAGCCCGTAGCGAAAGGTCAGCGCACCGACGAACGCGGCGACGCAGCTCGCCGCGGCAACCGCGGCGGGCAATGCGAGCCACGCGTTCCAGCCGAGGGTCGACTGGGCGATGGCCTGGACGTACGCGCCGGTGCCGAAGAACAGCGCGTGGCCGAAGGAGAACTGCCCGCCATAGCCGCCCAGCATGTTCCAGGACTGCGCGAGCAGCGACGCATACAGCGCCATCATGATGAACGTGAGCCACACGCCCGAGTCGAGCGTCAGCGTCAACGCGCCGACTGCGGCGGCGAACGCGGCGATGGCGGCCAGGTCTTTCATGCCTTCGCACCGAACAAGCCCTGCGGCCTGAACAGCAGCACCCCGATGAAGACCGCGAAGATGCCGATCTGGCCCAGCGATTCACCGAGAAACAACCCGCCCAGCGACTCGACCACGCCGATCAGCAAGCCGCCTGCCAATGCGCCGCCGAAGCTGCCCATGCCGCCCAGCACGACGATCGTGAAGGCCACCGGCACGAAGCCGGCGCCGACCTGGGGGTTCACGTAGTAGGTGGGCAGCAGGAAGCACGCCGCCGCCCCCAGGCACGCGAGCCCGATGCCGAAGCTCATGGCGTAGACATGATCGACATCGATGCCCATCAGCTTGGCACCGTGCTTTTCCTTCGCCACCGCGCGAATCGCCCGACCGAGGTCGGTGCGGGTCAGGATCAGCAGCAGTACCGCCGATGTCGCGAGCGCCCCGGCGAATGCCACCAGTTTGGGCAGTGCAATCATGGCCGGGCCGATGGCCACGGTCGTCAGCGTGTACGGCGTCTCGATGGTGCGCGTGTCGCTCTTGAACACCAGCAGTGCCAGGTTCTCGAGCACGATGGAGATTCCCAGAGTGACGAGCAGGATGTTTTCATCCTTGCCGTGGCCAGCCCGATTGATGATGCTTCGCTGCAGCACGTAACCCAACCCGAACATGCCCGGCACCACGATGGGCAGCGCCAGGTAGGGGTCGATGCCGAGATGCACCTTCAGCAGGTACACGGCGTACAGCGCCACCATCAGCGAAGCGCCGTGCGCGAAGTTGATGATGTGCAGCACGCCGTAGATCAGCGTCAGCCCCAACGCGATCAGCGCATAGATCGCGCCGGTCGTCACGCCGTTCAGGACCGACGCGAAGACGATGCCGAAGTCGTACAGAAGGGCTCCGCTGCGCGCTCAGGCATGCATCGGAAAGATCGGATCGGCCTCGCGGTATTCGCGCGGCACGATCACGTGGATGTCGCCCTTGCTCACCTGCGTCATGAGTGGCTGCGCGCCCAGGTTCTGGCCGTCCTTGAACCGGGTTGCGCCGTAGGGCATGAAGTGGTCGCTGAAGGTGCTGCCGGCCAGCGCGTCGGTGATGGCGGACCGGTCGGTGCTCCTGGCGCGCTCGATCGCATCGGCCAGCAATCGGACCGCGGTGTAGGTGTTGAAGATCTCGTAGGTGAAGAACAGCCCCTTGGCCTCGACGCGCTTGCGCAAATCAGCGGCGCGCTTGTCCTTGGGGTTGAACCAGTGGTTGCAGTCGATGATGCCGTTGGCCGCATCCGGGAATTCCTTCAGGAACTTGTAGCTCGACGCCGCTCCCCCGAGCACCGAGTAGATGGCCTTGGGAGTGACCTTCTGCTGCTGCATCGTGCGCACCAGCAGTGCGTACTCGTTGTAGTAGTTGGCGGGGATCACGATGTCGGGGTTGACCGCCTTCATGCGCAGCACGATATTGTTGAAGTCACGCGTCGGGTTCGCGTGCTTGATGACTTCTTTCACTTCGAAACCGAAGCCCGGCAACTCGCGCGCCAGCAGGCCGGCCGTGCCGGTGCCGAACAGGCTTTCCTCGTGAATGATCATGACCGTCTTGGCGGGCTTGCCAGCCAGCGTATTCAGCACGTGCAGGTTGCTCACTGCCACCTGCGCGCAGGTGCGGTAGCCGGGCCCGAAACGGAAGGTGTTCTTCAGTCCGCGCTCGACGATCTGGTCGGCCACGCCGACGTCGACGACGTGCGGCAGGTTGTACTTGGCCGCCGCTTGCGTGGTGGCCAGGCAGATTGCCGAGGCGTACGCACCGACGACGGCCGAGCAGCCGGCCTCGTTCATCTTCTCGATCTCGGCGGCGCCAGCCTGCGGCGCGCTTTGCGCATCGCCGAGCAGCGTTTCGATCTTCGCCCCGCCGAGCGACTTGATGCCCGACTTGTTGATGTCCTCGATCGCCATCAACGCGCCTTCGCGGCATTGCTGGCCCGAGTACGCGAGCGCGCCGGTCACCGGGTGGAGGATGCCCACCTTGACCGTCTTGGGCTGTGCGCCGCCGACGATCGGAAAGGCCAGCGCGGAAGCTGCCGCGGCAGATTGCTGAATGAATGCGCGACGATTCTTCATGAGGAAAGGCTCCTGCGGTTTTTTGATGGATGAGGGGTCAATGAAACTGTGCGGAAAGCTCTTCGCTGACCCACACCTTCGCGTCGATGCCGCCCACGCGGGACAACTGCATTTCGTACTGGTAGCGATCGGGTCGGTACAGGCCCTGGAGCCACTGCACCGGCCGCTCGTCCACATCGAATACGAGGCGCTGCACGGCCAGCAGCGCAGAGCCGATGTCCACACCCAGCAGCCTCGCCACGGTGACGTCCGCGAGCTTGGCCGAGATGCTCTGTCGCGCCCGCCCGATTTGCACGCCCGACTCTTCGAGCAGCATCAGGATGGGCTTCTTGCCCAACTCTCGCCGACCGAAGGCGCTCGCGATCGTTTGCGGCACATGGGTCGTGATGTGGGACAGTGGCCCGTCCCGGGTGGACCGGACACGCACCGCCCTCTGAACCAGGGTGTGGCGAGCCACATCGAGTTGTCGGGCGACCTGCTCCGACGCGGGCAACACCTCGAGCTGCACCAACTTGACAGCGGTACGCAACCCCATGTCGACGATGTTCTCCAGTAGCCCGGTGAGCTTGGCGCGTTGCCGCGGCGGCGGCTCACCCATTGCAGGGGCCGTGTCCTGGGGCAACGCCACGGTACCGCGACCGGGCGACCGCTCGATCAGTCCGTCGGCCACCAGTTGCCCAAGAGCCCGGCGCACCGTCACGCGTGCCACACCGAATTCCTTCACCAGGTCCATCTCCGCCGGCACTCTCGCCGCGAATCGTCCGTCCTCCAACTGCTCCCGCAGCACGAGGTAAACCTGGTGGTACTTGGGCAACGGCAACGAATGAGTCATAGCTTTGCAGTCTGCGGTCCTTCCATTGTCCTGGCAATAGGACAAATCATGTCGGCGCGTACGACCATTGGCGATTGGCGATGTCCCCTCGCTCCGGTGCGGTACTGGAGCGCGCATAGTCGAATCCTTCCGCGATGCGCGCCAAGCGAGGTCACCATGGAACAGCCCTGGTTAAAGAACTACCCGAAAGGCATTTCGCATGAAGTGAACGTCGACGAGTTCGATTCGCTCAAGGACGTGCTGGACCGCAGCTGCCGGAAGTTTGGCGACCTGCCGGCGTACAGCAACATGGGGGCGTCGATCTCCTATGCCGAACTCGACGGCCTGAGCCGCGACTTCGCCGCCTACCTGCAGAAGTCGCTCGGGCTGCACCGCGGTGACAGGCTTGCGATCATGATGCCCAACCTGCTGCAGTACGCGGTGGCTCTGTTCGGTGCGTTGCGCGCCGGTCTGGTGGTGGTCAACGTCAATCCGCAATACACGCCACCGGAGTTGGAGTACCAGCTCAAGGATTCGGGCGCGGTAGTGATCGTGGTGCTGGAGAACTTTGCACATACGCTGCAGGAAGTGCTGGAACGCAACCCGGCGATGAAACCAGTCGTCCTCACCACGGAAGTGGGCGACCTGTTTCCGGTCGTCAAGGAGGTCCTCACCAACGTGGTCGTCAAGTACGTGAAGCACATGGTGCCGGAATGGAAGATTCCGGAGGCGACCGAGTTCAACGCGGCTTTGCGCGCCGGGCGCGAGCAGGCACTGGACGAGATGCCTCTGTGCCACGACGACATTGCGTTCCTGCAATACACGGGCGGCACGACCGGCGTGGCCAAGGGCGCCGTGCTGACGCACGGCAACATGGTGGCCAACCTCCAGCAACTGAGTGCATGGATCGCGCGTGACCTGCTGGACGGCAAGGAGATCCTCGTCTGCCCGCTGCCCCTGTATCACGTCTACGCGCTGTCGTGCATGCTCGTCTTCATGAAGATCGGTGCCCATACCGTCCTGGTCACCAACCCGCGGGACATGCAGGCCTTCATCCACGATCTCAAGAAGTATGCCTTCACCGCGATCATCGGTGTCAACACGCTGTACCGGGCGCTGCTCGATGCGCCGGGGTTCACGGACGTTGACACGCGCAGCCTGAAGTTGGCCAATGCAGGCGGGATGGCCGTGCAGCGCTTGGTCGCCGAACGATGGAAGCAGGCCACCGGCGTGCCTCTCATCGAGGCGTATGGCCTGACCGAGACCTCGCCGGGCGTGACCGCCAACCCGCTCGACATCAGGGACTGGACCGGAACGATCGGCATGCCGATCCCCTCGACACAAGTCATCGTCCTTGACGAGTTAGACCATGAGTCCGCGCCGGGAACGGTCGGCGAGCTCTGCGTCCGCGGCCCGCAGGTCATGCGTGGCTACTGGAACCGCCCTGACGAAACCGCGAAGGTCTTCACCCCCGAGGGCTGGCTGCGCACGGGCGACATGGGGTTCGTCGACGAGAGGGGATACTTCAAAATCACCGACCGCAAGAAGGACTTGATTCTCGTCTCCGGTTTCAAGGTCTTCCCGAATCAGGTTGAGGACGTGGTGTCGCTGCACCCGGGTGTCGCCGAGGTCGCCGCCATCGGCGCACCCGACGAGCGCTCCGGCGAGGTCGTCAAGATCGTGGTGGTGAAGAAGGATCCGGCGCTGACGGAGCAGGCCTTGATCGAGCACTGCAAGCTGCACCTGACCGACTACAAAGTGCCAAAGATCGTCGAGTTCAGAACCGAACCCTTGCCGAAAAGCAACATCGGCAAGATCTTGCGCCGCCAGCTGCGCGCGGCGCCAGCTGCCGTGCCTCTTGTCCGGCCGTCGCCTGCAACGACACTTGGCACCTGACTGTCCGGGCTCCGGATGCGGATGGCCGAGCCAGAATTCGAGTACCTTGAAAGGCGCGCCGAGACGGCTCCGCGGCCGCCTGAATCTGCAGTTGAACGTCACCGATAGTCGGCTATCCGGGCAGGGCGCGGATGTCGCCTCTTGGCCGGGACCGCAAGTTCCCAGAGCTTCCGGGTTGCTGTCCACTGCCGAGCACCCTTGAGCGTTATCGCCCGTGAGCTTCAAATCCATCGTCGGCGCCTTGCGTGCGGTCCAGAACAAGTTCGATCCCGACAGCATCGAACGACAGCACGCCGGCCTCGAGCATCTCTCGCGACTGGCCTTCCCGCGCAACGAGGCGACGGCGCGGTACCACGACAGCCTGCTCTTTCTCGCGGCGCACCCGCACGATCGCGACCTCGAACGCCGCGTTGGCGCCGAACTTGCGCGCCTGGAGCGCTTCCTCAAGGCGCGTCGTCGCGAACGCCCCGTCGCCGCCTGGGAGGACCGGGGCATGGCTTACGTCGACATCGTCACGCGCTTCTCGCACGACGCCACGCGCTGGATGTTGGGGCACCCGCATGCCACCGTCGCGCTCGACAGCTTCGACCAGCCCAAGGCCGGGCTCAACGACATCCTGAAGCTCACCCTGCCATCGCTGGAACGCGGCGAGACCACCGCGGACTGCAGCAACGACGAGCTGATGGACGCACTGAAGGTGCCGCCCGCACGTCGCCTGCCCTTCCTTGTTCAGGAGCTGTCGCGCCACGACGGCGACCCGCTGCTGAAGGACCATCTCTATGACTCGCTCGACGTCTTCCTGAGCATCCGCCCCACGAACGGCCGGTTCAGCAAGGCTCGCAATCGCCTGCCGATGACACGGGGCACGGTGCACCAGAAGGACATCGTCAAGAGGTTCGATGTGTCCGGCCTCATCGACATGCCGCTTCCGCCGCCACGCGCGATGAGCCAGGCCGAACGCGACGAAGCGATCCTGGTGTTGAAGAACACGATGGCGCTGAGCATCCGCGAGACCGATCCCTGCACCTACCTCGAACCCGGCTCGCTGCGCATCGTCGACCTGGAGGGTGGTCTGAGCTGCGCCGTCTTCGGCATGACGCCCGATCGCCAGCTCCCTCTCGAGTCCTACGTCGGCTTCACGCTCTTCAAGAACGGCCTGCCCGTGGCTTACGGCGGCTCGTGGATTTTCGGCCCCGGGCTGCCTTCGGCATGAACATCTTCGAGCCCTACCGCGGCGGCGAGAGCGGCTACATGATGGCGCAGGTCTTGCGGACCTATCGCCAGACCTTCTGCGTCGACTACTTCGAGGTCGACGCCCACCAGTTCGGTCTCGACAACCCCGACGGCATCGCCTCGGGGGCCTATTGGTTCTACCACCGGCTCGGCTTCCGCTCCATCGACGTAACGCTGGCTGCCCTGGCCGCGAGCGAGAAAGCGAAGATCGAGCGTCGCTCCGGCTATCGCTCCCCGGAGAAGACGCTGCTCAAGCTCACGGGCAGCAACGTCGCCCTGAACCTGGGCCGTCAGGTGCCCATGCACATTTCCGACATCACGACCGAAGTGACCAAGCTGGCGGCCGGGCGCTTCGACAGCAACCGCCTGGCGATGGAGCGTGAGTCGATTGCGGCCTTCATGAAAAGTGCCGGGTGGACGCAAAAGCCCACGGCAGATGAGCAGCGCGTGCTGCGTGAATGGGCCCCGGCCGCCGCGGCGATCGGGGTCAAGACCAGGCGGGAGCACGGGTTGTTGGCCGCGTGCGTGCGCGCCAAACCGCGCGATGTGTTGGCCTATCAAGACGCCGTGTGGGCGTGGCAGCGCGAAACCGGGCGCGTTCCGAAAGCGGGTTCAGCGCGCCTGCGATCCCCAGTCGACGCCCACTCGAAACGTTTGATAGAGCCTCGCATCGACCACCGATGATCCGTGATGGCGTGAGGCTGAGTGAAAGACACCCGAGGGGTACGCCACCATGCGATTGGGCTTGTAGCCGATGCGATCGAGTTCAATCCAGCGCTCGTGGATGCGGGCGTCGCGCTCAAAGACATGCAGCAAATCGGCGTAACGCATCGTCAACCGGCGCGCATCGGCCGGAGTGGCCGCATCGGCCAGGCCCGTTCGTCGGTGCTGCCACAGCGACGTGCCGCAATCCGGCGGCAGCCCCGGCGTCAGGTAGATGACCACCGTCACATCGTCGTTCGGATGGTCGATGTGAATGCCGGGCTTTTCTTTGAGCCTGCCGTGGGCCGCCCCGATGTAGAACACGCCGTTTTCGTCGGCCGGGTCCGTGTCCCAGCGTGTGATCTTGACTCCGAGCAACCGCTCGAGCTTCTTCTTGACCCCGCTCTCGTGATGGACCGTGCTGCTGCGCAAGCCCGTGGCGACCTCGTGTTCGATGTACTTTGCCATCTTGGCCGCGCGATAGACCTTCTCGAGATCCTCGTAGAAGTCGTCGCGAATGCAGACGAACCGTTGATACGCGGTCTTGCTCATGGCGCAAGGGGCACCGACGAGAAGACAGGACGTCTCCGCGTCTCGCATCTGGAAATGTTGGTGACCTTCATTGGATCACGGCGATCTAGGCTGGCGTGTCCGGATCGACCGCGATTCGCGGGTGCTTTGATCGCTGTCAAACCCGAGGGCGCGGCACCTTCCGGCTGGTGCCCCCTGCGGCAACTTCAGGCCACGTGGCAAACCCCGGCCGTCGCGAGTCTCATTCAAAATGCGATCGGCGATCCGCCCCTCCCGAGTCGGATCGCCGTACCGGCGCCGGGCGCCGGTCGATCAACGAAATGAAACGCCCGCTCAGCGGGTCGCGCGCGTCGCGGCCTTGACCGGACGCGCCTTCTGCGCACCGATCTTGCGCTTGCTGGCCAGGACCTTGGTGCGGGTGGCGGTCTTGCGTACGACGACCGGACGCTCGATGGCGCTGCGGCCTTCGGCGACGCGCTTGACGAGGCGGTCCGAGCCGCTTTCGAGACGCTCGGCGACATTGCTCACCGCGTTCGCAGCGGGCAGCGCGGCACGGGCGAGGACCTGAACCGAATTCCGGGCGGACACAACGCCGACACGACCCGCGTACGACGCGAACCGCTCGATGCCTTTGGAGGCGACGCGGACCGCCGTCGTCACGAAGCTCTGCGCACGGGTGGCGCTGGTCGTCACGCCCTGCAGGTAGAGGCCGCGGACGCGTTTCTGGGTGTCGACGACATTGGCGCGCAGCCGACCGCCGAGGCGGGACGCGCCACCGACCGCAGCAGCGGCCACGCGGTGGTCGACGAAATCGATCAGGCGCTCCGTGCCGACGCGATAGGTGGTGATGGCGTTGATGGCGGTCTTGCCATAGGTCTCGACGATGTCGGTGGCAACGGTGGAAAGGTTCTTCGCGGTCATGTGGATGCAGTCCGGGTTGGTGAGGGTTGCCCAGGGCAGTGACCCCGGGACACCTGTACTCTGAGGCTCGACCGTAGAGCGCACACCTCAATCCGCGTGGGATTTCTAGGGCGAGCACCCAAGTGGCCGCGCCAGAAAGCTGGCTTCAGACGCCGTGAAGATTCGTCCTCTCGGTAAGCCCATCTGCGGGCGAAATGGCGAGGAACCGGTCGAAGGCGTTGCAAAAATCTTCCGGCATCTCGAAGTACGGCAGCGCGCCGGTGGGGAACACGCTGAACTGCCAGTTCGGGCGGGCCTCCACGATCCCCTTGCCGCGATAGTCGGTGAAGTCGCCGCGCACGCCGTGCGACATCCAGACCGGCATCTCGAGCTGCTCGTAGACCGTGTGGATGTCCGCGCTGAACAGGTTCGCCGAAAGGAAGTGCAGCGGTGCGTGCTGCGCACCGGTGGCTTGCGTGGTCAGCACGTCATAGGCCCAGAGAGCCTCGTCGATCTCCTTCGATCCCCAGGTACGACGCAGAAAGTAGCGGATCACGCCCGGTTTGGTCAGCGCGCGGAACACCGCGCGTCCCCAGCCCGCACCGGGTCCGCGCAGGGCCCGGTACAACCAGGGCTGACCTCGGGTGCTGCCGGGGGTGCCACGCCACGACCGCAGTCCCCTGAAGCCCGTGGGGCTGACGAGCGCCACGCTGCGATACGGGTCCGGTGCTTCCGCCGCAGCGCGCGCCAGGTATTCGCACGACAGTGACAGGGCCAACGCGTCGATCGGCGCCGGCCCGCAGCGCGCTCGTATCTGATCGGTGACGGCGTGGACGGCATCGGTCATCAGGCGCGGCGTGTAGTTCCGATCGCTGCGATCAGAGAAGCCATAGCCCGGCAGATCGATCGAAAAGACCGTGCGGATCGCGCGATAGTGCTCGTGGAGCGGCCGCATTTCGGCCGCCGATGCCGACGCGTTAATGCTGTGAATGAGCAGCAACGGCGGGCCTTGGCCCGCGACATAGACACTCAGCCGACCCGCCGGGCTGGCGAACTCGAAGCGCTCGCCGCTGATAGCCGCCGGCAGCTCGAGAGTCATTGACCGCGCGCGGGGATCCGCGATTTCATACCCAGCCCTGCCGCCACCGGGTGGCATCGGTCAAATCACGCCATCGCAAGATCGAGGAGCGTCCGGAATGGACGGCCTCGATCTCCACCCAGTCGATCCGGACTGCCGGTGGCTCGGGTTCGACCACACTCGTCACGACGAAGTGTTTTTCCTTGTCGACTGGTGAGACGGCCGTCCACTTGCTGAGCAAGAGTTTCTTCGGGCTCAGCGGATTCTTCCGGGGCGGGACGATTCGCGCGCAACGGGCTGTCCGGTCGAGCGGCGCGGTCATGGGATCAATGATGCACTCAACGGCCGGCGCGTTTGTGCGCCAGGGGACGCAGCGATTGCGTGCTGGTGCGATTGGTCTGACGCCATGACGCCTGTCGACAGCGCAGGGCTGTCTGAAACGAGATCACCGCCTGTTGTATCCGCTCGGGATCGAGTGCCGGCGAACCAGACACCTAGAGTGTAAATTTTTCGCGGACAGGCAGGGTGGCGACGACCGCCTGCCGACCGGCGCAGGAATGGCGCTGGCGGCTCACGGCTTTTCCCCGGCGACCGCCCGGCGGCGCGCGCGATTCGTTGCGAAGAGCACGAGGATCACGAGGATCGGAATGGCGACGGCGACGATCAGGTCGGCATCGATCGAAGCATCGCGAACCTTGAACCCCTTGGCAAGGTAGCCGATCAGACCGGCCACGTAGTAGACGATGGCGGCGACCGAGAGACCTTCGACCGCCTGCTGCAGACGCAACTGCATCTTGGCGCGCCGGTCCATCGAGGCCAGCAAGTCCTGGTTCTGCCGCTCGCGCGCGATGTCGACCCGCGTCGACAACAGCGTGCTCGTCCGCGCCACCCGCTCCGAGAGGTCGTGCAGGCGTTGCTCGACTGTGGCGCAGGTTGCTACCGCGGGCTTGAACCGGCGCTCCATGAACTCGCCGATCGTCTGCATCCCGGCGAGTCTGCGTTCGCGCAGCTCGGCGATCCGCGTCAGGACCAGGTCCGAATAGGCGCGACAGGCGCCGAAGCGGAATTGGCTCGCGACGAGCTCGCTCTCGACCTGGCCGGCGAGGCCCGTGATGTGGTGTAGGAGCGCTTCGTCGTCGACCGCGCCAGCGGAGATGTCGCGCGTCAGCACGGCGAGCTCGCCTTCGATGGCCGCAACTTCGCCGAGCTGGCGCTGGGCGATCGGCAAAGCCAGCAAGGCCAGCATCCGATAGACCTCGACCTCGAACAGGCGCTGCAGGCTGCGACCGGCCTGGCGTTCGGTGAGGCTTCGGTCGAGGACGACCATTCGCGAGTAACCGCCCGCGTGGATGCGAAAGTCCGTCAAGGCGATGCCCGCCCCGCCGGCGATCTCGGCGCCCATCACGGGGTTCGCTCCGAAGTGCGCGGACAGGAATGCGGGGCTCACGCCTCCTTCGGGTTCGCGCAGCAGCACGGCGTGGATGGCGACCAGCGTCTGGCCCGGCGACGCGGACAACCAGCCCACCGGGAGCAGGGAGGCAGCCGGCTCTTCGCCAGTCCCCGCCAATGCGAACGTGTATCCCGAGAACTCCCCGTGTCGTTCCCACGTGAACGCAAGGTCCCCAAGCTGGGCGCTGAAATGGCTGCCTTGAGGCCCCAGCCACTCGACCGCGAAAGCCTTGCACAGCTCGCCGAGGTGCGTGGCCTCCGCTTCTCGCGCGTTCTTGCCGATCAGCAACGAGACGTGCGTGATCCGCGACGGCGTCTGCAACGCCGACGGCGGCCGGGCATGAACCTCGTCGGAAAGCAGAACTCGCTGAGGATGCTCAGGCGGAAGAACCAGCATGCTCTTGTCCTCGTTAGACCGTGGCAACGCTCAGGTGGCCCGCGACGTCCTCGACTACGTGCCATGCGCCGCGGTCGTAGCGAGCGATCTCCGCCTGCCCCGGCTCTATCTGGAACAGATGAAGCCATTGATAGTCGAGCAATTGTCGGACCACGCCATGCGCCGCGGCGATCCGCTCGATCGCGCAGCGCGGCGCCTCGATGAAGACGCTGAGCCGTAGCGGCGTGTGCCGCAGCACGTGGCCATCGTGCAGCGACTGCCACGGCAGCCCGATGCGCAGATCGCCGCCGTTGCCCTCGAAGACACCGAGGTTGCCGCCGACGACGTTGTGCAGCACCTTGTTGCCGCTGCCATAGCGGCGGTTATCGACGGTTGAAGCGTGGTACTGCAGGTTGATCCAGTTCGTCACCACCATCGGCGCGGTCATGATCAGCTCGAGCACCTTGAGATCGGTGTCGTCGCGCCAGCGGTAGTCGTGCAGGAAGGCCCGGCCCTGGAGGTTCAAGTGGCGGCTTCGTTCGCGCGGCGCGACGATGAAGGCGGCGTTGTCGGCAAGACCCCACTCGGGGCGGATCTGCGCCCAGTCGTTGGCGCGCGTCTTGATGGCACGCCGCAGGCCCTCTGCATCGCCGGCGAGCCCGGTCAGCCCGAGCGCCGCGGCACGTTCCGAGCGTGCCGAGCGTCCTGCCTCTTCGAGCCAGGTTCGCAACAGTGCGAGCGCGCCGACGTGACTCTTCGGCAGATCTTCCAGGTCGAAGAGCGTCACCTCGTCGGTCGTGGTGTTGTGCAGGCCGGCCACGAAGAGCGTCGTCGTCGGAACGTCGACGCCGCGTTCTTGCAAGCCCTGACGTACGCCGCCTTCGTTGAGCAGCGCGGCCAGCACCCGGGCATTGACCTCGCCGGTCTGGCCGCCGCAGGCGCCGCAGTCCAGGCCCGCCGCGTGCGGGTTGTTGGCGCTCTGGCTGCCGTGCCCGGCAAGGAGCACGAGCGGCGCGAAGCCGCTCGTCAGGCTCATGGCGCGCAGGATGGAGAGCGCCAGCTCGGCGCGCCAGGCGTCGCTTGCCGCCGCACCCGTTTTCGCCAGGCGCGGTGCCATGCGCGTGGCGGCGCCTGGCGGCAGGCCGGTGTTCTCCCAGAGGAGTGCCGACGCCTGCGACGGCAAGCTGTCCTTCAGCAGCTTGCCGGCATAGAGCAATCCCGTCGATTCGACGAAGCTGAAGCCCGAACTCGCTTGCAGCCGGAAATCGCTCCAGCACTGGCGCCACTGCAGCCCCTGGCGACGGCGAGCCCGAAGCTTGTCGGCCAACGACGGCGGCTCGCAGGCCTCGGTCACGCACAAGGCGGGCGCCAGAAGGCCGGGCAACTGCGGCCGGGTCAGCGCGCTGCCGAACGGCGAATAGGCGATCGGCAGGCCGAAGAAGCCGGCAAAGCCGAGCGTCTGGACGCCCGGATCGGCAGCCTCGAGCGCACGCCGGAATACTTCCGAGCGAACGTCGATGCAGAAGGCGGCCTGGACGGACGGCGGCCCGGGGTGCGTTTGCGCGGGTCGCGGGGTGTCCTTGAGACCCCGGCAAAGCGGCTCCTGGTAAGACGCCTCGAGCGCTCGCTGCCAGAGCCAGTCGAGTTCCTGCGCAGCCCTTGTCTGCTCGACGAGCGCCCGTGTGTCCGGCTGTCCCGAATGCCAGCGCGAGTGCGCCTGCGCGTCATCGAGCAGCAGCCACTCCCACGCCAGGCGAATGGCGAGCAACTCGACGATGTGGTCGTCATCGCCCTGCGACAGCCGCGCTTCCCACCGTCGGTACGCACACCACGCGGCCCAGCCGTTGATGCTTTGCAGCAAGGCGCCGAGGTAGGCGGTGCAGTCTTCCTCGGCGACGCCGAGAGCCTCGACGGCGCTGGCGATGAGCGCGTTGGCATCGGTCGGTAGCGCCGCCACGGCGACCCTGAAACGGCCATGGCTGCGGCGCACCGGCAGACCGCGATCGGCGGCCGTCGATCGACGCCAGCTTTCGTACAGTCCCGACTCGCTCTCGGGTCGCCAGCCTGCCTGAAGGCGATCGAAGTAGGCGGCGCAGTGCTGGCTGATCTGGTGCGTCACCAGGTCGCGCCACGGCATGGTTTGTCCGGCCACGCGTTCGTCGCCGATCACTTCGGTGACGAGTCGTACGGCCGTCGTCGACAGGGCCGGTGCGTCCAGCAGGTCAAGAAGTGCCTCCGGGGTGCAGCGGGCGCCGGCGGCCGCGATCGCGGCACGCAGGTGGCGGTCCTGCACCTTGCCGGAACGCCACTGTTCGCGATAGAAGCTGCGCGGCATGAGCAAGCTCGTTCCGCTCCGGGCACCCAGCTCGGCGGCCGCCTGCTCGATGGGCTGATCGACGTAGCCCCAGTACGGATTGACGGCGATGAAGCGATCGAGCGGCCAGGTCGGCGAGATCCGTCCGCACGCCTCGGCCACCTGCGCGGCCAGGAGGTGCGCTCGGCTTGCCGATCCGGCCAGGGGTGCGTTCATGACAAGGCTCCGCGGGTGGTGGTGGCAGGGCGGCCGCCGGGTTGATCGACGCTGCCCGGTGTACGCCGGCGCAGGGGCCAGAGGGCGAACGCCGCCCGGCTGAACCGGTCGTCGAGGAACAGACCGGCGTAGAACCAGGGATACAGCGCCCGGGCGAGCCGTCCGCCGGGCTGCGCGGCAATCACGCTCTGTGCGACGAATAGCAGCGCGAAAGACGCCAGCACGAAGGTCCAGAGCCACGTGGCGGGCTGCTGCTGCGGCGCCGGCACCCAGTGGCTGAACACGGCATGCAAACCGAAGTACGCGAGCGCGATCAGGAACGAGCTCGCCATCTGCAGGGGCAGCCACGTACCGCCAAGACGCCATGCGCGCGTCGACACCAAAGGGGTCAGGGCCAGGGCGACGATGGCTGCGAGCGCCCAGAGCGACGGCTGCTCGTCGGGTCGGATGCCCCAGAGCCAGCCCGCCAGGGCCACCATGGCGGCACCCGCCACGGCGCCTGCGAGCGCAAGGCCGATCGGGGTCGGCTTCATTTCGGCCGAAAGTTGCCGGATGCTCGACCGTCGCACGGCGCCGCCGGCACCGAGGAAGGCGTGCGCCTTGTACAGCGAGTGCGCGACCAGATGCAACAGCGCCAGCTCGTACGCGCCGAGACCGCACTGCATCAGCATGAATCCCATCTGGGCGCAGGTCGACCACGCGAGTTGCACCTTGATGCTGATCCGCGTCGTCATGACCAGCGACGCGAGGACAGCCGTGACGGTGCCGACGCACACCAGCAAGGTCTGCGCGAGGGGGACTGCCGAGACCAGCGTCGAAAGACGAATGAGGACGAAGCCGCCGAGGTTGACGACGCCCGCGTGGAGCAGGGCCGACACGGGCGTCGGGGCCTCCATCACCTGGATCAGCCAGCCATGGAACGGGAGCTGCGCGCACTTCAGCATGGCGGCGATCGCCAGCAGAACCACGGCCACCTGCAGCACGCCGGGGAAGGTTGCCAGCGCTGCCGCACGGGCGAGCAGCTGGTCGATCTCGAGCGTCCCGATACTGGCCCCGATCAGCATCACCGAAGCGAACAGGCAGATCTCGGCGACGCGGCTGCAAAGGAACTTCTTGTGTGCGGCGATCAGCGCGGCCGGCCGGTCGGCGTAGAAGGTCAGGAGGTGGTGCAGCGACACGCTGGTCGCGGTCCAGGCCAGGGCGAGAACGAGCAGGTTGTTGGTGAGAATGACCACGGCCACGGCCGCGAGGGTCGCCAGCAACCACACCACGTAGAAGCGTTCCCGGGGTTCGCCGGCCAGGTACGGCTGGGAATAGCGCGCAATCACCCAGCCGATGAAGGCGACCAACAGCATGACCGCGCCGCCCGCGGCATCGAAACGCAGCGACAGGCTCAACACGTCGATTCCCAGCAGCGACAACCCGGCTCCGAGCGGGACAACGAACGGCTGCGTCGCGGCGAGCAGTGCCAAGGACAGCGCCGCGGATCCGAGAGACAGCGTGCCGGCCATGCGAGCCACCTTCCAAGCCGCGGCCACAGAGGGCCGTGCCACCCCCACCCAGGCCGCCGCGGCCGCCAGGACGAGGGGGATGACGATCGGCAGAGCGGCCAGCGCAGGCTTCAGATATGAGACGAGACCTTCCACCAGGAGACTCCGGGAATATTCGTGTGTCGCGACTGTCTCCGTTTGCGAGCGTCCCGTAAAATACATAGTTCAGTACGTTCCATAATAGAAAACAGAACGATTGCAACACCGTGAGCCGACTCAACTACCACCACCTGCACTACTTCTGGGCCGTCGCCAAGGAGGGCAACCTGACGCGTGCGGCGGCGCGGCTCCATGTGTCCCAATCGGCACTTTCGAGCCAGATCAAGCAGCTCGAGGAGCAGTTCGGACATGCCCTCTTCGCGCGCGTCGGACGCACGCTGCAGCTGACCGAGGCGGGTCACGTCGCGCTCGCCTACGCGGAGTCGATCTTCACGTCGGGCAACGAGTTGCTTGCCCTGCTGCGTGAAGGCGATCGCCCTGCGCGCGAAGTCATCCGCGTCGGCGCCGTTGCGACCTTGTCGCGAAACTTCGTGGACAACCTGCTGAAGCCACTCTTGGGGCGCGCTGACGTCGGCCTGGTGCTGCAGTCGAGCGGGCTGCAGGAACTCCTGGCGCGGCTGCGGGTGCATACCCTGGACGTGGTGCTGTCGAACCGGCGCGTCCAGACGAGCGCCGACGAGCCCTGGCGATGCCGGCGCATCGCGCGTCAGGCGGTGAGCCTGGTCGGCCAGCCGAGACCCAAGCGAAAGGCGTTCCGGTTCCCCGAGGAACTGGCCGAGGTACCGTTACTGCTGCCGAGCCGCGACAGCGACATCCGCGCCGGCTTCGACCTGATGTGCGAGCAACTGGGGTTGCGCTATCAGGTCCGTGCGGAGGTGGACGACATGGCGATGCTTCGACTGCTCGCCCGGGACTCCGACAGCGTCGCCCTCTTGCCTGGCGTTGTGGTTCAGGACGAGATCCGAAGCCGTCGCCTGGCCGAGTACTGCGTGGTGCCGGACCTGCACGAGAACTTCTACGCCATCACGGTGCAGCGACGTTTCGAGCCCCGGTTGCTGAAAGAGCTGCTTGGGCGACCGGAGGCCGATGTGCTCGGCGCCTGACGGCTCTCGAAGAAGCAGCTCTTCGATCGCGTTCACGGGCTTGAGCCATCTGTCGGGCCAGGTTCGGCACGCTCGTCGTCGGCCAGAGGAAGTACCTGTACCGCGCGGTCGACCGCGAAGGCGACAACGATCGAATTCCTGCTTCGTGCCAGGCTCGATCAGAGCCCGCTTCAGCCCAGCTCGTGCATCGCGGCCTCGAAGCGCCGGGCGATCGCTTCAGCCTGCGCGTGGCGATGGTCGCGGATGACCCAGTGGCCGGCCACCAAAACGTCACGCCAGGGCGAGCCCGGGCTGGAGAACAGCAGTGCGTCGAGCGTGAGGTCGGAGGCGAGGCCGAGCAGTGCGTCTTCCCGCACGTCGACGACCAGCGCATCGGCGCGTGCGCCGACGACCAGGCCCCAGGCGGCTTCGCCCATGGCCGCTGCGCCGCCATCGCTGGCGCGCGAAAAGAGGCGCTCGGCGGTCGACGCCATGCCGGCCTGCGGTGCCGCCGACACATTGCGCTGGCGCAGCACGAGACGCTGCCCGTAGTCGAGCCAGCGCAGCTCTTCGCGCCAGTCGCGCGTGACGTGGCTGTCGGAGCCGATCGACATCGGCACGCCGGCTTCGAGCCAGCCGCGCAAGTCGGCGAGACCATCGCCGAGATTGGCCTCGGTGCTGGGGCAGAGCACGAGGCCGGCACCGCTCTTGGCGACTGCTTCGATCTCGCCGGGCACCGTGTGCGTGGCGTGCACGAGCTGCCAGCGCGCGTCGAGCAGGCCTTCCTTCGCCAGCCATTCGATGGGCCGCACGCCGGTGCTGCGCAGGCACTCGTCGACCTCGGCCGTCTGCTCGGCGACGTGGATGTGGATCGGCCCGGCAAAGCCATCGGCACGACGATGCAGTTCGCCGATCGAGGCGGGCAGGGCGGCGCGCAGCGAGTGCACGGCCAGGCCGGCATTGACGAGCGGCCGGCGGATCGCCGCGATCTCGCCTGCGGCGAGCCACACATGCTCGGCCGATGCACGGAAGCGGCGTTGATCTTCGCGCAGCACCGAATCGAAGCCGGCGCGCTCGTAGAGGACCGGCAGCAAGGTCAGGCCGATGCCGGTTTCGGCGGCGGCGTCGGCCAGCGCCCACGACATCTCGAGCGGATCGGCATACGCCCGGCCGTCGACGTCGTGCTGCAGGTAGTGGAACTCGCAGACCTGCGTGTAGCCGCCCTTCAGCAGCTCGACGTAGAGCTGCGCGGCGATGGCGCGAAGCTGCATCGGCGAGATGCGCAGGGCGACGCGGTACATGCGATCGCGCCACGACCAGAAGTCGTCGGCCAGCGAATTGCGGCGCTCGGCACGACCGGCGAAGGCGCGCTGAAAGGCGTGGCTGTGCGCGTCGACGAGGCCGGGCAGCAGCGGCCCCTGCAGCACGAGCGCGCCTTCGGGCGGCGTGGCGACGTCGGCCGTGACCTCCGCCCAGCGGCCGTCGCTGTCGACGCGAAGCAGGACGTGCTCGCGCCAGCCTGGGGGCAGCCAGGCGCGCCGCGCCCAGATGAGCGCGTCGTCAGGCATCGGGCCTCCAGTCGAGCGCCGTCTGCAGCAGCGAACGAAGCACGGGCTGTAGTCGGCGTGCGCGCTCGGGGTCGATCTCGTAAGGCGGCTCTTCGGCCATGTAGCACGACCAGCACATCTCGAGCTGCACGGCGTGGATGCCTTGCTGCGGACGGCCGTAGTGGCGCGTGATGTGACCGCCCTTGAAGCGACCGTCGGTGACGTGGCTGAAGCTCGTCTGCCGCTCGAGAATGTCGACGAGCGATTGCCGCAACGAGGGCGCGCAGCTCGTGCCGCCGGCCGTGCCCAGGTTGAGGTCGGGCAAGCGCCCCTCGAACAGCCAGGGCAGCTCGGACTTGATGCTGTGCCCGTCCCACAACACGGCGTGGCCGTGCTCGCGCTTCAGTCGCGCCAGCTCGGCGTCGAGTGCCTCGTGGTACGGGCGCCAGTAGGCGTCGCGGCGCCGCGCGATCTCGGCCGCCGCGTCGGCGAACGGTTCTAGATACAGCGGCTCGCCGGTGAAGAAGCGCGTCGGGCAGAGCTCGGTGTTGTTGGCGCCTGCGTACATCGGCGTGTTCTCGGGCGGCCGGTTGAGGTCGATCACGTACCGTGAATGGCGCGGCGCGAGCAGCCCGGCGCCGAGCTCGCGCGCGAACGCATAGAGCGGTTCGAGATGCCAGTCGGTGTCTTCGACCTGCAGCGCGCGTTCGACGAAGAGCGGCTTCAGTTCGGCCGGGATGTCGATGCCGACGTGCGGCAGGCTGATGAGCAAGGGCGTCGCACCGTGCTGCAGTTTCAGGACGAGCTCGTTCACGGCGCGCGTTCCTTGCCGCCGGCAACGACGCGCGCGCACGGGTTGTGACCGAACCAGTAGGCAAGCTCGTTCGGATGTTCGACATTCCAGGCGACGAAGTCGGCGCGACGTCCGGCCGCCAACGTGCCCCGGTCGCGCAGGTCGAGGGCGCGCGCCGCGTTGACGGTCATGCCGCGCAGCGCTTCCTCGGGAGTGAGCCGGAACAGGGTGCAGGCCATGTTGAGCATGAGCAACGGAGAAAGCGTCGGCGATGAGCCCGGGTTGTGGTCGGTGGCGACGGCGATCGGCACGCCGGCGGCACGCAGCGCGGCGATCGGCGGCAACTGCGTCTCGCGCAGGAAATAATAGGCGCCGGGCAGCAGCACGGCAACGCTGCCGGCCTTGGCCATCGCCTGCACGCCGGCCTCGCCCAGGTATTCGAGATGATCGCAGGAGAGCGCGCCGAATTCGGCCGCGAGCGCGGCGCCGCCACTGTCGCTGAGTTGCTCGGCGTGCAATTTGACGGGCAGGCCGAGCGCATGCGCCGCCTCGAAGACGCGCCGCGTCTGCGCCGGCGTGAAGGCGATCCGCTCGCAGAAGGCGTCGACGGCGTCGATCAGGCCTTCTGCATGGAGCGAGGGCAGCCAGGCGCAGACGGCGTCGATGTAGGCGTCGGCGCGGCCTTCGAACTCGGGCGGCAGCGCATGCGCCGAGAGGCAGGTCGTGCGTACCGTCAGCGGCAACTCCTCGCCGAGCTGGCGCGCGACGCGCAGGCACCTCGCCTCGTGCGATGCCGAAAGACCATAGCCCGACTTGATCTCGAGGCTGGTCACGCCCTCGGCCATCAGTGCCAGGGCGCGCAGCCGCGCTGCGGAGAGGAGGGCGCCGTCGCTGGCGGCGCGAGTCGCCGCCACGGTGGAGCGGATGCCGCCGCCGGCCTTGGCGATGTCCTCGTAGCTCGCGCCTTCGAGACGCAGCTCGAACTCGCGTGCGCGCTGCCCGCCGTAGACGAGATGGGTGTGGCAATCGACCAGACCCGGCGTGACGAGCTCGCCATCGAAACGATGCTCGGCATCGACGGTGAGGCCGGCGGGCAGGTCGGCATCGGCGCCGACCCAGCGCAGGGTCTCGCCCTCGACGATCATGGCGCCGCGCCGGACGAAGCCCCAGCCGGTGGCCTCGGCAAGAGTGGCGAGGTGGGCGTTGCGCCAGAGCGTTCTCATGCGTCGAGTTCGGCGGTGTCGGCCGCCAGCCACCAGCCGGACACAGGCGTGGGCGCGGCGGATTCGGCGTTGAAGGTCAACACGTCCGGCGCGTTCGCGAACCACAACAGGCTCTCGGCAGGAACATCGATGGCTTCGTCGTCGGCGATACAGCGGCCCTTGGCGACGGCGTACAGGCCGCACTGTCTTGCTCCGGGCTTCCACGTCTGCGCATCGACGGCGCGCTGCATGGATCCGGGCAGATCGCGCAGCATGAGGTTCAGGTCGCGGCTCGTGCCGCGCAGCAGCCTGGCCGCCACGGTCGCGGCGCCGGAGAACTGCAACGCATCGTCGCCGGGACGGCACACATGCTCCGCGCCGTCGAAGGTCAGCGCGACGCCGCCGCCCTGCAGCACGGCGAACCAGCGCTGCACGCCGGGGAAGGTGGAGAACGGGCCGTCGGCTTCGATGTCGGCGACGCTGATGCGCAGCCGCCAACCATCGGCGCCCGGCCAGGCGAGCAGCTCGCGCGTGACGCCGCCGCCATTACGCCAGCGCTGCAGCGGCGCGTCGTGCAAGGCGGTCAGGGTCGGTGTCACGGGCTGAAGCTGCCCTCGAGTTGATAGCGCGATCCGGGATGGACGAGTCGCGCCAGCGTGATCGGCACGCCCCGGCTGACGGTGCGGCGCACGACGACGAGGCACGGGTCGCCGGCGCCTATGCCGAGCAGGCGTGCCTCGCGCCCGGTCGGCGTGCTCGCCTCGATCGTGTACTGCGCCTCCCAGAGCGGCGCGACCTGGAGCAGGTAGTGCGTCGGCGTCGTCTGCGTGAAGTCAACGGAAAGGTAGTCAGGCGCGCAGGCCGGGTTGACGTAGCGGTCTTCGCATTGCAGGGGAATCCCGTTGTCGTGATGGACGATGAGCGAGTGGAACACCGGCGCACCGGCCGCGAGTCCGAGGCGTTCGGCCAGGCCGCGCGATGCGCTCTCGGCCCGTTTCAGGTGCACCTCGGCGTGGTGGCGGTGGCCGCGCGACTCGATCTCTTCATGCAGGTCGCGGATCGTCAGCGTCGACGACACGCGGTAGAGCTGCGCGGCAAAGGTGCCGACGCCCTGCGAGCGGTCGACCAGGCCCTCGGCGCGCAGCTCCCGCAGGGCGCGGTTCACGGTCATGCGGCTGACGCCGAACACCGCCACCAGCTCGGCCTCCGAGGGCATGAGCGCGCCCGGCGCCCAGCGCCCGGCGGCCAGGCCGTCGCGCAGGTGCTTCTTGACGCGGGCGTAGGGCGCCAGCGGCGCTTCGGCAAGGGCGGCGAAAGCCATGCTTCATCCTACTTGCCTAAGCTTGTCTAGACAAGTAGAGTTCACCGCCAGCAGCGCCACGCGGGGAGCCTTTCCATGACCGACCTGTCGACGATCCACCGAATCGCCAAGCCCCGGCCGGTGCGGGCGCCGCGCGGCAGCGACATCGCCTGCGCCAACTGGCAGATCGAGGCCGCCTACCGGATGATCCAGAACAACCTGGACCCCGAGGTCGCCGAGAACCCGGATGCGCTCGTCGTCTACGGCGGCATCGGCAAGGCGGCGCGCAACTGGGACTGCTTCGAGGCGATCCTCGAAGCGCTGCGCAAGCTGAAGGAAGACGAGACGCTGCTCGTGCAGAGCGGCAAGCCGGTGGGCGTGTTCCGTACCCATGCCGACGCGCCGCGTGTCCTCATCGCCAACTCGAACCTCGTGCCCAGGTGGGCGACCTGGGAGCACTTCGACGAGCTCGATCGCAAGGGCCTGATGATGTTCGGCCAGATGACGGCCGGCTCGTGGATCTACATCGGCAGCCAGGGCATCGTCCAGGGCACCTACGAGACTTTTGTCGAGGCCGGGCGGCAGCACTACGCGGGCGACCTCGCGGGGCGCTGGATCCTCACCGCCGGCCTCGGTGGCATGGGCGGCGCGCAGCCGCTGGCGGCGACCTTCGCCGGTGCGGCGTCGCTGACGATCGAATGCCAGCAGTCGCGCATCGACTTTCGCCTGCGCTCGCGCTATCTCGACGAGCAGGCGACCGACATCGACGATGCGCTGGCCCGCATTGCGAAGCACACGGCGGCGCGGCGCGCCGTCTCGGTCGGTCTGCTCGGCAACGCGGCCGAGATCCTGCCCGAGCTGGTGCGGCGCGGCGTCAAGCCCGACCTCGTCACCGACCAGACCTCGGCGCACGACCTCGTCAACGGCTACCTGCCGCCGGGCTGGAGCGTCGAGCGCTGGCGCGCGTCGCAAGCCGACGCGTCGCAGCATGCCGCGCTGCGTGTCGCGGCGGCGGCGGGCTGCGCTTCGCACGTGCAGGCGATGCTCGACTTCCAGGCGATGGGCGTGCCGACCGTCGACTACGGCAACAACATCCGCCAGGTCGCCTTCGACGCCGGCGTGAAGAACGCATTCGCTTTCCCTGGCTTCGTGCCGGCCTACATCCGGCCGCTGTTCTGTCGCGGCAAGGGCCCGTTCCGCTGGGTCGCGCTCTCCGGCGATCCGGAGGACATCGCGAAGACAGACGCGAAAATGAAGGAGCTCTTTCCGGAGGACGCGCACCTGCACCGCTGGCTCGACATGGCCGGCGAGCGCATCGCCTTCCAGGGCCTGCCGGCGCGCATCTGCTGGATCGGCCTCGGCGAGCGGCATCGCGCGGGGCTGGCCTTCAACGAAATGGTGAAGTCGGGCGAGCTGAAGGCGCCGATCGTGATCGGCCGCGACCACCTCGACGCCGGCTCGGTGGCATCGCCGAACCGCGAGACCGAGGGCATGAAGGACGGTTCCGACGCGGTCTCCGACTGGCCTTTGCTCAACGCCCTGCTCAACACCGCCGGCGGCGCGACCTGGGTCTCGCTGCATCACGGCGGTGGCGTCGGCATGGGGTACTCGCAGCATGCCGGCGTCGTCATCGTCTGCGACGGCACCGATGCGGCCGCCAGGCGCATCGAGCGTGTGCTGTGGAACGACCCGGCAACGGGCGTCATGCGCCACGCCGACGCCGGCCACGACGATGCCATTCGTTGCGCGCGCGAGCAGGGGCTGAACCTGCCGATGCTCGGCGCTTAGTCGAATGGCGATGGCTTCGCTCGGATGACGACGACCTTGCAACTCCAGCCCGGGCGCCTGACGCTCGATGTGCTGCAGGCGATTCACGGCGGCGTCGTCGTGCTGGTGCTCGATCCCGAGCAGCGCGACGCGATTCGCGCCAGCGCCGCCGTCGTGCAACGGGCGGCGCTCGGTGCCGAGCCGGTCTACGGCGTCAACACCGGCTTCGGCAAGCTCGCCAGTACGCGCATCGATGCCGGCCAGCTCAGCGCCTTGCAGATGAACCTGATCCGATCGCACTCGGTCGGCGTCGGCGAGCCGCTTCAGCCCGCCGTGGTTCGGCTCATGCTGGCATCGAAGGCGGCGAGCCTGGCGCGCGGACATTCCGGTGTGCGCGAAGTCGTCATCGACACCTTGATCGCCGTGCACAACGCCGGCCTCGTGCCTTACGTGCCTTCGCAAGGCTCCGTCGGCGCCTCGGGCGATCTCGCGCCGCTCGCCCACATGACGCTGGCGCTGACGGGCGAGGGCGAGATGCTCGTCGAGGGCCGACGCGTGCTGGCCGCTCCCGCACTTGCAAGCGCGGGCATCGCTCCTCTGTCACTGGCGGCCAAGGAAGGACTCGCGCTCATCAATGGCACGCAGGTCTCGACGGCGCTGGCACTGCATGCGCTGCTCACTTTCGAGCCTGCGCTCGAGGCGGCACTCGTCATCGGCGCGATGACGGTCGACGCAGCGCGCGGCAGCGACGGTCCGTTCGATCCGCGCATCCACGCGCTCCGCGGCCAACCGGGCCAGATCGACGTCGCCCAGTACTACCGCGCATTGCTCGCTGGCAGCGAGATCCGTCGCTCGCATCTCGAAGGCGACGACCGCGTGCAGGACCCGTACAGCCTGCGCTGCCAGCCGCAGGTGGTCGGCGCTTGCCTCGATTCGCTGCGCCATGCCGCGCTGGTGCTGCTGCGCGAAGCCAACGCGGTGACGGACAACCCACTCGTCTTCGCCGGCGAAGGTGCCGACGACACGGGCGAGATCATTTCCGGCGGCAACTTCCACGCCGAGCCGGTGGCGCTCGCGGCCGACGCAATGGCCTTGGCGATCGCCGAGGTCGGCGCCATCGCCGAGCGCCGCATCGCCATGCTCATCGACGCCGGGGTGTCGCGCCTGCCGCCCTTTCTCACGTCAGATCCGGGACTGAACAGCGGCTTCATGATCGCCCACGTCACCGCCGCGGCGCTCGCCAGCGAGAACAAGTCGCTGGCCCATCCGGCCAGCGTCGACAGCCTGCCGACCAGCGCCAATCAGGAAGACCACGTGTCGATGGCGACCTTCGCCGCGCGGCGCCTGCAGCCGATGATCGCCAACACGGCGCACATCCTCGGCATCGAGCTGCTCGCCGCGGCACAGGGCATCGAGTTCCTGCGGCCGCTGCGCAGCTCGGCCGCGCTAGAGTCGGCGCATGCGCTGCTGCGCGAGCGCTGCCCGGCCATGCCGACCGATCGCTATATCGCCCCCGACATCGAGCACGCGACCGGGCTGGTTCTCGATGGCTCGCTGGCGCGCCTCTTGCGAATGCTTCCCGAATTACCGGTGCTGTGGAAGCCGGCCTGAACCTTCACCTTCTCCCTGAAAGGATCTGTCCATGAACAACAAGCATCTCATCGCTCTCGCCGTCTCTGCGCTCGCCTGCGCCGCCCATGCCGAGGACACCAAGGTCGCGATCGCGATCTCGGGCTGGACCGGCTTCGCGCCGCTGACGCTTGCCAAGGAAGCAGGTCTCTTCAAGAAGCAGGGCCTCGATGTCACCATCAAGAAGATCCCGCAGAAGGACCGCCACCTCGCCATCGCTTCCGGCGACGTGCAGTGCGCCGCGACGACGGTCGAGACCTGGATCGGCTGGAACGCCGCCGGCGTCGCGACGACGCAGATCTTCCAGCTCGACAAGAGCTACGGCGCCGACGGCATGGTCGTCAAGCCCGGCATCGCGAAGATCACCGACCTCAAGGGCAAGACCGTCGCCGCCAGTCCGCCGGGCACCTCGCCCTATTTCGCGCTCGCCTGGATGCTGAAGAAGAACGGCATGTCGGTG
>JBBRLS010000043.1:0-38155 GCA_038231215.1 Burkholderiales bacterium | reverse complement strand
GCTCGGCGAAGAAGCCCTTGCCCTGGCCGAGCACGATGTCGGTCATGTTGAGACTGGCCGAGACCATGAGCACGACGACGAGCGCGAAGCCCATCGCGATCTCGTAGCTCACCATCTGCGCCGAGGCGCGCAGCGCGCCGAGGAAGGCGTACTTCGAGTTCGAGGCCCAGCCGGCGATGATGACGCCGTAGACCTCCATCGAGGTGATCGCCATCAGGAACAGCAGCCCGGCGTTGATGTTCGAAATGGCGTTTCCAGGACCGAAGGGAACCACCACCCAGGCGGCGAGCGCCGGCATGATGGTCATCACGGGGCCGAGGAAAAACAGGCCCTTGTTGGCGGCCGTCGGGACGATGATCTCCTTGAAGATCAGCTTCACCGCATCGGCGATCGGCTGCAGCAGGCCGAGCGGCCCGACGCGGTTGGGGCCCGGGCGGTTCTGGCTCCAGCCGATCGCCTTGCGCTCCCAGAGCGTGAGGTAGGCGACGGAGAGCATCAAGGGCACCAGCAGCACGACGATGCGCAGCACCGCCCACACGGTCGGCCAAGCCGAGCCGAAGGTCGTGCTGCCGAAGGTGGTGATGGAATCGATCATCGGCGGCGCGCTTTCAGACCGCACCCGCTGTCACGGCACCCGGCGTCGGCGCCGTCGCTTCGACCGACAACGCGACCCGACCGAACATCGCTCCCAAGGGTGCGGTGAGCGGATGCGCCGTGGCAATGCGCAGGACGTTCGAGGCGAGTGAGGCATCGATGCGCGCCGGCAGGACGACCGAAGCGCCACCCTGCGAGACGCGAACCAGCGTGCCGTCGACGATGCCGCGCTCGGCGGCCAGCTCGCTCGGCACGCCGACCGTCGGCGGCCGCGCGTCGGCCGTCATCTGCAACGCGCTGGCGCGGCGGACGATGGGATCGGTGGCGTAGATGGGCACGTCGGCGATGCGCTCGAGCGCGAATCGAGATCCTTCGCTGCGCTCAGGATGACGGTCGTCGTTCGTATCGCCACTTGTCATCCTGGGCGCAGCGAAGGATCCCGACTTCAACCGATCGACGATCGCGCCCACATCGCCGAGCGCCTCCGCACGAACCTCTTCGGAGGTCTCGAATCCGAAGCCGGAAAGGCCGAGCAGGTTGCCGAGCACACGCAGCACTTTCCAGGCCGGCCGCGCATCGCCCAGCGGCTTGACGACGCCGTGAAAGCTCTGCACGCGGCCTTCGGCGTTGACGAAGGTGCCCGAGGTCTCGGTGAACGGAACGACGGGCAGCAGCACGTCGGCCAGTTCGTCGCCGGGGGCTGGCTTGAACGAGGTGAGCGAAACCACCATCTCGGCGCCGCTCAGCGCGGCGACGGCGGCGGCACCGTCGGCCGCGTCGAGCCCGGGCTCGACGTTCATGAGCAGGCAGGCCTTGAGCGGCGACTCGCTGCCGAGCATGGTCGCCGCGCTCGCGCCGCCCTCGCCCGGCAACGCGCCGACGAGTTGGGCGCCGACGGCATTGCCGCCGTCGACGAGCCAGCCGAAGGTCGCGCCGGTCTGCTCGGCGATCCAGCGCGCGAGTTGTTCGATGGTCGCCGAATCCGGATGCTGCGCGGCCGCGTTGCCGAGCAGCACGGCCTTGCGCTCGCCGCTCAGCAAGGCGGAGGCAATCGCCTTGGCGTCGTCGCTCTGCATGCCTTGCGACGGGGCACCGATACCCTTCGCGGAGGCGACATAGCCGGCGATGTCGGCCAGCGCCTGCGGCCAGGCGCTCGGCGCGACGGCGAGGCTGGCGCCCATCGGCATCAGCCAGTCGTCGCGCAGGGCATGCAGGCTCATGACCTTGGCGCCCTTCTTCGTCGCCTGGCGCAGGCGCTGCGCGAACAACGGATGGTCCTTGCGCAGGAACGAGCCGACGACGAGCGCGCGCTGCAGGTCGGACAGCGACGCGATCGAGCGGCCGAGCCAGCGCACGGCCGAGCCCGCCGGCGCCGGCGCAACCTCGCGCAGCCGCGTGTCGATGTTCTCGCTGCCAAGGCCGCGCACGAGCTTGGCGAGGAGGTGCAGCTCTTCGACGGTGCCCGTATGCGAAGCCAGCGCGCCGACACTTTGCGCGCCGTGCTCGACGGCGATCTGCGTCAGTCCGCGCGATACATAGTCGAGCGCCGCGGTCCAGTCGACCGGCTTCCATTCGCCGCCCTGGCGGATCATCGGCGTCGTCAGGCGCTCCGGCGAATTGAAGGCCTCGTAGGAAAAGCGATCGCGGTCGGCGAGCCAGCATTCGTTGACGTCGTCGTTCTCGAGCGGCACGACGCGCATCACCTGCGCGCCCTTGACCTGGACGATCAGGTTGGCGCCGGTCGAGTCGTGCGGGCTCACGCTCTTGCGCCGCGAAAGCTCCCAGGTGCGGGCGCTGTAGCGGAAGGGCTTGCTGGTGAGCGCGCCGACCGGGCAGATGTCGATCATGTTGCCCGAGAGCTCGGAGTCGATCGTCTCGCCGGCGATGGTCGTGATCTCGGAATGCTCGCCGCGATGGATCATGCCGAGCTCCATCACGCCGGCCACTTCCTGGCCGAAGCGGACGCAGCGCGTGCAATGGATGCAGCGGTTCATCTCCTTCATCGAGACGAGCGGGCCGACGTCCTTCGGGAAGACGACGCGCTTGTCTTCGTCGTAGCGCGAAGAAGACGCGCCGTAGCCGACCGCGAGATCCTGCAGCTGGCACTCGCCGCCCTGGTCGCAGATCGGGCAGTCGAGCGGGTGGTTGATGAGCAGGAACTCCATCACCCCCTGCTGCGCGTTGAGCGCCTTGTCGCTCCGGGTATGCACGACCATGCCTTGCGTGACCGGTGTGGCGCAGGCCGGCATCGGCTTGGGCGCCTTCTCGATGTCGACCAGGCACATCCGGCAATTGGCCGCGATCGAGAGCTTCTTGTGATAGCAGAAGTGCGGGATGTAGGTGCCCGCGATGTCGGCCGCATGCATGACCATGCTGCCCTCGGGCACCGAGACCTTCTGGCCGTCGAGGTCGATCTCGATCATCGTCGGGCTCCGGCAAGGGCCGAGCTCTGCTCGGGGTGGATGCTCGCCGACGGGCCGAGCGTTCCGGCATGGACCGGCTTGGCCGCTTTGGCGATGAGCGCCTCGAACTCCGACCGGAAGTGCTTGATCATCGCCCGCACCGGCATCGCTGCTGCATCGCCGAGGGCGCAGATGGTGCGGCCCTGGATGTTGTCGCTGACCGAGTTGAGCAGGTCGATGTCTTGGATCCGGCCCTGGCCGTTGGCGATGCGCTCGACCACGCGGTAGAGCCAGCCCGTGCCCTCGCGGCAGGGCGTGCATTGGCCGCAACTCTCGTGCATGTAGAAATACGAGAGGCGCAGCAGCGAATGGACCATCGAGCGCGAGTCGTCCATGACGATGACGGCGCCCGAGCCGAGCATCGAACCGGCCTTGGCGATGGAGTCGTAGTCCATCGTCAGCGTGTTCATGATGGCCGCCGGCAGCACCGGTGCCGACGAGCCGCCCGGGATCACCGCCTTGAGCGTGCGCCCTTCGGGCACGCCGCCGGCGAGCTCGAGCAGCTTGATGAACGGCGTGCCAAGAGGCACCTCGTAGTTGCCGGGCTTCTGCACGTCGCCGACGACAGAGAAGATCTTGGTGCCGCCGTTGTTCGGCTTGCCGATCTCCAGATACGCGGGGCCGCCGTTGACGATGATCCACGGCACCGCGGCGAAGGTTTCGGTGTTGTTGACCGTCGTCGGCTTGCCGTAGAGGCCGTAGCTCGCCGGAAACGGCGGCTTGAAGCGCGGCTGGCCCTTCTTGCCCTCGAGCGACTCCAGCAGCGCCGTCTCTTCGCCGCAGATGTAGGCGCCGAAGCCGTGGCAGGCATGCAGCTCGAAATTCCACTTCGAGCCGAGGATCGCGTCGCCCAGACAGCCGGCGGCACGCGCTTCTTCCAGGGCCTCTTCGAAGCGCTCGTAGACCTCGAAGATTTCGCCGTGGATGTAGTTGTAGGCGACCGCCACGCCCATCGCATAGGCCGCGATCGCCATGCCCTCGATGACGATGTGCGGGTTGAACATCAGCAGGTCGCGGTCCTTGCAGGTGCCGGGCTCGCCTTCGTCGGAATTGCAGACCAGGTACTTGGCGCCGGGAAACTGGCGCGGCATGAAGCTCCACTTCAGCCCGGTCGGAAAGCCGGCGCCGCCGCGACCGCGCAGGCCCGAGGCCTTGACCTCGGCGATGACCTGCTCGGGCGTCATGCCGGAGCCTGCGCCCGCCCCGGCATCGCCGACGCTCGTCGATGCCCCGAGGATCTTGCGCAGCGCCTGGTAGCCGCCGCGCGCTTCGTAGTCCTTGAGCCGCCAGTTCTTGCCGTCGAGACCGGCATAGATCTGCGGCTCGATATGGCGGCCATGGAAGCAGGTCTCAGTGCCCGTCGCCTGGAAGCGGGAAAGGTCGGCCATGGCGCTCACGATGCGTTCGACGCCTGCGGCACACGCAAGGTCGAGACCAACTCGTCGATGCGCGCGTCGCTCATGAAGCTGACCATCTGCAGGTCGTTGACGAGCAGCACGGGCGCATCGGCGCAGGCACCCAGGCACTCGGCCTTCTGCACCGTGAAGGCGCCGTCCTCGGTGGTGCCGCCCTCTTCGACGTGCAAAGACTCGCACAGATGCTCGAGCGCATGCTGGCCGCCGCGCAACTGGCACGGCAGGTTGGTGCAGACGTTCAGCTTGACGCGGCCGACCGGCACCTGATTGAACATGTTGTAGAAGGTCGTGACCTCGTGCACCGCGATCGGCGGCATGCCGAGCGCCTCGGCCACGAGCTCCTCGCTCTCCTGCGAGATGAAGCCGTGCTCCCTCTGCAGGATGGCCAGGCAGGCGATCACCGCCGAGGCCTTGCCTTGCGGCGGGTACTTGGCGATCTCTCGCTCGAAGCCCTTCGCGGCGGCCTCGGAGAGCATCGCCTTCGCCGGCGTCGGCGCGTTCATCGATCGATCTCCCCGAACACGATGTCCATGGTGCCGATGACGGCGACGGCGTCGGCAATCATGTGCCCACGCGCCATCTCGTCGAGCGCTGCGAGGTGCGCAAAGCCGGGCGCGCGGATCTTCAGCCGGTACGGCTTGTTGGCGCCGTCGCTGACGATGTAGATGCCGAACTCGCCCTTCGGATGCTCGACCGCGGCGTAGGCCTCGCCCTCGGGCACGCGGAAGCCCTCGGTGAAGAGCTTGAAGTGATGGATCAGGTCTTCCATCCCGGTCTTCATGTCGACGCGCGACGGCGGTGCAACCTTGTGGTTCGACGTGATGACCGGACCCGGATTCGCCTGCAGCCAGTCGACACACTGGCGAATGATGCGATTGGCTTGCCGCATCTCCTCGACGCGCACCAGGTAGCGGTCGTAGGTGTCGCCGTTGACGCCGAGCGGAATGTCGAAGTCCATCTTGTCGTAGACGTCGTAGGGCTGGTGCTTGCGCAGGTCCCACAGGATGCCGGAGCCGCGCAGCATCGGCCCGGTGAAGCCGAGGTTGAGCGCACGCTCGGGCGTGACGACGCCGATGCCCACGGTGCGCTGCTTCCAGATGCGGTTGTCGGTGAGCAGCGTCTCGTATTCGTCGACCTTGGCCGGGAAGCGCTTGACGAAGTCGTCGATGAAGTCGAGCAGCGAGCCGTGCCGGTTCTGGTTGCGTTCGCCCGTCGACTTGGCACTGCGGATCTTGTTCTCGCGGTACTGCGGCATGGTGTCCGGCAGGTCGCGGTAGACGCCGCCCGGGCGGATGTAGGCCGCGTGCATGCGCGCGCCGGAGGCCGCCTCGTACATGTCGAACAGGTCTTCGCGCTCGCGGAAGCAGTAGATGAAGATGTTCATCGCGCCGCAGTCGAGGCCGTGCGCGCCGAGCCACATCAGGTGGTTCATGAGCCGCGTGATCTCGGCGAACATGACGCGGATGTACTGCGCGCGGATCGGCACGTCGACGCCGAGAAGCTTTTCGATCGCCAGGCAGTAGGCGTGCTCGTTGCACATCATCGACACGTAGTCCAGCCGATCCATATAGGGCAGCGACTGGATATAGGTGCGCGTCTCGGCGAGCTTTTCGGTCGCCCGATGCAGCAAGCCGATGTGCGGGTCGGCGCGCTGGATCACCTCGCCGTCGAGCTCGAGCACGAGGCGCAGCACGCCGTGTGCGGCCGGATGCTGCGGCCCGAAGTTCAGGGTGTAATTCTTGATGTCGGCCACGAGTGAGTTGCTCTAGTGCAGGCCGCCGTAGTTGTCTTCGCGGATGACGCGCGGCACGATCTCGCGCGGCTCGATCGTCACCGGCTGGTAGATGACGCGCTTCTGCTCGGGGTCGTAGCGCATCTCGACCGTTCCCGAGACCGGAAAGTCCTTGCGGAACGGGTGGCCGATGAAGCCATAGTCGGTGAGGATGCGGCGCAGGTCGAGGTGGCCGTCGAAGATGATGCCGAACAGGTCGAAGGCTTCGCGCTCGAACCAGTTGGTCGAGCTCCACACGTCGGCGAGCGAGGCGATCTGCGGCACGTCGTCGTCGGGGCAGAAGACCTTCAGGCGCAAGCGCCAGTTCTTCGTGATCGAGAGCAGGTGCGAGACGACGCAGAAGCGCGGCCCTTCCCAGGCGACGTCGCGGTAGCTCGAGTAATCGACGCCGCACAGGTCGACGAGTTGCTCGAACTTCAGCTCCGGGTGATCGCGCAGGAGCATCGCGGCGTCGAGGTAGTCGGCCGCCGCGACGGTGAGCGTCAACTCGCCGAGTGCGCGATCCAGCTTCTTGACGCGAGCGCCGAGTTGCTCGACCACGGCGGCCTGCAGCGTGTCGAGCTTGCTCATGACGGGCGGGGCTTCGCTCATCGGGCGATCGTCGTTTCGCGGCGGATCTTGGCCTGCAGCTGCAGCACGCCGTAGAGCAGCGCCTCGGCCGTAGGCGGGCAGCCGGGCACGTAGACGTCGACCGGCACGATGCGGTCGCAGCCGCGCACCACCGAGTAGCTGTAGTGGTAGTAGCCGCCGCCGTTGGCGCACGAGCCCATCGAGATGACCCAGCGCGGCTCGGCCATCTGGTCGTACACCTTGCGCAGCGCCGGCGCCATCTTGTTGCAGAGCGTGCCGGCGACGATCATGAGGTCGCTCTGGCGCGGGCTCGGGCGGAACAGCATGCCGAAGCGGTCGATGTCGTAGCGGGCAGCACCGGCATGCATCATCTCGACGGCGCAGCACGCCAGACCGAAAGTCATGGGCCAGAGCGAGCCGGTCTTCGACCAGTTGATGACCGTGTCGAGGCTCGTCGTGACGAAGCCTTCCTTCAGAACGCCGTCGAGACTCATGCAGTCGTCATTCCCAGTCGAGGGCGCCCTTTTTCCACTCGTAGGCGAAGCCGACGACGAGGATGGCGAGAAAAAGCATCATCGCCCAGAAACCGGCCGGTCCGATCTCGCGCAGAGCCACCGCCCACGGAAAAAGAAAGGCGATCTCGAGGTCGAACACGATGAAGAGGATGGCGACGAGGTAGTAGCGCACGTCGAACTTCATGCGCGCGTCCTCGAAGGCCTCGAAGCCGCATTCGTACGGGGAATTCTTGGCCTGGTCCGGCTTTCTCGGCCCGAGCAGGAAGCCGAGCACCTGCGGGGCGACGCCGACCGCCACTCCGATCAGGATGAACAGGATGACGGGCAGGTAGGGATCGAGGGTCATTGAGTTGGTGCCGACGGCGAGACTCGAACTCGCACAGCTTTCGCCACTACCCCCTCAAGATAGCGTGTCTACCAATTTCACCACGTCGGCGGCACTCTTGTTGATTGCTTCGGCTGGCATGAGGAATGGCTTACCGGGCAACCACGAATTCTAGCTGAGGCGCATCTACTTCTGCGGAATCGCACCGGCTCCGGAAGCAGCGGTACGCGTCGTCGGCACCGAGACGGACGCGGGCGCGGCTGCGGGCGTGACACCGCTCGCCGGGCCGGGAATGGCGGCGGCACCGGAACTGCCGCCAACCGGCGCGGACGCCGACGTCGCCGGGCGATCGAGGATGCTGGCGCCGGAAGTCTTCGGCCGATCGTTCGCGGTGTAGGCCAGCGACAGCGTGCACACGAAGAAGACGGCGGCGCAAACGGCAGTCGAGCGCGAGAGGAAGTTCGCGCTGCCGGTCGCGCCGAACAGGCTGCCCGAGGCGCCGCTGCCGAACGAGGCGCCCATGTCGGCGCCCTTGCCGTGCTGGATCAGCACGAGGCCGATCATCACCAGCGCCGCAAGGATCTGCAGCGCAACCACGAGGTTCATGACGATGTTCATTCTTGTTCGACTCCGATGGGTCCGAGGCTTGGCGCGACGTTCACGCGGCCGCCTTGCAGATGGCGGCGAACTGCTCGGCGTTCAACGCCGCGCCGCCGATCAGGCCGCCGTCGATGTCGGCCTGCGCGAACAGCGAGGCCGCGTTGTCGGCCTTGACGCTGCCGCCGTACAGGATGGAAATGCTTGCAGCGGCAGCGCTTGCCGCCGCGAGTTGTGCACGCAACGCGGCATGAACGGCCTGGGCTTCGTCCGGGCTCGCCGTCTTGCCGGTGCCGATGGCCCAGACCGGTTCGTAGGCCACCACGGCCTGCACCATCGCGTCGCCAAGCAACTCGATGACCGCGCCGAGCTGGCGAGCCACGACCGCATCGGTGTGGCCCGCTTCGCGCTCGGCCAGCGTCTCGCCGACGCAGACGATCGGCGTCAGGCCGCTGGCCAGCGCGCGCGCCGCCTTCTCTGCGACGAGGCGATCGCTCTCGCCATGCAGGGCGCGCCGTTCCGAATGTCCGACGATGACGTAGCGACAGCCGAACTCGGCGAGCATCGCCGCCGAGACCTCGCCGGTGAAAGCACCCGAGGCATGGCTCGAGCAATCCTGCGCGCCCCAGGCGATGGCGCTTCCTTGCAACGTCGATGCGACATCGCGAAGAAACAGCGTCGGCACGCACACGGCCACGCCGGCAGCGAACGGCGCCGACGCCTTCAACGCGTCGAGCAGCACCGAATTGGTGGCCCGGCTGCCGTTCATCTTCCAGTTGCCGACGACGAGCCGGCCACGTCGCAACGCGGCGTTCACCACGCCAGCACCAGCTTGCCGATGTGGCCGTGCGACTCCATCACGGCGTGCGCGCGAGCCGCTTCGGCGGCGGGAAACACTTCCTGAATGACCGGCTTGACGCGTCCGCTTTCGAGCCAGGGCCAGACCGACTTCTTCAGCGCTGCGGCGATCGCGCTCTTGAAGGCGACCGGCCGCGGCCGCAAGGTCGAGCCGGTGATGGTGAGGCGATGACGCAGCACGAGGCCGGCATCGACCTTCGCGTCGGTGCCGCCCTGCACGGCGATGATGACGAGGCGGCCGTCCGGCGCCAGGCACTTGATCTCGCGCTCGACGTAGTTGCCGGCGACCATGTCCAGGATGACGTTCGCGCCAGCCTGGTCGGTGATGCGCAGCACCTCGGCAGCAAAGTCCTGCGTCTTGTAGTTGATGGCGTGGTCGGCGCCGAGCGCCTTGCACGCTGCGGCCTTTTCGTCGGAGCCGGCGGTCACGATCACGGTCGCGCCGTGCGCCTTGGCCAACTGGATCGCGGTGACGCCGATGCCGCTGCTGCCGCCCTGCACGAGCAGCGTCTCTCCCGGTTGCAGGCGAGCGCGGTCGAACACGTTCGACCACACGGTGAAGAAGGTCTCGGGCAGGCTGGCAGCTTCGATGTCGCTCAGGTTCGTCGGCGACGACAGGCACTGGCCGACCGGAGCTACGCAATATTCCGCGTAGCCACCGCCCGCCACCAGCGCGCAGACGCGGTCACCGACGGCGAAGCCGGCCGCCTGCATTGCCGCAGTGTCGCCGGCGACGATCATGCCGGCGACCTCGAGCCCCGGCAGATCCGATGCGCCGTGCGGCACGGGATAAAGGCCCATGCGCTGCAGCACGTCGGGACGGTTCACGCCCGAGGCAGTGACCCGGATCAGCAACTCGCCCGCGCCGGCCACCGGCATCGGTCGCTCGGCCAGGCGGAGCACTTCCGGCCCGCCGGGCTTCTCGATCTCGATCGCTTTCACGACGCTGCCGACGCGATTCGCGCCGTCACTCCTGATGCGCGTGCTGCTCGCGCGGCTGCTCGCGGTCGAGCAGCGCCTTCATCGACAGCTTGACGCGACCCTTCTCGTCGGTCTCGAGGACCTTGACGCGAACGATCTGCCCTTCCTTGAGAAAATCGGTGACTTTCTCGACGCGCTGGTGCGCGATCTGGCTGATGTGCAGCAGGCCGTCCTTGCCCGGCAGCAGGTTCACGAGCGCGCCGAAGTCGAGGATCTTGGTGACCGGGCCTTCGTAGATCTTGCCCACTTCGACCTCGGCGGTGATCTCGGCGATGCGCTTCTTGGCGTGCTCGGCCTTGTCGGCGTCGGTCGAGGCGATCGTGATCGTGCCGTCTTCGCCGATGTCGATCGTGCAGCCGGTCTCTTCGGTGAGGGCGCGGATCGTCGAGCCGCCCTTGCCGATGACGTCACGGATCTTTTCCGGGTTGATCTTCATCGTGTAGAGGCGCGGCGCGAACTGCGAGACCTCGGTATTCGCAGTGCCCATCGCCTCGGTCATCTTGCCGAGGATGTGCAGGCGCGCTTCCTTGGCCTGGGCCAGTGCGACCTGCATGATCTCCTTCGTGATGCCCTGGATCTTGATGTCCATCTGCAGGGCGGTCACGCCGTTCGTCGTGCCCGCGACCTTGAAGTCCATGTCGCCGAGATGATCCTCGTCGCCGAGGATGTCGGTCAGCACGGCGAAGCGGTTGCCTTCCTTGATCAGGCCCATGGCGATGCCGGCGACGTGCGCCTTGAGCGGCACGCCGGCGTCCATCAGCGCGAGGCAGCCGCCGCACACCGAGGCCATCGACGAGGAGCCGTTCGACTCCGTGATCTCCGAGACCACGCGCATCGAGTACGGGAACTCGGTGCGGTTGGGCAGCACCGCGACCAGCGCGCGCTTGGCGAGCCGACCGTGGCCGATCTCGCGCCGCTTCGGCGAGCCGACGCGGCCGGTTTCGCCGGTGGCGAACGGAGGCATGTTGTAGTGGAGCATGAAGTGCTCGTGGTACTCGCCTGCGAGCGCGTCGATGCGCTGCGCGTCGCGGTCGGTGCCGAGCGTGGCGGCGACCAGCGCCTGCGTCTCGCCGCGCGTGAAGAGCGCCGAGCCGTGCACGCGCGGCAGCAGGCCGGTGCGGATCTCGATGGGACGGACGGTGCGCGTGTCGCGGCCGTCGATGCGCGGCTCGCCCGAGAGGATCTGGCTGCGCACGATCTTCGCTTCGATGTCGAACAGGATGTTGTCGACCTTGACCTTGTCGACGGCGACGCCGCCTTCGGCCAGCGCGCTCATCGTCGCGCCCGTGACGTCGCGGGTGGCTTGCGTACGCGCCTGCTTCGAGCGGATCTGGTAGGCGTCGCGGAGCTTCTGCTCGGCGAGCGCGCCGACCTTCGAGATGAAGGCTTCGTCCTTGGCGGGCGCGGTCCAGTCCCAGACCGGCTTGCCGGCGTCGCGCACCAGCTCGTGGATGGCGGCGATGGCAATGTTTCCCTGCTCATGACCGAAGACGATGCCGCCGAGCATCACTTCCTCGCTCAGCTGCTTGGCCTCCGACTCGACCATCAGCACGGCGGCTTCGGTGCCGGCGACGATCAGGTCCATCTGCGTCTCGGCCATCTGCGTCTTCGACGGATTGAGGACGTACTGGCCGCCGATGTAGCCGACGCGGGCCGCGCCGATCGGGCCGTTGAACGGGATCCCCGAGATCGCCAGAGCGGCACTCGAGCCGATCAGCGACGGAATGTCGGCGGCGATTTCCGGGTCGAGCGAGAGGACGTGGATGACGACCTGCACCTCGTTGTAGAAGCCTTCCGGAAAGAGCGGACGCAGCGGCCGGTCGATCAGGCGCGAGGTCAGCGTCTCGAGCTCGCTCGGGCGGCCTTCGCGCTTGAAGAAGCTGCCCGGGATCTTGCCGGCGGCGTAGGTCTTCTCGATGTAGTCGACGGTCAGCGGGAAGAAGTCCTGGCCGGGCTTGGCGTCTTTCTTGGCGACGACGGTGGCGAGGACGACGGTGTCGCCGATCGAGACGACGACGGCGCCGCCGGACTGGCGCGCGATCTCACCGGTCTCGAGGGTGACGGTCTGCTGACCCCACTGGAAGGTCTTGGTGGTCTTGTGGAAGATGCTCATGGCTTGTTTCTCCGTTGCTTCGGGCGCCATCAGGGGCGGCGCCGGCACCCGGAGCGAGAGCTTCTATGGGCGAAATGCCATTCCAAGGGTGCTCGGTGCGCGCTTCGCGCATGAACATCGGTGGAATGACACAGCCTCGCCTCTCGGCCACTCGCTCCAACAACCCGGGACCTGCTCGCGAGAACAGGCCCTCGGGCAACGTGATCGACCTACTTGCGCAGGCCGAGCTTTTGAATCAGCGCGGTGTAGCGATCGGCGTCCTTGCCGCGCAGATACGCGAGCAGGCTCTTGCGCCGGTTGACCATCTTCAGCAGGCCGCGCCGGCCGTGGTGGTCTTTCAGATGGGTCTTGAAGTGCGGGGTGAGCTCGTTGATCCGGTCGGTGAGCAAGGCGACTTGCACCTCGGTCGACCCGGTGTCACTGGCGGCACGGGCGTGCGCCTTGACGATCTCGGCTTTGTGTTCGGCGGTAGCGGGCATCTCGTTTCCAGAGTGTGAAACCGAGCGCCGGCCACGAAGGCAGCGACACGGTTTCGAGGTTCGACTCGCGAACGCCGGTGAAACCGACCGGCGCCGTGGGGATCAGCCGCAAACGCAGCCAAGCCGACGATTATAGACGGAGGAAGGCGGCCAGCCGCTCCACTCCCGCCACCAGCCGCGCCGGTTCGCGCGAGGCGAAGCACCAGCGAAGCCACCCTTCGCCTTCAGGCCCGAATGCGGCGCCGGGCGCCACGCCGAGCCCGGCCTCACTGACCAGGCGCTTGGCAAGGGTCAGCGAATCGACGTGGCCTTCGACGCGGAAGAAGGCGTAGAGACCGCCCTGCGGCTCGGCCACCGTGATGCCGGGCAACGCAGCGAGGCGCGGCAGCAGGGTGTCGCGGCAGAGCCGCAGTCGCTGCATGAGCGCCGGCACGAAGGCTTCGGCATTGCTCATGGCCGCAAGCCCGGCGCGCTGCACGAAGACCGGCGCGCACGAGGTGTTGAACTCGATCAGCTTGGCGAGCCCCGACTCCAGCGTCGGCGGACAGACGATCCAGCCGAGCCGCCAGCCGGTCATCAGGAAGCTCTTCGAGAAGCTGTGCACGACGAGGAGGCGGTCATCGGGCTCGGCAATGTCCAGGAAACTCGGCGCCGCCGCGTGCGCCACGTCGCCGAAGAAGACGCGCTCGTAGACCTCATCGGCAACGATCCAGGTGCCCGTGGCGCGGCAATGCGCGAGCACCGCTTCCTGCTCGGCGCGGCTGAAGGTCCAGCCGGTCGGGTTGTTGGGCGAGTTGACGAGGAGGACGCGCGTCGCCGGAGTGACGGCGCTGCGCAGCGCCTCGAGGTCGAGCTTCCACGCGCCATGCTCGGCACGCAGTGGAAGGCGCGTGACGTGCGCGCCCAGGATCGCCGGCTGAGCCGTCAGGTTGGGCCACACCGGGACAACGGCGACGACCTCGTCGCCCGGTCCGACGAGCGCCTGCATCGCCAGCATCAAGGCGTTGACGCCGGACGAGGTGACCGCGATCCGGCTGGCGTCGACCGTGCGATGCAGCGAGCTCGTGTAGCGCGCGATCGCCTCGCGCAACTCGGGCAGGCCGAGGTTGTGCGAATAGAAGGTCTCGGCGTCGTGAAGCGATCGAACCGCCGCTTCGCGGATGAAGTCGGGCGTCGGCTCGTCGCTCTCGCCGAACCAGAAGGCCAGCACGTCGCTGCGGCCCATGGCCGCGTTGGCCACTTCGCGGATCTTCGACTCGGGCAGGTCTTCGATGACTTGTCTCATGCGATGCAGCGCGCGGCCCTTGAAAACAAAAATGCCGCTCTCGGTTCGGCGGCAGGGTCGCAGCGCTGTGCCGCGGCCGACCAGATTGTCGCCGACGCCAAGCCGGCCGACCGCGTGCCCTAGCTAGGTCGCGAGGGCCGCTTCCAGCGTCTCGGTGAGCGGCCAGCGCGGCCGCACGTCGAACGCATAGTCGGTCGACACGGCGGCGATGCCGCGTTGCAAGCGCATCGCTGCGGCGAGCGCGATCATTGCGCCGTTGTCGGTGCAGAGCGACAGTTCCGGGTAGTAGACCCGGGCATGTCGCTTTTCGCATTCGGCGCGCAGACGCGCGCGCAGCAACGTGTTCGCGCCGACGCCGCCTGCGACAACGAGATGCGTCAGGCCGGTACGCGTGAGCGCTGCCATCGACTTGCGCACCAGCACGTCGACGATCGCCTCCTGCGTCGACGCCGCCAGATCGGCGCGTGGCTGTTCGCAGGTCGAGCCGTCGAGCCTGAGCGCGTGCGTGCGCACCGCCGTCTTCAGGCCGGCGAAAGAGAAGTCGAGCGAGTCGCGTTGCAGGAGTGGCCTCGGCAAAGCGAAGGCGTTCGCATCGCCGAACTCGGCCAGCCGCGCCAGCGCCGGCCCGCCGGGATAGCCGAGACCGAGCAGCTTGGCCGACTTGTCGAAGGCTTCGCCGGCAGCATCGTCGATCGTGTCGCCGAGCAAGGCGTACTCGCCGACGCCGGTGACTTCGAGCAGTTGCGTGTGGCCGCCGGACACGAGAAGCGCGACGAAAGGAAAGGTCGGTGGGTCGGCCGAGAGGAAAGGCGACAGGAGATGGCCTTCGAGATGATGGATGCCGAGCGCCGGCTTGCCGAGCGCCGCGGCGAGCGAGCAGGCGACACCGGCGCCGACGAGCAATGCGCCCGCCAGGCCCGGGCCGCGCGTGTAGGCGACGACGTCGATCGACTCCAGGTCTGCGCCGGCCGAATCGAGCACCTCGCGCGTCAGCGGCAGGACGCGCCGGATGTGGTCGCGCGAGGCGAGCTCGGGAACGACGCCGCCGTACGCGGCGTGCATGTCGACCTGGCTGTACAGCGCCTGAGCGAGCAGAAGCGGCGTCGCGTCGCCGACGGTGTCGACGAGCGCGACGCCGGTTTCGTCGCAGGAGGTTTCGATGCCGAGGACGCGCATCGAGGCAGTGTAGGCGGCGATGAAGGCTCGGCCGCGGCCGAGCCCTTCGCCGATCAGCGCGTGTGGTTCCCCGCGCTAGGCACGCTCCGCAAATCCTGCGCCACCCGCCCATCCTGCAACACGATCACCCTCCCCGCCGACGCGATCGTCTCCGGCCGATGCGCGACGATCACGCGCGTGATGTCGAGCTGTCGGATCGCCGCGTTGACCTCGCGCTCGCGGTCGACGTCGAGCGCGCTGGTCGCCTCGTCGAGGAAGAGAAACTTCGGCCGTTTGTATAGCGCTCGCGCCAACAGGATGCGTTGGCGCTGGCCGCCCGACAGGCTCGTTCCCATGTCGCCGACCAGCGTGTGCCAGCCCATCGGCATCGCCTCGATCTCGTCGGCGACAGCGGCGATCTGAGCGCACTTCTCGGCCCATGCCACGTCGGCATCGGCGTCGAAGAAGGTGATGTTGTCGATGATCGATCCGGCGAAGAGCTGATCTTCCTGCATCACCGTGCCGATCATGTCGCGCCAGCTACGCAACCCGACCTGCTGCAGGCTCGCGTCGCCGACGCGGATCCGGCCCGTCTGCGGGACCAGGATGCCGAGCATGCATTTCAGCAAGGTCGTCTTGCCGCAGCCCGACGGACCGACGATGGCGACCGAGTCGCCCGGGTCGATGCGCAGGCTGAGCTTCTTCAGGACGGGTTCTTCGGCATCCGAATAGGCAAAGCTCACGTCGACGAGCTCGAGGCTGGGCGTCGACGTGCCGGCGCGAGGCAGCCCTTCGTCCGCCGGCTCGGGCTCGGCAAGCACGATGTCGGCCAGGCGCTCCCCTTGCAGGCGCAGCATCTTGATCTCGACCGTCTTGTCGATCAACGCACTCACCCGCTGGGCGAACTGCTCCTTGTAGGCGAGGAATGCGAACAGCATGCCGACCGAGAAGCGGTGATCGAGGACGAGCAGTGCGCCGACCCACACGACGGCCACGCGCTCCAGGCCGAACACCAGCTTGTGCAGCACGACGAACATCAGGTCGAGCTTGCGCGTCGCGATGTTGGCGTTCATCGCGTCGACCACCAGGTTCATGAAGCGCGCCTGCCGGTCCGCCTGCCGGTTGAACAGCTTGATCGACTGCACGCCGCGCAGCGACTCGAGGAAGTGGGTCGAGCGCTTGGCGTCGAAGACGATCGCTTCCTCGGTCGCCTCGCGCAACGGGCGGAAGAAGGCGCGACGGAGCAGGCCGTAGGCGACGACGCTAGCGACGGCGATGGCGGTCAGGCGGCCGCTGTAGACCAGCATCATCGCCAGCGTCACGACGACGAGCAGGCCGTCGAGCACAGCCTCGACGAAGCTCGTCGTCATCGTCTGCTGGATGTGCTGGACGGCGCCGAAGCGCGACATCACGTCGCCGGTATTGCGCCGGTCGAACCAGGTGACCGGCAGCCGCATCAGGTGCGCGAACACGTTCGACAGCCACTGCAGGTTGAGGGTCGACGACAGATGCAGCACCGCCCACGAGCGGATCGCGCCCGCGCCGACCTGGATCAGCACGAGGAGGGCGAACCCGACGCCGAGCGTCACCAGCAGATCGCGGTCGTCGCCGACGAGCACGCCGTCGACCACCCATTGCAGGTAGAACGGCGAGAGCAGCATGAACGCCTCGAGCGCCAGCGCGAGTAGAAAGATCTGCGTCAGCGAGCGCTTCAGGCCGCTCACGCGGCCGAGCAATTGGCGCAGGCCGATGGACTGCTTCTGCACGCCGGGCCTGAAGTCCGCCTCGGGCGAGAGCTCGAGGGCGATCCCGGTGAAGTGGCGCGACACCTCTGCCATCGGCAAGCGCCGCACGCCGCGCGCCGGGTCGTGGATCACGGCACGGCCGCCGGAAATCTCCTTCAGGACGACGAAATGGTTGAGGTCCCAGTGCAGGACGCAAGGCAGCTCTAGCTGCGGCAGGTGCTCCATTTCCGCGCGCACCGCGCGCGGGTTGAGGTGAAGCTGAGCGGCGACGCGAACCAGGTCCGCCATCGTCGCGCCCTTCATCGACACCGAGAAGCGCCGCCGCAGCGTCGGCAAGTCGCTGTCGAATCCATGCTTCGCGGCGATCATCGCCAGGCAGGCGAGGCCGCACTCGGCGCCCTCGGTCTGCAGCAGCATCGGCAGGCGGCGTCGCGTGCCGCTGAAGCTCAGCGAGTCGAGCAGCGACGCGGCGCTCACATCCGGCTCGCGATGCCGAGCACCGGCTCGAAGATCCACTCGATCAAGCGGCGTCGGTCGAGCACGACGTCGGCATCGAGCTGCATGCCCGGCGCAAGGGCTTGCGCCGTGCCGTAGGCCGCGACATCCTGCTTGTCGAGCTTGACGGTGATCCGGTAGAGCGGTTCGGCCGGAGTGGTCCCTGAAAGCGGCAAGCCAGCCAATTCGGCGGACTGCAGCGGCGCTCGGGAAACCTGCACGACTTGGCCGCCCTGATGGCCGAACTTCTGATACGGAAAGGCCTCGTAGCGCAGCATCACGGTCTGGTCAGCGCGCACGAACCCGATCGCGCTCGAAGGCGCAAACAGCAGCGCCTGCAAACGCGTATCCGCTGGAATCAGACTCGCCATGGCAGCGCCCAATGCGACGTTTTGTCCGGTCTCGGCGACGACCGCCGAAATCGTGCCGTCCTGCGGGGCGCGTACGACGATCGTCTGCCGGGCGGCGTTTTCGGCCGATTGCTGGGCGACGAGAGCGAGGTCGCGGTCGATCACACCCTGCGCAGCGCGGGCCCGCAGGGGCAGTTCGCGCCGCTCCGCCTGCAGGCCGGCGATCTCGCGGAGGTGAGCCGCGCGCTGACGTTCGAGGGCGATGACCTGCGCCTTGACGCCGAACAGCTCTTCCGACCTGGTGCGGACCTGGGCGTCGGAGACGAAGTTGTCGGCGCGATAGGCCTTGTACTGGGCGAGCGCCTCTTCGGCGAGTTGCTGGCGCTGACGCTGCAACGCTTCCTCGGCCGCCATCGAAGCCAGTTCTCGCTGCATGGCGTCGATGCGACGGTCGAGCGCCGCCAGGCGCGCTGCCTCGAGTTCCGACTGCTGCGCGGAACTGCCGCGCAAGCTCTGCTGCCGCGTCGCCAGACTGGCCTCGACTGCTGATTGCGTGTCGCCGGCGGGGCTGGACTGGCCGACCGCGAGGACGAAGAGGACGTCGCCCTGCCGAACCCGCTTGCCCTCGGACACCCGGCTTTCGAGGATGGCCGCCACTTGTGGCGCCGTCAGGCGAATGACGCCGCGGTCGGGAACCAGATAGCCCGAAACCCGCGCCTTGCGGGTGTACTCACCGAACCAGAGATAGGCGAAAACGGTGGCCGCGACCGCCAAGACTAAACCCGTCGCGACCCACAGGGGGACGGGACGGGTCAGTTGGACCGATCCAAGCCACTCGCGCTGGCGACTGTCCAGGACTTCGCGCCGGAAGAGGTTGGCCACCGAAAAAACAGTGACGGCGTCACCGATCTCGGCGAGACGCGAGGCCGCCCGCTTCCAGTGCCTACCAGCCGTTGTGCGGGAGCTGCTGCGCCTCGACCAATCCGGCACCAGAAACCCTGGCCAGATCGGAAACGGAAAGAGGCATTGGCGCTGAATTCGACAGCGCGTAGTTCGGAACGAGAAGCGGGGTCTGTGGCGTCGATTGCTGCGGCATGAAGGCTCCTGTACGGCTCAATGCGCGGAAGTCGCGCACACCAAGGTATTCGATCAGCGGCAGTGGCGCGACGTAACTGTCAAGTCTTACAGTGTGCAATCAGACACGGAAGTGGCAGGAGATTCCGCGCAACCGAACCCGCCCCAGTGAACTTGTCGCCGAATCTAGCGGATCAAACCAAGGCGCAAGGCCTTCAACACCGCCTGATGCTTGTTGACGCACCCGAGCTTGTGAGTGGCGTTATTCACGTGAAGTGCAGCGGTCCGCTCGCTGATGCCAAGAAGATTGCCGACTTCCCAAGCCGTCTTTCCTTCCATCGTCCATCGAAGTGTTTCAAGTTCACGCGGCGTGAGCGAAGGCTGACCGGGCGAGCTTAGAGCCGGCGTCAGGATCCGAGACGCCGCATCTTGGGCGTGCACCGCAAACAGCTGCAGATCGGCGACCATGCGAGTGACCTCACCTGCGTCATCCGGTACGGCGCGATCTCGATCGACTCCTACCACGAAGTGGCGGCCCTCCGGCATGTGCAACGCCATGGCGATGCCCGTGCGGTAGCCGAACCGAGCTTGCTCCTCCCACTTGTCTCCTTGACCCAGCTTTGCGTACGTCTCCTGGTTCCAGATGATCGGCATGCTGTACCGCTTGCAATGCTGCATCACCGGATCTCTTCGGGCATCTTCCCGACTGTTGTAGAAGTCAGAGTACGACTGCGGCGTGTTGTCGACCGTGATGAACTCGGGTTCCCCGAGGAAATGATCAATCACGAGCGTCACTGAAACCGTATCGAACCCAAGCCGCTTCGTGAAGCCCACGACTTGGTCCCTGAACTCGTCACGAGTTCGAGAGCCCAGCACCGATGTGAATCCACTGTCGAGCATTGCCGCCTATTGCCTGTCTAGCTGCGACAAGGGGCCGCCTGACACCTTTTTCGTCAACCTGACAACTTTGACAGATGGCAGGCGCCTGAAGCCTTGCCACACTTGCGTACTAAAGAGTTCAATGGAGATCCACCATCGATTCGACGACAGCAATGACCCCCGCCTGGATTGTGTGTGCATGGCCGCCTCTATTGTGGCAGGCCAGCCGCGCGCCGCAGTTGCAGTTGAGCCATCTCGGCACGCGCGTGTTGAGTTTCGGCGACCACGAATCGCCCTGCAGCGGCCAGACGCTCTGGGGCGATTCGAGCGCGCGCCGGTCGGCTGGCGTGGCGTGGGACTGGGTCGAGGTGCAGTCGGGCGTGGTCGCGATGGCCGACCCGCTCGGCCTCGTCACCAACCTCAAGTTACTCGACGACCATGGCGAGGCATTGACGCACATCGAGGTCGCCGTGCAATTGCATCAACTCGTTTACGCCTTGCCGTGGCAGAGCGAGGTGCAGCGCGCCTTGCACCCTGCCAACGCCTGAACCGGCTCATTGGCCCGCTCGGGCAGCCCGCGAACCATCTGTCGCAAATTTCACGAAAGCGCTGTCAATTGACCTCCCCGGCGCGGCGCGGCGCGGGGTACGCTCGGCGCTCCCCGGTCGCAAGGCCAAGCGAGTTTCCGAACGCGGACGATGAAAGAGTACCGACTCCTGGCCTGGCCCGAGATCACCTCGGAGTTCCAGCGCACCGCCCACCGCCGTGTCCTGAGCGACCTGTCGTTGCGCTTCATGAGCCTGGCGCAGCTCGTCGAAGTGAGCGGATTGAAGAAGGGCGAGCTCAAGTCCTTCCTCGGCATGCTCGACGCACGCGGCCTGCTCGACGAACGCGACGGCACGGCGCCCGACTCGTTTTTCGACTCGATCGGCAAGCTCGGCTGGTTTCGCCGCGGCGCGCCGGTCGCGCAGGACGAAAGCCGCTAGGCCGTCTGGCCGCTGCCCGGCCGCGCACGCGGTCAGTGCTTTTCCTTGGCGTGATTGATCGAGTACTTCGGGATCTCGACAGTCACGTCCTGGCGCGCCAGGATCGCCTGGCACGATAGCCGCGACGTCGGCTCCAGCCCCCAGGCGCGATCGAGCAGGTCTTCTTCGCTTTCGTCGGGCTCGCCGAGCGACGCGAAGCCTTCGCGAACGACGATGTGGCAGGTCGTGCAGGCGCAGCTCATCTCGCAAGCGTGCTCGATCGGCACGCCGTGCTCCAGCAAGGCCTCGCAGATCGACTCGCCCGGCGCGGCGTCGATCTCCTTGCCTTCGGGGCAGTACTCGGGGTGCGGCAGGATCTTGATGACGGGCACGTTCAGATGTCCTCGACGCGGCGGCCGGCGAGTGCACGGCGGATGCCGCGGTTCATGCGCTCGGCGGCAAACGCTTCGGTGCCGCTGCCGAGCGCCTTCAGCGTGTCGTCGATGGCAAAGCGATCGGCGCCGCCGCGAACGGCAGCGAGACGTGCCATCTGTTCGTCGATGACGGCGCGCTCCTCGGCAGAAAGCAGATCGCCGTCGTCAGCCAGTGCCGTGGCGGTCGCGGCGAGCAGGCGGTCGGCGTCGACCTGGGCTTCGCGCAGGCTGCGCGCAACCATGTCGGCTTCGGCGGTCTGAAAGCTCTCGCCGAGCATGCGCGCCACTTCTTCGTCGGAGAGGCCGTAGCTCGGCTTGACCGTCACCTTCGCTTCGACACCGGCCGACTCTTCGCGCGCCGTCACGCCGAGCAGCCCGTCGGCATCGACGGTGAAGGTAACGCGAATCCGCGCCGCTCCCGCCACCAGCGGCGGGATGCCGTGCAGCTCGAAGCGGGCCAGCGAGCGACAGTCGGCGACCAGCTCGCGCTCGCCCTGCACGACGTGGATCGCCATCGCCGCCTGGCCGTTCTGGAAGGTCGTGAACTCCTGCGCCCGCGCGGTCGGGATCGGGCTGTTGCGCGGAATGATGCGTTCGACCAGGCCGCCCATGGTCTCGAGGCCGAGCGAGAGCGGGATGACGTCGAGCAACAGCACGTCGGCGGCGAAGGCGTTGCCGGCCAGCGCCTCGGCCTGGATGGCCGCGCCGAGGGCGACAACCCGGTCGGGGTCGAGATCGATGAGCGGCGACCGGCCGGCCCACTCCCCGACGACGCGCTGCACGAGCGGCATGCGCGTCGAGCCGCCAACCATGACGACGCCGTCGAGGTCCGAGGGCCTGGCTTTCGCGTCGCGCAGTACCTGACGGGCCGCGGCCACGGTGCGCTCGACGAAGGGCGCGGCCACCGCTTCGAGGTCGGCGCGCGTGACGGCAAGCGAGAACGGCGCGCCGCCCAGCGCGCAGGCAAACGTGGCGTCCGATGCGCTGGACAAGGCCTCTTTCGCAGCCCGCGCCGCGACGGCCGCCGCGCGCCGGTCGTGCGGGCTCGCGGCGATCTTGCCGCCCTGCTTCAGCGCCCAAGCCGCGAAGGCGGCATCGATGTCGTCGCCGCCCAGGGCCGAATCGCCGCCGGTCGCTACCACCTCGAATACGCCCCGGGTCATGCGCAACAGCGAAATGTCGAAGGTGCCGCCACCAAGGTCGTAGACGGCGTACAGGCCCTCGGAAGCGTTGTCCAGACCGTAGGCGATCGCCGCTGATGTCGGCTCGCTGATGAGGCGCAGCACGTTCAGGCCGGCAAGCTCGGCGGCGTCTTTCGTGGCCTGGCGCTGCGCGTCGTCGAAGTAGGCGGGCACCGTGACGACGGCGCCGAAAAGTTCGTCGGCGAAGGTGTCTTCGGCGCGCTGGCGCAGGGTGGCGAGGATCTCGGCGGAGATCTCGACGGGCGACTTCGGGCCCGCCACCGTGTTGAGGCGGACCATGCCGGGCGCATCGACAAAGTCGTAAGGCAAGACAGCACCGACGTCGTCGCGGCCGCGCCCCATCAGTCGCTTGACCGAGACGACGGTGTTGCGCGGATCGGCGGCTGCCTGGTCCAGCGCGCGCTGGCCGATGTCGGTACGGCCGTCTTCGCGGTAGCGAACCGCTGAGGGCAGGATGACGCGGCCGTCGGCGTCGGGCAGGCATTCGGCGACGCCGTTGCGCACCGCGGCGACGAGCGAATGCGTCGTGCCGAGGTCGATGCCGACGACGTGGCGCCGCTGGTGCGGGTCGGGCGAGGCGCCGGGCTCGGAGATCTGCAGCAGGGCCACGTCAGGCTTCCATCCGTTCGAGCCGGTCTTCGACGTCGTTGGCGAAACGCTCGACGAACATGAGCGCCCTCACCTGCTGCGCGGCGGCGGCGTATGCGCCGCCGTCGTCCAGCGCGTGGGCGAGCTCCGCATAGGCCTGGTCCCGATGCGAATCGAGTGATCGCGCGATCGACTCGACAGCATCACGCGTCGACGCATCGTCGAGCGCTTCTCGCCATGCCATCTGCTGCATCAGAAACGCCGGCGGCATCGCCGTGTTGTCTTCGGCGCCGATCGGCGCGCCGTGCAGCTCGCACAGATAGGCAGCGCGCTTCAGCGGATCCTTCAGCCGCTCGCAGGCTTCGTTGACGCGAACCGCCCACTGCAACGCGACGCGCTGTGCCGAGGCGCCTCCGGTCGCGAAGCGATCTGGATGCACCTGGCCCAGCAGCGTGCGCCGCAACGCAGCCAGCTCGGCCACGTCCAGGGCAAAGCGGCGCGGCAGTCCGAAGAGGGCGAAATCGTCGCTGTCGAAAGACATGGAGTGCAAAAGAGAAGGGCCCGCGCAGCGGGCCCGCTGGGTTCAGCGAAGCGTCAATTCACACCCGGAACGACTCGCCGCAGCCGCAACGGTCTTTCTCGCGCGGGTTGTGGAAGCGGAAGCCTTCGTTCAAGCCCTCACGCACGAAGTCCAGCTCGGTGCCGTCGATGTAAGGCAGGCTCTTGGGGTCGACAATGACCTTGACGCCGTGGTCCTCGAAGACCTGGTCTTCCGCCGCGAAGTCGTCGGCGTACTCGAGCTTGTAGGCGAGCCCGGAACAACCCGTCGTCTTCACGCCGAGCCGCACGCCGACGCCCTTGCCTCGCTTGCCGAGGTAGCGCGTGACGTGGCGGGCCGCCGCTGCCGTAAGGGTCACCGCCATGTCAGTGGCTCGACGTCTCGACGGGCTGGCGGGCTCGCTCGACGGCGTTCTTGGCCTTGTAGTCGCTGACTGCGGCCTTGATCGCGTCTTCGGCCAGGATCGAGCAGTGGATCTTCACGGGCGGGAGGGCAAGCTCCTGCGCAATGTGCGTGTTCTTGATGGTCAGGGCTTCGTCGAGCGACTTGCCCTTGACCCACTCGGTGACGAGCGAGCTCGAGGCGATGGCCGAGCCGCAGCCGTAGGTCTTGAAGCGCGCGTCCTCGATCAGCCCGGTCTCGGGATTGACCTTGATCTGCAGCTTCATCACGTCGCCGCAGGCCGGCGCACCGACCATGCCGGTGCCTACCGAATCGTCGCCCTTGTCGAAGGAGCCGACGTTGCGCGGGTTCTCGTAGTGCTCGACGACTTTCGCGCTGTATGCCATTTCGTTTCTCCTGGAATTCTTCGTCGTGATCAGTGGGCCGACCACTGGATCGAGCTGATGTCGACACCGTCCTTGTACATGTCCCACAGCGGCGACAGTTCGCGCAGGCGCGCGACCCGGTCCTTCAGCGTGGACACGACGTAGTCGATCTCTTCTTCGGTCGTGTAGCGGCCGATCGTCATGCGCAGGCTCGAATGTGCGAGCTCGTCGCTGCGGCCGAGCGCGCGCAGCACGTAGCTGGGCTCCAGGCTCGCCGACGTGCAGGCCGAGCCCGACGACACGGCAATGCCCTTGACGCCCATGATCAGCGACTCGCCTTCGACGAAATTGAAGGACATGTTGACGTTGTGCGGCACGCGCTGAGTCGGGTGGCCGTTGAGGAAGATCTGCTCGATGCCCGAGAGGCCGTCGATCAGCCTTCTCTGCAGCATGCGGATGCGCTCGCTCTCCGTCCCCATCTCTTCGCGGGCGATGCGGAATGCCTCGCCCATGCCGACGATCTGGTGCGTGGGCAAGGTGCCCGAACGCATGCCGCGCTCGTGGCCGCCGCCGTGCATCTGCGCCTCGAGGCGGACGCGGGGCTTGCGCCGCACGTACAGGGCGCCGATGCCCTTCGGGCCATAGGTCTTGTGCGACGCCAGGCTCATCAGGTCGACCGGCAGGGTCGCCAGATCGATCTGCACCTTGCCGGTGGCTTGCGCGGCGTCGACGTGGAAGATGATGCCCTTCTCGCGGCACAGCTTGCCGATCGCCGGGATGTCCTGGATGACTCCGATCTCGTTGTTCACGTACATGACGGAAACGAGGATGGTGTCGGAACGCAGCGCCGCCTTCAGCTTCTCGAAGTCGAGCAGGCCGTCTTCCTCGACGTCGAGGTAAGTCACCTCGAAGCCCTGGCGCTCGAGCTCGCGCATCGAGTCGAGCACCGCCTTGTGCTCGGTCTTGACCGTGACGAGGTGCTTGCCCTTGCCCTTGTAGAACTGCGCCGCGCCTTTCAGCGCCAGGTTGTTGGACTCGGTGGCGCCCGAGGTCCAGATGATCTCGCGCGGATCGGCGCCGATCAGCGCGGCCACCTCTTCGCGGGCCTTCTCGACCGCCGCTTCCGCTTCCCAGCCCCAGGCATGACTGCGCGACGCCGGGTTGCCGAAATGCTCGCGCAGCCACGGGATCATCGCGTCGACAACGCGCTGGTCCACCGGGTTCGTGGCGGCGTAATCCATGTAGATCGGGAAGTGCGGGGTCATGTCCATGGCCAGGGAAAACTACTTCGAGAATGCCGCTCCGAGCGCGAACACCGAGTTTGGCGCCGTGATCTTGATCGGCTTGACGACCGGCTGCGTCGAGATCGCGCGCTTGATCGGGTGCTCCTCGATCGAGATGCCCTTGGCGATCTGCTCGTCGACCAGCTTCTTCAGCGACACCGAGTCGAGGAACTCGATCATCTTGGAATTGAGGCTGGCCCACAGGTCGTGCGTCATGCAGCGGCCGGCGTCGTCGCCCATGCAGTTTTCCTTGCCGGCGCAGCCCGTGGCGTCGATCGGCTCGTCGACGGCGACGATGATGTCGGCGACCGTGATCTCCTCGGACTTGCGGCCGAGCGAATAGCCGCCGCCCGGGCCGCGCGTGCTCTCGACCAGCTCGTGCCGGCGCAGCTTGCCGAACAACTGCTCCAGGTAGGACAGCGAAATCTGCTGCCGGGCGCTGATCGCCGCCAGGGCGACCGGCCCCGAATGCTCGCGCAGGGCGAGATCGATCATCGCGGTCACGGCAAAACGGCCTTTGGTGGTCAAACGCATGAAATTCACTCCTCGGTTCGGTGTCAGGTTGCCGCTTCCAGCGGTGCCTGGCGACTTGGCAAGAACCAAGCCTCCAAACCCACCCAGCTCTATCCCGACCGATTTAGTCGAGTATAGAGGAAGCCGACCAATTCGGTCGAGATTGGGGGGATTGGTTCCCCTTCAAGGGCGGCCCGGGGCGGGTGAGGAGGCGATGACGACGACGTTGTCCGTGCCCGGCGCGCCGAATGCCTGCTCACGCAAGGCCGCCAACTGGTCGCGCAACCGGGCGGCCTTCTCGAATTCGAGGTTGCGTGCGTGCTCGAGCATCTGCTTTTCGAGCAGTTTGATGCGCTTGCCGAGGTCCTTTTCGCTCATCACCTCGGTCAAGGCCGATTCCCTGGCCAGGCGCAACTCCTCTTTGGCGGTCTTGTTGCTGTAGACGCCGTCGATCATTTCCTTGATCCGCTTGACGATGCTTACCGGGGTGATGCCCTCGGCCAGGTTGTGCGCCGTCTGCCGGGCCCGGCGACGCTCGGTCTCGCCGATCGCCAGCTTCATCGATTCGGTCATCTGGTCGGCGTAGAGGATCGCCTTGCCGTTCAGGTTGCGCGCGGCACGGCCGATCGTCTGGATCAGGCTGCGCTCGGAGCGCAGGAAGCCTTCCTTGTCGGCGTCGAGGATGGCGACCAGCGACACCTCGGGGATATCCAGGCCCTCGCGCAGCAGGTTGATACCGACCAGCACGTCGAAGGCGCCCAGGCGCAGGTCGCGCAGGATCTCGACCCGCTCGACGGTCTCGATATCGCTGTGCAGATAGCGGACCTTGACGCCGTTGTCCGAGAGGTAGTCGGTGAGCTGCTCGGCCATCCGCTTGGTCAGCGTCGTGATGAGCACGCGCTCGTTGACCTCGACCCGATCGCGGATCTCCTGCAGCACGTCGTCGACCTGGTGCGTCGCCGGCCGCACCTCGACGACCGGGTCGATCAGCCCGGTCGGCCGCACGAGCTGCTCGACGACCTGGCCGGCATGCTCCTTCTCGTACGCCGCGGGCGTGGCCGAGACGAACACGACCTGGCGCATCTTGGCCTCGAACTCCTCGAACTTGAGCGGCCGGTTGTCGAGCGCCGAGGGCAGCCGGAATCCATAGTCGACGAGCGTCGTCTTGCGCGCCCGGTCGCCGTTGTACATGCCGCCGAGCTGGCCGATCATGACGTGGCTCTCGTCGAGGAACATCAAGGCGTCCTTGGGCAAGTAGTCGACCATGGTTGCCGGTGGCGAACCCGGCGGCGCGCCCGAGAGGTGGCGCGTGTAGTTCTCGATGCCCTTGCAGTGGCCGATCTCCTGCAGCATCTCGAGATCGAAGCGGGTGCGCTGCTCGAGGCGCTGCGCTTCGACCAGCTTGCCCGCTTTCACCAACTCGTCGAGCCGCCCGCGCAGCTCTTCCTTGATCGTCTCGATCGCCGCGACGACGCGGCCGCGCGGCGTCGCGTAGTGGCTGGCCGGGTAGATGACGAAGCGCGGGATCTTCTGCCGGATGCGGCCGGTGAGCGGATCGAACAGCGTCAGCGACTCGAGCTCGTCGTCGAACAGCTCGAGGCGGATCGCCAGCTCGCTGTGCTCGGCGGGGAAGACGTCGATGGTGTCGCCGCGCACGCGAAAGGTGCCGCGCGAGAAGTCGTTCTCGTTGCGCGCGTACTGCATGCGGATCAGGTGGGCGATCGCATCGCGCTGGCCGAGCTTCTCGCCGACGCGCATGATCATGCGCATCTCGGTGTAGTCCTCGGGAGCGCCGATGCCGTAGATGGCGCTCACGGACGCGACGACGATGACATCGCGCCGCTCCAGCACGCTCTTGGTCGCCGAAAGCCGCATCTGCTCGATGTGCTCGTTGATCGCGCTGTCCTTCTCGATGAACAGGTCGCGCTGCGGCACGTAGGCTTCGGGCTGGTAGTAGTCGTAGTAGCTGACGAAGTACTCGACCGCGTTCTTCGGGAAGAACTCGCGGAACTCGCTGTAGAGCTGCGCGGCCAGCGTCTTGTTCGGCGCGAAGACGATCGCCGGCCGGCCGATCTGGGCGATCACGTTGGCCATCGTGAAGGTCTTGCCCGAGCCGGTCACGCCGAGCAGCGTCTGAAAGCTCAGGCCGTCGCGAATGCCGTCGACCAGCCCCTTGATCGCCGACGGCTGGTCGCCCGCCGGCTCGTAGGGCTTGAAGAGCTGGAACGGCGAATCCGGGAACGTGATGAATTCACCTTCGGGCGGGGCGACGGGCGCTTCGGCAAGGGCGAGGTCGGCGGTTTCGGTCATGGCGGATAAAATGGGGATGCTTCGTCGCAATCGAGCGAAACCGGACACGGTAACGCAAAGCCCCGCAGAGGGCAAAGGCGCGAGGCGCCCCGGGGCAGCGTCGCAGATGGCGCCGCCGCGCCCGTTTCCAAGCACTCCCGCGCCACGCGCTCCAGCAAGGAAAGATGCCGATGCCCTCGCTCTTCGACGCCGTCGAGATGGCGCCCCGCGACCCGATCCTGGGTCTGAACGAGCAATTCGCCGCCGACGCCAACCCGGCCAAGGTCAACCTCGGCGTCGGCGTCTATTTCGACGAGAACGGCAAGCTGCCGATCCTGCGCTGCGTGCGCGCCGCCGAAGAAATGATGATCGAATCGCCCAAGCCACGCGGCTACCTGCCGATCGACGGCATCGCCGCCTACGACGCGGCGACGCAGGCGCTGGTCTTCGGCGCCAACCACCCGGCGCGTCGCGCCGGCCGCATCGCCACCGTGCAGGCGGTCGGCGGCACGGGCGGCCTGAAGGTCGGCGCCGACCTGCTGCAGCGCATGAATCCGCGAGCCAAGGTGCTGATCAGCGAGCCGAGCTGGGAAAACCACCGCGCCCTGTTCGAAGGCGCCGGCTTCACGGTCGAGACCTATCCCTACTACGACGCGGCCCGTCACGACGTCGACTTCCCGGCCATGCTCGCCGCGTTGAAAAGCACACCCGCGGGAACGATCGTCGTGTTGCACGCCTGCTGCCACAACCCGACCGGCTGCGACCTGTCGCGGGCGCAATGGAACGAGCTTGTCCCCGTGTTGGTCGAGCGCGGCCTCGTTCCCTTTCTCGACATGGCCTACCAGGGCTTCGGCGATGGCATCGCCGAAGACGGCCTGGCCGTACAGCTCTGCCTCGACGCCGGCCTCGACTTCTTCGTCGCGACGAGCTTTTCGAAGAGCTTTTCGCTCTACGGCGAGCGCGTTGGCGCGCTGTCGGTGGTGTGCGCATCGGCCGACCAGGCGGCGCGCGTGCTGAGCCAGCTCAAGCGCGTCATCCGCACCAATTACTCGAACCCACCGACGCACGGCGCCGCGGTCGTTGCCCATGTACTGGCCACGCCGGCGCTGCGCGCGATGTGGGAAGAGGAACTGGCCGGCATGCGCGATCGCATCAAGCGCATGCGCGTCGAGTTGCAGCGGCGGCTCGTCGCGGCCGGCGCGCGCATCGACACCGACTTCATCACCCGGCAGCGCGGCATGTTCAGCTACTCCGGATTGAACAAGGCGCAGATGGAGCGCCTGCGTACAGAGTTCGGCATCTACGGCGTCGATTCGGGCCGCATCTGCGTCGCCTCGCTGAACGACAAGAATCTCGACGCCGTCGTCGTCGCCATCGTCAAAGTCAGTAGCTGAGGAACCCCCGTCCATGATGCTTTACGAGTGGTATGAAGCGCAGCGCGCGCTGCTCAGCCCGTTCTCCGAGTTCGCCAGCGCCTCCTCCAAGCTCTACAACCACCCGCTCTCGCTCTTTGCGCACACGCCGATGGCGCATCGCGTCTCGGCCGGGCTCGAGCTGATGCACCGCCTGGCCAAGGACTACGAGAAGCCGCAGTTCAACATCCGCTCGGTGCAGATCGACGGCAACGAAGTCGCGGTGCACGAGCAGGTGGCGATCGAGAAGTCCTTCTGCCGGCTGCTGCGCTTCAAGCGCTTCACCGACGACCTGCCGACGCTGCAGAAGATCAAGGCGCAGCCCACCGTGCTCGTCGTCGCGCCGCTCTCCGGCCACCACTCGACGCTGCTGCGCGAGACGGTGCGCGAGATGCTGAAGGACCACAACGTCTACATCACCGACTGGACCGATGCGCGCATGGTGGCCGAGGACAAGGGCCCGTTCCACCTCGACGACTACGTCGCCTACGTGCAAGAGTTCATCCGCCACATCGGCCCCGAGGTCAACGTGATCTCGGTCTGCCAGCCGACCGTTCCGGTGCTGGCGGCGATCTCGCTGATGGCCTCGAACGGCGAGACGACGCCGCGCACCATGACGATGATGGGCGGCCCGATCGACGCGCGCAGAAGCCCGACCGCCGTCAACAACCTGGCCATGAACAAGAGCCACGCCTGGTTCGAGAACAACGTCATCTACCGCGTGCCGGTCAACTATCCAGGCACCGGGCGTGCGGTCTATCCGGGCTTCTTGCAGCACGCCGGATTCATCGCCATGAATCCCGACCGGCACCTGAAGTCGCACTACGACTTCTTCCTCGACCTGGTACGCGGCGACGACGAGAAGTCCGAGTTCCACCGCGACTTCTACGACGAATACAACGCCGTGCTCGACATGCCGGCCGAGTACTACCTCGACACCATCAAGACCGTGTTCCAGGACTTCGCGCTCGTCAACGGCACCTGGAAGGTGAAGGGACAACTGGTGCGGCCCGCCGACATCAAGACGACCGCGCTGCTGACCATCGAAGGCGAGCTCGACGACATCTCGGGCGCCGGCCAGACACGCGCCGCGCACGAGCTGTGCACCGGCGTTCCGGCCGAACGCCAGTTTCACTACGATGTGATCGGCGCCGGCCACTACGGCATCTTTGCCGGCCGGCGCTGGCGCGAGAAGGTCTATCCGAGGGTGCGCGATTTCATCGCGTCGCACCAGGACTCGGCGAGCGCCGCGAAGCCGAAGCGACGTGCCACCGCAGTGGCGGGCACGTCGGACGCCAGCGATGGCGCGCCGGCGAAGAAGGCCCGCGCTTCAGCGCGGCGCAAGCCCGCGACCGTCTGAACGGCGAGACGATGGCCGCGGCCTCGTCGCTCGCCGACCGGCTGGAAGACGCCCTGCCGCAGACGCAATGCACGCGCTGCGGCTACGCCGATTGCCGCGCCTATGCCGAGGCCATGGCCGACGAAGGTGCCGACGTGAACCGATGCCCGCCGGGCGGCACGGAAGGCGTCGTCCGCCTGGCGCGCTTGACCGGGCGGATGGCATCGCCCCTGAACCCGGAGTGCGGCGTCGAGGCGGCCCGCGCCGTCGCCGTGATCGACGAGCCGGCGTGCATCGGCTGCGCGCTCTGCCTGAAGGCCTGCCCGGTCGACGCGATCGTCGGCGCCGGCAAGCGCATGCACACCGTCATCGAAGGCTTGTGCACCGGCTGCGAGCTGTGTCTTCCGGTCTGCCCGGTCGACTGCATTTCGCTCGTCAACGCGAGTGGCGAGGCGACCGGCTGGAGCGCCTGGAGCGACGAGCAGGCAGGCCTCTCGCGACGCCGCTACGCAGATCACCAGCGCCGAGAAGCGCGCGGCGAAAGCGCAAGCCGGCTCGTCGTCGCGGCAACGTCGGACGCTTCAAAGCAACAAGCCGTCGCCGCCGCAATCGCCCGGGCCCGGCGCGCCCGCGCCGACGCCTGAGCCGCAGCGCGAACGCCATGGACGACGCCGCCATCGTGCCTTTCTTCGAGACGCTGCGCGCCGCCAATCCGGAGCCGGCGAGCGAGCTCGAGTACGCCAGCGTCTTCGAGCTGCTGGCCGCCGTACTGCTCTCGGCGCAGGCCACCGATCGCGGCGTCAACAAGGCGACGCGCGCCTTGTTCGCGATCGCGCCGACGCCTCAAAAGATGCTGGCCCTCGGCCTGCCCGCTCTCGAAAATTCGATCCGCACGATCGGCCTCTACCGGACAAAGGCGAAGAACCTGTTCGCGACCTGCCGCATCCTCGTCGACGAGCACGGCGGCCGGGTGCCGCGAACGCGCGAGGCGCTCGAAGCGCTGCCCGGCGTTGGCCGCAAGACCGCCAACGTCGTCCTCAACGTTGCTTTCGGTGAATCGACGCTGGCCGTCGACACGCACGTCTTTCGCGTCGCCAACCGCACTGGGCTGGCGGTCGGCCGCACGCCGCTCGAAGTCGAGACCGGGCTGATCGAGCGAGTGCCGCAAGAGTTTCTCCAACACGCGCACCACTGGTTGATCCTGCACGGCCGCTACGTGTGTCTGGCGCGCCGGCCGCTCTGCGAGGTCTGCGCCGTCGCGAAGTGGTGCGACTCGGCGCCGGCCTTTCTCGCCGCCGCGACGGCAGCGTAGCAAGCGTCAGCGAAGCAGCCCGTCGCGCTCGCGCCGCACTTCGTCGAGCGCCTCGCACACGGCAGCCGCACCGGCGGCGATGCGCGGACCCTGCCGGCTGATCGCATCGCCATTGAGCGTGTAAAACCAGCGACCCTTGGTCGCGGCAAGCGCTGGATAGCGGCGCCAGACGGCAAAGGCCGGGGCATGGACGTCGCGGCGAAGCAGCGCCGAGCTTCCGTGCTCGTCGGCGGTCAGGATCGCTTCCGGGTCGGCGGCCAGCACCGACTCGGTGGCGACCTGCGGCACCAGCGGCGCGAGACCGGCGAACACGTTGCGGCCGCCGCACAGCTCGATCACTTCATTGACGATCTGGCGGCGATTGATCGTCATGAGTGGATTCGACCAGACTTGATAGAAGACCCGCACGACGGCGTCCTTCGCGTGCCCCCGGCGCAGTGCCGCGATCGAATCGCGCAGCGATTCGGCGGCCGGTCCGGCCACCGCTTCCTTGCCGAGCACGCGACCGAGCCGTTCGATCGCCAGCGCCACCTCGTCGAGGCGCTGCGGCTCGATGCGAAACAGGCGCAACCCCGCCGCCTCGAGCTGATCGAGCTCGCGGTTGGTGTTGCCGTGGCGCCAGACGACGACCAGATCGGGCTTGAGCGCGACGATGCGCTCGACGTCGAGCCGCGCCGCGTCGCCGATGCGCGGGATCGTGCGCGTCGCGCCCGGGTAGTCGCTGTTCGAGTCGACAGCGACGACCGCGTTGCCGCCGCCCGCCGCGAAGACCAGCTCGGTGAGGCTGGGCGCCAGCGTGATGACGCGGGTCGCCGGGCGCTCGAAGCTCAACTCGTGGCCGGCGTCGTCGGTCTCGACGAAGGCGGCCGCCGGCGCCGTCGCGACAGCGACGACGAGGCCCACGGCGACCGACACCCACCCTGCCCTGCCCGACCTACGCGACATCCCGATCCTCCCCGGCGCCGACCACGAAACGCCGCGCGCCGCGCAACTCGATCGCCTCGATCGCCACGCCGAAGGCGCCCGACAGGCGCTCGGCCGTCATGACGCTCTCGCGCGGTCCGCTCACCGCGCCGCCGCGACCGTCGAGCAGGATGCAGTGCCGACCGAGGTCCCAGGCGAGATCGAGGTCGTGCAGGCTGGCGACGACAGCGCCGCCGCGCCGTGCATGCTCGGCGAGCACGTCGAGCAACAGTCGCTGGTGGGCCGGATCGAGATGCGACGCCGGTTCGTCGAGAAGCAGCAGCGGCGCGCCTTGCAGCAAGGCAGTCGCGATGGCGACGCGTTGCCGCTCGCCGCCGGAGAGGCTTTGCACGTCGAGGTCGGCGAGCCGGCTGAGGTCGAGGCGGTCGAGCAGCGCGTAGGCCGTTGCATCGCCGTCGAGTTCGAGATCGTACTTGTGCCAGCCGATGCTGCGATCGCGGGCTATCAGCGCGGTCTCGCGCACGGTCGCGGGGAAGGGATCGGACCAGAACTGCGGGCTCCAGGCACGCCGGCCGGCGAGCGCGTCGGCGCGCCAAGCAGCGATGTCCACTCCGTCGATGCGAATATCGCCGGACGAAATCGGAAAGACACCGGCAACGGCCGCCAACAGCGACGACTTGCCGGCGCCGTTCGGTCCGATGACGACCCATCGCCCGCCGGCGCCGACACGAAAGTCGAGCGGGCCGAACAGATCGCGTCCGCTTGACGTGCCGCCTGCACGCAAGCGCAGGCCCGACACCGCGAGATCGAAGCTGGCCGAGCCGCCCGCGTTCGTCGCGGTGATCAAGCTCGCCTCCCGCGCGGCCGATGCAGCAGCATGGCGATGAAGCTCGGCACGCCGATCGCCGCCGCGAGCACGCCGACCGGCAACTGCACCGGCGCGACGATCGTGCGCGCCGCGGCATCGACGAGCACCACGAACGCGCCACCGGCCAGCGCACTCGCCGGCAGCAGCAGCACGGCCGGCCGCACGCCCAGCAGCCGCAACGCGTGCGGAACGACCAGGCCGACGAAACCGATCGCACCGGCCGTCGCCACCGCCGCGCCCGTCGCGATCGCCGCGGCGACGATGGTCAGGATTCTTCTGCGCCCGACCGGCACGCCGAGCGTCGCCGCCCAGGCATCGCCGCGCGCGAGCCAGTCGAGCTGTCGCGCCGTCGGCCAGACGATCGCCAGCGCGACGGCCAAGGCGAGCCAGGAGATCTCCCAGTGCGCCGCGCCGTTGAGATCGCCGAGCAGCCAGAACACCATGCCACGCAACTGGCCCTGCTCGGCCAGGGTGAGGATCAGCGAGACCAGCGCCGAGCAGCCCGAGCCGATCATGATGCCGACGAGCAGCAGCGAGGTCGAGCCCTCGGCTTGCGCGACCGAGGCGGGGCCGGCGAGTCGGCGACCCATCAATCCGAACAGCAGCATGGCCGACAGGAAGGCACCGACGGCCGCGCCCGACGCGATGCTCCATTCGGACAGCGTGGCGACGCCGCTGCCCGCGAGAAGGATGGTGCCGAGCGCCCCGACCGCCGCACCACCGGCGACGCCGAGCACATAGGGGTCGGCCAACGCATTGCGTGTCAGCAGTTGCATGAGCGCGCCCGAGACCGCGAGCGCCGCGCCCGCACCGAAGCCGGAGAGCACGCGCGGCACGCGGATCTGCCAGAAGATCTCGGCCGACGCGGCGCCGATGCCGGTCGAGCCCGCCAGCACGCCGAGCCCGCACGCGCCCACCGCCACGAGGGCGGACAGGGCCAAGGCGCGACGGGCTCGCATGTGCAAGGGCTACCAGCCTCGCCCGTCGAAGCGGACGCCAAGCCATGCCTGCCGGCCGAGCCCTCGATAGTCGCGCAGGGGCTCGACGCGATGATCGAGCGCGTTGAGCAGCTTGGCCTCGACGCGCCACTGCGGCAGGAAGCGCCAGGTCGCGCGCAGGTCGAGGATCGCGTAGCCGCCGAGGACGACGCCGCCGTCGGGGCGCGAGCCGACGTCGAGCAGCGATGCACCGATGCGCCATGCGCCGATCGCGTAGTCGGCGGCCAGCGTTTCCTGGTGCGCGGCGCGGCGTGCCAGGCGAACGCGGGCGTCGGCGTCTTTCGCATCGAGCACTTCGGCGGTTGCGCTCAGTTCGAGCCCGCCCCAGCGCTGCGAGGCCGCCAGGCTCACGCCCTGGAACCGCGCTCGACCAATATTGCGGGCGCAGCCGAAGGCGTAACCCGGCGGGCAAAGCCCCAGCGGCTCGAAGTCCCCGTTGACGTTCGGCTCGTAGGCGATGAGATCGCGAACCTTGTTGCGATACGCGGTGAGCGACACTCGACCGCCGCCCGTCTGCCAAGTGGCGCCGACCTCGAAGCTGTGGCCGCGCTCGGGCTCGATGCGGAAACCCTCGGTGCCTGGTGGAATGCCGTAGTCGGGATAGAACAGATCGTTGAAGGTCGGCGCGCGAAAGCTGGTGCCGGCGAGGGCGCGCAGTTTGAAGCCCGCGGCGAGCTCGTAACTGGCGCCGACGCGGCCCGTCGTGTTGCTGCCATAGGCCGAGTTGGCGTCGTGACGCACGTCTGCCTGAAGATCGAAGCCGACGAGCCGCCCGGAATAGCCGACGACGAAGGCGTTGTTGTGGCGTCGCCTCGGTTCGGGAAAGGCGTCGGCGGTGGCCCGCTCGCGCAGGTATTCGTAGGCCAGCACGAGTTGGTGATCGGCGCCGAGGCGCAAGGCGTTCTGCCACGTCAGCTGATCGCGTTCGGTCTTGAATCGGCTGATCGTCATGCCGCCGCTCCTGGAGTCATCGACGCTGTTCGCGACTTGCAGGCTCGTCGTCCACATCGACGAGACGGTGCCGCGATAGTCGAGGGCAGTAACACGCGTCGTCAGCCTTGTACGAAAGTCGGCCGACGGGTCGGGGTTGAACTCGGCGTCGAAGTCGGCCGAGTCGTATTGCGAGTTCAGATGCGTCTCGAGCAAGCTGACGCCGATGCGATGCCCGGCCGCCGGCGTGTAGCCGAAGCGCAGGTTGCCGAAGTTTCGCTCGAAGCCGTCGGTGTCGGGATTGAAGATACCGAACTGCGCGCCCGGGCGGGTCGCCGAGACGCCGCGGCTGCTGTCGCGGCCGAGCGAGATCGCGTAGTCGAAGGCCCCCTCGGAGCCGCTCACGCCGATGTCGCCGCTGCGCGATCGGTAGCCGCCGATCGCCACGCCACCGGTGAGTCGCGCGCTGCCCTCGCCGCGCCGCGTGAAGATCTGGATCACGCCGCCGACGCCATCGGCGCCGTACAGGCTCGACGCGGGACCGCGCAGCACTTCGATGCGATCGATCTGCGAAAGGGTGAGCGCCTCGAAGTCGACCTGGCCGAGCGTCGCCGAGCCGGCGCGCACGCCGTCGATGAGGACCAGCGTTCCATTCGTGCTCATGCCGCGAACGAAGTAGCCCGAGGTCTGGCCAGGCCCGCCGTTGCGCACGATCTGGATGCCGGCGGCGCGACGCAGCAGATCTTCGACCGAGTCGGCGGTCGTGCGTCGGATCGTCTCGGCGTCGATGACGACGATGTCGGCGCTGCTGCGGCTGAGCACCTGCGGCTCGCGCGTGCCGACGATGGATACCGGATCGAGTTGGGTCTGGGCGGAGGTACCCAGCGGCAGGAGGACGACGAAAAACAGGCAGCACGCAGCGATCGGCCTGCGCAGCCCCGAGCGAAAGTTGAACATGATGGAAGGAACCCGAACGAGGCACGAGTCCCGCTTCCCCGCGGGCACGTGCGACATGACCGAAGCACGAAGCCGCGGTCGCTCGTTGGCCGGTATCCGGGCTGGCGGAGCGACCCCGGCGACCTTCCCGGAAGCGCGAGCTTCCAGTGGCGTGTGCACCAGGATTGAGGCCGGCCCTTCAAAGGCCCGGCTTCGTCCGACGTACCGTTGCGGGGGCAGCGCGGTTGGCGTGGCGCTTTCGCACCACGGTCCGCTTCCCGTTTAACCGCGAAGGCATGAACGCCTTCACGAGCACCAACGGTTCGGATTCTAAGCAGCGCCTCCGGCCGGGAGGCGACGCCTACAATTCGCCACCGCCTTTCGCCGGAGCGCCATGTCCCAGATCGAAGAACTCGCCGAACGGGTCGAGCGCTTGCTGCTGCGGCATGAAGAAGTGCAGCGCACCAACGCCTTGCTGCGCGAGCAGTTGGCGGCCACGGCGCACGAGCGCGACAACCTTCGCTCGCGACTCAACGCGGCACGCAGCCGCATCGACGTGCTGCTCGATCGCCTGCCGCGCGACGCCGAGGCCGCGGCGACCGACCTGCCCGCCGACGGCGAACTGCGGAGCGTCGGATGAAGCAGGTCGAGGTGACGATCCTTGGCCAGAGCTACCTTCTCGGTTGCCCCGATGGCGGCGAAAAGGCGCTGCTCGAAGCCGTCGCCGCGGTCGACCGCGAGATGAGCGCGATCCGCGACGGCGGCAAGGTCAAGGCGCGCGAGCGCATCGCCGTGCTCGCCGCGCTGAACCTCGCCTTCGCGCTTGCCGAGCGACCCGAGGCCGAAGCGGCGCGTTCCGAGCGCGACCATGCCCGCGCTTCCGCAGGCGCCGACGACGATGTCTCGACGGCCACCATCGCGCAGCTGATCCGGCGCGTCGACATGGCCCTCGGCGCCGACGGGCAACTGCTCTGATCGCACCCTCATTTCGACTTCGCGGCGTAGAATCATTTCGTCCGTCGCGTTCGCGTGAACTCTATATTTCCTTGAACCGATGCTCGCAAGAGCAAGGGCTTGGAACATCGCCCGGCAGGCGTGATCGTCTCGCGTCAGATGAACCCGAAGCCGGGCTGACCTCGCCCACCTGAACTG
>JBBRLS010000042.1:0-39602 GCA_038231215.1 Burkholderiales bacterium | reverse complement strand
CCCGCGTGACGGTCCAAATGCCCCAGCCCTTGAGACAAATGGGCCAAGTACAGGTCAAACCGTTCGCTTGCACCCATCGTTCCTCATGGACGAATGAAGAGGTGCGTATAGTGCCATCAATTTATTGACACAGTAAGACTAGGGTGCCAGCCGTTCGCGCAGCCACGCGTCCTGTTCGCGCCGGTAGCGCAGCCGGTCGTGCAGGCGCGACTTGCGTCCCTGCCAAAACTCCCAGACTTCGGGGATCAGGCGATAGCCGCCCCAGTGCGGCGGCCGCGGCGGCTTGAGCATGAACTGGGCGCCGTAGCGTGCCGCGTTGACGACCAGCGTGCTGCGCGAGGCGATGACCTGGCTTTGCGGCGACGCCCAGGCGCCGATGCGCGAATCGAGCGGTCGCGAAGCGAAATAGGCGTCGGACTCCTCGGCCGATACCTTTTCGACGCTGCCTTCGATGCGCACGACGCGCTCGAGCTCGACCCAGTGGAACTGCAGGGCCGCATTCGGGTGCAGGGCGAGCTCGCAGCCCTTGCGGCTGTCGTAGTTCGTGTACCAGACCAGGCCGCGCTCGTCAGAGCCCTTGACGAGGACGATGCGCGTCGAAGGGCGGCCGTCGGCGCCGACCGTCGCGAGCGTCATGGCGTTGGGTTCGGGCAGTTGCGCGGCGATCGCCTGCTCGAGCCAGCATGCGAACTGCTGCGCCGGGTCGCCCAGCGAGGCCGATTCGTCGAGCTCGGCAAGTTCGTAGCTCTTGCGCAGGGCGGCGAGGTCGGTCATGGGCCGAGTATAGGAAGAGCGCTGCATGGCCGTGCGCGCGCCCTTTTTTCGGGGCGTGGCGGGTTCCCCCGTAGAGCGCTTTTGCTTACGGGGAATGCCTTACGTAGACCTCCCACTTACTGATTCGACGAGCGTCTCCCATCCTCGGGCCATGGCAAGCACGTGCACGGTGATCGTTCTTGCCGCCGGCAGCGGCTCGCGGTTCACGGCGGGCTCGCACAAGCTGGCGGCGCCGTTCGGCGAGCAATGCGTGCTGGCGACGACGCTGCGCCATGCCATCTCCAGCAACCTGCACGTCGTCGTCGTCACCACCGCGCCCTTCGCCGAGCTGGCGCGCAGCAGCGTCGCCGCGCGCGACGTTGTGCTCGTTCCCGAAGTGGGTAGCGTTGGTCAATCCAGCCTCGGCATGGGCCACTCGATCAGCGCCGGGGTCAGTGTCCGGCCGCATGCGCGCGGCTGGCTGATCCTGCCCGGCGACATGCCGTTGGTGCAACCGTCGACCCTGCAGGCCGTCGCACGCCAGCTCGGCCAGCATTCGGTCGCCTACGCGCAGCATCGCGGCAAGCGCGGTCACCCGGTCGGCTTTGCCGCCGAGCTGTATTCGGAGCTGGTGGCGCTGACCGGCGACGAGGGCGCGCGCCGCCTCGTCGCGCGCTATCCGGCCTTCGGCGTCGAGCTCGACGATCCCGGCATCCTCATCGACATCGACACCTCCGACGACTTGAGCTCGGCAAGAAGCGCCGCACCGGCGGCGCCTGCGCTGCGCTCCACCGACGGCCTCAGGCCGTGAGGGCGTTGCGCCGCGCCAGGTCGACCAGCCGCTCGATGTCGCGGTCGCGGATGCCGCAGTTGCGCAGCGAGGTCGCCGTCTCGACCAGGTAGGAGAGCGTGCTGCCGTAGCGGCCGTTGGCGGTGCGCAGGATCTCGACCATCTGCGCGTCGGGTACCGGCCCGGTGTGGCTCGGGCTCTTGCGATCGAGCGTGAAGGCGAGGGCGCGCACCACGCCCTGCGGCGTGCGGCAGGGCAGCCACTTCGGGTCGTAGACGCCGGTCGGCATCTCGCGGGCCCAGAGTCGGCGCATCTCGGCTTCGACGTGCGATCGCTCGATCCGGTAGGCGCGGCCGCGGCAGGAGCCGCCGCCGACGAGGGCGAAGACGAGCCCGGGACACTCGGGCGTGCCGCGGTTGACGCGCGAGCGCATGGTGAGCGCGCGGTGCCAGCCATGGACGGTGGCCGGCCGGTCCTCGAGCGAATCGAACTCAGGCTTCCAGATCAGCGAGGCGTAGCCGAAGATCCAGGCGTCGCCTTCGCCGCCCCAGGCGTCGAGCGCATGAGAGAGCAGCCGCTCGGGGTCGCGACCGCCTTGCAGATGGGCATAAGGCGCGTTCATGGACAACTAGAATCGGCCAACACAAAGCAGAACCGATCTCCCGGGGAATTCATGAGCGAAACAAAGAAGCCGCCACAGAGCAATTCTTCACGCACCGTCGTCATCGTCGCCGTCGCTGTGTTGATCGTGGTCGCCATTGCAGGAATCGTGCTCGCCGGTCGCCGCGCCCCGCCCGATGCCGTGGCCGTGGCACCTTCGGCGAGCGCCGCCGCGCCGTCCTTGCCGGGCTCAACGCCGCAAGCCGCGTCTTCGCCGACAGACGCGATTCCGAGCGAGCTGGTCTTCGCGCCCGCCTCCGACAAGCTGCCGGCCCAATCCGCCGAAGGCCTGGCCCGCTTTGCCGATGCGGCGCGCGCCAGCGCCAGCTCGGTCCGCTTGAGCGCGCGCTTCCTGACCGGCGCCAACAAGGCCCGAGACATGGAGCTGGCCAAGGCGCGCACCGGAGCGATCCGCCACGCCCTCGAGGCCAACGGCATCACCTCCGGCAAGATGCAGATCGAGCTGATCGAGATGCCGGAGGGCAGCCTCACCGACGCCGCCGGCAACCATGTCGACTTGACCCTGCGCTGAGAACAGCGCGTGGTCGGCGCGGCTAGACGTCGCGCTCGATCAACTCGATCTTGTAGCCGTCGGGATCGGTGACGAACGCGATCACGGTCGTGCCGCCCTTGACCGGACCGGCCTCGCGCGTCACTGCGCCGCCGCCGGCGCGGATCTTGTCGCAGGCGGCCTTCGCGTCGGGCACGGCGATGGCAAGATGTCCGAAGGCGCTGCCGATCTCGTAGCTGCTGACGCCATGGTTGTAGGTCAGCTCGATCTCCGCCTGCTCGGGGTTCGATGCGTAGCCAACGAAGGCCAGCGAATACTTCTGCTCCGGCCGCTCGGTCGTGCGCAGGAGCTTCATTCCCATCACGCCGGTATAGAAGTCGATCGAGCGTTGCAGGTCGCCGACCCGGAGCATGGTGTGCAGGAATCTCATGGGGATGCGCGCCGCGGGCGCCGTCAGCGTCGGATCGTCATTGTGCGTCGAAGACGAAGCAGGTCGTGGTGGCGTGCGCGTAGAGCTTGCCGTCGGGGCCGGTCAGGCGGCCGTCGGCCGTCGCCATGCGGCCCCCCTGGTGGACGATCTTCCCTTCGGCGCGAACCAACTCGACCTTGTCGGTGAGCGGGCGCACGATGTTCATGTGGAACTCGGCTGTCGTGTAGACCTTGCCGAGCGGTAGCACCGAGGCGACGGCGCAGCCGAGCGCCGAGTCGAGCAGGGCGGCGAACCAGCCGCCATGCACGCTGCCCATCGGGTTGTAGTGCGCGAAGCCGGGCCACCCCTGGAAGACGATGCGTCCGGCGTCGGCCTCGACCATGATGAAGTCGAGCGTGCGGCCGATCGGCGGCGCAGGCACCTCGCCGGCGATCATCGCCCGGAACAGCTCGAGCGCGGTCCGCGTCGCCGCCTGCTCCAGGGCGACGATGCCCCACTCCCGCGTCACCGCCTTCGCCCGGGCGTCGCTGGCTCGCCATGCGGCGAGCAGGTCGGTCGCGCCTTCAGTGCCCTTGCGCTCCATGCCGCACTCCAATCCATTGCAGATACAAAAATTGTAGCTACAGTATTTACATGAAGTCCAGTGACGCGGCAAGTACCGCGGCGAGCAGCGTCTCGCCGCGCGGCTGCACCAACCTCAAGCTGCGCCAGCTCACCCGCCGGGTCGGCCAGCACTACGACCGCATCGTCGGCGCCGCCGGCCTGAAGACGACCCAGTACTCGCTGCTCAGCTATGTCGCCAGGCTCGGGCCGGCGCGGCCCGGCGACATCGCCGACGCGCTCGAGATGGACCCTTCGACGCTGACCCGAAACCTGCAGCCGATGCTCGCCAAGGGCTGGCTCGCCATCGGCCCCGGCCCCGACGGCCGGACCCGTTCGGTCACCGTCACTGCCGCGGGCCGTACCAAACGCGCCGAAGCCCAGCGCGAATGGAAGCGGGCGCAACTGGCGATCAACAAGAGGCTCGGCGACGCGCGCGTCGTCGAGCTGCACGCGCTGCTCGACGACTGCCTGGCACGCATCACCGCGATCGAAGAGGAAGAACATGGCTGAAGCGAAAGTCGCTGACGCGAAGCATCGTCGCGTCGCGTTCTGGCTCGTATTGCTCGCCGCCGGCGGCGTCTTCGCGGTGACGATGGGCGCGCGCCAGTCGATGGGGCTCTTCCTCAGCGTCATCAACTCGACGACCGGCCTCGGCCTGGCGAGCATCAGCCTGGCGTTCGGTGTCGGCCAGCTCTGGTGGGGCTTGACGCAGCCGGCCGCCGGCATCCTGGCCGATCGCTACGGCGCAGGCCGCGTTCTCTTCGCGGGCCTGCTTCTGGTCTGCCTCGGCACCGCGCTCGTGCCGCTCATGACGACGACGCTCGGCCTCATCTTCGCGATCGGCGTTCTTGCCGCCGGCGGTGCCGGCTTCGCGGGTCCCTCGGTGCTGCTGTCTTCGACGACGCGGCTGGTACCCGTCGAGAGGCGCGGCATCGCCACCGGCATCGTCAACGCCGGTGGCTCGTTCGGCCAGTTCGTGTTCGTGCCGATCGCCGGCGCGCTGACGACGGCTGTCGGTTGGGCTGGCTCGATCCAGAGCATGGCGGCGATCGTCCTGCTCGCCTTGCCCGCTGCGTGGATCCTGCGCGGCCGGCCCGCGGACGCGGCTTTACCCGCCCCCGCGGGACATCCGGCCGCCGCGGCCAAGCACGAGACGACGAAGGCGGCGATCGGCCGGGCGATGCGCGACCCGAGCTATCGATTCCTCGCAGCGGGCTTTTTCGTCTGCGGCTTTCACGTCGCCTTCATCGCGACGCACCTGCCGGGTGTGGTCGCTGCCTGTCAGCTTCCGCCCTCGGTCGGCGCGTGGGCACTGGCGATCGTGGGGCTGTTCAACATCGTCGGCAGCCTGGGCGTCGGCTGGGCGGTCGGCCGCTGGCGCATGAAGTCGCTGCTCTCGCTCATCTATGCGGCGCGCGGGCTCGCCGTGCTCGCGTTCATGTTCGCGCCGAAGACCGAAGCGGTCGTGCTCGTCTTCGCCGCCTTCATCGGCCTCACCTATCTTTCGACGGTGCCGCCGACCGCCGGTCTGGTCGCCAAGTTCTTCGGGCCGGCGCACATGGCGACGCTCTTCGGCTTCGTCATGCTTTCGCACCAGCTCGGCGGCTTTCTCGGCGCCTGGCTCGGCGGCAAGGCCTTCGAGTGGACCGGCAGCTACGACTGGATGTGGTACGCCGACATCGTGCTCGCGGCCGGCGCGGCGCTCATCAACCTGCCGATCCGCGAAGCGCGGTTGCCGCCGCGCGCGACCGCGGCCGTGGCCTGAACACCGTCATCCTGCCGCCTCTGTCATCCTGAGCACAGCGAAGGATCTCGCTGTGCGAACGCCGAGTTCCTTCACTCCGTTCAGGATGACAAGCTTCGTGAAAGGCGAATCCGTTCAGGATGACGATGTTCGTGGCGGCATCGTGTAGTTGAGGGCGAGCCGGCCGCCGTCGACGGCGACGATCTCGCCCGTCATGTAGCTCGCCGCGTCGCTGGCGAGAAAGGCGCAGACTGCTGCCACCTCGTCCGGCTCGCCGAGCCGGCGCAGGGGTGTACGGCCCATGATCCGTTCCTTGGCCTCGGCGCTGCCGAGCACGGCTTTCTGCGCCAGCTCGGTGGCGATCGTTCCCGGCGCGACGGCGTTGACACGGATGCCACGGTCGGCGAGCGCCAGGGCCATCGCCCGCGTGAGCTGGTTGACGCCGCCCTTGCTGGCGTTGTAGCTGGCGATGGTCGGGATCGCCATGACGCCGTTGACCGAGCTCATGTTGACGATGGCGCCGCCGCCGCACTCGACCATCTCGCGCGCCACCGCCTGGCCGACGAGAAAGGCGCCCTTGAGGTTGACGCCGATGACGGCGTCCCAGTCGGCTTCGCTGACGTCGAGGAAGTCGGCGGCGCGAAAGATGCCGGCGTTGTTGATCAGGATGTCGATGCGGCCGAAGGCCTGCAGCGTGGCGGCGACGGCGGCGTCGACATCGGCGCGCAGCGAGACGTCGCAGCGCATCGCCGCCGCGCCAGCGCCGATCTCGGCAGCGAGCGCCTCGGCCGCAACGGCGTCGATGTCCCACAGCGCGACCTTGGCGCGACTGGCGGCGAACAGTCGCGCGCATGCCGCGCCGATGCCGTTCGCCGCGCCGGTGATGACCGCGACCTTGCCGCCGAAATCGAAGCGCACCGAACTCACGTCGCGGTCCGATCGAGCCAGATGGCCATGCCTTGCGCGTTGAGCTCGAAGTCGAGGGCTAGCAACTCGCGGATGCGTTCATCGCTCAGCGTCACGCCGTGCGCGCGCAGGCTTCGCAGGTGGATTGCCTCGAGCCCGAGCTTCAGCGATTCGTGCCGGTCCGGCGACCTGGCCAGCGATCGGGCCAGCGCCACCATCTCGTCGAGCTGGGCGAGGAACAAGGCGGCCAGGCGCGGCACGTCGCCGACCGGCCCGTAGTGCGTGACGTAGATCTGCTGCGCCGCGAAGGCCAGCATGCGCTCGATCGAACGGCGCAGCGCCTCGGGCTGGAACTGCACCGGCGTCGTCGTCGGCATGATCCAGGCGCCGCGCGCAGTATCGAATTCGCGGTACGACAGGCCGAAGGTGTCGCCGGTGAAGAGGCCGCGGCTGCGCTCGTCCCAGATGCAGTGGTGATGCATGGCGTGGCCGGGCGTGTCGAGAAAGAGGAGAGGGCGGCCGGCCAGCGTCATCGTCATGCCGTCGGCAGTCTGCACGACGCGATCTTCGGGCACGCCGACGATCGTGCCGTACGAGCGCTCGATCTCCTCGGCGCCGTAGACCGCGGTCGCACCCTTGACGAGATGGACCGGGTCGATCAGGTGACGGGCACCGCGCGGATGGGCGACCAGCGTGGCTTTCGGCAGGTGCTGCATGAGCAGGCCGACGCCGCCCGCATGGTCGAGATGCACGTGGGTGGCGATGACGAGGTCGACGTCCTCCGGCACGAGCCCCGCCGCGTCGAGGACGGCGAGCAGGCGCGGCACCGAATGGTTGGTGCCGGCATCGACGAATGCGCCACGGCCTTGCTCCACGATCAGGTAGGCGGCGTCGAAGCGGGGCCGATGAAACCCCGTGTCGACGACGTGGATGCCATGGTCGAGCCGATCGACGAATTCGGGAAGCGTGCTCAGCGAGGGTTCGGCTTGCATCGCGGCGATTCTAGAGAGCGTCGAAATTCAGAGAGCGCGTCGCCAGCGTGGGTTCGGCGGCGCGCTCAGAATGCACCGGATCGGCCGCCCACCGTGGCCGCCGGCTTCGGAGACATCGCATGCCTGCTGTGAAGACCGCGTTCCCGTGCCGCGTTGCTGCGGCCCTCTCGGCCCTTGCGGCGGCCGGATGTACGGCGTTCGGCCCCCTCCCTCCCGCTCTCACCGAGGCGGACTTCGCGACCATACAGCCCGGCATGACGAGCAGCGAGGTCCTCGCCCGCTTCGGCCGGCCGACCTGGGTCTTCGGCGTTCGACAGGAGCACCTGTCGATCTGGAACTACCGCTACAACCGCAACGACTGCATCATCTACCAGGTGAGCGTGCGGCCCGACGGCACCGTTCGCGATGCCGCCCAGGGCTACGACCCGGCCTGCGACCGGGGCGACCGCGAGTGAGACGGCGACCGGGACCGAGACTGCGTGTCATCCGGCGCATCCCTGTCATCCTGAGCGAAGCGAAGGATCTCGCGGCGCGATGAGATCCTTCACTGCGTTCAGGATGACAGCTGTCGCTATGCAGCGAGCAACTGCCGCAGCACGAAAGGCAGGATGCCGCCGTGCCGGTAGTAGTCGACCTCGATCGGCGTATCGATGCGCAAGGTCAGCGGCACCGAGCGGCTCGATCCGTCGGCCGAGTGAATGACGAGCGTCGCGTCCTGCTGCGGCCGCAGGTCGGCCGTGATCTCGACGTCGAAGCTCTCGTCGCCCTGGATGCCCAGCGATTCCCACGAGTCGCCCGGCTTGAACTGCAGAGGCAGCACGCCCATGCCGACCAGGTTCGAGCGATGGATGCGCTCGAAGCTCTTCGCCACCACCGCCTTGATGCCGAGCAGCTGCGTGCCCTTGGCGGCCCAGTCGCGGCTCGAGCCGGTGCCGTATTCCTCGCCGCCGAAGACGATGGTCGGCGTGCCTTCGGCCATGTACTTCATCGCCGCGTCGTAGATGAACATCTTCTCGCCCGCGGCAGGCTTGCCGCCTTCCGATTTCTGCTGGAACAGCGTGACGCCGCCTTCCTCGCGCGAGCCGGTGGCGTCGGGCGGGATCATCAGGTTCTTGATACGCACGTTGGCGAAGGTGCCGCGCATCATCACGTCGTGGTTGCCGCGGCGCGAGCCGTAGGAGTTGAAGTCGGCCTTCATGACGCCGTTGTCCTTCAGCCATTGCCCGGCCGGTGACGCCTCCTTGATCGCGCCGGCCGGCGAGATGTGGTCGGTGGTGATCGAGTCGCCGAACAGGGCCATCGCGCGAGCGCCCTTGACGCCGATCTCCGCGGCGTGCGGCGTCATCTCGAAGCCGTCGAAGAACGGCGGCTTGGCGATGTAGGTCGAGTCGGGCCAGCTGTAGACCTGGCCCTGCACACCCTTGATGTTCTCCCAGAGCGGGCCGGGCTCGCTGGCCACTTTGTCGTAGTTGGCCTTGAAGGCCTTGCCGTCCATGGCGAACTTCATCAGCGCCGCGATCTCGTCGCTGGTCGGCCAGATGTCGCCGAGGTAGACGTCCTTGCCGCGCTTGCCCTTGCCGACCGGCTCCGTCATCAGGTCCTTCAGCACGGTGCCGGCGATCGCGTAAGCGACGACGAGCGGCGGGCTGGCCAGGAAGTTGGCCTTCAGGTTCGGGTGGATGCGTGCCTCGAAATTGCGGTTGCCCGAGAGCACGGCGGCGCAGACCAGGTCGTTCTTCGTGATCGCGTCGTTGAGCTCGGGCGTCAGGTCGCCGGCGTTGCCGATGCAGGTCGTGCAGCCGTAGGCGGCGACGTTGAAGCCGAGCTTTTCGAGATAGGGGATCAGGCCGGCCTTGGTCAGGTACTCGGTGACGGTGCGCGAGCCCGGCGCCAGCGAGGTCTTGATGTGCGGCTGCACCTTGAGTCCGGCCTCGACCGCCTTCTTCGCGAGCAGGCCGGCGGCAAGCATGACGCTCGGGTTCGAGGTGTTGGTGCACGACGTGATGGCGGCGATCAACACGTCCCCGTTGCCGACCGTCATGTCGTTGTGCGCCGGCAGCGCCGGTTCGGCCTCGTGCAGTGCCGAGGCCAGCGTCGGCTTGTTGGCGACCATCTCCTCGACGAAGCGCGGCGCCCCTGGCTGCACCGACGGGTTGTGCGGAATCTTCGCGTCGCCGCCCTCGCCGTTGCGCGCGTCCTGGGCCCGCACGAGATGGCGCGTCAGCAGGTGGGCGGCAGGCTGGTTGTAGCCGTTCTCGGTTGGCGCCTTGGAGAAGAGCGAGGTGAACTGCGACTTGACCTTGCCGAGCTCGATTCGGTCCTGTGGCCGCTTCGGCCCGGCCAGGCTCGGCGTGACCGTGCCGAGGTCGAGCGAGACGACCGACGAATAGTCGATCTGCCCGGCCCGCGGAATGCCGTAGAGGCCTTGCGCCTTGAAGTAGGCCTGGAACGCTTCGATCTCCGCCTTGGTGCGGCCGGTGCCCTCGAAGTACTCGATCGTCTTGTCGTCGACCGGAAAAAAGCCCATCGTCGCACCGTACTCGGGCGCCATGTTGGCCATCGTCGCGCGGTCGGGAACCGCGAGGCTCGCCACGCCGGCGCCGAAGAACTCGACGAACTTGCCCACGACCTTGGTCTTGCGCAGGATCTCGGTGACGGCGAGCACGAGGTCGGTCGCCGTGACGCCTTCGCGCAGCCGCCCGGTGAACTCGAAGCCGACCACGTCGGGGGTCAGGAAGTAGACCGGCTGGCCGAGCATCGCGGCCTCGGCCTCGATGCCGCCGACGCCCCAGCCGACCACGCCGATGCCGTTGATCATCGTCGTGTGGCTGTCGGTGCCGACCAGCGAATCCGGGTAGTATACGGGCGTCTCGCCCTTCTTCGCCGCGCTCTTGAAGACGCCGCGCGCCAGATACTCGAGGTTGACCTGGTGGACGATGCCGAAGCCGGGCGGCACGACGCCGAAGGTGTCGAAGGCCTGCATGCCCCACTTCATGAACTGGTAGCGCTCGACGTTGCGCTTGAACTCGAGCTTCATGTTGAGGTCGAGCGCCTTCTTGGTGCCGAAGTAGTCGATCATGATCGAGTGGTCGACCACCAGGTCGACGGGCACCAGCGGCTCGATCGTCTTCGCGTCCTTGCCCATCTCGTGGGCGACGTTGCGCATCGCCGCCAGGTCGGCGAGCAAGGGCACGCCGGTGAAGTCCTGCAGCACGACACGGGCGACGACGAAGGGCACCTCGTCGAGGCGCGGCGCGTTCGCCTTCCAGCCCGCCACCTCGACGACGTGCTCGGGCAGCACGCGCTTGCCGTCGCAGTTGCGCAGCACCGATTCGAGGACGATGCGGATCGAGACCGGCAGGCGCGCGATCGTCGGGTACTGCTTGGCCAATGCGGGCAGCGACCAGAACCGGCCCTGCTTGCCCGATGCGGTGGTGAAGGACTGCAAGGTCGATTCGAAAGCGTGCGGCATGGCGGTGTTCCGTTGCGAAGTGGGGAAGTTCAGGATCGGCCCGGGACGACGATCTTCAGGCCCTTGAAATAGTCGCGGAAGAAGCCCGCGTCTCGCGTGATGAGCGCGCCGCATTGCATGAGCGCGTGCGCGCCGATCAGGAAATCGGGAACGGTGCGCGCCGATTCCGGTGCGCGGCCTTCGGCCTTGAGCCGTTCCTTGTAGCGGCGCTGCATCTCGCCGGCGCGGATGGCGGCGCGCGCTTCGGTGGCGGAGAAGCGGATACCGGCGCCTTCGAGCACGTCGTAGAGCTCGGCGCCGAATCCGAGGCCGGCGACGACCTCGCTGACGACGACGTCGCAGACGACCACCGAGCCGCGCGTCAGCGACTGCCGGATCACGCGCTCCGAGTCGTCGGCGCGTGCGTCGCCGCCGAGCAGGTCGATCAGCGCGGACGAGTCGATGGCGGTGATCACCGGCAGCTTACGGTTCGACAGGATCGCCCGGCGCGCGCCCGCGCAACTCCCGCATCACGTCGTCGGTGGTCTTGCCTTCGGGCAGCTTGAAGCGGCCGCGCAGCCGCGAGAGGGCGTCGTCGACGTTCTTGCGCAGGATGATCCGGCCGCCATCGAGCTCGACCTTCAGTTGCGTGCCTTTGGTCAAGCCGAGGGCGTCGCGCACCGCCTTCGGCAAGGTGATTTGCCCACGTTCAGCGACAGTTGCTTCCATGTCGGTCCTCCCGAAAGTATGCATTGATCATACATACTTACGATTGCATATTCAAGTCAGGCGCGACGCGCCTCGAAGTCCTTCAGATAGGCCACGAGTGCCTGCACGCCCTCGATCTGCATGGCGTTGTAGATCGAGGCGCGCATGCCGCCGACCAGGCGATGGCCCTTGAGCGCCATCAGGCCAGCGGCCTTCGCGCCCTCGAGAAAGGCCGCGTCGAGGCTCGGGTCGGCGAGGTGGAAGACGGCGTTCATCGTCGACCGGTCGGCCGCCGCGATGCGATTGACGTAGAAGTCGCTGGCGTCGAGCGCGGTATAGAGCAGCGCCGCCTTCGCGCGGTTTCGCTCGGCCATCGCTGCCAGCCCGCCACCGGCCTTGATCCAGCGGAACACCAGGCCCGACACGTAGATGGCAAAGGTCGGCGGCGTGTTGATCATCGAGTTGTTGGCCGCCTGCACGGTGTAATCGAAGGCCTCGGGCGTGATCGGCAGGGCGCCGCCGAGCAGGTCGTCGCGAACGATCACGAAGGTGAGGCCGGCCGGGCCGACGTTCTTCTGCGCGCCGCCGTAGATCAGGCCGTAGCGCGACACATCGACCGGCCGCGACAGGATGTTGGACGACATGTCGGCCACCAGCGGCACCTGTCCGGTATCGGGCGTCCAGTGGTACTCGATGCCGTTGACCGTCTCGTTGGCGCAGATGTGCACGTAGGCCGCGTCGGGGTCGAGCCGCCAGTCGGCGCGCGGCGGTATCGCCGTGTAGCCGTTCGATTCGGCGCTGGCCGCGACATGGACCGTGCAGTAGCGGCGCGCCTCGGCGATCGACCGGATCGACCAGCTTCCGCTGTCGACATAGTCGGCGGTCTTGCGGCCGCGCAGCAGGTTCATCGGCACGATCGCGTTCTGGCCGATCGCGCCGCCCTGCAGGAACAGCACCTTGTAATTCGGCGGGATGGCGAGCAGCTCGCGCAAATCCGCCTCGGCTTGGGCCTGCAGCGCCATGAACTCCTTGCCGCGATGGCTCACCTCCATCACGGACATGCCGGTGCCCTTCCAGTCCAGCATCTCCTCGGCTGCCTGGCGCAGCACGGGCTCGGGAAGGGCGGCGGGGCCGGGGCTGAAATTGAACGGACGAGGCATGCGCCGATTATCGGCGCCGGCTTCGCCCGGTGCGTCCGCTCAGGACGGCGAAGACGCTGCGGCCTCGGCCGCCTTGGCCGCCTTGGCCGCCTCGATCAGCTCGCGCTGCTTCGGGCTGACGCAGTCGTCGACGATGCGGCGCCCGGTCCTGGTGTTGAGCAGCATCGACTTGGCGGCGATCTGCACCATCAGCGTCTCGTCCTTGACGTCTTCCAGGCGGATCGCGCCCGTCGAGGAGAGCACCGGTTTCATCAGCCATTCGCCCTTGAGGTGCCTGACCGTCACGTAGGCCGGGTGCTGGGGACTCTGGACGATGTCGACCGTGAGGTTGAACTCGCACTCGTACTTGCCGTAATAGACCATCTCGGCCGCCTTGACCTGGTCCGGCGGAGCGTCCGGAACAGCGTATTCGGTAGCCGCCTTCATCGCCTTCGGCGGTGCTTTCCCGGCAGGCTTGTGCGTCGGCGTCGTCTGCGCGACGGCGGCCAGCGGCAAGGCGCCGGCGATGGCGATGGCGATCGCGAGGGCGGGCAGGGCGAAACGGGGAATCAGTCTTGCGGGCATCGTCGGGTCTCCGTCAGTCGGCGCGGCTGCCATTGTGGTTCAGCGCTTTTGCGCTGCGTCGCCGCCTTACGGGAGGTTACTGCGGTGCAGGACTTGCGTCACGGCCACGCCACGTCAGGCGGCAGCGGTCGCCGGATCGCCTGCGGAAAAATACCGCTCGATCGGGCCTGGCAAGCGCGCGCCGGTGCGGCGCGCACGCACGAGCAGGCGCCAGAAGTAGCGGTAGCTGGCGCGATCGTGCAGTACGCCGGCGCGCTGGATCGGCGCCCAGCCCGCGGCCGAGGCAGCATCGATGATGGCGATCGCCTCGTCGACCTCGCCGGGGTCTGGCGCGAACGCGGCGACGATGACCCGGATCTGGCTCGGATGAATGCTCCACATCCGCGTGTAGCCGAACTCGCGCGCCGCCCGCCTGGCCGCCTGCGCGACGATGGCCGGATCGGCGAACTCGGTGACGACGCTATGCGAGGGCGTTTTCGCGAAGGCGTGGCAGGCGGCGGCGATCTCGAGCTTTGCGCGCACCACGAGCGGATGCGTGAATTGCCCTTCGGCCGACATCGCCGAGGCCGGGATCGCGCCCCGGTGCGCCGAGACGAAATCCATGAGTCCGAAGGAGATCGACTCGATGCGCGGATGGGCGGCGATGGCCGCGATCTCGCGCAGCGCGCCGTGCGTCTCGACGAGCGCGTGCAGCGGCAAGGCCGCGCCGCCGGCAGCGTCGATCGCCGCGGCGGCCTGCGCGACCTCGGCCGCGCTCTCGACCTTGGGCAGCATCACGTAGGCGAGCCGCGCGTGCGCGGCACCGACGATCGTCGCAACGTCGCCGGCGAACGCCGAGTGATCGACCGGATGCACGCGGACGCCGCAGCGGCCATGCACGTTGCGCGCCGAAAGCACCATCCCGGCGACGAGCGCGGCATGCTCGACCTCGCCACCGACCGGCGCACCGTCTTCGCAGTCGAGCGTGACGTCGAAGACCGGGCCGAGCTCGGCCTGCAGCGCCAGGCTCTTCACCATGCGCGCCTCGACGCCGGCGTAGTGGTCGCAGACGGGCAACTCGACCGCTGCCTCACCGGCATCGAACAGCGCTTGCTGCGGCGAGGTCATGGGCGGGGCGCCGCTGCGAGGCTCGCCCGATGGATCAAAGCAGATGCGCGACGCCGGCCTGCTCGTCCTGCAATTCCTTCAGCGTGACGTTGATGCGCTCCTGACTGAACGCATCGATCGGCAAGCCTTCCACTATTCTGTATTTGCCGTTCTCGGTCGTCACCGGAAAGCCGAACATCGTGTCCTTGGGAATGCCGTACTGGCCGTCGGAAGGCACGCCCATGGTCACCCATTTGCCGTGCGTGCCGAGCGCCCAGTCGCGCATGTGGTCGATGGCGGCGTTGGCGGCCGAGGCCGCCGAAGAGACGCCGCGGGCGGCAATGATCGCCGCGCCGCGCTTGCCGACCGTGGGCAAGAACGTGCCGGCGTTCCAGGCCTCGTCGCCGATCATGTCCTTGACGCTCTTGCCGCCGATGGTGGCGAAGCGGTAGTCGGCGTACATCGTCGGCGAGTGATTGCCCCAGACGGCCAGCTTCTCGATCTCGGCCACCGGCTTGCCGGTCTTCGCGGCGATCTGGCTGAGCGCCCGGTTGTGGTCGAGGCGCAGCATGGCGGTGAAGTTCTCGCGCGGCAGGCTGGCCGCGCTCTTCATGGCGATGTAGGCGTTGGTGTTGGCCGGATTGCCGACCACCAGCACCTTGACGGTGGGCTTGGCGACGGCGGCCAGCGCCTTGCCTTGCGCCGTGAAGATCTCGGCGTTGACGGCGAGCAGCTCGGCGCGCTCCATGCCCGGGCCGCGCGGGCGCGAGCCGATGAGCAAGGCGTAGTCGGCGTCCTTGAAGGCGGTCATCGGATCGCCGTGCGCTTCCATGCCGGCGAGCAGCGGGAAGGCGCAATCCTGCAACTCCATCATCACGCCTTGCAGTGCCTGCTGTGGCTTTTCCATCGGCACCTCGAGCAGGCTGAGGATGATCGGCTGGTCCTTGCCCAGCATCTCGCCCGAGGCGATGCGAAAGACGATGGCGTAGCCGATCTGGCCGGCGGCGCCGGTGACCGCGACGCGGACGGGGGACTTGCTCATGAAGACTCCAAAGACGAAGGGGTGGATCGGTGACGGGCGGGCGGGCGAGGGCCGGCGCGGTTAAAGTCTGCTGCGTTGCAATAAAATCGACAGGCTGCGCACAGCGGCTGGCTCTCGAAAAAAAAGGCTGGACATGGTCATGTCGCTGAAAGAACAACCCGTCAAGGTTCGGCCGGTCTACCGCAACATCCACATCACACAGCTCGCATCGTATCGCCTGCCGCCTGCCGGATGGGTCTCGATCCTGCATCGGATCAGCGGCTTCCTGATGTTTCTGCTGATGCCGTTCGCGATCTGGATGTTCGACACCAGCCTCACATCGGAAGTGTCGTTCGAGCAGTACACCAGCCTGTTTGCCTTCGGCATTGCCGGCCTTCCGGGATGGTTCTTCAAGCTTGTTGCCTTCGCCCTGATCTGGGCCTACCTGCTGCACTTTTGCGCGGGGCTCCGCCACCTCTGGATGGACGCGACGCACGCGGTCGGACTCGAGTTCGGCCGCAATTCGGCGCTGGCGGCAATCGGCCTGAGCACGCTGCTCACGCTGCTGCTCGGCGCCAAGCTCTTCTCGTTGTTCTGAGCGCACGATGGCCACTACCTTCGGATCCAGGCGGCTCGTCGTCGGCGCTCACTACGGCCTGCGCGACTGGCTCTCGCAGCGCTTCACGGCGCTGGTCATGGCGCTCTTCACGATCGCCGTCGTCGCCCAGGTGCTGATGCCGGGGCCGATCGACTACTACAAGTGGTCGGCGATCTTCGGTCGGCAGTGGATGAAGGTGCTGACCTTCGTCACCATCGTCTCCCTGCTCTGGCACGTGTGGGTCGGCGTGCGCGACATCTGGATGGACTACGTGAAGTCGATGGGCCTGCGCCTCGGCCTCGAGGTGCTGACCATCGTCTGGCTGGTCGGCTGCGCCGGCTGGGCCGTGCAAGTGCTGTGGAGACTGTGATGGCCGGCCCCGCGTTCGTTTCCCAATCGGTGCCGACGCGCCGCTTCGACGTCGTCATCGTCGGCGCCGGCGGCTCGGGCATGCGCGCCTCGCTGCAGCTCGCGCGCGCCGGCCTCAACGTCGCGGTCCTGTCCAAGGTGTTCCCGACGCGCTCGCACACCGTGGCCGCCCAAGGTGGCATCGGCGCCTCGCTCGGCAACATGAGCGAGGACAACTGGCACTACCACTTCTACGACACCGTCAAGGGCAGCGACTGGCTCGGCGACCAGGACGCGATCGAGTTCATGTGCCGCGAAGCGCCGAACGTCGTCTACGAGCTCGAGCACTTCGGCATGCCGTTCGACCGCAACCCCGACGGCACGATCTACCAGCGCCCGTTCGGCGGCCACACCGCCAACTACGGCGAAAAGCCCGTGCAGCGCGCCTGCGCCGCGGCCGACCGCACCGGGCACGCGATGCTGCACACGCTGTACCAGCAAAACGTCAAGGCGAAAACCCACTTCTTCGTCGAGTGGATGGCGCTCGACCTGATCCGCGATGCCGAGGGCGCTGTCGTCGGTGTCACCGCGCTCGAGATGGAGACAGGCCAACTGCACATTCTGCAAGCCAAGGCCGTGATGCTCGCCACCGGCGGCGCCGGCCGCATCTTCGCCGCCTCGACCAACGCCTTCATCAACACCGGCGACGGCCTGGGCATGGCGGCGCGCGCCGGCTTGCCGCTCGAGGACATGGAGTTCTGGCAATTCCACCCGACTGGGGTCTACGGCGCCGGCGTACTGCTCACCGAAGGCTGCCGCGGCGAGGGCGCGATCCTGCGCAACAGCGACGGCGAGCGCTTCATGGAGCGCTACGCACCGACGTTGAAGGACCTGGCGCCGCGCGACTTCGTCTCGCGCTGCATGGACCAGGAGATTAAGGAAGGGCGCGGCTGCGGGCCCGACAAGGACTACATCGTCCTCGACATGACGCATCTCGGCGGCGACACGATCAGGAAGCGCCTGCCCTCGGTGCTCGAGATCGGCCACAACTTCGCCAACGTCGACATCACGCGCGAGCCGATCCCCGTCGTGCCGACGATCCACTACCAGATGGGTGGTGTGCCGACCAACGTGCACGGCCAGGTCGTGGCGCCCAAGGACGGCAATCCGAATACCGTCGTCGAAGGGCTCTACGCCGTCGGTGAGTGCTCGTGCGTGAGCGTGCACGGCGCCAACCGGCTGGGCACCAACTCGCTGCTCGACCTGCTCGTATTCGGCCGCTCGGCCGGCAACCACATCGTCGAGTCGAAGCTTGCCGCGCGGAGCCACAAGGCCCTGCCGGCGCACGCTTCCGACATGACGGCGGCGCGACTGGCTCGCCTCGACGCGAGCACCGGTGGCGAGTATGCGCAGGACGTGGCCAACGACCTGCGCAAGGCGATGCAACTTCACGCCAACGTGTTCCGCACCCAGGCGTCGATGGACGAAGGCGTCGTCGCCGTCAAGGCGATCGCCGAGCGGGCGAAGTCGATCCACCTCGCCGACAAGTCGAACATCTTCAACACCGCGCGCGTCGAGGCGCTCGAGGTCGACAACCTGATGGAATGCGCGCTCGCGACCATGGTCTCGGCGGCGGCCCGGCACGAGTGCCGCGGCGCGCACAGCGTCGCCGACTACGAGCGGCCGATCGACGATGCCGAGTTCCCCAACGGCCGCAACGACGCCGAGTGGATGAAGCACTCGCTGTGGTTCAGCGAAGGCAACCGGCTCGACTACAAGCCGGTGCAGCTCAAGCCGCAGAGCGTCGATTCGATTCCGCCCAAGGTGCGTACCTTCTGAACAGGATCTGCAGACCTAGCCCACCATGACCAAGCGCACCTTCAAGATCTACCGCTACGACCCCGAGAGCGGCGCGGCGCCCTCGATGCACACGCACGAGGTCGAGCTCGACGGCAGCGAGCGCATGCTGCTCGACGCGCTGATGAAACTGAAGGCGCAGGACCCGAGCCTGAGTTTTCGCCGCTCCTGTCGCGAGGGCGTGTGCGGCTCCGATGCGATGAACATCAACGGCAAGAACGGCCTCGCCTGCCTCACCAACATGCGGACGCTGAAGGACCCGATCGTCCTGAAGCCGCTGCCCGGCCTGCCCGTCATCCGCGACCTGATCGTCGACATGACGCAGTTCTTCAAGCAGTACGACTCGATCAAGCCCTACCTCATCAACGACGAGGTGCCGCCCGAGAAGGAGCGCCTGCAGTCGCCCGAGGAGCGCGACGAGCTCAACGGTTTGTACGAGTGCATCCTGTGCGCGAGCTGCTCGACCGCGTGCCCCAGCTTCTGGTGGAACCCGGACAAGTTCGTCGGCCCGGCCGGCCTGCTGCAGGCCTATCGCTTCATCTCCGACAGCCGCGACCAGGCGACGGGCGAGCGGCTCGACAACCTCGACGATCCGTATCGCCTGTTCCGTTGCCACACGATCATGAACTGCGTCGACGTCTGCCCGAAGGGCCTGAACCCGTCCAGGGCGATCGGCAAGATCAAGGAGCTGATGGTGAGGCGGGCCGTCTGACCATGGCAAGCCTGCCCGCCAGCGACGAGGCGGCCGGCCCCGGCCGTGCGATCGACGCTGCCGCCTTCAGCAAGCTTCGCTGGCGTTGCCGGCGTGGCCTGCTGGAGAACGACTTGCTCATCGACCGGCTGTTCACCCGTGCCGCCCCGGTCACCCAGGCCGAAGCGAACGGACTCTATCTGCTGATGGAGCTGGCCGACAACGACCTGCTCGATCTCTTTCTCGGCCGCCAGAAGCTGACCGCGAACCTCGACCGGCCCGAGGTTCATCAGGTGCTCGAGGCCGTCAGGGCTAGCGCCTACAGGCCCTTGGAGACAGGGCCCGACCTGCCATTGCCTTCAGCCACTTTTTCGAGGACCTCGCCATGACCCCGTCGGACGTCAAAGCCACACTTTCGTTCTCGGACGGCAGCCCGAGCATGGAGTTGCCGATCTACAAGGGCACGATCGGCCCCGATGTGATCGACATCCGCAAGCTCTACGGGCAGGTCGGCAAGTTCACCTACGACCCGGGGTTCTTGTCGACTGCGTCGTGCAACTCGACCATCACCTACATCGACGGCGACAAGGGCGAGTTGCTTTACCGCGGCTACCCGATCGAGCAACTCGCGACACAGTGCGACTTTCTCGAGACCTGCTACCTGCTCTTGAAAGGCGAGCTGCCGACCGCCGCCGAGAAGGCCGACTTCACGCATCTCGTCACCCACCACACCATGGTGAACGAGCAGATGCAGTTCTTTCTGCGCGGCTTCCGGCGCGACGCGCACCCGATGGCGATCATGACCGGGCTGGTCGGCGGCCTCTCGGCGTTCTATCACGACTCGACCGACATCCATAACCCCGAGCACCGCGCCATCTCGGCGATCCGCCTCATCGCCAAGATGCCGACGCTGGTCTCGATGGCCTACAAGTACACCGTCGGGCAGCCCTACATCTATCCGAAGAACGATCTCTCGTACGCCGGGAACTTCATGCGCATGATGTTCGCCACGCCCTGCGAGGAGTACGCGCCGAATGAAGTGTTGGTGCGGGCGATGGACCGCATCTTCATCCTGCACGCCGACCACGAGCAGAACGCCTCGACCTCGACGGTGCGCCTGTGCGGCTCGTCGGGCACCAACCCGTTCGCGGCGATCGCCGCCGGCGTCGCCTGCCTCTGGGGTCCGGCGCACGGCGGCGCAAACGAAGCCGCGCTCAACATGCTCGAGGACATGCAGAAGGCGGGCGGCGTCGAGAAGATCGGCGAGTTCGTCAAGCAGGTGAAGGACAAGAACTCGGGCATCAAGCTGATGGGCTTCGGCCACCGCGTCTACAAGAACTACGACCCGCGCGCCAAGCTCATGCGCGAGACCTGCCACGAGGTGCTCGACGCGCTCGGCCTGCACGACGACCCGATCTTCAAGCTCGCGATGTCGCTCGAGAAGATCGCCCTCGAAGACGAATACTTCGTGGCGCGAAAGCTCTATCCGAACGTCGATTTCTACTCCGGCATCGTGCAGCGCGCGATCGGCATTCCGGTGAGCCTGTTCACGGCGATCTTCGCGCTGGCTCGCACGGTCGGCTGGATCGCCCAGCTCAACGAGATGATCGGCGACCCCGAATACAAGATCGGCCGGCCGCGCCAGCTCTACACCGGCGCCACGCAGCGCGAGGTCGTGCCGATCGCGGAGCGAGGCTGAGCGGATGCAGCGCACGCTCTACGACAAGCTGTGGGACGAGCACGTCGTCCACAGCGAGGACGACGGGACGGCGCTGCTCTACATCGACCGTCATCTCGTCCACGAGGTGACGAGCCCGCAGGCCTTCGACGGCATCGAGCAGGCCGGTCGCAAGGTCTGGCGCGTCTCGGCCAACCTGGCGGTGAGCGACCACAACGTGCCGACGACCGACCGCTCGCAGGGCATCGCCGACCCGATCTCGAAGTTGCAGGTCGACACGCTGGATGCCAACTGCGACAAATGGGGCGTGACGCAGTTCAAGATGAACGACCTGCGCCAGGGCATCGTCCACGTCATCGGCCCGGAGCAGGGCGCCACGCTGCCGGGCATGACGGTCGTCTGCGGCGACTCGCACACCTCGACGCACGGCGCCTTCGGCGCGCTGGCGCACGGCATCGGCACCAGCGAGGTCGAGCATGTGCTGGCGACGCAGACGCTGCTCGCGCGCAAGGCGAAGAACATGCTCGTCAAGGTCGAGGGCAAGCTGCCGCGCGGCTGCTCGGCCAAGGACATCGCGCTGGTCATCATCGGCACCATCGGCACCGCGGGCGGCACCGGCTACACCATCGAGTTCGCCGGTGCGGCGATCCGCGCGCTCTCGATGGAAGGGCGCATGACGGTCTGCAACATGGCGATCGAGGCGGGCGCGCGCGCCGGCCTGGTCGGCGTCGACGAGACGACCATGGCGTACGTCAAGGGTCGGCCCTACACGCCGAGCGGCATCGAGTGGGACGCGGCGGTCCGCTACTGGAAGACGCTGCAGTCCGACGCCGATGCGCACTGGGATCGCGTCGTCGAGGTCGATGCGAGCGTGCTCGTGCCGCAAGTGACCTGGGGCACGTCGCCGGAGATGGTCGTCTCGATCGAGGACCGCGTTCCCGATCCCGAGCGCGAGAAGGACTCCGGCAAGCGCGACGCCATGGAACGCGCGCTCCAGTACATGGCGCTCGAGCCGAACCAGCGGATCGAGGACATCCGCATCGACAAGGTCTTCATCGGCTCGTGCACGAACTCGCGCATCGAGGACCTGCGCGAGGCCGCCGCGGTCGTGCGTCGGCTCGGTGGCCGCGTCGCCGCAAACGTCAGGCTGGCGATGGTCGTTCCCGGCTCGGGCCTCGTGAAGAAGCAGGCCGAGCGAGAAGGGCTCGACGCGGTGTTCACGGGCGCAGGCTTCGAATGGCGCGAACCCGGCTGCTCGATGTGCCTGGCGATGAACGCCGACCGGCTCGAGCCGGGCGAGCGCTGCGCCTCGACGAGCAACCGCAACTTCGAAGGCCGTCAGGGCGCCGGCGGGCGCACCCATCTCGTCAGCCCGGCGATGGCGGCCGCTGCCGCGATCGAGGGCCACTTCGTCGACGTTCGTCGCCTGTCCTGAGGAGCCGGTCGTGGAAGCGTTTCACAGTCACACCGGCCTCGTCGCGCCGATGGACCGCGAGAACGTCGACACCGACGCGATCATTCCGAAGCAGTTTCTCAAGTCGATCAGGAAGTCGGGCTTCGGCCCCAATCTGTTCGACGCCTGGCGCTATCTCGATCCCGGCGAGCCGGGGCAGGATCCGGCGTCGCGCCACCCCAATCCCGATTTCGTGCTGAACCAGAAGCGCTACCAAGCTGCTTCGATCCTGCTGGCGCGCAAGAACTTCGGCTGCGGCTCATCGCGCGAGCACGCGCCCTGGGCCTTGCAGCAGTACGGCTTTCGCGCCTTGATCGCGCCGAGCTACGCCGACATCTTCTACAACAACTGCTTCAAGAACGGCCTCCTGCCGATCGTGCTGAGCGAGCTCCAGGTCGCCACGCTGTTCGACGAGGCGGCGGCCTTCATCGGCTACCGGCTGACGATTGACCTCGAGCGCCAGGTCGTCGTCAAGCCCGACGGCGCCGAACTCGGCTTCGAGATCGAGCCGTTTCGCAAGTTCTGCCTGCGCGGCGGTTACGACGACATCGCGCTCACGCTGCGCCATGCCGAAAAGATCAAGGCCTTCGAGGCCGAGCGCCTGTTGAAGCAGCCCTGGCTGGCGAATCGGGTCTAGCCGGACATGGCGATCGCGCACAGCCGCCTCTACGCCTTCCTGTCGCGCCACTGGTGGCTCGCCCTCCTTCTGATGGGTGCCAGCTTCGTCCTGTTCGGCTTCGTGACCCTGAACCTGCTGCACCTGCTCAGCGCCAATTTCGAGTACCTGTCGACCTACGGGCTCGATGCCGCGCTCGAGGGCGGCCTGCTCCAACTCGCCGAGATGATCGGCTCCGGCTACTTCGGCGCCGTCTGCTACATCTTCTTCAAGCTTTGCGAAAAGGTCCTGATCGAGCGACTGGCCGCAGCCCAGGAGACTGACCCATGAAAATCGCGATCCTCCCCGGCGACGGCATCGGCACGGAGATCGTTGCCCAGGCCGAGCGCGTGCTCGGTGCCCTCGGCCTCCGATTCGAGACCGAGCACGCGCTGGTCGGCGGCGCGGCGTATGAGGCGCACGGCCACCCGCTGCCCGATTCGACGCTGGCGCTGGCCAAGGCCGCCGATGCCGTGCTGTTCGGCGCCGTCGGCGACTGGAAGTACGACAAGCTCGAGCGCGCGCTGCGTCCCGAGCAGGCGATCCTCGGCCTGCGCAAGTCGCTCGGCCTGTTCGCCAACTTCCGGCCGGCGGTTTGCTATCCCGAGTTGACGGGCGCGTCGAGCCTCAAGCCGGAGCTCGTTGCCGGCCTCGACATCCTCATCATCCGCGAGCTCACCGGCGACATCTATTTCGGCCAGCCGCGCGGCCGCCGCGCCTCGCCCGACGGCCCGTTCGCCGGCGCCGAGGAAGCCTTCGACACGATGCGCTACACGCGGCCCGAGATCGAGCGCATCGCCCACGTCGCCTTTCGCGCCGCGCAGAAGCGCAGCAAGCGGCTGACCAGCGTCGACAAGGCCAACGTGCTCGAGACCTTCCAGTTCTGGAAGGACGTCGTCACCGAAGTGCACGCGCAATACCCCGATGTCGCCCTCGACCACATGTACGTCGACAACGCGGCGATGCAGCTCGTGCGCGCGCCAAAAAAGTTCGACGTCGTCGTCACCGGCAACATGTTCGGCGACATCCTCTCCGACGAGGCGGCGATGCTGACCGGCTCGATCGGCATGCTGCCCTCGGCCTCGCTCGACGCCAACGGCAAGGGCCTCTACGAGCCGAGCCACGGCAGCGCGCCCGACATCGCTGGCAAGGATCTCGCCAATCCGCTCGCTACAATTCTTTCCTCTGCCATGATGCTTCGCTTCTCCCTCCACCAGCCGGACGCCGCCGCTCGCATCGAGCAGGCGGTGCAGGACGTGCTCGCCTCCGGGCTGCGCACGGCCGACATCTGGTCGGAAGGCTGCACCAAGGTCGGCACGCGGCAAATGGGCGACGCGGTGGTCTCCGCGCTCGGCACCAAAAAGGCGATCACCAAGAGCTAGTCGGCTCCGGTTCGTCGCGCCCTTTCCCCGGCCTGACGGCCGACGGGACCGAAGGAAGCACATTCACTTCAAGGGCAGGGCAAGGCGATGGAACTCACAGGATTGGTCGGTTGGCGAGGCATGGTCGGATCCGTGCTGCTCGATCGCATGCAAGCCGAAGGCGACTTCGACCTGATCGAGCCGCTCTTCTTCAGCACCAGCGACAAGGGTGGACAAGCGCCGAAGCACGCCAGGAACGAGACGCGGCTGCAGGACGCCTACGACATCGAGGCGCTGAGGCGCTGCCGCATCGTCATCACCGCGCAGGGCGGCGAGTACACCAAGGACGTCTATCCGCGCCTTCGCGCCTCGGGCTGGGACGGCGTCTGGATCGACGCCGCGAAGACGCTGCGCATGCAGGACGACGCCGTCATCGTCCTCGACCCGGTCAACCTCGGCGTCATCCACGACGCCATGAAGCGCGGCGTGCGCAACTACATCGGCGGCAACTGCACCGTGAGCTGCATGCTGATGGGCGTGGGCGCGCTGTTCAAGGCCGACCTCGTCGAGTGGATGACCTGCACGACCTATCAAGCGGCGTCGGGTGGCGGCGCGCAGCACATGCGCGAGCTGCTCACCCAGTACGGCACGCTCAACGCCGAGGTGAAGGCGCTTCTCGCCGACCCGAAGTCGGCGATCCTCGAGATCGACCGCAAGGTGCTCGATCGGCAGCGGTCGATGTCGGCCGACGAGACTGCCAACTTCGGCGTGCCGCTCGGCGGCAGCCTGATTCCGTGGATCGACGCCGACCGCGGCGACGGCACCAGCCTCGAGGAATGGAAAGGCGGCGCCGAGACGAACAAGATCCTCGGCCGCGGCTTCACGGGCGGCGCCGAGCCGGTGCCGATCGACTCGATCTGCGTGCGCGTCGGCGCCATGCGCTGCCACAGTCAGGCGCTGACGATCCGGCTCAGGCGCGACATGCCGCTCGCCGACATCGAGGCCATGATTGCGGCCGACAACGAATGGGTGCAGGTCGTGCCCAATACACGGGCCGACACATCTCGCGACCTGACGCCGGTGGCGGTGACCGGTACGATGAAGATTCCGGTCGGGCGCTTGCGCAAGCTGGCGATGGGAGAGCGCTATCTCGGCGCCTTCACGGTCGGCGACCAGTTGCTCTGGGGCGCGGCCGAACCGCTCAGACGCATGCTGCGAATCCTGCTGGAGGCCTGAATGAATTGCGTGGAGAGCCGGCGCCGCGTTGTCTGTCCGCAACATCGCCGTGCAGAAGACTCGGAACCGGGCTCTCCGCGAATGTCAGCCATTGCATGAGCTTGCTACCGTATCTCGCTGATGTTATGGTCTTTTCCGTCTTTACGACCCGCCGTTTCTGGGGTCGCGCGATGGGCCGCAACGAGACCGGCAAGCTCGGATGCGAGTCCGCTATTTCCATTCGGGAGACGCCTTGAAAAGAAAACTGAAATTCTCGGGGCGCTTCGCGCTGACGAGCGTCGCTGCCGCGATGCTCGCCCTCGCATCTCCCTGGGCGTCGGCCCTCGGCCTCGGCCGTCTCACCGTGCAGTCCGCCCTCGGCGAGGCCATGCAGGCCGAGATCGAGGTCACCAGCATGTCGGCCGACGAGCAGGCCAACCTGAAGATCCGCGTCGCGCCGCCTGAGGCTTACCGCGCCGCCAGTGTCGACTACAACCCGGTCCTGCAGACCACCCGCGCATCGCTGCAGAAGCGCCCTGACGGGCGCATTTTCCTGCGCCTCGTCAGCGACAAGGGCGTCCAGGAGCCCTTCGTCGACGTGATCCTAGAAATCTCGTGGGCGACCGGCCGCCTGGTTCGCGAATACACCCTGCTGTTCGATCCGCCGGCAGCCGTGCGCGCCGCTGCTCCGGCCGCACCGCCCGCGGCCGCGGCGACGACGACCTCGCCGATCATTTCCGCGGCACCGACCGCCCCGGCCATGTTGCCGCCGACGTCGTCAGCCGCCGCCTCGGCACGCGAGGCCCGCGAGGCAGCGCGCGAAGCGGCCCGCCAGGCCGCGCGTGAACGCCGCGAGGCGGCGCGCGCTCCTGCGCAGAGCCCGAGCGGCGACAGGGACGCCGCGCAGAGTGCCCGCGCCAGCGGCGTCGGCGCCGATGAATATCGCGTCCGCTCCGGCGACACGCTGTCGAAGATCGCGGCCCGCACGCAGCGTCCCGGCGTTTCGCTCGACCAGATGCTGGTGTCGCTGTTCCGTGCCAACCCGAGCGCTTTCAGCGGCGACAACATGAATCGGCTGAAGGCCGGCGTCGTGCTGTCGGTGCCCTCGGCCGACGCGGCGCAGGCCGTCGCTGCCGGCGATGCGCGCAAGACGATCACCGTGCAGAGCGCCGACTTCGGCGCCTATCGACAAAAGCTCGCCGGCTCGACGCTCGTGCCCAAGGCCGAGCCGAGCACGCGCACGTCCGGTGGCAAGGTCCAGGCGTCGGTCGAGGACAAGAAGACCGCCAGCGCCACCACGCCCGACAAACTGACGCTGAGCAAGGGCGCTGCGGTTCCCGGCAGCGCCGAAGATCGCCTCGCCAAGGAGCGCGAGCGCCAGGCCGCCGAAGCGCGTGTCGCCGAGCTCAACAAGAACCTCGCCGACCTGAAGAAGCTGCAAGGCACGACGCCACCGGCACCGGTGGCACCGCCGCCGGTGGCACCGGCCGCCTCGGTGCGCCCTGCCGCACCTTCGCCCGCGCCCGCACCGGTGGTCGTCGCTGCTGCGCCGCCGCCTGCTCCGGCTCCGGCGCCCGCTCCCGCGCCCGCGGTGGCACCCGCGCCGGCACCGGCGCCGATCGCCGCTCCCGCATCGGCCCCCGCGCCTGCTGCACCGGCCTCGGTGTCGGCGGCCATCACCGCGGCACCTGTCGTCAGCGCCTCGTCCAGCGCCGGCAGCAGCCCGGTTGTCGCCCGGCCCGCGAGCGTGGTCGTCGCGTCGCGTCCCGCGTCGCGGCCGGTCGCGAAGCCCGCGCCGGTGCCCGAGACGGGCATCGTCGACACGCTGCTCGGCAACCCGCTCTATGCAGGCCTCGGCCTGCTGGCCGCGCTGCTCGCCGCGTTCGGCATCTATCGCTTCACGCAGCGCTCGAAGAAGGACAGCGGCGAGACCTCGTTCCTCGAGAGCCGCCTGCAGCCCGACTCGTTCTTCGGCGCCAGCGGCGGCCAGCGCATCGACACGCGCGACGCCGGCGGCAGCTCGTCGTCGATGACCTACTCGCTCTCGCAGCTCGATGCGATCGGCGACGTCGATCCGGTCGCCGAGGCCGACGTCTACCTCGCTTACGGTCGCGACCTGCAGGCCGAAGAAATCCTCAAGGAGGCGATGCGCAGCAATCCGGAGCGCCTCGCGATCCGCAGCAAGCTGCTCGAGGTCTACGCCAAGCGTCGCGACATCAAGGGCTTCGAGCTGCTCGCCACGCAGCTCTTCGCGCTGACCCGCGGCGAGGGCGAGGAGTGGACCAAGGCCCAGGACCTCGGCTCGCAGATCGAACCCGAGAATCCGCTCTATCACGCCGGCGGCGCGCCCGAGCGTCCGGGAGAGGGCGGCACCATCGTCGAGCCGCTCGGCGCGAGCACCTTGCCGCAGTCGATCATTCCCGTGCCGTCGCAGTACGGCTCGTCGGTCGGCATGGATTCGGGTTTGCACGACAGCCAGCTCGGCGGGATCGACCTCGACCTCGACGACCCGGAGGTCGGCGTTCCCTCGAGGCCGATGCCTTTCGACGCCACCGAGTCCGTGCCGCCGAGAACGGGCGCGGCGCCGGTGTTCCAGCCTTCGACGCAAAAGATGCCGCTGATGTCGAACGAGCCGACGTCGGGCGGGCCCGACCATCGCGACGAGCCGCTGACCTTCGACCTCTCCGGCATCACGCTCGACCTCGACAACGACAAGACGCAGGCCCCCGGCGCCATCGAGCGCCCCTTCGTCGAGGACGACACGCAACGCGATCCGCTGGCGCGCAAGCTCGAGCTGGCCGAGGAGTTCCAGCGCATCGGCGACAAGGACGGCGCCCGCGACTTGCTGCGCGAAGTCCTGGCCACGGCGAGCGGCGCCACCAAGACCAAGGCGCAGGGGATGCTCGACGACCTGAGCTGATCGGGGCGCCGCACGGCGCTCCCGTTCGAAGGAACGCCATGCGAGTGGCACTCGGCATCGCCTATCGAGGCTCGGCCTACCGCGGCTGGCAGAGCCAGCCCGGCGGGCAGACGGTGCAGGATCACGTCGAGACCGCGCTCGCGGCTTTCGCCGACCATCCGCTGCGCTGCATCTCGGCCGGCCGCACCGATACCGGCGTGCATGCGCTCAACCAGGTCGTCCACTTCGACACGCCCGTGCAGCGCGCCGAAGAAGCGTGGATACGCGGCATGAACCGCTACCTGCCCGACGACATCGCCGTGCAGTGGTGCCGCTTCACCAGCGATGCCTTCCACTCGCGCGGCAGCGCGATCGGCCGGCGCTACGTCTACGTGCTGCTCGAATCGCGGATCCGGCCCGCACTCGAATCCGGGCACGTCGGATGGGCGTTTCGCAAGCTCGACGGCGACGCCATGCGCGTCGCCTCGCGGCATCTCATCGGCACCCACGACTTCAGTGCCTTTCGCTCCGCCGAATGCCAGGCGCCGACGCCGGTGAAGACGATGCGCTCGGTCGATATCGCGCGGCGCGGCGACTACTGGCGCTTCGACTTCGATGCCGACGCCTTCCTCCATCACATGATCCGCAACCTCATGGGCTGTCTCATCGCGGTGGGCAGCGGCCTGCGCGACGCGGCCTGGCTGGCTGGCGTGCTCGAGCAGAAGGACCGTGCCCTGGCCGCAGCGACTTTCGCCCCCGACGGCCTCTACTTCCTCGGCCCGTACTACGATGCCGTCCATGCGATCCCCGAGCAAACGCCGGCCATGTCCTGGCTGCCATGAAGGCGGCTCGCGGCCTGCCGCTTCGAGATGAGCGCGCGCACGCGAATCAAGATCTGCGGCGTCTCGCGGCCTGAAGACGTCGCCGCGGCCGTCGACGCCGGAGCCGACGCGGTCGGCTTCGTCTTTCATCCCGGCAGCCCGCGCTGCGTGACCGTGGAGCGCGCCGCCGTGCTGGCGCGCGACCTGCCGCCTTACGTGACGCCGGTCGGCCTCTTCGTCAACGCCGAGCCGGCGACGATCGCCGCTGCCGCCGCGGCGATTCCGAACCTCGTGCTGCAATTTCACGGCGACGAAAGCGCGACCGAATGCTCTGCCGCAGGGCGCCCCTTCCTGAAGGCAGCACGCATGGCGCCCGGCTTCGATTTGCTAGACTTCGCGCGCCGCTTCAGCGAGGCCCAGGGCCTTCTTCTCGACGCCAATGTCGAGACTTATGGCGGCAGTGGAAAGGTCTTCGATTGGTCGCTCGTTCCCCGCGCCGTTCCCCATCGGCTCGTTTTGTCTGGTGGATTGCATGCCGCAAACGTCGGCAGCGGCATCCTGGAGGTCCGGCCCTGGGCCGTTGACGTTTCCTCCGGCGTGGAGTCGTCGCGCGGCGTGAAAGACGCCGCGGCGATCCGCGCCTTCTGCGATGCCGTTCGAGACGCCGATTCAAGGATCGACGCCTCGATCTCCTGAAAGTCTTTCCATGCTCGACTATCACCAGCCCGACGCGAGCGGGCATTTCGGCCCCTATGGCGGCAGCTTCGTCGCCGAGACGCTTATCCATGCCCTCGACGAGTTGAAGGCCTGCTACGAGGCCGCAAAGGCCGACCCCGCCTTCGACGCCGAATACCGCTCCGAGCTCGCTCACTACGTGGGCCGGCCCAGCCCGATCTATCACGCCGCCCGACTGTCGCGCGAGCTCGGCGGCGCGCAGATCCACCTGAAACGCGAAGACCTCAACCACACCGGTGCGCACAAGATCAACAACACGATCGGCCAGGCGATGCTGGCGCGGCGCATGGGCAAGCCGCGCGTCATCGCCGAGACCGGTGCCGGCCAGCACGGCGTGGCGACGGCGACGATCTGCGCCCGCTACGGCCTCGAGTGCGTCGTCTACATGGGCAGCGAGGACATCAAGCGCCAGGCGCAGAACGTCTATCGCATGAACCTGCTCGGCGCCTCGGTGGTGCCGGTCGAAAGCGGCTCCAAGACGCTCAAAGACGCGCTCAACGAGGCGCTGCGCGACTGGGTGACGAACGTCGAGAACACCTTCTACATCATCGGCACCGTCGCCGGCCCGCACCCTTATCCGACGATCGTGCGCGACTTCCAGCGCGTCATCGGCGACGAGTGCCTGGTGCAGATGCCCGAGATGATCGGCCGACAGCCCGATGCGGTGATCGCCTGCGTCGGCGGCGGCAGCAATGCGATGGGCATCTTCTATCCCTACATCGGCCATGAGAAGACGCGGCTGATCGGCGTCGAGGCAGCCGGCGAAGGGCTCGAGACGGGCCGGCACGCCGCCTCGATCTCCGCTGGCAGCCCCGGCGTGCTGCATGGCAATCGCACCTATCTGCTGCAGAACAGCGATGGCCAGATCATCGAGACGCATTCGATCTCGGCCGGCCTCGACTACCCGGGCGTCGGTCCCGAGCACGCCTACCTGCACGACATCGGCCGCGCCGAATACGTGGCCATCGGCGACGACGACGCGCTCGCCGCGTTTCATCGGCTGTGCCGCACGGAGGGCATCATTCCCGCGCTCGAGTCGAGCCACGCCGTGGCCTACGCGATGAAGCTGGCGCCGTCGATGCGCTCCGACCAGCACCTGCTCGTCAACCTCTCGGGTCGCGGCGACAAGGACATCGCCACCGTCGCCGATCTCGACGCGCGAGCGGTGCACCTATGAGCCGCATCGACGCCACCTTCGCCGCGCTGCGCGATCGCGGCCGCAAGGCGCTTATCCCCTACGTCACCGTCGGCGACCCCGACGCCGAAGGCACCGCGGCCATCATGAAGGCGATGGCCGCTGCCGGCGCCGACATCATCGAGCTCGGCATCCCGTTCAGCGACCCGATGGCCGACGGCCCGGTCATCCAGAAGGCGAGCGAGCGGGCGCTGGCGCGCGGCATCGGCATGGCGCAGGTGCTCGCCGCGGTGCGCGAGTTCCGCGCCGGCGATGCGAAGACGCCAGTCGTCCTCATGGGCTATGGCAATCCGATCGAGCGCTACGGCCGGGAAACCTTCGCCGATGCCGCCATTGCGGCCGGCGTCGACGGCGTGCTCGTCGTCGACTATCCGCCCGAGGAATGCGAGGACTTCGCGGCGCTGTTGAAAGCGCGCGCGATCGATCCGATCTTTCTCGTCGCGCCGACTTCGACCGATACGCGCATCGCCAGCGTCGCCAAAGTGGCGAGCGGATACGTCTACCATGTGTCGCTGAAAGGCGTGACGGGCGCGGGACATTTCGACATCGCCGCCGTGGCAGAGATGATTCCGCGGATCAGGGCGCACGTGAAGCTGCCGGTCGGCGTCGGCTTCGGCATTCGCGATGCGAAGACGGCGCGCGCGGTGGCCGACGTGGCCGATGCGGTCGTCATCGGCAGCGCGCTGGTGCAGCGGCTCGAAGCGGCGGCGCCGGGCGAAGCGCCGACAATTGCGGGGCGCTTCATCGCCGAGATTCGGGCGGCGCTGGACGACCCTCACCCCAGCTCTCTCCCGCGCGCGGGAGAGAGGGCAAGTCAAGGAACCGCTTCATGAGCTGGCTCGAAAAACTTCTTCCACCCAAGATCCAGCCGACCGATCCGAGCGAGCGGCGCACGGTGCCCGAGGGGCTGTGGATCAAATGCCCGGCCTGCGAGACGGTGCTCTACAAGACCGATCTCGAGAAGAACATGTACGTCTGCCCGAAGTGCAGCCATCATCTCCGGATCGGTGCGCGCGCCCGCCTCGATGCCTTTCTCGACGCCGAAGGCCGCTACGAGATCGGGCAGGAAGTCATCCCGGTCGACGCCCTCAAGTTCAAGGACAGCAAGAAGTACCCCGAGCGCTTGAAAGACGCGCTCGAGAACACCGGCGAGACCGATGCGCTCATCGTCATGGGCGGCGCGCTGATGACCTTGCCCGTGGTCGCCGTGTGCTTCGAGTTCGACTTCATGGGCGGCTCGATGGGCTCGGTGGTCGGCGAGCGCTTCGTGCGCGGCGTGCATACGGCGATCGAGCAGAAGACCGCCTTCATCTGCTTCACCGCCACGGGCGGCGCGCGCATGCAGGAAGGCCTGCTCAGCCTGATGCAGATGGCCAAGACCAATGCTTCGCTGACGCGGCTTGCCAAGGCCGGCCTGCCCTACATCAGCGTCCTCACCGACCCGACGATGGGCGGCGTCTCGGCCAGCTTCGCCTTCGTCGGCGACATCGTCATCGCCGAGCCGAAAGCCCTGATCGGCTTCGCCGGGCCGCGCGTCATCGAGAACACGGTGCGCGAGAAGCTCCCCGAAGGCTTTCAGCGCTCGGAGTTCCTGCTCCAGACCGGCGCCATCGACATGATCGTCGACCGCCGCGAGCTGCGCTCCGTCATCGCGCGCCAGATCGCGATGCTCGAGCGCCTGCCTTCCGACGCCGTCGCCTGAAGAATGTCATCCTGAGCGAAGCGAAGGATCCGGGCTGGCGAGGCGTCGAGATCCTTCGCTCGCGCTCAGGATGACACTATCGCTCGACGATTGGCTCGCGCACTGCGAGCGCCTGCACCCCAAGACCATCGAGCTGACACTCGAGCGAGTCGCCACCGTCAAGGCGCGGCTCGGATTGCAGTTCGAGCCAGGGACGCCCGTGGTGGTTGTCGGCGGCACCAACGGCAAGGGCTCGACCTGCGCGATGCTCGAGTCGATCGCGCTCGCCGCGGGCTATCGCGTCGGTCTGTTCTCCAAGCCGCACCTCGTCCACTTCGAGGAGCGTTGCCGCATCGACGGCCGGCTGGCCACGGCCGACGAGCTGGTGCCGCACTTTGAGGCCGTCGAATCGGCGCGCGGCGACATCTCGCTCACCTACTTCGAGTTCACGCTGCTCGCCATCGCCCGGCTGATCGCCGCTTCGGCGCCCGAGATCGTCATCCTCGAGGTCGGGCTCGGCGGCCGTTTCGATGCGGTCAACGCCTTCGACTCCGATTGCGCCGTGCTCACCAGCATCGACATCGACCACGCCGAATTCCTCGGCCCCGACCGCGAGACGATCGGCCGCCAGAAGGCCGGCATCCTGCGCCGCGGCAAGCCGGCCGTCATCAGCGACCCGGTGCCGCCGAAGAGCGTGATCGACGAAGCGCGCGGCGTCGGTACCGACCTGTGGCGCGCCGGTATCGACTTTCGCACCGCGGGCGATCGCCAGCAGTGGAGCTGGGAGGGCAGGGCGACGCGCTACAGCGGCCTCGCCTACCCGGCGCTGCGCGGCGCCAACCAGTTGCTCAACGCGGCCGGCGTGCTCGCGGTCTTCGAGGTCTTGCGCGAGCGCCTTCCCGTCAGCGCGCAGGCGGTGCGCAGCGGCTTCGCGACCGTGGAGCTGGCCGGTCGCTTCCAGGTCGTGGCCGGGCAGCCGGTGATCGTGCTCGACGTCGCGCACAACCCTCATTCGATCGCAGCCCTGGCGCAGAACCTCGACCAGATGGGGTTCTTTGCGCGCACGCACGCCGTGTTCGGAGCGATGCGCGACAAGGACGCCGTGGCCATCCTGGCGCGCATGGCGCCGCTCGTCGATGCCTGGCATTTCACCGACCTGCCGACGCCGCGCGCCGCCAGCGCCGCCGAGCTCGCGGCCGCCCTGACCCATGTGCAGAAGGCGGGCGGTGTCGGCCCTGTCGCCCTGCATGCCACGCCGCACGAGGCCCTGGCCGCGGCGCTGGCTGCTGCCGACCCGGTTGATAGAATCGTTGTCTTCGGCTCCTTCTACACCGTGGGTGGCATCCTCGCCCACGGCCTGCCGCGCCAAGGCGGACGCCACGCGGGTTAAAGCCGGTTCGCTGACAAGACCCGGGCCTTGAATGTTCAAGCAGAAGAGCGAACCAGCCTCCAGCGCCACGGCGCCCGCCGATCCCGTGCAGCAGGCACGAACGCGTGCACGTCAGCGACTGATCGGCGCGATCGTCTTGCTCGCCATCGGCATCATCGGCTTTCCGCTGGTATTCGAGACGCAGCCGCGACCGATCCCCGTCGACATTCCGATCGAGATTCCGAAGAAGGACGCGCTGCCGCCGCTGGTCGCGCCTTCGCCGGCCAGTGCGACGGCGGCCGCAGCCGTCGTTGCACCACCCTCGCGGCCGCCCGTGCCGGCGCGCGCCGAGCCCAAGCCGGCCGAGGAAATCATCACCGAGTCGCGCAGCGAGGCCGGGCGCGAGGTCGCGCCGCGCGCCGTGGCACGGGCCGCGTCGCCAGCGGCGATCGCCTCGTCTCCGTCCGTTGCCGAGCTGCCGAAGAGCGCCGACGGCGAGCGCGCCCGCGCCCTGCTCGAAGGTCGCCCGGCATCGACCGCCGAGTCGACGCGCTTCGTCGTCCAGGTCGGCGCTTTCGCCGACGCCGAGGCGGCACGCGAGACCCGCCTCAAGGTCGACAAGCTCGGCCTCAAGACCTATACGCAAGTCGCGCAGACGCCCTCGGGCAGCCGCATCCGCGTGCGCGTCGGTCCGTTCGCTTCGCGCGGCGAAGCCGACGCGGCGCTCGCCAAGGCGAAGGCGGCGGGCCTCGCTGCCGTCGTGCTGACCCTCTAGGGCATGGAATGGCTGGCGCTCGGCTGGGTCGATCTTGCAATGCTCGGCATCCTGGCGATCTCGGCGGTGGTCGGCCTGGTGCGCGGCCTGACCTTCGAGCTGCTGTCGCTGGCCGGCTGGTTCGTCGCCTACTTCGCAGCGCGCTGGCTGCAGCCCTGGGTCGCGTCGCACCTGCCGATCGGCGCGGCAGGCACGCTCTTGAATCAGGGCGTGGCGTTCGCATCTGCCTTCATCGTCGTGCTGATCGTCTGGAGCTTGCTGGCGCGCGTCGTGTCGATGCTGATCGGCGTGACGCCGCTGCGCCCACTCGATCGTCTGCTCGGCGCGGTGTTCGGCGTGGTGCGGGGTGTCGTCGTGCTGCTCGTGTTCGCCACGCTGGTCACCTACATGCCGTCGGCCCGTACGAAAGCCTGGGAAGACTCGGTGGGCGCGAAGATGCTGGAATCGGTGCTGCAGGGCTTGTTGCCGCTGCTGCCCGGCACGACGGCACCGCCGCAGCGAGGCGCTGCCAAAGAGACATGAAGTCGAGGATCTGAGCCATGTGTGGAATCGTCGGAGTGATCTCGAAAGCGCCGGTCAATCAGTTGATCTACGACGCCTTGCTGCTGCTGCAGCATCGCGGCCAGGACGCGGCCGGCATCGTCACCATGCAGGGCACCAAGTGCTTCATGCAGAAGTCGCGCGGCATGGTTCGCGACGTCTTTCGCACGCGCAACATGCGCGCACTGCCGGGCACGGTGGGCCTGGGCCAGGTGCGCTACCCGACGGCGGGCAACGCCTGGAGCGAGGAAGAGGCGCAACCCTTCTATGTCAACGCGCCCTACGGCATCGTCCTCGTGCACAACGGCAACCTCACCAACGCGCAGACGCTGAAGCAGGAGCTGTTCGACGTCGACCGCCGGCACATCAACACCGGCAGCGACACCGAGGTGCTCATCAACGTGCTGGCGCACGAGCTTGAAGGCGCGGCGCGCGAATGGCAGCTCACGCCCGACGAAGTGTTCGCCGCGGTGAGCGCGGTACACGGCCGCATCAAGGGCTCTTACGCGGTGGTGGCGCTGATCGCCGGCCAGGGCCTGCTCGCGTTTCGCGACCCGTACGGCATCCGCCCGCTCTCGTTCGGCGAGGGCGTTGGCCCCGACGGGCCCGAGGTGATGGTGGCGAGCGAATCGGTAGCCATCGTCGGCACCGGCCATACGCTGACGCGCGACGTGGCACCCGGCGAGGCGATCTTCATCGACCTTGAAGGCCGCATCCACTCCAGGCAGTGCGCCGAGCACCCGAGCCTCAACCCCTGCATGTTCGAGTACGTCTACCTGGCGCGGCCCGACTCCATCATGGACGGCGTCTCGGTCTACCAGGCGCGACTCAACCTCGGCGAGACGCTGGCTCAGCGCCTGATCTCGACGATGCCGCCGAACGAGATCGACGTCGTCATCCCGATCCCCGAGTCGAGCCGGCCCTCGGCCATGCAGCTCGCGCAGAAGATCGGCAAGCCCTATCGCGAGGGCTTCGTCAAAAACCGCTACGTCGGGCGCACCTTCATCATGCCGGGGCAGGGCGTGCGCAAGAAGAGCGTGCGGCAAAAGCTCAACGCCATCGAGGTCGAGTTCAAGGGCCGCAACGTGCTTCTCGTCGACGATTCGATCGTGCGCGGCACGACCTCGAAGGAGATCGTGCAGATGGCGCGCGACGCTGGCGCGAAGAAGGTCTACCTCGCCTCGGCCGCGCCGCCGGTGCGTTTCCCGAACATCTACGGCATCGACATGCCGACCAAGGACGAGCTGGTGGCGCACGGCCGCACGATCGAGGAGATCCGCCAGTTCATCGGCGCCGATGCGCTGATCTACCAGGACGTGGCGGCGATGAAGCGCGTCGTCGCGGCATTGAACCCCAAGCTCGACGGCTTCGAGGCTTCGTGCTTCGACGGCCACTACATCACCGGCGACGTCACTGCCGACGAGTTCGCGGCGATCGCGGCGCAACGCAACGCGCAAGGCGACGAAGAAGACGCCACCAACGACGACCGCTCGCGCCTCGCGCTGCAGAGCGCCGCGGAAGCCGCCTGATGGCCGCAGGAAAGATTCCGCGCGTCGCCTTGCCGCCCGGCACGCGACTCGACACGCTGGCCGTGCGCGAAGGCCTGCCGCCGAGCGCCTGGGGCGAGAACTCGGAGGCGCTCTTTCTCACGAGCAGCTTCGTGCAGCCCGACGCGGCCACCGCCGCAGCGCGCTTCGCCAACGAGGAAGAAGCCTTCATCTACTCGCGCTTCACCAACCCGACGGTGACGATGATGGAGCGCCGCCTGGCGGCGATGGAAGGCATGGGCGCGTGCATCGCCACCTCGTCGGGCATGAGCGCGATCCTGCTGCTCGGCATGGGTCTGCTCAAGGCCGGCGACCACGTCATCTGCTCGCAGAGCGTGTTCGGCTCGACGGTGATGCTGTTCGGGCGCGAGTTCGCCAAGTTCGGCGTCGAGACGAGCTTCGTCTCGCAGACCGACGTGGCCGCTTGGCAGGCCGCGGTGAAGCCGAACACCAAGCTCTTGTTCGCCGAGTCGCCGACCAATCCGCTCACCGAGGTGTGCGACATCCGCGCGCTCGCGCAGATCGCCCGCGACGCCAAGGCCTGGCTCGCTGTCGACAACTGCTTCTGCACGCCGGCGCTGCAGCGTCCCGTCGAGTACGGCGCCGACCTCGTCATCCACTCGGGCACCAAGTACCTCGACGGGCAGGGCCGCGTCATCGCCGGTGCCATCTGCGCCAGCGAGCAGCTCGTCAACGAGAAGTTCGTTCCCGTCATGCGCAGCGCCGGCATGACGCTCTCGCCGTTCAACGCCTGGGTCGTGCTGAAGGGCCTGGAGACGCTGTCGATCCGCATGGAGGCGCAGAGCACGCGCGCGCTCGCGCTGGCCCAATGGCTCGAGGCGCAGCCGAACGTCAAGCGCGTCTACTACCCCGGGCTGGCCTCGCACCCGCAGCACGCGCTGGCGATGGCGCAGCAGCGCGGCAGCGGCGGGGCCGTCGTCTCGTTCGTCGTCCGCGCGCCCAAGGCCGACGCCGCCGTGGCACGCAAGAACGCCTTCCACGTCATCGACTCGACCGAGATCATCTCGATCACCGCCAACCTCGGCGACACCAAGACGACGATCACGCATCCGGCGAGTACCTCGCACGGGCGCCTCACCGAAGATCAACGCCAGGCCGCCGGCATCGTGCAGGGCATGGTGCGCGTGGCGGTCGGCCTCGACGACATCGAAGACATCCAGGCCGATCTGTTGCGCGGCCTCGGCAGCCTGTGAGCGGCACCTCGCACACGCCGGTGGTGCACGGCCAGGTGCGCACGCGCATCGCGCCTTCGCCGACCGGGTTCCTGCATCTGGGCACGGCCCGCACGGCGCTCTTCTCGTGGGCCTTTGCGCGACATCACGGCGGCACCTTCGTGCTGCGCATCGAGGACACCGACGTCGCCCGCTCGAACGAAGAGTCGGTGGCGCAGATTCTCGAATCGATGCGCTGGCTGGGCCTCGATCACGACGAAGGCCCGATCTACCAGATGCAGCGGCTGGACCGCTATCGCGAGGTGGTCGAGCGCATGCTCGCCGACGGCAGCGCCTACCACTGCTACGCCACGCCCGAGGAGCTCGAGGCGATGCGCGAAGCGCAGCGTGCGCGCGGCGAGAAGCCGCTCTACGACGGCCGCTGGCGCCCCGAGCCGGGCAAGACCTTGCCGGCGCTGCCTGCCGGCGTCGCGCCGGTCGTGCGCTTTCGCAATCCGCCCGACGGCATGGTGAGCTGGGACGATCTGGTCAAAGGGCCGATCGCGATCTCGAACCGCGAGATCGACGACCTCGTCATCGTCCGCGCGGATGGCGTACCGACCTACAACTTCGCTGTCGTCGTCGACGACTGGGACATGAAGATCAGCCACGTGTTTCGTGGCGACGAGCACGTCAACAACACGCCGTGGCAGATCAATCTCTTCCACGCCTTGGGCGCGCCTTTGCCGATGTTCGCGCACGTGCCCGTGATCCTGGGCGACGACGGACACAAGCTCTCCAAGCGCAAGGGCGCCGTCAGTGTCACGGCGTACGAAGACGAGGGTTTCCTGCCCGAGGCCATGCTCAACTATCTGGCGCGCCTGGGCTGGAGCCACGGCGACGAGGAGCTGTTCAGCCGCGAGCAGATGGTCGCCTGGTTCGACGGCAGCCATCTCGCCAAGCACCCCGCGCAATGGGACGCGGCCAAGCTCGCCTGGGTCAATGCGCATTACCTGAAGGCGCTGCCCGGCGACACGCTCAAGGCGCTTGCGAAGTCGCAGCTCGCGAAGCGCGACATCGCGACAAATGACGACGAGTGGCTGGGCCGAGCTTGCGCTCTGTTCAAGGACCGATGCAACACCGGCGCCGAACTGGCGGGCTGGCTGGCGATGTTCTTCTCGCCCGTGACGCCGAGCGCCGAGGACCTGGCCCAGCACGTCATCGACGCCGTTCGCCCGGCTTTGGTGACGCTTGCCGGCAAGCTCGAAGGCGCCGAGTGGACAACGCCCGGCATCGCCGCCGCGGTGAAGGAAACGCTGGCCGCGCACGGCCTGAAGATGGGGCAGCTCGCGCCGGCGGTCCGTGTCGTCGTTTGTGGCCGTGCGCAGACGCCCTCGCTCGACGCGGTGCTGGCGTTGTTCCCTCGCGGCGCGGTGCTGGAGCGGCTTCGGGCGATCGCGCCAGCCTCGCTATAATCTTCGGTTTTCCTGACGAATCGATGGGGGTATAGCTCAGCTGGGAGAGCGCTTGCATGGCATGCAAGAGGTCAGCGGTTCGATCCCGCTTACCTCCACCAAAGAGTCGACGTGAGTCCCCTTCGTCTAGAGGCCTAGGACACCACCCTTTCACGGTG
>JBBRLS010000041.1:0-39843 GCA_038231215.1 Burkholderiales bacterium | reverse complement strand
GATGGACGTGCAGATGCCCGAGATGGACGGGCTCGAGGCGACCCGTCGCATCGTCGCGCGCTGGCCGAACGGCGAGCGCCCGCGCATCGTCGCCATGACCGCCAACGCGATGCAGGGCGACCGAGAGGCATGCCTGGCGGCCGGCATGGACGACTACATCACCAAGCCGATCCGCGTCGACGAGCTGATCGGCTCGCTCGCCGCGACCCGACCCCGAAGCAACGCCTAGGATGCCAAGCCCATGACCACCGATGCCGCCATCGACCCGCACACCTTCGACGAACTGCAGGCCAATGCCGGCGCCGACTTCGTCGCCGAGCTGGTGGACACCTTCGGCGTCGAGGCGCCGCCGTTGATCGCCGAGATGCGCAGCGCGCTCGCGGCCGGCGCCGCCGAGCGCTTCCGGCGCGCCGCGCATTCGTTGAAGAGCAACAGCAGCACCTTCGGCGCGACGCGGCTGGCGGCGATGGCGCGCGAGCTCGAGCTGAACGGGATCGGCGCCGCGAGCCGCGTCGCGGTCGACGCGCTGGCGCGCGAATTCGAGACCGCGCTCGCGGCCTTGCAGGCGATGGCCCGGCCATGAGCGCGACCTCTCCCTTGCGCGATGCCGGCTCGTTCGGCCGCTTCGAGATCCTGACCACCGAGCGACGCCTCCACGTCGATGGCCAGCCCGTCTCTCTCGGCAGCCGCGCCTTTGACCTGCTCGCCGCGCTGGTGGCGCGACGCGACCGCGTCGTCTCCAAGGACGAACTGATCGACGTCGTCTGGCCCGGCCTCGTCGTCGAGGAAAACAACCTGCAGGTACAGATCTCGGCCTTGCGCAAGGTGCTCGGCGCGCAGGCGATCGCCACGGTGCCCGGTCGCGGCTATCAGTTCACGGTCGCGGCGGCAGCGGCATCGTCGGCACCGTCCGCGGTCCAACCGAAGACGCCGCCTCGCGTGCACGAGCGCGCCGGCGACGCGTCGCTGCCGAAGGCGCGGCTGCTCGTCGCCGACGACAACAAGGTCAACCGGCTGTTGCTGTGCCGGTCGCTCGAGCTGATGGGGCACGAGGTAGCGAGCGCCGACAACGGGCGCAGCGCACTCGGCAAGCTCCGCGCCGAGCGCTTCGACCTTCTGTTGCTCGACATCGAGATGCCCGAGATGGACGGCTTCGACCTCCTGGGGCAACGCGCCGACGACCCTGCCTTGCGCGAGATTCCGGTCATCGTCACGAGTTCGCTCGAAGGCGCCGCCCAGGTTGCGCGCTGCATCGAGCTGGGTGCCGACGACTTTCTGCACAAGCCGGTCAACCCGGTGCTGCTCAAGGCACGCGTCGATTCGAGCCTCGAACGCAAGCGCCTGCGCGACCGGCAACGCGAGTTGTTGGCCCGCCTGGCGCCCGACTTGCCAGACGGCGCGCAGGCGCCGGGCGGTGTCCCGGGCGGTCGCCGCGCCGAGGCGACGCTGCTCGTCGCGCGCCTGCGCGACATCGACGCGCTCGCCGCGTCGATGCCGGCGCAAGAGACGCTCGAGTTGCTCGGCAACTGGAGCACGCTGATGGTCGACGCCGTCGAAGGTCATGGCGGCCTCGTGCAGCAGCTCACGGGCGACGCGATGACGGCCGTGTTCGGCCTGCCCGAGCCGGCGCGCGGTGAAGGCGGCGCGCCGTGGGCGGCGGTGCAATCGGCGCTCGAGATGATCGAGCTGGCCGCGATGTTCAACACTGAGCGCGCGGCGTCGGGCAAGCCGTCGATCGGCCTCGGCATCGGCATCGCCAGCGGCGAGGTCACGGCCGGCCATGCCGGCACACCGCGTCGCGCGTCTTACGTCTCGGTCGGCGCGGCCGTGCAGCGCGCGGCCGCGCTCGAGGCGCTGGCGATGCAGCGCGCGCGTTCCGTGCTTATCGACGGCGCGACGAACGCTGCGCTGTCCAGGCGTGCCCCGACCGAGAGCCTGTCGTCAGCGACCCTGCCGGGTAGCGCGACTGCGATGCCGGTGTTTGCGTTGAAGGCGGCCTGACGTTCGGCGGCGCATCTCTCTCCGATACGATGGCCGCGATGCATCCGTTCAAATCAGTCTCGTACGCGGGCACGCAACCTGGTTCGCGCCTCATCGTCCTCGGCGCCGTGCACGGCAACGAGACCTGCGGCACGCGTGCCATCGAGCGAGTGATCGGCGAGCTCGACGCCGGCGCGCTGCGCCTGTCCGCCGGCCGCCTGACGCTGGTGCCGGTGACCAATGCGCTCGCCTACGCGCATCAACGCCGCGCCGGCGATCGCAACCTGAACCGCAAGCTGGCGCCGACCGATACGCCGCGCGACTTCGAGGATCACGTCGCCAACTGGATCTGTCCCCTGCTCGCGGCGCACGAAGTCCTGCTCGACCTGCACTCCTTCACCTCGCCCGGCACGCCCTTCGTGTTCATGGGCCCAGCCGACAACGACGGGCCGCTCGAGCCTTTCGCGCAGGCCGCGCGCGAAGAGGCCCTGGCCTTGCGCCTGGGCGTGGGCCGCGCCGTCGACGGCTGGCTCGGCACCTACGCCGCCGGTGTCGCGCGCCGCCGCGAGATCGCCGCATCGTTTCCCGACGCGACGCTCGACCTCGACCCGCGCTACGGTATCGGCACCACCGAGTACATGCGCGCTGCCGGGGGCTGCGCGGTCACGCTCGAATGCGGGCAGCACGACGATGCCGAGGCGCCCGGGGTTGCTTATCGCGCGATCCTCGCCACGCTGGCGCATCTGCGCCTCGTCGATGCGCCCGATCCGCCGCCGACGCGGGTCGAATGCCTGAGCCTCTGCGAAGTCGTCGACAAGTTGCATCCGGGCGACGCCTTCGTGAAGTCGTGGCGCAGCTTCGATGCCGTGGCGCAGGGCGAGGCGATTGGCACGCGACACGACGGCAGCGCCATCGTCGCGCCCTTCGACGGCTACGTGGTGTTCCCGAACCCGGGCGCCGAAGCCGGCCACGAATGGTTCTACCTGGCGCGCCCGAGCGCGCGCCTTTCATCGAGGGGAAAGACAGCATGACGATCCGCATCACCGTCCTGGGCGCCGGCTTCGGCGGCATGGAGCTTTGCACGATCCTGTCGGAGTCGCTCGGCCACGAGGTCGAGGTGACGCTGATCGACAAGAGCGACTCGTTCGTCTTCGGCTATTCCAAGCTCGACGTGATGTTCGGTCACGCCACGCTCGATGCCGTGCGCCTGCCCTATCGTCATTTCGTCAAGCCCGGCGTGCGCCTGCTGCGCGAAACCGTCACCGCCATCGACCCGGCGACGCGCCGCGTCAGCACCGACGCCGGCACGCACCACTGCGACTACCTGGTGGTGGCGCTCGGTGCCGACTACGACATCGCGGCGACGCCGGGACTGCAGGACGCCGAAGAGTTCTATTCGGTGGCCGGCGCGAACCGGCTGCGCGGCGTGCTGCCCACCTTTTCGAAAGGCCACGTCCTCATCGGCGTGTGCGGCGCGCCGTTCAAGTGCCCGCCGGCACCCAGCGAATGCGCCCTCATGATGCACGACTACCTGATGACGCGCGGCCTGCGCGAGCAGTGCCGGATCACCATGGTCCTGCCCCTGCCGAGCCCGGTGCCGCCTTCGCCCGAGACCTCGAAGGCGTTGATCGCGGCCTTTGCCGAGCGCGACATCACCTTCATGCCGAATCGCCGTGTCGCGTCGGTCGACGCCGGCCGCCATGTTGCCACGCTCGACGATGGCAGCGAGCTCGCCTATGACCTTTTCCTCGGCGTGCCGAAGCATCGCGCGCCGGCCGTGGTCGAGGCCAGTGGCATGGCCGAGGGCGGCTGGGTGCCGGTGAACCCGAGAACGCTGGAGACGAAGTTTGCCAATGTCTACGCAGTGGGCGACCTTGCCAACACGGGCACGCCCAAGGCGGGCGTGTTCGCCGAGGGTGCGGCCAGGGCGGTCGGCACCGCGCTGGTCGCGCGCGTCCGTGGCACCGGCGACGCCAGCCTCTACGGCGGCGCGGGCTCGTGCTACATCGAGTTCGGCGGCGGCCGCATCGGCCGCGTCGACGTCGACTTCTTCTCCGGGCCCAGGCCGACCGGCACCTACTACGAGCCCGACGTCGCCATGCGCGCCGACAAGGAGATGTTCGGCTCGAGCCGCAAGGCGCGCTGGTTCGGGCTTTGACGCCGGCCGCCGGCCGCCGGCCGCTGACCCGAAGCGGAGCGAGGGCATCGCCGCGATCGCCCAGCGCTGAAAAAAAAGTTTCACGCCGTTCGGGTGGACAAGTTTGTGCATAACCTGAGCACAAACCTCGCAGAGCCGCTATTCGCATCGCGCGCCGACGCGTTGCCTCGTTTTTCGGCAACGCGCGCCTGGGCGACGATTCGGGCCGGCGATGGGCTGTTCGAACGCCGCACTCCTCGCTAAGCTTTGGCCGATGCGATCGATCGACGAGCCGCCATCGCGCGGCCGGGTTCTGACGGTGGACGACTCGCCGGTCATGCGCGAGCTCGTCACGGCCTCGCTCGAAGCCTTCGGCTACAGCGTCGAAGCCGTCGACAGCGGCCATGCCGCACTCGAAGCGACGCGGGCCGAGAGCTTCGACGCCGTCATCCTCGACGTCGACATGCCCGGCATGGACGGCCTCGCCCTGGGGCGCGCCTTGCGCGGCGACCCGCGCACCTGCTCTTCGATGATCGCGATGCACACCAGCCTCGAGGAAGCCACCGTGCGCTGCGGCTTCGACGCCTACGACGCGTTCCTGCCCAAGCCGTGCGAGGCACGCCTGCTCGGCGAATGCGTCGACCGCATGCTGCGCGAGCATCGAGAGCGCACGCGTCGCTGAAGGCCGCGCCGCGCGATCGGGCTACGACGCGCGAAAAAGTGAAACGGGTCACGTTTTGTTGCAAGACCCGCACGAGCGGTTCACGCGCCCGGAGCTCGCCGCCTACAGTGCGTGTCCACGTTGCTCAGCGGGTCGGCTCCGATGTCGGACGTACGGATCATCGCGGTATCGCTCGAGGGGGGCGATCAACCGCAGCACATCACCCATGTCTGGACCGTCGGCGGCGCCATGTCCAGGCAGCGCGTCGTCGAGGAACTGTGGTCGGGTCGCTGCCACTACTACGTCATGCTGCCGACCGGCCGGGCCGAGGTCGCACCCGTGCCGGTGCGCGGCCCGAACGTCGTCAGCGCATTCTTCGGGCGGCGCATCCGCGGCTATCTCCAGTCGCCGCGCGACGCTGCGGTGCGTGACGCCCTGCTGACCCTGCCGCGGCTGCCGAGTCCGACGCGGCCGCGCCGTAGCCGCGCATCGACGATCGCCCCGCCTGGCGCGGAAGAGGGCTCTCCCGCCAGCGAGCGCGCCACGCTGTCGTCGTAGCGCCCGACCTCATGGCGAACCGGCCTGCGACGAAGCCAGGACAAAGCGTGTTTTTTGCGCGCTGCTTCGCCCACCCGGATCATCACTTGCTGGCAACCTCTCCGTCATGACTGCAGCCTTCACCGAAGAACAAGCCCGCGCCTACATGCACAAGTTGCTCGGCGCCATGAGCCAGGCGGGCGGCTCCGACCTGTTCATCGCCGCCGACTTTCCGCCGAGCATGAAGACGCAGGGCAGGATGAAGCCGCTCAGCACGCAAAAGCTCAGCGCCGAAGTGACGCGCATGCTCGCCCATTCGCTGATGAACGAGATGCAGCGCGAGGAGTTCGAGCACGAGATGGAGTGCAACTTCGCTCTTTTGATCCCCGGCGTCTCGCGCTTTCGCGTCAACGTCATGGTGCAGCAGCGCTGCGTCAGCATGGTGATCCGCACCATCGCCTCGGAGATCCCGAACTTCGAGAAGCTCAAGCTGCCGCCGGTGCTGAAGGACGTGGTGATGGCCAAGCGCGGGCTGGTGCTCGTGGTCGGCGCCACCGGCTCGGGCAAGTCGACAACGCTGGCGGCGATGATCGACCACCGCAACCGCTCGTCGGCCGGCCACATCATCACCGTCGAGGACCCGATCGAGTACGTGCACCCGTCGCAGATGTCGCTGGTGACGCACCGCGAGGTAGGCATCGACACCAAGAGCTGGCATCACGCGCTGAAGAACACGCTGCGCCAGGCGCCCGACGTGATCCTGATCGGCGAGATCCGCGACGCCGAGACGATGGAACATGCGATCTCGTTCTCCGAGACCGGTCATCTGTGCCTGGGCACGCTGCACGCCAACAGCGCCAGCCAGACCATCGAGCGGATCATCAATTTCTTTCCCGAGGAGCGGAGGAAGCAGTTGCTGATGGACCTCTCGGCCAACCTGCGCGCGATCGTCTCGCAGCGCCTGGTGCGCCGCGAGGACGGCAAGGGCCGCTCGGCGGCGATCGAGATCCTGCTCAACACGCCGACCATCGCCGAGCGCATCTTCCAGGGCGAGTTCCACGAGATCAAGGCCATGATGGCCAAGTCGCGCGAGCTCGGCATGTGCACCTTCGACGCGGCGCTGTTCGACCTCTACGACGAAGGCCTGATCAGCTTCGACGAGGCCATCCGCAACGCCGACTCGGCCAACGAGTTGCGCCTGAACATCAAGCTGAAGAGCAAGCGTGGCGAGCCCAAGGCGTCCGAGTTCGGCGGCCTCTCGCTCAACCCGATGACGCAGCCCGCCGATCTCGAGGACCGCGCGCACCAGAAGATGCTGCAGATGCACGAGTCGCGCAAGCGCTTCGAGGAAGAGCAGCTCAAGCAACTGCGCGAGAAGAAGCGCCAGGCCGAGCTGGCCGTGGCGAAGGCGGGCACGAGCCCGTAGGTCGCGTGCAGCCGGCCGCCTGACCCGGGACCCGGGCTCAGCGACCCGGACGCGTTGGCAAGGCCCTCGTTTCGCCGACGGCAAGCACGAAGAACTCGTCGTCGACAATATTTTGCACCGAGCGGATCCTCGCCAGGGTTCTCGGCGGTTCGTCGAGCGCTTCGTCGGTGAGCGCGAAGGTGCCCCAATGCACGCCGAGCGAGCGCTTGGCGCCCAGGTCGCGGTGGATCTTCACCGCCTCCTCGACGTTGACGTGCTGGTTGGCCATGAACCAGCGCGGCTCGTAGGCGCCGATCGGCAGCAGCGCGACGTCGAAGCCGCCGCCCGCCGCGGCCGTCTGCCGCGCGGCGAAGCGCGCGCGGATGTCGGCAAAGTCGCGCGAGTAGGCGGTGTCGCCGGCGTAGAACAGATGGCAGTCCGGCGCGAACACGGCAAAGCCGCCCCACAGCGTCTTCATGCGGTCGGCGAGGCCGCGCCCCGACCAGTGCTGCGCCGGCACCAGCGCGACGTCGACGCCGGCCACGCGGTGCTCTTCCCACCAGTCGAGCTCGACGCCGTTGCGCACGCCCTGGTCGGCCAGCCAGCGGCCGACGCCCAGCGGCACGACGAAGACCGGCGGCCCGCCGCGCTGCGTGTTGAGCGCCCGCACCGAGGCCGCGTCGAGATGGTCGTAGTGGTTGTGCGAGGCGAGCACGAGGTCGATGTGCGGCAGCGCATCGATGGCGATGCCCGGCGGCTGGTGCCGCTTCGGTCCGGCGAAGCCGATCGGCGAAGCGCGCTCCGAAAAGATCGGATCGGTCAGGAGCGAGAGCCCGCCGAGTTGCGCCAGCACGGTGGCGTGGCCGACCCAGCTCACGGCCGGGCGCATCGCCGCGCCGGCGGCCGCGTTGGCGTGCAGGAAGGCGAGGTCGGGGACGACTTGCGGGATCGGCGTCGAGGGCGGCGGCGGCAATCCCTGGCGCGACGCGTTCCATTTCCAACGCAGCACCTCGGCGAGCGAGCGCGGCGCGAATTCGGTGTAGTTGTTGCGGAAGCCGCCGGCCCGGTGATGGCGCTTCGCGGGGGGATCGATGGTTGTCATGGATGGCCGGGACGATGCAAGGCCGGCATCATCGACGAGCAGCGGGCGTCCCGCGCGAGAAAGGCCAAATCCATGTCCCTCTTCGACATGACCGACAAGGTCGTCGTCATCACCGGCTCGTCGCGCGGCATCGGCAAGGCGATCGCCGAGGAGATGGCGGTGCACGGCGCCAGGGTGGTGATCTCGAGCCGCAAGCAGGACGCTTGCGACGCGGTTGCGGCATCGATCAACGCCGCGCACGGCGCCGGCAGGGCGATCTCGGTGCCGGCCAACATCTCGTCGAAGGAAAGCCTCGCGCAGCTCGTGCTGCAGACGCGGCAGGCCTTCGGCCAGATCGACGCGCTGGTCTGCAACGCCGCATCGAATCCGTACTACGGGCCGCTGGCAGGCATCAGCGACGAGGCTTTCCGCAAGATCCTCGACAACAACATCATCGCCAATCACTGGCTGATCTCGATGGTCGCGCCCGAGATGCTGGCGCGCGGCGAGGGCTCGATCACCATCATCTCGTCGATCGGCGGGCTGAAGGCCTCGACCGTCATCGGCGCGTACTGCATCTCGAAAGCCGCCGACATGGAGCTGGCGCGTTGCCTCGCCGACGAGTTCGGGCCGCGCGGCGTGCGTGTCAACTGCATCGCGCCGGGCCTGATCCGCACCGACTTCGCCAAGGCACTCTGGGAGAACCCCGAGACGCTGAAGCGCTCGACCGCCGTGGCATCGCTCAAGCGCATCGGCGAGCCGCAAGAGATCGCGGGCGCAGCGGTCTTCCTTGCGTCGCGGGCCGGCGCCTTCACCACCGGGCAGACGATCGTCATCGACGGCGGCGCCACCATCAGCGGAGGCGCGTGATGAGCCATCGTCTCGAAGGCAAGGTCGCCATCATCACCGGCGCGGGCTCGGGCATCGGCCGCGCCTCGGCGCTGCTGTTCGCCGAAGAAGGCGCGAAGCTGGTGCTCGGTGACAAGAGCGAGGCGGTGCACGAGACGGCGCGTCTCGTCACCGAGGCGGGCGGCGAGGCGGTCGCGACGCAGATGGATGCCGGAACCGAGGCCGACGTGGCCGCGCTCGTCGCGGCGGCGTTGAGCAGCTACGGACGCCTCGACGTCGCGTTCGCCAACGCCGGCATTTCTGGCGGCCTGGCCGGCATCTTCGAGTTGACGCCGGAGGCCTTCGCCGACCTGTTGCGCGTCAACCTGATCGGCCCGTGGCTGATGGTCAAGCACGCCGGCAAGGTGATGGCCGACGCCGGTCGCGGCGGCTCCATCATCTGCACCGCATCGGTCGCAGGACTGCGCTCGGGCGCGGGCGGGCCGGCCTACTCGGCGTCGAAGGCCGGCGTCATCAATCTCGCGATGGTCTCGGCGCAGCAGCTCAGCGACACCAACGTGCGCGTCAACGCGATCTGCCCCGGCCTGACGCAGACCGGCATGACGCAGCCGATCTTCGACATCGCGAAAGAGCGCAACGTCTCGCACAAGCTCGGTTACCTGAACCCGCTGCGCCGCGCCGCGCAACCGGTGGAACTGGCGCGCGTCGCTCTCTTCCTCGCCTCCGACGACGCCAGCTACGTCAACGGCCAGGCCATCGTCGTCGACGGCGGCCTGTCGAGCTCGCATCCGGTGACGCGCCAGAGCATGGGCAAGACGGCCGCCTGAGAAGTGTCCGCAACGAGGAGACGCCGATGAAAGCCGCTGTCCTGCACGCGCCGCGCGAGGCGATGACGATCGAGAACGTGGCCATCGAGAAGCCGAAGCGCCGCGAGGTGCTGGTGCGCACCGCGGCGGCGGGCCTCTGCCACAGCGACCTGCACTTCATCGAAGGTGCGTACCCGACGCCCATGCCGGTCGTGCTGGGGCACGAGTGCGCCGGCGTCGTCGAGGCGGTCGGCGAGGACGTCGCCTACCTGAAGCCGGGCGACCACGTCATCGGCTGCCTCTCGGTGTTCTGCGGCCACTGCGAGTTCTGCCTGAGCGGCCACCCGTCGATCTGCCAGACGCCCGAGGTCAAGATGCCTCCCGGCGCGGCGCGGCGCCTGACGTGGCAGGGCCGGCACATGAACCAGTTCCTCAACCTCTCGTCGTTCGCCGAGCAGATGGTGGTGCACGAGCACGCGCTGGTGAAGGTGCGCGAGGACATGCCGCTCGACCTGGCCTGCCTGATCGGCTGCAGCGTCGTCACCGGCTATGGTGCAGTGGCGCACACCGCCCGCATCGAGCCCGGCTCGACAGTGGCGATCTTCGGTGCCGGCGGCATCGGTCTGGCCACCATCAACGCGGCGCAGATCGCCGGTGCCGGGCGCATCGTCGCGGTCGACAAGGATCCGTTCAAGCTCGGCCTGGCGAAGAGATTCGGCGCCACCGACATCGTCGATGCGAGCGACGGCGACACCGTCAAGCGCATCGTCGACATGACCGGCGGCGGCGTGCACTACTCGTTCGAATGCATCGGCCTGAAGAGCACCGCCGAGCAGAGCTTCTCGGTGCTTCGATCGGGCGGCACGGCGACGCTGATCGGCATGATTCCGGTCGGCACACGCATCGAGCTGCACGGCGTCGACTTCCTGCGCGAGCGAAAGATCCAAGGCTGCATGATGGGCTCGAACCGCTTCCGCACCGACATGCCGAGACTCATCGAGTTCTACCTGCAGGGCCGCTTGCACCTGCGCGAAATGGTGTCGGCGCGCATCCGGCTCGACCAGATCAACGAAGGTTTCGCGTCGCTGAAGGCGGGCGGCATCGCGCGCAACGTCATCGTCTTCGCGCAGTGAGCCTCGGGCGGGCCCGCTTTATGCGAGAAACCGCACGCGCGATTCGCGGCCCGCCATTCAGGGGCCAGCGCAGCAGCCGAAGATTCGCTCACCAGGGAGCGTCGCATGTGGAAAGCCTTGTGCGGATTCGTCGCGTTGGCATCGGCACCGGCCGGGTGCCTCGCCGCTGATTTGAGCGATACCGAGATGCGCTGGCTGCGCGGCGCCTGGCCGGTCGTCGTCTACGCGAAGGAGGCGGGCATGCCGCTCGACGTCGTTGTCCAGCCGCAGCTCGCGCCCGGTGCCGCGCCGCTCGCGCTCGCTTTCGTCGACGGTCGCTGCAAGCTGGTGCTGTCGATGCGCGGCAATGCCGAGGCCGAAGCGACGCTGGCTCGCATCGCCCCCGACCTGCTCGGCGCCACGCTCGAGCTGATGGCCGCGCACGAGCTTGGCCACTGCCGCCGCTACCTCGACGGCGCCTGGTACGGCGTGCCGGCGGGCTTCGCGACCAGCGTTCCCGACGAGCTCGGCCCCGAGCTGCGCGCGGCCTGGGTCGACATGGCGGCGCTGCGTCGCGAAGAAGGCTATGGCGACCTCGTCGGGCTGGCCTGGTCGGCGCGGCGCCATGCGTCGCAATACGTGCGGCTCCATGCGTGGCTGGTCGGGGAGCGCACGCGCGACCGCGTCGAGGGCAGCCCGCACGACACGCTGGCTTGGGTGCGCCTGGCCGAGCACGGCATGGCGACCGACGACACATCGCCGTTCGCCGGGGCGGCCGCGCTCTGGCTGTCGGGCCTCGCCGCCGAACGCTGAGCGTGCAGACAACGCTGGGGGCCGCGCAATGCTTGCCGGCCGGCCCCGGATTTCGCCGTCTCAGGCGAGATAGTCGTGAACGACGCTGCCGAGGCCGAGCGTCATGTCGGTCAGCAAGTGCGTGCCGGAGATCACCTCGAGCACCGGCAGGCGCGCCACCGGCGCCAGCGCGTGATGGAACAGCTCGAGCGCGGCCGGCGCGGTCCACGCGCCCTTGACGGTGATGTCCTCGAGAAAGTAGCGCACCAGCTCGCAGATGCGGGCGCTGCCGTCGACGTGCGGAATGATCTTGAGCAGGTAGTTCGGCGCAAGCAGGCCGGCAAGCACCGCGGCGTGGTCGACGCTGCGGTGCTTGTAGCCCATGGTCGCGGTCGCCACCCGCACCGATCCGTAGTCGAGCGTGCCGAGCAGGGTGTCGATCTCGACGCGCAGCGTTGGCGCGGCGAGCTTCTTCGGAAAGCCCCAGAGCTCGCGTCCGCCGGCGATCGGGCCTTCGTCGTTGAGGTACATCGAATGCACGTAGCCGCCGGCCTGGCCTTCGAAGGTCACCGGGATCACCTGGCCCGACTCGGTGTAGTCGCCGAAGCCGGTCGAGTTGGGCATGCGGATGAACTCGTACTTGACGATCGGCTCGCCGATCTGCAGCGGCTCGGGAACGACGGCGCGCAGCGCGTCGGGGTCGGTGCGGTAGGTGACGATCAGGAACTCGCGGTCGATGAAGCGGTACGGGCCCGGCGGAAAGGCCGGGCTGGTGAGCGGCATGGCAAAGGCGTTGCGCTTGACGTCGTCGATGTTCATGGAGGGGTCATCCGAAAAAAGTCGCGAAGGCGCGGTCGAGCGTGCGGGGATCGGTGAGCGCGACGAAGGCGATACCGGCCAGCGCGCCCGCGAGATGGGCATCGTGGTTGACGCGGCCGCGGCCGCGCTTGGCCGCCCACCAGGTGTAGGCGAGGTAGGCGACGGCGAACAGCGGCGACGGGATCGGCACCGGGATCGGCAGGATGAAGATCGACCCCGACGGGAAGTAGAGGATCGAGGCGAACAGCACGGCGAGGATGGCGCCCGAGGCGCCGAGCGTCCGGTACTCCGCGTCGCCTCGATGGTTGATCCAGGTGCCGGCGTCGCTGGCCAGAAGGCCGAAAAAGTAGAGGACGAGAAAGCGCTCGCTGCCGATCTCGCGCTCCAGCCCGAACGCGAAGGCCCAGAAGGTGAAGCCGTTGAAGAGCAGGTGCATCAGGTCGGCGTGCACGAAGCCGCTCGTGACCAGGGTCCAGTACTCGCGGCGCGGCACCAGCCAATAGGGTCGGAACAGACTGCGCTCGATCAGCGACGGCGCGGCGAAGAGGCCGATCAGGCTGGCGATCACGATCGCCCCGAGCAGGACCGTCGATGCGGGTGCGCCGTGGCTGAGGGTCGCGAGTCTTTCCATGCGGCCAGTCTAGTGTCCCAGGGGCCGGCGTCGCTCGCGCCTATACGATGCAGCCTGCGAAGGAACGGAGCATGCGCATGTCAGAAGGTCCCGTCACCGCCAGCTCGCTGGCCGCCCGCGTCGACGCCGCGGCGCGCGAGATGGAAGCCAAGGTCGTCGCCTGGCGCCGCGACTTCCACGCCAACCCGGAGCTCGGCAACCGCGAGTTCCGCACCTCGGCGATCGTCGCCGAGCACCTGAAGAGCCTCGGCCTCGACGAGGTGCGCACCGGTGTCGCGCACACCGGCGTGGTCGGGTTGCTGAAGGGTGCGTTGCCCGGTCCGGTGGTCGCGCTGCGCGCCGACATGGACGCGCTGCCGGTGCCCGAAGAGGTCGACATCCCGTTCGCGTCGAAGGTGAAGGCGCAGTGGAACGGCGAGTCGGTCGGCATCATGCATGCGTGCGGCCACGACACGCACACCGCCATCCTGATGGGCGTGGCCTCGGTGCTCGCGGGCCTGCGCGAGCACCTGCGCGGCTCGGTCAAGTTTCTCTTCCAGCCCGCCGAGGAGGGCGCGCCCGACGGCGAGGAGGGCGGCGCGAAGATGATGATCGCCGAGGGTGCGATGGAGAAGCCCGTGCCGCAGGCGGTGTTCGGCCTGCACGTGACCTCGCGCCTGCCGGTGGGGGTGATCGGTTACCGGCCCGGGCCGACGATGGCCAGCGCCGATCGCTTGCAGATCACGGTGCACGGCCGGCAGACGCATGGCGCGATGCCGTGGTTCGGCGTCGATCCAATAGTCACCGCGGCGCAGGTGGTGCTCGGCCTGCAGACGGTGGTCAGCCGCACCCTCGACCTGACGCGCGAGCCGGCGGTCGTGACGATCGGCATGATCAAGGGCGGCCTGCGCCAGAACATCATTCCCGAGCAGGTCGAGATGCTCGGCACGATCCGCAGCTTCGACGAAGAGATGCAGGACGAGATCCACGAGCGCGTGACGACGCTCGCCGAGTCGATCAGCCGAGGCTCGCGCGCCGGCTGCACGGTCTGCATCACCAAGCACTATCCGGTGACGGTGAACGACCCGGCGCTGACCGAACGGATGGCGCCGACGCTGGCCCGCGTGGCCGGCGCGGACAAGTGCATGGTCGTGCCCAAGGTGCTCGGCTCGGAGGACTTCTCGTTCTTCCAGCGCGTCGTGCCCGGCCTGTTCTTCTTCGTCGGCGTCGTGCCCGAGGGTACGGCTGTGAAGGACGCGGCGCCGAACCATTCGCCGCGCTTCTACGTCGACGAGGCCTGCCTCGTCGTCGGCGTGCGTGCGCTGGCCCACCTGGCCTGCGATTTTCTCGAGGCTGATGGCGCTCGCGCTGGCGCGTGAAGGCGCCGCAGCTCGCGGCTTCTGCTGCGACCGAACCGAGCGGCGTTCAGGGCCGGCGCGTCGTGTCGGGCCGGCGCGGCGCGTACCAGATGCCTAGTCGCGATCGATTCATCACGCCGGCGCGTCCGGCGAAGGCGATGCGCAGCATGGCGCTGAGGATTTCCCAGCCCGTGTAGGTGCGCAGCTTGCGGCCCGAGGTGAGTACGGCCTCGCGCAGGATCACGAAGTCGCCACGCTTGCGCAACGCGCGGCACAGACTGAGTTCCTCGGACGCATAGAGCGTTTCGTCGAAGCCGCCCACCGCCTCGAACGCAGAGCGCGAACAGAAGAGGAAGCAGCCGCCCGTGAAGCGAAAGCGCCGCGCCAGCCAGATGCTGAACGGCAGCACGAAGCGGACCCAACGCGGTGTCGGCTCGTCGAAGCGCACCGCGGCGCCGCCGCCGACTGCGCCGCCGGCAATGACGCGAACGAGCCCTGCGACGACGTCGCTCGCGATCAGCGTGTCGGCATCGACGAAGACGAAGACCTTGCCCTGCGCAGCGCGCGCGCCGGCGTTGCGCGCGGCTGCGATCTGCCGCAAGGAGACGGGCACGACGCGCGCGCCGGCTGCCGCGGCGAGCTGCGCGGTGCGGTCCGTCGATGCATCGTCGACGACGACGATCTCGTGCGCGATACCGGCGCTCGACGCGGCAGCCGCGATGGCACGAACCGTGGCCTCGATCGAGGCCTCTTCGTCGTGCGCGGGAACGATGAAAGAAAGCATGGCGTCGCAGTGTGCGGCATATCGTCGAATGCACGTGTTCGAGGCTTCGACCGCGCGTCCGGGAGCCGCTTGACCGGCAGCTAAACGAGGAGCGGTGTCTTGCGTGTCGAGCCCTGACATCGGGCCGCCGACAAGTCAGTCCTACGTGAGCGCTCTTCGCCCCGCCGGTGACCCTCGTGCCGGCCACGCCTCCCCAGGCGGCTGCCGGCAACAGCCTTCCTCCTCGCGCGCTGCGCGTCGTCTGCCGTGCCGGCGACGACACCCTCCCTGACGGCCTCGCGCCGCCACCCGGGAACCTTGCGGTTCGACGCCTGAGCTAGGACAAGGCAGCGCGCATTTCGCCTGTGGCGCGCAGGGCGCCAACCTCGATGCCGTTCCAGTTGCGCAGCGTCAGGTCGCTCAGGTCGCGCATGAAGTTCGCCTCGCCGTCGTCGAGCGTGAGCAGGGCCTCGATGGTCGCCGCCATCGCCACCTCGGCGGCCCGCGCGTTGTTGCCGTCGTCGATCTTGATGGCGACGCCGACGCCGCGCTCCGGCAAGGCAGCGCAGAAGACGCCCTCGGCGCCGACCTTGCAGAACACGCGCTCGCCCAGCCGCTCCATCACTTTCGTGTCGAAGCGGTCGGTGCCGGCGACCATGAAAGGATGCCGTGCCACCGCGCCGCGCAGCCGCTTCGCCGCGGCCGCGTGGCCGGCGCTCAGGCCGACGCCGGTGCCGAGCCGCGCGAAGGCGAGGGCGAGCGCGCGCAGCGGGATGGCGTAAGTCGGGATCGAGCAGCCGTCGGTGCCGCGCGCGGCGCGGCCGAGGTCGATGCCGGTCGCCGCCTGCAGCGCCGCGGCGACGGCACGCATCACCGGATGCTCCGCGCCAACGTAGCCCTTGGCGTACTGGCGCAGGTTCACGCCTTCGCCGAGCCGGCAAGCGAGACAGAGGAACCCGGCGTGCTTGCCCGAACAGTTGTTGTTCAGCGCGTCGGGCAGGGCGCCCGCAGCGGCGAGCTGGCGCTGCACGGCCTCGCGCGTCGGCCACTGCGTGCCGCATTCGAGCGCGCTCACGTCGAGGCCGGCCTTGGCGAGCATGCGCTCGACGACTGCCGTGTGCGCCGGCTCGCCGTTGTGCGAAGCGCAGGCGATGGCCAGCTCCTCGTCGCTCAGGCCGAGCTGGTCGGCGGCGCCGCTCTCGATCAGCGGCAGCGCCTGCAGCACCTTGACCGCCGAGCGCGGAAAGATCGCGCGATCGATGTCGCCGAGCGAGGCGACGATCGCGCCGTCGGCGTCGCAGATCGCGATGGCGCCGCGGTGCGCCGATTCGCGCAGGCCGCCGCGCATCGCTTCGACGAGGATCGGGTTCATCCGCGCGATTGTCATTCTGTGCGAGACCGGCTCATCCAAGCGAGACCGTGTCGTCCTGACCAAGCCCCGTGTCATCCTGAACGCGCCTGGTGTCATCCTGAACGCAGTGAAGGATCTCTGCGTGACGCCGGGATCCTTCGCTTCGCTCAGGATGACAGTGACGACAATCGGCGCATTTGCGCTTGGTTGACCATGCAGCTCGCCGGTATCGACTTCAGTTGCAACCCGTCGCGGAAGAAGCCGATCACGGTCGCGCTCGGCCGCGTCGAAGGCGTGTCGCTGCGAGTCGCCGCGATCGAGGAGATGACGACGCTCGCCGCCTTCGACGCCTGGCTCGCCGCCCCGGGCACATGGCTGGGCGCCTTCGATTTTCCTTTCGGCCTGCCGCGCGAATTCGTCGACGCCAACGCGCTCGGTGCGAACTGCGCGGAGGTCATCGCCAGCGTTCGCACACGCTGCCCGACGCGCATGGCCTGGCGCGCCTTCATCGACGCCTGGGGCAACATGCGCCCCACGGGCCAGCGGCTCGTGCATCGCGCGACCGATGTCGATCCCGGATCCGGCGTCGCTTCGACCAGCCCCTTGCAGACGCGCTACGTGCCGGTCGGGTTGATGTACTACGAAGGCGTCGCGAGCCTGTTGCGCGCCGGCGTGACGCTGCCCGGGCTGCACGCAGGCGATGCGCAGCGCGTCGCGCTGGAAGGCTATCCGCGGCGACTCGCCCATGCGCTGGTCGGGCGTCGCTCGTACAAGAACAGCGATCTGCCTGACCGCACCGAAGCGCGCGAAGCGATCGTCGCCGGGCTCGAACGCACGAACCCGAACGACGGCCTCGTGCTCGGCCTCGATGCGGTCCTGCGCCGATCGCTCGTCGCCGACGCGAGCGGCGACCGTCTCGACGCGGTGCTCTGCCTGGTGCAGGCGGCACGCGCATCGCGGCGCAAGAACTACGGCTTGCCGGCGTTCGTCGACCCGGTCGAGGGCTGGATCGCCGGCTAGGAAAGAAGCCGCGCCTCAGCCGGCATCGTCTGCGCCCACAGCTCCGGTACGCAAGGGACGGCGCGGGCGCGTCTGCTAAGGTCCTTCGCTGATCCCGGAGCAGCGCGGAACGCATGGAAATCACGTCGTGGGCGGCCGTCGTCGGCCTGTTGCTGATCGTCATGGCGCTGGGCGATTCGCTGCTCGCGCGATTGCCGCTCAGCACCTCGATGCTCTACCTGCTCGCCGGCGTCGCCGTGAGCCCGCTCTGGCTCGGCTGGACAGCACTCGCGCCGGCCACCCACGTCAAGGGGCTGGAGAGGCTCGCCGAGGTCGTCGTCCTGCTCTCGCTGTTCGGCTCGGGCCTGAAGATGAGCGCCGGATTCGGCGACGGCCGCTGGCTGTTGCCGGTGCGCCTGGCCATCGTCTCGATGCTCGTCACGGTGGCCTTGATCGCCGGCTTCGGTGTGCTCGTACTCGGCCTGCCGATCGGCGCGGCGATCCTGCTCGGCGGCATCCTCGCGCCGACCGACCCGGTGCTCGCGTCGGACGTGCAGGTCGCCGAGCCCGGCGACCGCGACCGCCTGCGCTTCGCGCTCACCGGCGAGGCCGGGCTCAACGACGGCACGGCGTTTCCGGTCGTGCTGCTCGGCCTCGGCCTGCTCGGCCTGCGCGACATCGGCGACGGCGGCTGGCGCTGGTTCGCCTTCGACGTGGTCTGGGGCGTGGCCGGCGGCGTGATCATCGGCGCGCTGCTTGGCACCGCCATCGGCAAGCTGGTGCTCTATCTGCGGCGCACGCACAAGGAGGCGGTCGGCCTCGACAACTTTCTCTCGCTCGGCCTGATCGGCCTCTCCTACGGCTTGGCCAGCCTTGCCGAGGGCTATGGCTTTCTCGCCGTGTTCGCGGCCGGCGTCGCGCTGCGCCGGCTCGAGCAGAAGGCCGGCACGTCGCTCGAACCGGGCAAGCCCGCGTCGGCACCGGCCAAGGCGGCCGCGCAACGCAAGCGCTCCGCCGAGATCGCCGCCGAGGCGCACGCCGACCCCGACGCTTCGCATGCCGAGCAGGTCGCGACCGATCCGAAGCATGCGCCGGCGTTCATGGCGCATGCGGTGCTGTCGTTCAACGAGCAGATCGAGCGCATCGGCGAGGTCGCCGCCGTCGTCGCCATCGGCATGCTGCTCTGGACGGTGGACTGGCGGCTCGCGTCGTGGGGCTTCGTCGGCGCGCTGCTCGTCGTCATCCGGCCGGTGTCGGTCGTCGTCGGTCTCTTCGGGTCGAAGACGACGCGCCCGCAGCGCGTTCTCATCGGCTGGTTCGGCATCCGCGGCATCGGCTCGTTGTACTACCTGATGTACGCGATGAACCACGGCCTCGGCCGCGAGCTTGCGGCCAACCTCGGCGCGCTGGTCTTCTCGGTCGTCGTCGCCTCGATCGTCATGCACGGCGTCTCGGTGACGCCGCTGATGTTGCTCTACGAACGCCGCAAGCGGCGCGAAGCGAAGGCCTGACTATCATCGCCGCGAAGGAATTTCTCCGGCCCACGCACGCGCACGACGAGCCGCCGTCGAGCGACCGTCGTCGTGCCACGCGTCGCATGGCGCTCGCCGTGGCGATGGCTTGCAGCGATCTGCCGTCGCTCGCGGCCACCGCGACGCAAGGGGCGACCGACGACCGCATCGTCCGCACCTTCACGGATGAAGAGCCGCTTCGGCGTCGCTGCCGACTGGCTGTTGGCGTATGCCGATCTCGAACCGTACTACGTCGAGGTCGAGCGCTTTCTGGGTGTTGCCGGTCCCGGCGAGGCAGGCGACCGTTGGCGCAGCGCGCCGTACCCGCTGCCTGCCCACCCGCTCTGCCGCGCTTCGCGCAAGCTCGGCAGCGGTGCGGCTGCGCTCGGCCTGGACTGGGACGCCAACCCGCGCTGCGCGATCGAGCGCGGCCTGGCCAATGCGAGCGGCCAGGTCGGCCGCAACTTTCTCGAAAGCGTTGCCTGGACCAGCGTCGGCCTTGCCGACGAGGCCTTGCTCGGCTTCGGCGGTCTCCCCGCCGACGCGATCAGCTGGCGCTACAACCGACCCGATGCAGTCGCCGGCGTGATCGGCGGCTTTCGCCTGAGCGCGGCCATCCACGTGGCCGACATGATCGGCCCGATCGCCCATGCGCAACGCGCCGTTCGCGGATCCGGCCGCGAGCACAAGCGGCAGATGCGGCGCGCCCTCGGCAGCACCGTGGCCGTCGGTGCGGTCGGCGAAAGCCTGCCGAACGAGCAGTCGTTCGTCGACCTCGATCCGCGCCAGCGCGACTCGCTCGGCCGCCCGCTCGGACGCATCCATTCGTACGTCGACGCGATGGCGGTCAAGCGCCTGAACGTCATGGCGGGCGCCGCACGGAGCCTGCTCGAGGCGAGCGGCGCTGCCGTTCTCGTCGAGGAGTTCGGAACCTGCGACCACTTCTCGTCGGCGCACGTCTTCGGCACCTGCCGCATGGGCGCCGACCCGCGCAGCTCGGTCGTCGACGCCGACTTGCGGGCGCACGGCTTTTCCAATCTCTACGCTTGCGATGCGAGCGTTCTCCCGAGCTCGGGCGGCGGCGAAGCCCCTTCGCTGACGATCCAGGCGCTGGCCTTGCGTGCCGGCGACCGCATCGCTTAGCAAGCACCCCGTAGTGGCGGACCGCGCGGCGCACAAAGACACGGCAGAATCGTCGTGTCATCGTTCAACAAAAGAAGAGGGAAGACAACATGAGACCAAAACTGCTTTCGTTCGCTATTGCTCTCGGATCGCTGCTCGTCGTCGCGCCGGCGTTTGCAGGAACGAGCGGCCCGGCTCCGATCACGACCATCACCAAGGCAGGCCGCCATGACAACAAGGTGTTTGTCGGCATCAACTGGAATTGGGGTGTTCGCGAAGGCGTGACCGGCGTCGTCGGGTACCGCTGGGCAAGCGTCAACACGAGCGATCGCGTGCGCGGTGCGCTGGTCGATCTCACCTTTCCGATCACCGGCGCGCCGTTCGGTCTCGGCGAGTTCCATGTGAAGGGTCTTGCCGGCAGTCGCAGCGTCCAGGGCGAGGCAGGCGTGGGGTACGGTATCCAGGCGGGCGCCTTTCTGGTCAATGCCGGCGTGCGCGGGCCGTTCGTCAACGGCGGGGCCGACTATCTGTTCGGCAAAGGCTGGCAGCCGTACGTCGGCGTCGACACCCTCAACCGCGCGAAACCCCACACCGAGACAACGACGAGCGTATGCCCCGACGGCAGCGCACCGGTTGCCGGCGCCTGCAACGCCCCGCCCCCGCCGGGTCCTGCTCCGGGCTGAGCGACGCGTCGCCCGTGGCCGGCTTTCGCCACGGGCCGGCTGCTCTGCCTTTGACAGCGTGAGTCGACGCGCGTGATCGCCGCCGCGCCGGCGGTCGCGGTCGAGAGCTCGGGAGGGGCATGGTTTGCCGCGCGCGGCTGGCAGCCTTTCCCTTTCCAGAACGAGGTCTGGGCGGCGATGGCCGCGGGCCGCAGCGGCCTCCTCCACGCCACCACCGGCTCCGGCAAGACCTACGCGGTCTGGTTCGGCGCCATCGAGCACGCACGAACGCTCGACTTGGCGCAGCAGGGCGCGCACGCGCCGCCGCTCGGCGTGCTCTGGCTGACGCCGATGCGCGCGCTCGCCGCCGACTCGGCACGCGCCATCGCGGCGCCGCTCGAAGACATCGGTCTCGGTGCCTGGACCGTCGGCATGCGCACCGGCGACACGCCGTCGGCCGAGCGCGCGAAGCAGGACCGTCGCTTTCCGACTGCGCTCATCACGACACCCGAGTCGCTGAGCCTGATGCTGACGCGCGAGAACGCGAAGCAGGAGCTGTCGAGCATCCACACCGTCATCGTCGACGAGTGGCACGAGCTGATGGGCAGCAAGCGCGGCGTGCAGGTGCAGCTCGCGATCGCGCGACTGAAGCGATTCAATCCGGGCCTGATTGTCTGGGGTCTGAGCGCGACGCTCGGCAACCTGGACGAGGCGATGCAGGTGCTGCTCGGCCATGGCGACGGCGACATGGTGCGCGGCCGGGTCGAGAAGGACCTCGTCATCGACACCCTGCTGCCCACGAACCCGGGCCGCTTTTCCTGGGGCGGCCACCTCGGCAAGCAGATGCAGGTTCCGGTCGTCGAGGAGATCGAGAAGTCGGCGACGACGCTCGTCTTCGTCAACATGCGCTCGCAGGCCGAGGCCTGGTATCAACTGCTGATCGAGATGCGGCCCGACTGGGCAGGCCGGGTCGCGCTGCACCACGGCTCGCTCGACAAGGAGGTGCGCGAGTGGGTCGAGTCGGGCCTGAAGGAAGGTCGTCTCAAGGCGGTGGTGGCGACCTCGTCGCTCGACCTCGGCGTCGACTTCCTGCCCGTCGAGCGCGTGCTGCAGATCGGCTCGGCCAAGGGCGTCGCGCGCCTCCTGCAGCGTGCCGGTCGCAGCGGCCACGCGCCCGGGCGCGCGAGCCGCATCACGCTCGTGCCGACCAACACGCTCGAGCTGATCGAGGCGGCTGCCGCACGGCGCGCCGCGCTGGCCGGCACCATCGAGAAGCGCGCGACCCCCGACAAGCCCTTCGACGTGCTGGTGCAGCACCTCGTGACGATCGCGCTTGGCGGCGGCTTCCGCGACGACGAATTGTTCGACGAAGTGAAGCAGGCCTGGGCCTATCGCCATCTCGCGCGCGCCGAGTTCGACTGGGCGCTCGACTTCGTCGTCAAGGGCGGATCGAGCTTGCAGGCTTATCCCGAGTACCACCGCGTGGTCGACGTCGACGGCGTCTACCGCGTACCCGACCGCATGATCGCGCGCCGGCACAAACTCAACGTCGGCACCATCGTCAGCGACGCGTCGGTGCAGGTGAAATATCTCTCGGGCGGCCGCATCGGCACGGTCGAAGAAGGCTTCGTCGCGCGCCTGCGCAAGGGTGACTGCTTCATCTTCGCCGGCCGCAACCTCGAGTTCGTGCGCGTCGAGGAAATGACCGCTTACGTGAAGCGCAATGAAACGAAGAAGGCGGCCATGATCAGCTGGGCCGGCGCCAAGATGCCGCTCTCGAGCGAACTGGCCGATTCGGTGATGGACGTGCTCGCCGACGCCGCCCAAGGCGACTTCTTCGAGCCCGAGATGCAGGCGGCGCAGCCGATGCTCGAGACGCAGGCGCGGCTCTCGCGCATCCCGACGCCGAAGACCTTGCTCATCGAGAAGCTCGACTCGCGCGAAGGTCAGCACCTCTTCATCTATCCCTTCGCCGGGCGCAGCGCGCACATCGGTCTGGGCAGCCTGCTCGCCTGGCGGCTCGCCAGGAGCGAGCCCAACACCTTCAGCATCGTCATCAACGACTACGGGCTCGAGCTGTTGAGCGCCAAGCCGGTCGACACCGCATCGCTGATCGACCAGAGCCTGTTCGAGGAAGGCGAGCTGCTGCACGACGTGCTGGCCAGCCTGAACAGCAGCGAGCTGGCGCGGCGGCGCTTTCGCGAGATCGCGCGCGTCTCCGGCCTCATCAGCCAGGGCTATCCGGGCCAGCCCAAGAGCACGCGCCAGCTCCAGGCGTCGAGCACGCTGTTCTACGAAGTGTTCCGCAAGTACGACGCCGGCAACATGCTGCTCGGCCAGGCCGAGGGCGAGGTGATGAGCCAGGAACTCGACATCCGGCGGCTCAAGGAAGTGCTGAAGCGGATGCGCCGGCAGCGCGTCGTGTTCGTCGAGCTCGCGGTGCCGAGCCCGTTCGCGCTGCCGCTGATGGTGGAGCGGTTCAGGGAGAAGCTGACGACCGAAAAGTTGAAGGACCGGCTGGAGCGGATGCTGAAGGAGATGGAACGCGAAGCGGAAAGGGATTGAGCGGGCATCGAGACATCGGCGCGGGCGCGTCGTTCCACGGCGGCGCGCTCGCTGCTCGCGTTCTGCAAAGCGGGGGGGGGGGCAGGGCCTGTCAGCGCTGCTCGACTCGCGCACTGGCGCGCCCCTGGTTCATCCGGTCGCGGTCATGCCGCGATGCTGTTCTTCCTCACCGTGCCGGCGCAGCAACTCGAACAGCTTCTTGCGGATGAGGATGCCCGGGCGGTCGCTGTCCATCGAGTATTCGACGCCGCGCCGGCGCGGGTCGACGACGGCGTCGGCGTCGGTCGACTCGAGGATGTCCTTGTCTTCGCGCGTGATCTCGGCGTCGAAGTCGATCAGCATCTGCGCCGGGCAGTCGGCCTCGGTGTCGTTGCGGAACAGCCATTGGCAGAGCTGCATGCGGCCGTCGTCGATCGGCGTGAAGCAGTTGATGATGACGTGGCGGATGCCGCTCGGGTACTCGATGTCGAGGCGGCGCGAGAAGGGCAGGAAGTAGGCGTTGCGCATGTGCCGCGTCGTCACTTCGTCCTTGACGCCGCTGATGCGTTGGAACTTCTCCGGATTGGTCGCCGGGATCACCGTCTCCGCCGCGAAGCCGGTCTCGCTCTCGACGATCTCGTACTTGCTCGGTGCCGGTTGCGCGGCGACGCCGAAGGTGGCGCGATGGACGAAGCTGAAGTGCGAGTTGTCGAAGCTGTTCTCGAGCGCGCGCATCGGGCTCGTCGCCCATTCTTCGTGGAACTGGAAGATCGTGCGCCAGCCCGGCGCGCCGAACTCGGGCACCGACGGGATCTCGGCGATCGGCTCGTCGAGGGCGACCCAGGCATAGCCGTAGCGCGCCGTGCAGTGGTAGGCCGGCGTACGGTACTCGGACGGGATCGCGCGCTCGGCGCCGTATTGCGGGATGTGGATGACCCGGCCCGTGCGGTCGTAGGTCCAGCCGTGATAGCCGCATTGCAGGGCGCCGCGCAGCGCGCCTTCCTTCGCGCACCAGCCCTTCGAGAGCTTGGCGGTGCGATGACAGCAGCGATCCTTCAGCGCGGCGGGCTGGCCCTCGCCGTCGAGGAAAAGGACGATGTCCTCGCCGAGCAGCGTGAAGGGCTTCGGGCCGCCGGCGAGCAGCGACAGCGGCATCGCGGCGTGCCAGAAGCGGCGGAACACAGGCTGATGGGTGACGAGCATGAGAGGCGGTTCAGGAATGCCGGCGGCTTCAGCGCGAGCGCCAGTAGCGGCGGTGCAGGGCAGTGATCGGCTCGATCATCGCCGCCACCGGACCGATGACGCGCACATCTTTCTGGCCGCGCGCGAAGACGTGACGGCAAGGCAGGTCGAGGGTAGGGTTCTCCGGGTGGTTGCCGGTCTCGGCGAGCAGTGCGCGCTCCTCGATGCCGAACACGGTGCGGCCGATGTTCGCCCAGTACTGCGTGCCGGCGCACATCGCACAGGGCTCGACGGTCGTCACCAGCGTGCAGGGCCAGAGCTCGGCGGGCGAGTAGCGCCGCGCCGCGTCGCGGGCGAGCACGGCCTCGGCGTGGTTGACGCTGTCGACGTTGCCCTGCTCCATGAGCACGGTCTCGTGGTCGGCAGCGACGAGCAGGGCGCCGAAAGGATGGTGGCCGGCCTCCATGGCGCGGTGCGCCAGCGCGTGCGCCTTGGCGAGTATCGCCGCCACCTGTTCGGGCGTCGGCTCGGTGCGGGCATCGGGGCTCATGTCGCCCATCATGTCATCCTGAGCGAAGCGAAGGATCTCATTGCGGCGCGAGATCCTTCACTGCGTTCAGGATGACAAGGAGTGTCATCCCGCGGCACCCCGATGCGCCCAGCCGGTGGTGCGCTTCTCGACGATGGCGAACAGCTCGTACATGCCCATCGCCATCGCGCCGATGACGACCAGCCCGGCAAACGCGAGCCCCATCTGCATCGACGAGCCGGCCGAGATGAGCAGGTAGCCGATGCCCTCGTTCGACGCCGTCATCTCCGACACCGTGGTGCCGACGAAAGCGAGCGTGATGGCGACCTTGAGCGAGCCGTAGAAGTAGGGCATGGAGCGGGGCAGGCCGACCTTGACGAGCACGTCCCAGCGCGTTGCGCCGAGCACGCGCAGCACGTCCTCCAGCTCGGGCTCGAGCGTGGCCAGGCCGGTGGCGATGTTGACGGTGATCGGAAAGAACGAGATCAGGAAGGCGGTGAGCACGGCCGGCCCGACGCCGATGCCGAACCAGACGACGAGGATGGGCACGAAGGCCGCCTTCGGCAAGGCATTGAAGCCGGTCATGAGCGGGTACATCGCGGCATAGGCCGTGCGCGAGCTGCCGACGAGAAAGCCGAGCAGCGTGCCGACGACGATCGAGATTCCGAAGCCCACCATCGTCACCCAGTAGGTGCGCCAGGCGTGACCGGCGATGACGCCGCGAAACTCCCAGAGCTGGGTGGCGATGCGGGACGGGCTCGGGAAGATGAACTCCGAGACGTTGAAGCCGCGGCAGATCAACTCCCACAGCAACAGGAACACGACGAGCAGCACCCAGGGCGCAAGGCGTTCCTTGTCCCGCCTTGTCATTGCGCGATCTCCACCCTCGGCGCCGGGCCGCCGGGGCTCGCGGTCAGCGGCTTCCTGATCGCGCCGATGTGCTCGCGCAGCTCGTGGACGATGTCGGTGAACTCGCGCGTGTACGTCGTCTCGAGGTCGCGCGGCCGCGGCAACTCGATCTCGCGGCGCACCAGCATGCGGCCGGGGCTGCGGCTCATCACGTAGACCGTGTCGGCCAGGAACACCGCCTCGCGGAGGTCGTGCGTGACGAGGATGACGTTGAAGCGTTGCGCCGTCCACAGGTCGCGCAGGATGCACCAGAGCTCCTCGCGCGTGAAGGCGTCGAGGGCGCCGAAGGGCTCGTCGAGGAGCAGCATCTTCGGCTCGTGGATGAGGGCACGGCAGATCGAGGCGCGCTGCTGCATGCCGCCCGACAGCTCCCAAGGGAATTTTTTCTCGTAGCCGCCGAGGCCGACGCTTTGCAGGAGCTTGCTCGCCGTGGCGGCGTATTCGTCGCGCCGGGCGCGAAAGCTCGAGCGGTAGGGCTCGACGATCTCGAGCGGCAGCAGCACGTTGTCGAGTGTCGTGCGCCACGGCAGCAGCGACGACGACTGAAAGGCCATGCCGGTGATCTTGAGCGGGCCGGCGACCTCGTGGCCGTCGATCAGGATCGTTCCCTTCGACGGCCTGCGCAGCCCGGTGGCGAGCTTCATGAAGGTCGACTTGCCGCAGCCCGAGGGGCCGACGATGGCGATGAACTCGCCCGCGCCGATGCGCAGGTCGATGTCCTCGACCGCGAACTTGCCCTCGGCGAGCAGCTCCTCGTTGTAGGCGAGCCAGACGTGCGAGAAGTCGACGAAAGGGCTTGTCATCCTGAACGCAGTGAAGGATCTCGGACTTGGCGAAGAGATCCTTCGCTTCGCTCAGGATGACCGACGGGCATCACTTCCTGACGACCTTGAAGATGTCGCGATCGGCGGCGGCGGGGAGGAAACCGTCGCGCCAGACGGCGGCGGTGCTGACGCGCTCCTTGGTGCCGAAGGCGTCGGAGACCTGGCTCGCCATCAGGCTGAGGCGCGGGCCGCGCACTTCGCCGAAGCCTTCGGCCTTGGCGTCGGCCGTGAGCACGGTGGCGTCGAGGGCGAGCTTGAGGCGGCGCAGTTCGAGGTCCTCGTTGATGATGCCGTCGCGCGCCTTGAGCGTGACGATCGCCGCCTTGGGGTCGGCAATCACGTCCTTGGTGCCCTTGGTGAAGGCGCGCAGGAAGGCCTTCACCGCCTCCGGGTTCTTCTTGAGGAAGTCCTCGGCGACGATGATGGCGTTGCCGTAGAGCTTGACGCCGTAGTTCGGATACGCAAGCACCACCACCTCCTCGGCCTTGACGCCGCGCGCCTCGATGTTGAGCAGCGAGATGAACGAGAAGCCCGTGATGGCGTCGATGTCGCCGCGCACGAGCATGGTTTCGCGCAGCGTCGGGTCCATCGCCGTCCAGGTGACGGCGCCGATCGAGTTGGCCTTGGCGAAGATCGGCCAGGCCTTGCGGCCGGCGTCGAACACCGGCGCGCCCATCTTCTTGCCGGCCAGGTCGGCGGGCGTCTTGATGCCCGACTTCTTGAGCGCCAGCACCGCCGCCGGCGTGTTGTTGTAGACCATCATCACGGCGATCGGCTTGTTCGGCGCAGTCGGGTTGTTGGCGTGGAATTCCATCAGCGCCGCCATGTCGGCAAAGCCCATGTCGTAGGCGCCCGAGGCGACGCGCGTCACGGTGCCGCCCGAGCCGTTGCCGGCGTCGACGGTGACGGCGAGCTTCTCGTCCTTGAAGTAGCCCTTGGCGAGCGGCACCAGGAAGAGCGCGGCCGGGCCTTCGTAGCGCCAGTCGAGCTGGAACTTGACCGTCGTCTCCTGGGCCATCGCCGGCAGCGATGCGCCCAGCAGCGACAGGGAGGCGAAGGCACCGAGCAGGGTGCGGCGGGCGGCGGAAGATTCGGTCATCGAAGGCTCCAGGTCGAAACGGACGTCATCCTGAGCGAAGCGAAGGATCTCATCGCGGCAAGAGATCCTTCACTGCGTTCAGGATGACAGGAGGAAACAGCTCATGACAGCAGGTCCAGCAAGGTTCGCGCCACGACGCGTGTGGCGCCCCGCAGGTCTTCCAGGACGATGTGCTCGTCGGCGCGCTTGGCGTTGGATTCGAGCACGGTGCGTGGCCCGGCGCCGTAGATCGCGGCCGGAATGCCGGCTTCGCCGTAGAGGCGAACGTCGGTATAGAGCGGGCTGCCCGAAATCGGGATCTCCTGGCCGAACACCGCCTCGCCGTGGCGCTGCAGGGCCGCCACCAGCGTGGCGTTGCCGGGCAGGGGCTGCAGGGCATGGGCAAGCAGGATGCGGCGAACCTCGACCTTGATGCCGGGCACCGCCTCGGCCGCGTGGGCGATGACGCGCCGCACCTGGGCCTCGACCTGCACCGGATCTTCCTCGGGGATCATGCGCCGATCGAGCTTCATCACGACCGTGCCGGGAACGACGTTGGTGTTGGTGCCGCCGGCGATCGTGCCGACGTTGAGATAGGGATGCGTGATGCCGGCGACGCTCGACGCGATGCTCTCGTAGATCTCGTTTTGTGCGTACAACGCGTTGAGGATCGCGACCGCGCCCTGCAGCGCATCGATGCCGGTGGCGGGGATCGCCGCGTGCGCCATCTTTCCATGCACCGTCACCTCGAGCTGCAGGCAGCCGTTGTGCGCGGTCACGACCTGGTAGCTGAAGCCGGCGGCGATCAGCAGGTCCGGCTTGACGAGGCCCATCCGGAGCAACCAGCCCGGGCCCAGCTCGCCGCCGAATTCCTCGTCGTAGGTGAAGTGCAGCTCGACGCCGCCCTGGAGCGGCAGGGTCAGCGACTCGAGCGCGCGCACCGCGAAGGTGTAGGTCGCGAAGTCGCTCTTGCTCACCGCCGCGGCACGCCCGTTGAGCATGCCCGCCTCGACCGCGCCGCCATACGGGTCGTGCGACCAGCCTTCGCCGGGCGGCACGACGTCGCCGTGCGCGTTGAGGGCGATCGTCAGCCCGCCGGCATCCTTGTCGCCGTAGCGGCGGCGAACGACGAGGTTGGTGATCGACTGGAGGCCGTGCTCCTTGACGATCGCTTCCGGAACCGAATAGCGGTCGGCGATGAAGCCGAAGCCGGCGAGCAGCTCGGCGGTACGCTGCGCATGCGGTGCGTTGTCGCCGGGTGGCGTGTCGGTGGGCACGCGGACCAGTTCCTGCAGGAACGTGGTTTCCTCGCCGAAGTGGGAGTCGATCCAGTCGTCGAGCTTCTGGTAGCTGCTCATCATGGCGAGGCCTGCACCGCGGACTCGTCCGCGAGTTGGAAGAGGACGTGCGTGAACGCCTCGACCGCGAGCTGCATGTCGTCGGCGGTCGGCGATTCGAGCGGGTTGTGGCTGATGCCGGCGTTCTCGCCGCGCACGAACAGCATCGATTGCGGCATCGCCTCGGCCAGCTTCATCGCGTCGTGGCCGGCGCCGCTCGGCATGCGGTGCACGGGCAGGCCGGCGGCGGCGACGGCGCGCTCCCGGCGCGCCTGGCCGGCGGCCGAACACGGTGCGGCGGCGGCGCGCATCGTCTCGTCGAGCGAAAGCGAGAGGCCGCGCCGCGTGCAGATGGCGTGCAACTCGGCGAGCACGTCGGCGACGCAATCGTCGCGAACCGGATCGGTGGTGGCGCGGATGTCGAGCGTGAAGCGGCAGCGGCCGGGCACGACATTGGTCGATCCGTTCGGCACCTCGAGCATGCCCATGGTGCCGACGACGTCGGGCACCTCGAGAGCGCGCTTGTCGAGATAGTTGTCGGCGAAGCCCGGATCGGAATGCGTGGCGAGCAGCTCGGCGCAATCCCAGGCCTGGTTGCCGAGCACGGGATGAAAGGCGAAGCGATCGTCGAGACGCAGCTCGGCTAGGCGATGCACGTTGCGCAAGCCCTCTTCGAACTCGAAGTCGGGATGGTTCTCCGGACGACGCTCGAAAGTGGCGATGATCGCCCGCTTCAAGAGGCCGTCGCCGGGCGGGCCGCGCGCCGCGAGCATGAAGGGAAAGCCGAACTTCTGCAGGTAGGAGAAGAAGTGTTCGCCGGTGTTGAAGCCCTGCGTCTGCACGAAGCGCATGTCGTTGGTGTCGAGCGAGTAAGGGACGACGAGATGCGGCACGTGGCGGCCGTCGCTCGTCTCGACCTCGGTCCAGAAGGGCAGGTCGTCGCCGTAATATTCGCTGTCGTACTCGTAGCCGCCCTGCTCGACGACCAGCCGGCGCGTGTTCGGGCTGTCGCGCCCCGTGTACCCGCCGAGCGGCCAGACGCCGCTCAGGTCTTTCGGCACGTGCGTGGCCAGGCCGACGTGGCGGAGCTCGGTCGCTTCGGGGAGGTTCTGGTAGTGGAGCCAGCGCAGGCCGTGGTTGGCGATCTCGTGGCCCAGCCCCATGAATGTCTTGACCAGTTCCGGGTAGCGTTCGAGGGCCATGCCGACGCCGAAGACCGTGAGCGGCAGTTGCCGCGACTCGAACTCGCGCAGGATGCGCCAGACGCCGGCGCGCGAGCCGTACTCGTACATCGACTCCATCGTCATGTGCCGGTTTTCGCAGGCCTGCGCGGTGATCAGCTCCGAGAGAAAGGTCTCCGAGGTCGGGTCGCCGTGCGGCACGTTGTTCTCTCCGCCCTCTTCGTAGTTGAGGACGAACTGCAGGGCGATGCGCGCGCCGTTCGGCCAGCGCGCGTGCGGCGGGTGGGCACCGTAGCCGACGAGGTCGCGTGGATAGCTCATGTCGGGATCATTGCGCACGCAGCGCTGCGGCCAGATCGGGGAAACGCGGCTGCAGGCGCAGGTTCTGCTGGACGTGCTGCAGATGGCTTTCCATGAGGCGGGCTGCGGCGCGGGTGTCGCGCTTTTGGAGCGCGTCGACGATCGCCACGTGTTCGTCGAACGAATGCTCGGCCGAATGCGCCGACTGGTACATCAGCGCGATCAGCGACGAGCGCGAGACGAGTTCGCCGATCATGCCGGCGAGCACGGCGTTGCCGAGCATGGTCGCGATGACGACGTGAAAGTCGGCGAGCGGATCATCGACGCCTCGAGCATCTGCCGTACCTCGAAGATCTGGCGGGCTTCCTCGACGCCCGGCTCGGCGACGCGCGCGCCGCGTGCCGGCTCGAGTCTGACCAGCTTGTCGCGGCTGAGCTGATGAAAGGCCTGGCGCACCAGCGTGCGCGAGACCTTGAAGATGTCGGCGATCTTCTGCTCGGCGAGCTTGGTGCCCGGCATGAGGCGCCGCTCGACGATGGCCGTCGTGATCGAATCGGCGATTCGCTTGGTCATGTCGCCCGTGTCGGACGCGCGCGCCGTGCCGGATCGCCGGGCCCGGGACGGGGCCGACGCACGGATAACCTGGAGGCGGGCGGCGGATCGGGGCATGGTGGGCTGGCGTCGCCGCACAAAGTGTATACACTTTTGCAGCCGCCGCAAGCGCGGCATGCGCCTTGCTCGCGGGAAGGGTCGATGGGAAAGCTCACCACGCACGTGCTCGACACCGCCAACGGCTGCCCGGCTGCCGGCATGCGCGTTACGCTGTATCGCATCGACGCTGGCGGTGCCGCGCAGGAGTTGCGCTCGTTCGCGCTCAACGCCGACGGTCGCGCCGACGCGCCGCTGCTCGAAGGCAGCACGCTCGAGCCGGGCCGCTACCGGCTGACCTTCGGCGTCGCCGCGTATTTCAGGGCGCGCGGCACGCCGCTGGCCGATCCGCCGTTCCTCGACGAGGTGCCCCTCGACTTCGGCGTCGCCTCTGCCGCGCAGCACTATCACGTGCCGCTGCTGGTCAGCCCGTGGTCGTACTCGACCTACCGCGGCAGCTGATTCCGCGACGCGACTGCATACACTTTCGGTTCCCGCTGCATGGATGCCTACTTCCTCGACTGGGCCAACCTGCTCTTGCGCTGGGCCCACGTCATCACCGGCATTGCCTGGATCGGCGCCTCGATCCATTTCGTCGGCCTCGACAACAGTCTCACCCCGCCGCAAGACGCGAAGGATCGCGCCAAAGGCGTCGGCGGCGAACTGTGGGCGGTGCACGGCGGCGGCTTCTATCACCAGCAAAAGTACCCGGTGTCTCCGGCGCTCCTGCCGGAGCGGCTGCACTGGTCGATCTGGGAGAGCTACTCGACCTGGCTCACGGGCTTCGCGCTGTTCGCCGTGCTCTACCTGTTCAAGGCCCAGAGCTTCCTCATCGACAAGACGGTGTTCGACTGGTCGCCCGGCGTCGCCATTGCCACCGCGCTTGCCTTTTTCGTTGCCTTCTGGCTGATCTACGACGGCATCTGCCGCGTCTTCGGCGAGCGCGATCATGGCGACGTGATCGTCGGCGCCCTTGTGTTCGCGTTCATCGTCTTCGCCTCCTGGCTCTCCTGCCGGTTGTTCGCCGGTCGCGCCGCTTTCCTGCTCGTCGGCGCGATGATGGCCACGACCATGAGCGCCAACGTGCTGATGCTTGCCGGCGCGCTGATTCGGCGCTCTTTCGTCTTGCGTCACGGCGCGCTGGCTCGCGGCAAGACGGTTCCGTGGGAGTGGGCCATCGTCGGCACCTTGGCCATCGCGCTGGCGGTGATCGTGCTGAGACCTTCGCAGGTGGAGGCGCCGCCCGCCAGCGCCGGCCCGCCGCCCGCGTTCGCGCAGGTGCAGGCGATCATCGCCGAGCGCTGCCAGCTCTGTCACAACGCGGTGGTCGCGAACATGAACGTGCGCCTGGATTCAGCCGAGGCGATCCGGGCGCACGCGCAGGAGGTCCACCAGCAAGCGGTCGTGCAGAAGTCCATGCCGCTGAACAACGCGACGCAGATCACCGACGCCGAGCGGGCGACGATCGGCCGCTGGTTCGAGGCCGGGGCCAGGCCGTAGGCGCAAGACGCAGCGGCGGGCCGGTGCCGCGAGAAATTTCACGCCCTCCCTGCGGGGCGCATTGCTAGGATCGACCTCTTTCGACTTTGCGAACGACCCCCTTATGGCCTTCACCCGTCCCGCTTATCCCGCCGTTCTCACCAAATCCAACTGGGACAAGAACAAGGGAATCGTGGCCAAGATGGCGGGCGCCACCGGCGTCGGTGAGGCTCTGGCCAAGCTCGAGTCCGCCTTCAACGCGGTCGACTGGAAGAAGTTCGAGATCGCCGCCAACAAGCCGAACCCGTTCAGCCTGCCCAAGCTCGAGGCGCAGAAGAAGCTGGCGATCGCGGAAATGAACGGCAACGCGGCGAAGCTGCGCGTCGCGGCTTTCGCCGCCCGCGACACCGCCAAGAAGGCGGCCGGCGATCTGAAGAAGAATCCGCTGACCAAGAGTGCCGGCGCGATCTGCGACCAGATCGAGAAGGCGGCCGACTTCATGGGCGTCGGCGCCAACCCCAGCTCGCTCTCCACCTACATCCAGAAAGACGTCGACGAGGCGAAGGTGGCGTTCGACGTCACCGCCAAGGCGATCAAGACCAAGATTCCGGCGACGGTGGCGGCGCTGGTCAAGGCGATCAAGGCGGCCGGCAACCCGACCACGCCCAAGTCGTGGAAGGCTGCGGCGATGATGACCAAGTGCCGCGACCTCAACCAGCTGATCGGCAACGTGCCCAAGCTCACCGAGATGGGCTACGACCTCGGCATGGACACGGCGAAAGCGAAGAAGTTCTTCGACGACATGAAGACCTACGCGTCCAAGGAGTGCCCGTTCGAGGAGAACAAGCCCGACGACGCCAAGAAGGCGTTGGCCGCCGTCACCAGCCTGGCCGAGCGCGCCGCGGTCTTCTGAGGCGCGTCAGCCGCGCCGTCGCGGCGGCAGCGCCGGCCGTGCCAGGCGAGGCCGCGGCCCGTCGCGCTGCACCGTGGCGGGCGTCGGGCCGATCTTCTCGAGCGCCGTCGCCACTGCGGTTTCGAGCTGGCGGTCGCGCCCGGCGACGTGGTCTTGCGGCGTGTTGTCGACCTCGATGTCGGGGTCGGTGCCGTAGTTCTCGACGCCCCAGCCGACGTCGCTGAACCAGTAGGCGAACTCGGGCTGCGTCGTCTGCGTGCCGTCGACGAGGGTGTGCCGCGGCCAGATGCCGACCACGCCGCCCCAGGTGCGCGTGCCGACGAGCGGGCCGATCTTCATCTGCTTGAAGTTGTGCGAGAAGATGTCGCCATCGGAGCCGGCGTGCTCGTTGGTCAGCGTCACCACGGGTCCGGCCGCTGCCTCTTCTGGATAGGTGCCGGGATGCGCCCAGCGCGAATGGCTGTAGCCGATGCGGCGTCGCGCCACCTTCTCGAGCAGGAGTTGCGAGACATGTCCGCCGCGGTTGTAGCGAACGTCGACGACGAGCGCCTCGCGCTCGCATTCGGCGCCGAAGTAGCGATGGAACTCGGCAAAGCCCGCGGCCATCATGTCGGGCAGGTGGAAGTAGCCGACCCGGCCCTGCGAGTGCTCGTGCACCCAGGCGCGGTTCTTCTCGACCCACTCGCGGTAGCGCGCCGGCACCTCGTCGGCGAGCGCCGTCACCGTGACCTCGCGAAGCGGCGCATCGCTGCCGGTGCCGCGCCTCAGCGTGAGCTGCACCTTGCTGCCGGCCTGATGCACGAGCAGGGCCTGCGGCGACAACTCCGCCGACACCGGCACGCCGCCGACGGCAACGATGCGATCGCCGACCCTCGCCTCGACGCCGATGGCGTTGAGCGGCGAATCGGCGGCCGAATCCCATGGGTCGCCGCGGACGATGCGCGTGATTTCCCAACTCTTGTCGGCGGCATCGAAGCGCAACTCGCAGGCCAGATAGCCGAGCGCCGCGGAAGGCGGCTTGCGATGGTCGCCGCCCATCTCGTAGGCGTGCGAGGTGCCGAGCTCGCCCTGCATTTCCCAGATCAGGTCCGAGAGGTCGGCGCGCGTCGTCGCCAGCTCGACGAGCGGCGAATAGGTTCGATAGACAGCCTCCCAGTCGACGCCCGACATGTCGGCCGACCAGAACTGGTCGCGTTGCAGGCGCCATACCTCGTGCAGCATCTGCCGCCATTCGCGACGCGGCTGGACCGAGACGCGAAGGCGCTCGAGGTCGATCCAGCCGTTCTTGCGCGACGGCGGGCCGTCGCTCTCGCTCGCCTCGGGCCTGGCGTTGGGCTTCTTGTCGGCGGCGATCGCGCGCAGCCGCTTGCCGTCGCGGTAGACGAGCGTCGTGCCGTCCTGCGCCAGCTCGAAGGCGTCGGCCTTGTCGGCCAGCGTCTCGGTGCGGCCGGTCGTGAAGTCGAAGACCTCGAGCTTGCCGGCAGGCTCCTTGTGGCCGCCGCGACCGTGCGCACCGACGATGTTCTGCACGCTCCACACGACCTTGCGCCCGGCCGCGCCGGCGAGCCGCTCGAAGCGGTTCTCGCTGACCGGAAAGGCAGCGACGCGCGCCGCAATGCCGTCGAGGTCAACGCGCAAGGGCGGTGCCGTGCCTGGGCCACGCGCTGCGCCGGAAGCGTCCGGGAGCGCGGGCTTGAGCCCCTTGGGCTCGGGCTCGAAGGGCGGCTGGCCGCCCGCCTGCAAGGCGATCAGGTAAGGCCGCGCCGCACGCGGGAAGCTCAACTCGAACTGCACGCTGTCGTAGACGGGGTCGTAGGTGCGCAGCGACAGGAAGTAGAGGTACTTGCCGTCGGGGTCGAACGACGGCGAGTAGTCGCGAAACTCCGGGTCGGTGACGAGCGTGCTCGTGCGCGCGGCCAGTTCGTGCAGCTTGATCGCGACGTGGCGCGTGCTGCTCGCAAAGCTGTACGCGAGCCAGGCTGCGTCCGGCGACCAGGCGAGGTCGTCGCTGCGTCCGAATTCGCTGGCGTCGACCTTGACCAGCTCGCCGCTTTCGACATCGCCGATCAGCACCTCGTTGCGGTGGTTGGCGATGGCGACGAGGCTTGCGCGCGGCGCCGCGCGCAGGCGCGTGACGTGTCCCACGTCCCAAGGCAAGGTTCGCACGCCCTGTGCGTCGAAGACGACGACGCGCTCCTCGCCCGAGGCGTCGCTCACGGCCACCAGCGTCGTGCCGTCGGCCAGCCACTGGCCGTGGCGCGTGCGACCGGCGTCGCCGTCGGCAAAGCGTCGCGCCGCGCCTTCCCACAGCGCCATGCCGAACAACTGGCCGCGCGCGACCAGCGCCAACGAATGGCCTTCGGGATGAAGGCGAAACGACTCGAGCTGCTCACCGGCCGGAACGAACTTGCGTGCCGCCTGGGCGCGATGCGAAGGCGTGCGGATCGCCACCTCGCTCGTCGCATCGGTGGCCGGATCGAACAGCCAGATCTTTGCGCCGCACTGGTAGACGATGCGACTGCCGTCGGTCTGCGCGTGGCGCGCGTAGAAGGCTTCGTGGTCGGTGTGGCGGCGGATGTCGCTGCCGTCGGGACGACACGAATAGAGGTTGCCGACACCTTCGGCGTCGCCGAGGTACCAGACACGCGCGCCGATCCACATCGGGCTCGTCACGTTGCCGCCGAGTTCGCTCATGCGGCGAAACGTTCCCTCGCCGTCGGCGTCGATCCACAGCGCGCCGGCGGTGCCGCCCCGATAGCGCTTCCAGCGGGCGGGGTCGGTGGTGTTGCGGCCGATCACCTTGCGCTCGCCCGGACCGAAGGCGAGGTGATTGACCTGGCCGAAAGGCAAGGGCTGCGGCGTGCCGCCGGCAGCGTTCAGCGCGAAGCCCTGGTAGTTGCGAAAGAAGGGCTGGCCCTGCGTCGTCACGTAGACGATATCGCCCGCCGGCGTCCAGCCGCGCACGAGCACGTCGGTGCCCAGCCAGGTCAGGCGCCGGGCCGGCCCGCCTTCGGCCGGCATGACGTAGACCTCGGGATGCTGCTCGTCGCGGCCGACGAAGGCGACGAGGCGGCCGTCGGGCGACAGGCAAGGCGTCGAAGGTTCCGAGAGCCCGGCCGTCAGGCGCCGGGCGATGCCGCCTGCGGTGGGCACCGACCAGAGGTCGTCGTCGGCGACGAAGACGATGGTGTCGCCCTGGAGGGTCGGTTGTCGAAGGTAGGCTGGGTCGTCGTTCTGCATGGTCATGTGGGGGTCAGTGTCAGAGCGTCGCCGCGGCGGCGTCTCGTCGGAGTACCGTCGTGCTTCGCACCCGGGTCGTGCGCCTTGAGCCAGGCAAAGAATTCGCCGTACCAGAGACGTGAATTGCGCGGCTTGAGGATCCAGTGGTTCTCGTCCGGAAACCAGAGCAGGCGTGCCGCAATGCCGCGCGCCTTGAGCGTGTTGTAGTAGGCCAGTCCCTGCTGATCAGGCACGCGATAGTCGAGCGCGCCGTGAATGACGAGCGTGGGCGCCGTCAGCTTGCCGGCAAAGGTGTCGGGGCTTTGCAACTGGATGCGCGCCGGGTCGTCCCAGTAGTACGCGCCGAGCTCCTGCATATGCCAGGTGTAGGCATCGCCCGCGAACATCGCCCGCCAGTCGAAGCAGCCGGCGTGACACACGTAAGCCTGGTAGCGGCCGCGTTTGAGGTGCCCGTTCATCCACGCCACCATGTAGCCGCCGTAGCTGCCGCCGGTGGCGAAGATGCGGCCCTTGTCGACCCACGGTTGCTTGCGCAGCCAGTCGGTGGCGGCCTCGATGTCCTGCAGCTCGAGCTCGCCCCAGCGATGCGTGATGCTGTCGAGAAAGGCGTTGCCGAAGCCGCTCGAGCCGTGGTAATTGACGCAAGCGACGACATAGCCTTGCGCGGCGAACACCTGGTTGTTCCAGCGGTAGTGAAAGGTGTCGCCCGAGGCCGCGTGCGGGCCGCCATGGATGCTGTGCATCACCGGATACTTCCTGCTCTTCTTCGCGTCGAAGCCGGGCGGATAGACCAGCCACATCTGCGCCGGATCGCCGTTCGCACCGGCGATCGTCTTCTCTTCGACCTCGCCGAGGCGAAACGTCGCCATCAGCTCGTCGTTGAAGCGCTCGATGCGCCGCGCCGGCCCGTCGTCACGGCGCGCGTGCACGCGCACGGGATGGCACATCGCGTCGGCCGCCGAGACGACGACCTCGCGGGCGACGTCGAAGGAATGGACCCAGCCGCCTTTGCTGGCGAGCGCCGCGCTGCCGCTTTCGATGGCGTAGCGCCAGAGGTGGCAGCGCGCCCGGTCTTCGGCCGTGAACCAGAGTGCCGTGCCGTCGTTCGACCAGCGCAGCGGCGCGTTGACGGCGTGGTCCCACTCGCCGGTCAGCACGCGCCAGGCGCCGCCTCGTTCGAGCACCGCGGCGTTGGCGGGCGCAGTGTGGCGACGGCCCATGTTCGAAGCGACGAAGGCGATGCGCGTGCCGTCCGGGCTGTAGCGCGGCGCCTCGAAGTCCCAGGCGGCGTCGCGCGCCACCGTCGCGATGCGGCCGCTGGCAACGTTGATCTCGGCGATCGCCTTGCAGTTGTCGAGGCGCTTCTCGGCAGCGGGGTCGAAGGCGAAGGCGATGTGCCGGCCGTCGGGCGCGACGTCGAAGACGTTGGCGTCGGGATCCATGCGCTGCAGCTCGACGCCGTGGCCCTCGAACAGGTCGACGATGCGGCCGCTCGCCACGTCGAGCACGTGCAGATGGGCGACGCGGCCCATCGGCAGGTTGCGATCCCAGAAGCGGTACTGCGCTTCGGAGGTCGCGTAACCGGACTCCTTGCGCTCCTTCCATTCCTTGTGCCGCTTCGCCTGCGCCTTGCTTCCTTTGAGATCGGGCCAGACCCAGGAGACGAAGGCGATGCGCTTGCCGTCGGGGAACCACTTGAAGGCATCTATGCCGGGCGTGAAGTCGCTGATGCGGCGTGCTTCGCCGCCGTCGGGTGCGATCAGGTAGAGCTGCGCCGTCTCGTCCTTCTTGCCCTCCTGCTCGCGCCTGGCGACGAAGGCGATCGCGCCGCCCTTCGGCGACCACGCGGCCTGGCCGTCCTTCTCGCCGCATGAGGTCAGGCGCCGCGGCTCGCCGCCGAAGGTCGAGAGCAGCCACAGGCTGGCCGCCGACTTGTTCTCTTCCATCGAGAAGGAAGACACCGAGCAGACCGCCTGCGCCCCGTCGGGCGAGAGCGAGACGAGGCCGATGCGCTCGATCTTCCACAACGCTTCGACGTCGATGTGCTTGCCCTTGCGCTCGGCCATGTCGTCTCCTGGATCTTCTTTTCGTGCGCGGCTGCCCCGAGCTACTCGTTGCCGGCCCGTCTCCACTGCAATTGCGCCTTTGCCTCCGGCCACTCGCCGACGGTCATGCTGTACATCACCGTGTCGCGCACCGAGCCGTCGCGGCGCAGCGCGTGATGGCGGATGACGCCGTCGCGCCGCGCGCCGAGTCGCTCGATGGCGCGCTGGCTCGCGAAGTTGAAGTTGTCGGTGCGCCAGCCGACCAGCTTGGCGCCTAGCGTCTCGAAGGCGTGCGTCATCAAGAGCAGCTTTGCGCTCGCGTTGACGTGCGTGCGCTGCCGGCTCTTCGCGTACCAGGTGTAGCCGATCTCGAGCCGGTCGACGGCGGGAACGATGTCGTGATAGCTCGACGAGCCGATCACCTCGCCGCTCGCTGCGTCGATGACGGCGAAGGCGAGCCGGTGGCCTTCGGCAAAGGCCCGCAGCGCGCGCTCGACGTAGCCGCGCGTGTCGTCGGGATCGGGAACGCTGGTGACGCGGATCTTCCAGAGCTCGCCGTCGGCGGCGGCGCGCTTCAGGCCGTCGACGTGTTCGAGTCCGAGCGGCTCGAGCCGGATCCGACCGTCCGTGAGAACGACCGGCTCGACCTTCAGCATCAGCGGTTGTGCCTTTGCATGAACACCAGCTTCTCGAACAGCGAGACGTCCTGCTCGTTCTTCAGCAGCGCGCCGACCAGCGGCGGCACCGTCACCTTGTCGTCCTTGCTCTGCAGTGCTTCGAGCGGGATGTCTTCGGCGACGAGAAGCTTCAGCCAGTCGAGCAGCTCGCTGGTGCTGGGCTTCTTCTTCAGCCCGGGCAGCATGCGTACGTCGTAGAAGTTCTTCAGCGCCGCGCCGAGCAGCTCCTTCTTCAGGCCGGGGAAGTGGACGTCGACGATCCGCTTCATCGTGTCGGCGTCGGGGAACTTGATGTAGTGGAAGAAGCAGCGGCGCAGGAAGGCGTCGGGCAGTTCCTTCTCGTTGTTCGAGGTGATGAAGACGACAGGCCGGTGCACTGCCTTGACAAGCTCGCGCGTCTCG
>JBBRLS010000040.1:0-41270 GCA_038231215.1 Burkholderiales bacterium | reverse complement strand
CGCCTTGGCTTCACCGCCGTACAGCTTGCTCAAGACCGACGTCAGCGCCGCCGTCAACGTCGTCTTGCCGTGGTCGACGTGACCGATCGTCCCCACGTTCACGTGCGGCTTGGTGCGCTCGAATTTGCTCTTTGCCATTTCAGTTCCTCGCTAATCTCTTATGGTGCCCATGGCGCGGATCGAACGCGCGACCTCTCCCTTACCAAGGGAGTGCTCTACCACTGAGCCACATGGGCTTTCCGAACCGGCACCCATCGGCGCCTGCCCAGTCGACCTTCAGTTTGAAAAAGGCTCCGCAACGAACCGATGCGAAACCCTTGTCGAACTGGAGCGGGAGACGGGAATCGAACCCGCGTCATTAGCTTGGAAGGCTAGGGTTCTACCATTGAACTACTCCCGCTCGGGAGGCTCCGCGACGCCTGCGCGCCGCGAGGAAACTTAAGCGAAAGACAAGCAGTCAGTCGTGGTGGAGGAGGCTGGATTCGAACCAGCGTAGGCGTAAGCCAACAGATTTACAGTCTGCCCCCTTTAGCCACTCGGGCACCCCTCCGAGACGAACCGGTGACTATAGCATGGGCTCGCCCGGTCTTCCGATAGCCCACCAGTCGACGAGGTGAGCCGTCGCCTCGAAATGACTGCCCTCAGCCATGAAAGCGCGCTGGAAGTCGTAAGAGGGGTGGCGCGTCGTCAGCGTGGGCGCTTGTGCGGCGCCTGCGTCGGCCCAAAAAGCCTGCGCTTTGGCGCCCCACAGGAGGAACGTCGGCGGATCCTTTCGACGAGACAATACTTCGACAGTTTCGACAGTGAGCGCCTGCCAACCGCAATCCATGTGACTGGCGCTTCGGCCGACTTCGACCGTCAGCACGGGATTGAGCAAGAGAACGCCCTGGCGCGCCCAAGCGTCGAGCTTCCAGACCTCGGGCGGCCGAAACGTCTCCGGCCGGTCGGCTGCCAGAACTTCCATGACGCGAGCAAGCGAGCGGGGTCGACCTTTGCCCGCCGAAAACGCGAGTCCGTCGGCGTGGCCCGCCGTCGGATAGGGATCCTGGCCGACGACGACGACCTTGACCTCGTCGGGCGCGGCCAGGCGAAGCGCCCGGAACGGGTCTTCGGGCGCGATCGGCCGGTCACCCGACACGGCCTCGATACGGCGTCGAACGGCGGCGAGCCTTTCGGGCGTCCAGCCGGGGAGTACGGCGGCCCACGCCGGCGGCAGCGACGCGAACGCCGCGTCGAGATCGCTCGCCTTCATGCGACCAGGCGGGCCAGCGCAACGCCGGGATCGGGCGCACGCATGAAAGCCTCGCCGACGAGATAGGCGTGCACGCCGGCGGCGCGCAGGCGCTCGATGTCGGCCGGCACGTGGATGCCGCTTTCGCTGACGACGACGCGCCCGACCGGCATGTGCGGCAGCATCGCCAGCGTCGTGTCCAGCGACACCTCGAAGCTGCGCAAATCCCGGTTGTTGATGCCGACGAGCGGCGTCGACAGGCGCAGCGCACGAGTCAGCTCTTGCGCGTCGTGCACCTCGACCAGCACGGCCATGCCGAGCGCTTGCGCCATGGCCTCGAACTCCGCGAGCTCGACGTCGTCGAGGATCGCGGCGATGAGCAGGATGCAGTCGGCCCCCATCGCTCTCGCTTCGAACAGCTGGTAGGCGTCGATCATGAAATCCTTGCGCAGAACCGGCAGCGCGCAGGCGGCGCGCGCCGATTCAAGCGCCGCCGCCGAGCCCTGGAAGAAGCACTCATCCGTGAGCACGCTGAGCGCCGCGGCGCCATGCAGTTCGTAGCTCGCGGCAATTTCGGCGGGGCGAAAGTCTTCGCGCAGCACGCCTTTGCTCGGGCTCGCCTTCTTGACCTCGGCGATGACGGCGGCGCGTCGATCGACGACCCGCTCGCGCAGAGCCGCGATGAAATCGCGCTGGCCGCCCAGCGATTCGGCGTCGCGACGCAACGACGCCAAATCGCGCTTCAGCCGTGCCGCTGCCACCTCGTCGCGCTTGACGGCGACGATCTTCGTCAGGATGTCGCTCATCCTGCCGCGACGGACCGCCGCGCGAAGGCGATGAACTCGTCGAGCTTGGCGCGGGCGCGGCCCAGCGCGATCGCCTCGCGCGCCTGCGCAATGCCCACTTCCATCGTCGCCGCGACGTTGGCAGCGTAGAGCGCGGCGCCGGCGTTGAAGACGACGATGTCGCGCGCCGGCCCGGGCTCGTCGGCGAGCACGGATTCGAGCATCGCCTTCGACTGCGCCGGCGTCTCGACCCGCAGCGCCCGGTTGCTCGCCATCGTGAAGCCGAAGTCCTCCGGGTGGATCTCGTACTCGCGGACCTCGCCGTCCTTCAGTTCGCCGACCATGGTCGCGGCGCCGAGCGAGACCTCGTCCATGCCGTCCTTGCCGTAGACGACGACCGCGTGCTCGGCGCCCAGCCGCTGCAGCGCACGCACCTGGATGCCGACCAGGTCGGGATGGAACACGCCCATGAGGATGTTCGGCGCGTCGGCGGGATTGGTCAGCGGGCCGAGGATGTTGAAGATCGTGCGGATGCCCAACTCCTTGCGCACCGGGGCGACGTTCTTCATCGCCGGGTGGTGATTCGGCGCGAACATGAAGCCGATGCCGGTCGCCTCGATCGACGCCGCGATCTGTTGCGGCGAGAGCGTGAGCGGCAAGCCGAGTGCCTCCAGCACGTCCGCACTGCCCGACTTGCTGCTCACGCTGCGGTTGCCGTGCTTGCTGACGCGCGCCCCGCACGCCGCGGCCACGAACATGCTGCAGGTCGAGATGTTGAAGGTGTGCGAGCCGTCGCCGCCGGTGCCGACGATGTCGACCAGATGCGTCCGGTCGGCGACCTCGACCTTCGACGAGAACTCGCGCATCACCTGCGCCGCCGCCGTGATCTCGCCGATCGTCTCCTTCTTGACGCGCAGCCCGACGAGCACCGCCGCCATCATCACCGGCGACATGTCGCCGCTCATGATGCGGCGCACCAGCGAGAGCATTTCGTCGTGGAAGATCTCGCGGTGGTCGATGGTGCGCGCCAGTGCGTCGCTGTTGCTGATCGGCATGGGTTTTCCTCAGTCGGAGGTCATGAATTCCGCAACCGCCGCCACCGCCCGGTCGACCCCGGCCGCGTCGACGTCGAGATGCGTGACGAAGCGCAGGCCGATCAGTCCGGTGGCGAGCACACCGCGCTCTTTCAGGTGCGCGAGCAACGCTGGGCCGCGGCCCTCGGCAACGGTCGCAAACACGATGTTGGTGTCTGGCGCGACAACGGTGACGCCGGTGATGTGCGCCAGCCCGTCGGCCAGCCGCTTCGCGTTGACGTGGTCGTCGGCCAGCCGCTCGACGTGACGATCGAGCGCGTACGACGCCGCGGCCGCGAGCAGCCCGACCTGGCGCATGCCGCCGCCCAGCATCTTGCGCACGCGCCGGGCCCGGTCGATGAAGGCGCGCGAGCCGGCCAGCGCCGAGCCCACGGGCGCGCCGAGGCCCTTGCTGAAGCACACCGAGACGCTGTCGAAGGGGCCGGCGATCTGCCCGACCGGCACGCCCGACGCAACGGCGGCGTTGAAGAGACGCGCGCCGTCGAGATGGCTGAGGATGCCGCGCTGGCGCACAAGCGCCGTCGCCTGCTCGAGATACGAGAGAGGCAAGACCTTGCCGTTCCAGGTGTTCTCCAGGCATAGCAGTCGGGTCGGCGCGAAGTGCTCGTCGTCGGGCTTGATCGCCGCCTCGATGTCCGATAGCAGCAGCGTGCCATCGGCCTGCTGCGGCACCGGCTGCGGCTGGATGCTGCCGAGCACGGCGCCGCCGCCGGCCTCGTAGCGATAGGTGTGCGCGAGCTGGCCGACGATCGCCTCTTCGCCGCGCTGGCAATGGCTGAGCTGCGCGCAGAGATTGCCTTGCGTGCCGCTGCTGACGAAGAGCGCCGCCTCCTTGCCGAGCAGGGCAGCGACTCTTTCCTGCAGCGCATTGACGGTCGGGTCGTCGCCGAACACGTCGTCGCCGACCGGTGCCATGGCCATGGCCGCGCGCATTCCGGCGGTCGGCCGCGTCACGGTGTCGCTGCGAAGGTCGACGATGGTCATGAGGTCGCGTCCAGAAAGTTCTTGAGCATGGCGTGGCCGTGCTCGGTGAGGATCGATTCGGGGTGGAACTGCACGCCTTCGAGCGGCGTCGCGGTCGCCGCCAGCTCGCGATGACGCACGCCCATGATCTCACCGTCTTCGCTGGTCGACGTGACCGCCAAGGACGCCGGCAGGCTCTCGCGCTCGATCGCCAGCGAGTGATAGCGGATGACGTCGAACTCGCCGGGCAAACCGGCATAGATGCCCTGCCCGTCGGTGGTGACGCGGCTCGCCTTGCCGTGCATGAGCCGCGCCGCGCGCACGATCCGGCCACCGAGCGCCGCGCCGATCGCCTGATGGCCGAGACAGACGCCAAGGATCGGCAACTTGCCCGTGAACTCGCGGATCGCCTCGACGCAGATGCCGGCCTCGGCCGGCGAGCAAGGCCCCGGCGACAACACGAGCCGGTCTGGCGCGAGCCCGGCGATGCCCTCGAGCGTGATCTCGTCGTTGCGGAACACGCGCACGTCCTCGCCGAGCTCGCCGAAGTACTGCGCCAGGTTGTAGGTGAAGGAGTCGTAGTTGTCGATCAGCAGCAGCATGATCGGGCCTTCCGCCGGGCCGCCCGAAGGAAGGCCGCGCCCCCTTGGGGGGCAGCGAACGTCAGTGAGCGTGGGGGCATCAGAACCCCTCCTCGACCAGCTCGGCGGCGCGGATCAGGGCGCGCGCCTTCGCCTCCGTCTCCTGCCATTCGAGCTCGGGCACCGAGTCAGCGACGACGCCGGCCGCCGCCTGCACGTAGAGCATGCCGTCCTTGACGATGCCGGTGCGAATCGCGATCGCCACGTCCATGTCGCCGGCAAAGCTCAGGTAGCCGCAAGCACCACCGTAGAGGCCGCGCTTCACAGGCTCGAGCTCGTCGATGATTTCCATGGCGCGGATCTTCGGCGCGCCGGTCAGCGTACCGGCCGGAAAGGTCGCCTTCAGCACGTCGAGGTTGCTCATGCCGTCCTTGAGCAGCCCTTCGACGTTGCTGACGATGTGCATGACGTGCGAGTAGCGCTCGACAGCGAAGGCCTCGGTCACCTTGACGCTGCCCGTCTTCGCGATCCTGCCAATGTCGTTGCGCGCGAGGTCGATCAGCATCAGGTGCTCGGCGCGCTCCTTCGGGTCGCTCACCAGCTCGGCCTCGAGCGCCTTGTCCTGCGCCGGCGTCGCGCCGCGCGGCCGCGTTCCGGCGAGCGGGCGGATCGTCACCTTGTCGCCTTCGGGCGTGTGCTCCTGGCGCACCAGGATCTCGGGCGAGGCGCCCACGACCTGGAAGTCGCCGAAGTCGTAGAAGAACATGTAGGGCGACGGGTTGAGCGAACGCAGCGCCCGGTAGAGGCTGAGCGGCGACTCGGTGTAGCGCTTCTTCAGCCGTTGCCCGACCTGCACCTGCATCATGTCGCCGGCCGCGATGTACTCCTTGGCACGCAGCACCGCGGCCAGATACGCCTCCTTGCCGAACTCGCGCTCGACAGCATGCGCTGCGCCGCGCCGCACGGTCGGCGCGGTGACGCTGGTCGAGAGCTTGTCGGTCAGCTCGGCCAGGCGCCGCCGTGCACGCGACCACGCTTCCGGCTCGGCCGGGTTGGCATAGACGATGAGGTAGAGGCGCCCCGAGAGGTTGTCGATGACGGCGAGCTCCTCGCATTGCAGCAGCAGGATGTCCGGCGTGTCGATGCCGCCCGACTTCCACGTCTTCGCCAGCTTCGGCTCGATGTAGCGCACCGCGTCGTAGCCGAAGTAGCCGGCCAGGCCGCCGCAAAAGCGCGGCAGGCCCGGCCGCAGCGCGACCTTGAAGCGGTTCTGCCACTCGGCGATGAAGTCGAGCGGATTGCCGTCATGCGTCTCGACGACCGCGCCGTCGGTCACGACCTCGGTGCGGAAGCCGCTCGCGCGCAACATCGTGCGCGCCGGCAGGCCGATGAACGAGTAGCGCCCGAAGCGCTCACCGCCGACGACAGATTCGAGAAGAAAGCTCGAGCGGCCGTGGCCCTCTGCGTCGCGCGCGAGCTTCAGGTACAGCGACAGCGGCGTCTCGAGATCGGCGAAGGCCTCGGCGATCAGCGGGATGCGATTGAAGCCTTGCAGCGCAAGGCTCTTGAATTCGATTTCGGTCATGGTCGTCGCGCCAGAGCGCATCAGCGACGCGCGCTCGGAAATCTCGGCTCGGATCGGCGGTGGCAAGCCCCGCCGCGTTCAGCCGGTGCTCGCGAAAAGCGACACCGGCGCCGCGCGCATCAGCGGCGGCCCGCCCTCGGGCAGCGGCGCCAGGGCCAGGCTCCCTGGTCCTCGGACCTCGCGGCAATCGACATCATCACGACCATCGCAAAAGTGTAGCAGCCGGATTGCGTGACTTGTCGACGCTTCGTGCTGTCCGCTCAGGCCGACGTGACCGGAATGCCGCGGAACTGTCCCGCCACGGCCGCGCCGCTCGGACGCGGATAGCGCTCCGGATCGAAGCGGTTGAGCAGTTCCTTCTCGCGCGCCCGGGCGATCACCAGGCTGGCGATCTTGACGTGGCCATAGCCGCGAATCGACGCCGGCACGTTGGCGATCGCCACCGCGACCGATCGCTTCTCGGCGGAAAGTCCTGCGATCAACTCGGCGATGCGCGCTTCGTACTCGTCGATCAGGCGGCGTTCGAGCTTGCGCTCCTCGGTGCGGCCGAACGGATCGAACGGCGTGCCGCGCAAGGCCTTGCCCCGCGCCAGGACCTTCAGCATCGGCATCAGCCACGGTCCGAAGCGCCGTTTCTTCGGCGCCCCGGCCCGACCGCCGCCCTTCGGCTTCACGAGGGCGGGCGGCGCCATGTAGAACTCGAGCGTCGGATTGCCTTCGAACTGCTCGGCCAGACGCTTCGCGAACTCGCCGTCGGTGTAGAGCCGCGCGACCTCGTACTCGTCCTTGTAGGCCATGAGCTTGCGCATCTGCTCGGCGACGACACGAGAGAGCGGCAAGTCAGCGGCAGTGCCACAGACCGCTTCTTCGCGGGCGCGCACGGCCGCGACGAGCTGCCGGTAGCGATCGACGTAGCGCTCGTTCTGGTAGTCCGCGAGAAAGCGCGTGGAGCGCAAGACGAGCTCGTCGAGCGTCTCCGCGTGTTGCGACGCGGGGTCCGGCTCGTGCAGCAACTCGCGGCACGCAACCGGGTCCGCCGCGGCCAGGCGGCCGAGCGAGAACGCCGCCTTGTTGCTCTCGACCGCGACGCCGTTCAGCTCGATCGCCCTTTGCATCGCTGCCAACCCGACCGGCACCAGGCCGCGTTGCCACGCATAGCCCATGGCCAGGATGTTGGAGACGATCGAGTCGCCGAGAAAGTCTTCGGCGAGCGTCTGCGCGTCCATGGTCTCGACGCGATCGGCACCGGCCGCGAACTCGAGCTTCTCGAGCAACGCCTCGACCTTCAGGCTGGCGTCGGGATTGGAGAGCGACTCGGCCACCGGGATCTCGTGCGTGTTGGCGAGCACGCGCGTGCGTCCACGGCGCACCGTCTGCAAGGCCTCTGGCGAGGCCGCGACGACGATGTCGCAGGCGAGCACCGCGTCGGCCTGCTGCGCGTCGATGCGCACCTGGTTCAGCGCGGCCTTGTCCTTCGCCAGCCGGACGAAGGACAGCACCGAGCCGCCCTTTTGCGCAAAGCCCATGAAGTCGAGCACGCTCGCCGAGTGCCCTTCGAGGTGCGCCGCCATCGCGATCACCGCGCCGACCGTGACCACTCCCGTGCCGCCGACACCGGTGACGAGCAGGTCGAAGGGCCCGGTCCACGCGTGTGCCGCAGGCATCGGCAGCTTGTCGATGAGCGCCATGAAGCGCGCCGCGCCCGGCCCGGCGAGTGCGCCCTGCTTCTTCTTCAGCGCGCCACCGACGACGCCGACGAAGCTCGGGCAAAAGCCCTTGGCGCAGGAATAGTCCTTGTTGCAGCTCGACTGGTCGATCTTGCGTTTGCGACCGAGCGCAGTCTCGAGCGGCACGACGGCGACGCAGTTCGATTGCACCGAGCAGTCGCCGCAGCCCTCGCAGACCCGTTCGTTGATGAAGAGTCGGCGTGCCGGAGCGACGAGCTCGCCCTTCTTGCGCCGGCGGCGAAGCTCGGCGGCGCAGGTCTGCTCGTAGATGAGCACGGTCACGCCCTTCATCTCGCGCAGACGCCGCTGCACCTCGTCGAGCGCATCGCGGCCGTGGAACTCGGTGCCCTTCGGGAAGCGGTCGTGGATCGCGTCGTACTTGGCGATGTCGTCCGAGAGCACGACGACCTTCGTCGCGCCCTCGGCCTCGACCTGCCGGGCGATGCCGTCGACCGAGATGACGCCGTCGATCGGCTGTCCGCCGGTCATCGCGACAGCGTCGTTGAAGAGAATCTTGTACGTGATGTTCGTCTTCGCGGCGATCGCCTGGCGGATCGCCAGGTAGCCCGAGTGGTAGTAGGTGCCGTCGCCGAGGTTCTGGAAGACGTGCGACACCTTGGTGAACATCGCGTGCGAGATCCAGTCGACGCCCTCTCCGCCCATCTGGATCAAGCCGGCCGTGTCGCGGTCCATCCACGACGCCATGAAGTGGCAGCCGATGCCGGCCTGTGCGCGCGAGCCTTCGGGCACCTTGGTCGAGGTGTTGTGCGGACAGCCGGCGCAGAAATAGGGCAGCCGCTTGACGGCATCGCCAGCGTTCGAGAGCAGCGCAGGCACCGTGAAGTCGACGACGAGATGGCGCCGATCGAGCTGCGGGAATCGTGACGCAAGCCAGTTCGCGACGATCTCGATCAGCCTCGACGGGCGCAGTTCGCCGAGCTCGGACACGAGCGCGTGGCCCGCGGCGTCGCGCTTGCCGACGATCGTCGGCCTGACCTTCGCGTTGTAGAACTGGTCGCGCATCTGCGTCTCGACGACGGCGCCCTTTTCCTCCACGACGAGGATCTCGTCGAGCCCTTGCGCAAACGACGCGATGCGTGTCGGCTCGAGCGGGTACGAGAGCCCCACCTTGTAAAGCCGCACGCCCGCTTCGGCCAGCGCGCCCAGCGAGATGTCGAGGCGGCGAAACACTTCGAGCAGGTCGAGATGCGCCTTGCCGCAAGTGACGATGCCGACCGTCGCGTGCTTCGAAGCGACGACTTCGCGATCGATCGAATTGACCTTCGCGAAGGCGCGCACCGCGTCCAGCTTGGCGTGCAATCGCTCCTCGATCTTCAGCGAGGGCAGGTCGGGCCAGCGGTAGTGAAGACCGTCGGGCGGGCGAACGAAGCCCGTCGCAGTCTCGACGTCCGCGGCGCTCTTCCATGCGGCGACGCGCGCATTCGTCTCGTCGAGGTCGACCGTCGATCCGCTCTCCACCACTTCCGAGAGCGCCGTGAAGCCGACCCAGTTGCCCGAGAAGCGCGACAGCGCCCAGCCGTAGAGCCCGAACTCGAGGTACTCGGCGACGTTGGCCGGCGCGACGACCGGCATGTGCCAGCTCTGCATCGCCACGTCGCTCTGATGCGGCATCGACGACGAGACGCAGCCGTGGTCGTCGCCGGCGATCACGAGCACGCCGCCGTGCGGCGACGAGCCGTACGCATTGCCGTGCTTGAGCGCATCGCCGGCGCGGTCGACACCGGGGCCCTTGCCGTACCACATCGCGTAGACGCCGTCGGCCGTGCGCTCGGGGTCGGACTCGACGCGCTGCGTGCCGAGCACCGCCGTCGCGCCCAACTCCTCGTTGATGGCGGGCAGGAACTTCACGCCCGCCATCTCGAGCAACTTGGCCGCCTTCCACGCCTGCTGGTCGACCATGCCGAGCGGCGAGCCGCGATAGCCGCTGATGAACCCCTGCGATTTCACGCCGCGGACCGCATCGCGTGCCGATTGCATGAGCGTCAGCCGGATCAGCGCCTGCGTGCCCGTCAGGAAGACGCCGCCGCTCTCGGCCGCAAGGTTGTCGGCGAGACGGTAGTTCGGGCGAAGAAGGGTTTGCGGCACGAAGCCTCCTGCAGATTCAGGCGGGATCCGGCAATTTACGGGTCGGCGCGAAGAATGTGCTTCTTTCTTTGTCGCAGAATCGGCTTCTTGGAGAATGGATGAGCCCTTTTGTCGATGGAGGCAGCATGATCGTTCTCGACCGCAAGGACCACGCGATTCTCGCCGCGTTGCAGCGCGATTCGCGCCAGACGGTGCAGCAACTCGCCACCGCCGTCGGCCTGACCTCGACGCCGTGCTGGAAGCGCGTCAAGGCGATGGAGGCGGCGGGCGTGATCCGCGGCTACGGTGCGGTCGTCGATCGCGACAAAGTCGGCCTCGCCCTTTGCGTGCTCGCCGAAGTGAACCTGACGCAGCACACCGAAGGCACGGTGCGCGACTTCGAGCGCGCCGTCGCCGCCTGCCCGCAGATCGTCGCCTGCTACAGCACGACCGGCGGCGCCGACTACAGCATCAAGGTGCTGGTGCCCGACATCCGAAGCTACGAGAGCTTTCTGCACGAGACGGCGTTTCGCCTGCCCGGCGTGACGCACATCCGCTCGAGCGTCGTGCTGAAGGAGGTCAAGGCCGAGGCGGGCGTACCCCTGGCTGCGAACTCCGGCGCAAGCGCGCCTCGAGCTGCTCGATCTCGTCCAGCAGCTCGAGCGCGAGCGCCACGCCGGGCGAGTTGATCTCGAGGTCGCGCGCCAGGCGCGTCGCCACGCGCATGCGCCTGAGCGAGGCGCCGCCGAAGCGCCATTCCTCGCGCGATGCGCCGCCGCTCGGCTGCAGCACGCCCTCGCTGACCCAGAGCTCGACGTACGACTCGCTGGTGTTGCAGGCGCGGCAAAGCTCGACCGTGGTCAGCGTCAACTCTTCCTCGACGACGACGCCGCGCAATCCGGAGGAAGTCGTGTCGTTCATGGTCAGCCTCCACCGTTGGCGCGCGGGTCGAAATCGGCGAAGACGCTGGCCATCGCCTGATAGGCCTCGCGCGCCTTCTCGGGATCGGCCGGCGGCAGGGCGATCGTCACGACCTCGTACAGATCGCCCGGCGCCGCGCCGGCCTTCGCCGCGGGAAGGCCGCGGCCTTTGAGGCGGAGCTTGCGGCCGGCCGCCGAGCCCTTGGGAATCGTCAACTGCACGGTGCCCTCGGGTGTCGGCGCATCGACGGTGGCGCCGAGTGCCGCTTCCCACGGCGCGAGGGGCAAGTCGACGTAGATGTCGTTGCCGTCGACGCGAAAGCGCGGGTGCGGCTTGAACTCGATCTCGAGATAGAGGTCGCCGGCCGGCGCGCCGCCACTGCCCGGCGCGCCTTGCCCCGACAGGCGCAGATGCTGACCGGCGCGGATGCCGCGCGGGATGTGCACGTCGAGCCGTCGCTCCTCGAGCGCGACGCGGCCATCGGCGCCCTCCTTGGGCACGCGCAGCGAGATGCTCCGCTCGGCGCCGTGGAACGCGTCTTCGAGATCGATCAGCACCTTGGCGTGATGGTCCTCGCCCTGCATGCTGGCGCTACGCCGCGGCCCGCCGCCGCCGGCCCGGCCGCGACGGCCGAACAGCGACTCGAAGAAGTCGCTCGCGTCGAAGCCTTCGGCGCCGCCGAACGGGTTGCCGCCGCCGGGCTCGCCGCCGCGAAACTCGAAGCCGGCGTCCCAGTTGGGCGGCGGCTGGAACTCCTGGCCGGCCTTCCAGTTGCTGCCCATCTGGTCGTAGGCGGCACGCTTCTCCGGGTCCTTCAGCACCTCTTGCGCTTCGTTGATCTCCTTGAAGCGCGCCTCGGCATCGGGCAGCTTGCTCACGTCGGGGTGGTACTTGCGGGCGAGCTTGCGGTAGGCCTGCTTGATCTCGTCCTGCGTCGCCGTGCGGGGCACGCCGAGCGCCTGGTAGTAGTCCTTGTATTTCATCGGGCAGTGGGCTCAGTGCGACGACGCGTGAAGGGCCAGCTCGCCCGAAGAAGCTGGGGTCGCCTTCGGTCCGCTGCAAGCCGCCATGACGGGCTCGGTCGAGGCCTGCAGCGTGACGTGGCCGATCGAGAAGCGCTCCTTCATGCGCTCGGCGGCGGCGCGAAAGAATGCGTCGTCGGGATGGCCGGCCGGCATGACGACGTGCGCCGTCAGGACGACTTCGGTGGTGCCCGAGGCCCAGACGTGCAGGTCGTGCACGCAGTCGACGCCGGGCAGCGCCTCGAGTTCGGCACGCACCGCGTCGAGGTCGATCGAGCGCGGCACGCCGTCGAACATGAGGTGCAGCGAATCGCGAAAGAGCTGCCAGGTGCCGATCAGGATGACGGCGGCGATCAGCAGGCTCGCGGCAGGGTCGACCCACAGCCAGCCTTGCCAGAGAACGAGCGCGCCGGCGCCGACGACGCCCGCCGACACCGCCGCGTCCGCCGCCATGTGCAGGAAGGCACCGCGGATGTTGAGGTCGTCGTGGCGGCCCCGCAGGAAGAGCAGCGCGGTGCCGAGGTTGACGACGATGCCGATCGCCGCCACCACCATCACCATGCCGGGCTGCGTCGGCTCGGGCGCCTGCAGGCGCAGGATCGCGACCCAGACCAGCGAGCCCATGGCGACGAGCAAGAGCAGCGCGTTGGCGAAGGCGGCGAGGATCGAGGCGCGCTTCCAGCCCCAGGTGTAGCGGTCGTCGGGCGCGATCCGGCCGGCGAACGCGCCGGCCCAGGCCATCACCAGGCCGAGCACGTCGCCGAGGTTGTGGCCGGCATCGGCCATCAGGGCCAACGAGTCGACGCGCCAGCCGACGATCGCCTCGACGGCGACGAAGGCGACGTTGACGGCGATGCCGATGGCGAAAGCGCGGTCGTGGCGCGCCGGGCCGTGCTGGTGGCCGCCGCCGAGCACCGGCGCGTGGTCGTGGCCAGAATCGTCGCCGTGACCATGGTCGTGGTCGTGCCGATCGTGATCGTGCGACGCGTGGTGCGTGTGTGCCGGGCTGCCCATGGCGAGCGCCTGTCTCGCGATCAGTCGGCGAGGCGCGCGCGCATCGCGTCGATCACCGCGCGGTAGTCGCCGGCGCCGAAGATGGCGCTGCCGGCGACGAAGGTGTCGCAGCCGGCGTCGGCGGCGGCGCGAATGTTGTCGATCTTGATGCCGCCGTCGACCTCGAGCCGGATGTCGCGGCCGCTCGCGTCGATGCGCTTTCTCACCTGCTCGAGCTTGCGCAGCGCCGAGCCGATGAAGCTCTGCCCGCCGAAGCCCGGATTGACGCTCATGACGAGCACCAGGTCGACCTTGTCGATGACCCAGTCGAGCACGTCGAGCGGCGCCGCCGGGTTCAACACCACACCGGCCTGGCAACCCTCGTTGTGGATCAGTTGCAAGGTGCGATCGACATGCGTGCTCGCGTCGGGATGAAAGCTGATCAGGTCGGCGCCGGCTTTCGCGAAAGCCAGGGCGAGCGCATCGACCGGCTCGACCATGAGGTGCACGTCGATCGGTACCTTCGTTCCATCGGCCTTCACGGCGTGCTTGCGGATCGCCTCGCAGACCATCGGCCCGATCGTCAGGTTCGGCACGTAATGGTTGTCCATCACGTCGAAGTGGATCCAGTCGGCACCGGCGGCGATGACGCTCTTCACTTCATCGCCGAGCCGCGCAAAATCGGCGGAAAGAATGCTGGGGGCGATGCGATAGGTCGTCATGGGCGGGCCTGTCGAGTGGATTCTAGGTCTCGCGTCTCGTCCGCCTGCCAAAATGGGCTCATGTCCAAACCCGAGTTCACGACGACCGTCCTGGTCCGTCACCTGCCCGAGCAGTCGGACCGCGATGCCGCCCAGTACGCCTTCGCGTACACGATCACGATCAGGAACAGCGGCGACGTCACCGGCCAGCTCATCGCCCGGCACTGGATCGTCACCGACTCGACCGGCCACGTCGAAGAAGTGCGCGGCCTCGCGGTGGTCGGCCACCAGCCGGTGCTCAAGCCCGGCGAAAGCTTCGAGTACACGAGCTGGACGCGGCTGGCCACGCCGCACGGCACGATGCGCGGCACCTTCTTCTGCATGACCAAGGACGCGCATCCCTTCGATGCGCCCATCGGCGAGTTCGGGTTGACGCTCGCCTCCTCCTTGCACTGAATCTTCCCGTTCCGCGCGATGGCCAAGTCCGGTGCGTCGCCGTGGGACCTGACGGCGCTCTTCAACGCCGCCGACCCGAAGGCGGGCATCGCCGAGCGGCACCTGTGGGTCATCCGTCTCGTCGAATGGCTGCGCCGTGCGCCGCTCGAATCCGAAGCACGCACCGAGGCAAGAGCGACGCCGCTGCCGGTGCTTCGTCTGCGTCACCTGCTCGGCGTGCTCGAGCGCAACCCCGAGCAGCAGGCGCGCGCCGCCGAGATGCTCGCCCTCTTCCTGCGCGAGGTCGACAGTGCCGCGCTGCTCGCCGACTTCGGCTTCGCGCCGCGTACCGGCTTATGGGCCGAGTTCGGCCGGCGTCTGCGCGCGCGCGTGCTGCCGCTCACGCCCGCGACCAGCGATCTCGGCGAACTGTTTGCGCTGCTCTTTCCGCGCGGCGAAGACACGGGGTGGCTCAACGCCATCGACGACGAGACGCTGGCCCGCGTGGCGCGCGTTCTCGCCGCCGGCGACCTCGATGGCAAACGCGACTGGCGTGGCCCGTTCTTCGACGCCATCACCTTTCTTGCCAGCTCGGTCCGCGCCGCCGGCTTTTCGCCGCAGTTGCGCCAGCGCATGAGCGCCGAGCTTCTCGTCGACGCGCCGTTTCATCAGCTCGCGCGCGTCGGCGAGCGGCTGCGCGAACACGGCGAATCCAAGGCGCCCGAAGACCGCGCGCTCTTCATCCAGGAAGCGCAATACCTGCGCGCCCTGCTCGAGACCTGCAGGCGCTGCGCGGCCAGCGTGCATGAGCATCTCGAGGCACATGGGGTTTCGGTCGACGTCGTCTTCGAGGTCGACCAGTTGCGCGAGCGCGCCCATCGCATCGACCTGCTGCTCGGCTGCGTGCTCGCGCCCGAGGCCTCGCGCGAAATCGTCGGCCTGGTCGCCGAGCTGGCGCACACGGCCGAGGAGCGTCGCTCGATCCGCGGCCTGTTCGCGCAGCACTACTCGCTGCTCGCGCGCAAGGTCGCCGAGCGCAGTGCCGCCACCGGCGAGCACTACATCACCCGCGACCGCGCCGAATACGCGGCCATGCTGCGCGCCGCGCTCGGCGGCGGCGCGGTGCTGGGCGTGACCACCCTTGCCAAGTTCGCGCTCGGTGCCGTGGCGCTCGGCGCGTTCTGGGGCGGCTTCGCGGGCGGCCTCAACTACGCCCTTTCGTTCGTCCTGATCCAGATCCTGCACTTCACCGTCGCCACCAAGCAGCCGGCGATGACCGCGCCGGCGATGGCCGACAAGCTCGCCGACGTGTCCAGCGACGAAGCGGTCGAGGGCTTCGTCGACGAAGTCACGCACCTCATCCGCTCGCAGGCCGCCGGCATCTTCGGCAACGTGCTCGCAGTGATCCCGCTCGTCCTCGCGGCGCAGTGGCTGTCGCGCGCCGTCTTCGGTTCGCCGCTGGTCGGACTGGGCGATGCCGAATACGTGCTGAGTTCGCTCACGCTGCTCGGCCCGACTGCGCTGTTCGCCGCCTGCACCGGCGTGCTGCTGTTCGCCAGCTCGCTGATCGCCGGATGGGTCGAGAACTGGTTCGTCTGGCACCGGCTCGACAGCGCCATCGCCTGGAACCCGAAGATCGTGGCGCGACTCGGCGCCGCACGAGCGCAGCGCTGGTCGGTCTACTGGCGCCGCAACATCTCGGGCTTTGCCTCCAATATCTCGCTCGGGCTGATGCTCGGTCTGGTGCCGCCGGTCGCGGTGTTCTTCGGCCTGCCGCTCGAGGTTCGCCACGTCACGCTGGCCAGCGGCCAACTCGCTGCGGCCATCGGTGCGCTCGGCCTCGGCATCGTCGCGAGCGCGCCGTTCTGGTGGTGCGTCGCCGGCATCGTCAGCATCGGCGCGCTCAACCTCGCGGTCAGCTTCTACCTGGCGTTTCGCGTCGCGTTGCGCTCGCGCGGCATCCGCCTCGCCGACGAGAGCCGCATCCAGCGCGCGATCCGGCGGCGATTGCGGCACGCACCGGTGTCGTTTTTTCTTCCGCCGCGCGACGCGCCGACGCCACAGTAGCGACGGCAGCATCGGCTGAGGTCGCCGGCCGGTTGAGGTGGCTTAAAGAAGGAACATCGCTGCGGCGACTGCCGTCGGCGCGAGCGCACCCACGAGCAGCCCGACGACGCCGATCGACTCGGCCTCGAAGCCCTTCCTGAGCAGGGCGACGCCCGCCGGGTTGGGCGCGTTGGCAATCACCGTCAAGCCGCCTCCGGCGACGGCGCCGGCCATGAGCATGTACCTGGCCTGTTCGCTCATGCCCTCGATCAACGAACCCAGGTAGGTCAGCGCCGCATTGTCGGCGATCGCCGTCAGGCCGAGCGCGCCGAAGAACAGGGCCAGCGGCTGAAGGCCGGAAATGATCGGCTGAAGCCACCATTGCTGCAGGCCGCCGAGAACGACCAGGCCGGCCAGGAAGAAACCGACGAGCAGGCCTTCCTTCAGAAGCAACGGACTCTGGTAGCGGGCATAGGCCTGGGTGAAGCCGAGGAAGAACAGGAACAGGCCGACAAAGATGACCGGGTGATGGGCGAAGGCCACCACCGCGCCGAGGAAGGCGAGGTGGATCGCGCCGACCAGAAACGGCACCGGCGGCTCGTCGGTCTGCGCGCTCGAAGGCGTCGCGTCGACAAGTTGCCGGCGCAGCAGGAAGACGATGCCGGTCGCATTGACGAGCACGGCGACGGCCGCCTTCCATCCGAAAGTCGCAAGCATGAAGGCGCTGTCCCAGTTCCAGGTCGCGGCCACGATCAGCACGGGCGGCGCCGCGAAAGAGGTGAGCGTGCCGCCGATCGACACGTTGACGAACAACACGCCGAGAGCGCCGTACTTGAGCCATTCGGGCATGCCGGGGCGAAAGACGACGGGCGCGAGCATCAGCGCGGCCAGCGTCATCGCGGCGGGTTCGGTGACCAGCGACCCGAGCAGCGGCACCAGCGCGAAGCAGAGCCATGTCTGGACGAGGACTTTGCGCCCGGGCACGACGCTCGCAATGATCGCGAGCGCCGCCTTGATGCCCTCGAGGATCGGCCGCGATGCGGCGACGACCATGACCACGAACACGAACAGCGGCTCGTCGTACCGGCGCGTCTCGGCGTAGTCGATCGCCTTGGCGGCGCCGGCGATGAGGCCGATCCCCGCCACCAGCACGAAGGCCCAGAAGCCGAACACCACCTCGACTTCGCCGAGCAGGTGCAGCAGGCCGGCGTGCCGCGGATGGCGCAGCGCGACCTGCTCGAAGAACTTCGCGGCAAACGTGTGCAGCAGTGCGAAGGCGAAGATGACGGCGGCGACGACCTCGATGTCCTGCATGGCGAGCGGATTGTCACCGTACTGCCTCCCGGCCTGCGGCGTCGGCAAGGCCCAAGCCTCGCTCCAACCGCGCGGATCAATCGTCGCGGCGCTCGCCGCGGCGACGACCGGCGAACATCGTCCACCACACGATCAGCACCAGCACGGCGAGCGCGCCCAGTGCTTCCAGCAGAATGACCCACATGACCATCGCCTTCCACGGCGCCGGGCGCCTGGCGGGGGCCATTTTAGGAACGCTGGTTGCGGCGGCCGCCGCAACCCTCGCCGCTTGCTCGAGCACGCCGCTGGTCGCGCCCGCGCCGACGACGCCGACCAGGGCGGAGCCGATTCGACCCGACGCAGCGGCCCCGGCCGTTGCCGCGTCTGCGCCGATCGCTCCGCCGACGCTGTTGCGTGCTCGCTCGCGCTGGGGCGCCGCGACGTGGAGCGACTTGCCCGGCTGGAGCGCCGATCGCGTCGCCGATGTCTGGCCCGCCTTGCTGCGCAGTTGCGAGCATCCGGCGCCCGGCTGGGCCGCACTCTGCGGCGAAGCGCGCCGTGAAACGGCCGGCCTTTCGGGCAACAACGCCGCCACGCGACGCTGGCTCGAATCGCGACTGCGACCCTGGCGCGTCGAATCGATAGAGGGCGAGGCGAACGGCCTGGCCACCGGCTACTTCGAGCCGCTGGTCGAGGCCTCGCGCACGTCGCGACCGGGCTTTCGCTTCGCGCTGCACGCGCCGCCCGCCGACCTGGCGACGCGCAAGCCCTACTGGACGCGCCAGCAACTCGACTCGTTGCCGGCCGCACGCAAGTCGATCGCCGGCAGCGAGATCGCCTGGGTACGCGACCCGCTCGACGTCCTGCTGCTGCAGGTGCAAGGCTCGGGTCGCCTGGTCTTCATCGACGAGCGTGGCAAGGCGCGCACGCTGGTTCGCGTCGCCTTCGCGGCGCACAACGATCAACCCTACAAATCGGTCGGACGCTGGCTCGCCGAGCAGGGCGAGCTGCGACTCGACCAGGTGTCGTGGCCGGCGATCCGCGCCTGGGCGCGGCAGAACCCGAAGCGCGTCGACGAGCTGCTCTGGAGCAATCCGCGCGTCGTCTTCTTTCGCGAAGAGGCCCTGCCCGATCCGACGCTCGGGCCGAAGGGCGCGCAAGGCGTGCCGCTGACCCCCGGCCGCTCGATCGCCGTCGATGCGCAAAGCGTTCCCTACGGCACGCCCGTCTGGCTCGACACCACCGAGCCGCTCTCGGCCGTGCCGCTGCGCCGCCTCGTCGTCGCCCAGGACACCGGCACGGCGATCACCGGCGCGGTGCGCGCCGACTATTTCTGGGGCTGGGGCGACGAGGCCGAGGCGCAGGCCGGGCGCATGAAGCAGGCGCTGCGCATGTGGGTGCTCTGGCCGCGCTGACGCGCTCGTGCCCCTCCTGCCGGTGGGCCCTTGCGTCCGCGCGGCCGGACGCCACGTAGGGGAAACGAAAGATTCGCGGCCCGGCCGCGACAGAATGTCACCGACACCCGCTTCCGTGGAGACACGCACCATGACCCGCCGCCCCTTCCTCGCCGCCCTTTCCGCCTTCGGTTTTGCGCCCGCGCTTGCCCGCGCGCAAGGCCCTGCGCCCAAGGTCGAGAAGCTCGTCCTCCCCGACGCCGATTGGAAAAAGCGCCTGCCGCCGGCTGCCTACGACGTGCTGCGCCACGAGGGCACCGAGTACCCCGGATCGAGCCCGCTCAACGCCGAGCACCGCAAAGGCACGTTCCAGTGCCTGGGCTGCGACCTGCCGCTCTTTTCGTCGGACACCAAGTTCGAGAGCGGCACCGGCTGGCCGAGCTTCTACGCCTCGCTGCCCGGCGCCGTGCTCACCCGAACCGACGTGAAGATGATCATCCCGCGCACCGAGTACCACTGCGCCCGCTGCGACGGCCACCAGGGCCACGTCTTCGACGACGGCCCCAAGCCGACCGGCAAGCGCTACTGCAACAACGGCGTGGCGCTCAAGTTCGTCGCCGTGTGATGAGCGCCGTGTAGGCCTTCCGCACGCGCCGATGCGGACTCGCCCTAGGGTCAATACTGTTCAGATAGATAGATTTCGATCACAATCCGGACCCATCGAGACTTCGATGGGTGCGGACGATGGCGAGAACCCGCAAGGCGCTGCCGGCCAAGGTTGACGTTGCGCATCTGATCAGTGCTGGCGTGCTGGCCAGTGTGTGCCCGCGAGCACTAATCGAGGAGGTGCTGGCCGACACCGGCAAGGCCAGTCAGCGCGAGCGCTTGCTGCCGGCGCCGGCCGTTGTGTACTACGTGATGGCCCTGGCGCTGTGGCGTGAGGCGCCATTGGAGGAAGTGCTGCGGGTGGTATGCGAGGGCCTGCAATGGCTGGGTGGCGGCCAGGCTGGCGCGGTGCAGGCCAGCAAGTCGGCGATCTCCCAGGCGCGAACCCGGCTGGGTTCACAGGTGATGCGTCAACTGGCCGAGCGCGTGCTGCGCCCGCTGGCCGCACCGGGGGCGCCGGGGGCGTGGTACCGGGGGCTGCGCGTGATGGCGCTGGACGGCAGTTGCATGGACGTGGCCGATGAGGCGGCCAACGCCGAGTTCTTCGGCTATCCCGGTGCCTCGCGCGGCCAGAGCGCCTTCCCGCAGGCACGCCTGCTGGGTCTGGTGGAGTGCGGCACGCATGTGGTGACGGCTGCCGCGGTAGCTCCCTACGGCCACAGCGAACAGGCCATGGCCGCGCAGATGCTGCCGGGCAAGCTCGTGCCTGGCATGCTGGTGCTGGCCGACCGCAACTTCTACGGCTTCAAGCTGTGGCGTATCGCCTGCGCCAGCGGCGCCATGTTGGCCTGGCGGGTCAAAGCCAATCTCAAGCTCACCGTCGTGAAGCTACTGAGCGATGGCTCGTACTTGAGTACCGTCTTCGATAGCCAGGACAGGCCCCGCAGCGCCGGGCAGACAGTGCGCGTGGTCGAGTACGCGCTGCAAGACTCGGCCACGCCGACACAGGACAGCTACCGCCTGGTGACCAACATCCTGGACCCCGCGCAGGCGCCAGCACTGGAGCTCGCCGCGCTGTACCACGAGCGTTGGGAGATCGAAGGCGTGTTCGACGAGTTCAAGGCGCACCTGCGGGCCAACAGCACGGTGCTGCGCAGCAAGACCCCCGACCTGGTCCTGCAAGAGCTGTGGGGATTACTGCTGGCGCATTTCGCCATTCGCCAGTTGATGACGCAGGCCGCGTGGCCGCGCGGACTTGATCCCGACCGGCTGAGCTTCACGCACGCCGTGCGCGTGATCAAGCGCAAGATGCCGCAAGCTGCGGCCGTTCCCCCCTGAGCGCTTGACGCGCTGGCGCGATGCGCTGCTCGATGAGATTGCCCAGGGTCGCTGCGTCAGCAGCCGAGGGCGCTTCAACCCGCGCGGCGTCAAGCGCAAGATGAGCAATTTCAACGTGCGCCATCGCGGCGAGCCGCTCCATCAGCGGCATCAGCCGACACCGGTGTTGCGTATCTGAACAGTATTGGCCCTAGGGTTGGACCTCTCCGACGGGCGGCCGGGGCAACAAAAGCAGTGCCACGAACGCGGCCAGGCCGAGCGCAGCGGTGAATGCCATCGCGCGCACCCCCCAGCGGTCGAGCAACAGGCCGAACAACCACGGCGAAAGCGCTTGGGCGACGCGCGCCGGCACCATCAGGATGCCTTGGCGACGGCCGTAACCTTGCGGCCCGAAAAGAGCCAGCGGTAGCGTGCCCTTGGCGATTGTGAGGATGCCGTTGCCGGCGCCGTGCAGGATGGCGAAGAGTGCCGCCGCCGGCGCGCCGAACCAGATCAGGAGCGTCGCGCCCAGTGGTGGCAAGAGTGCTGCCAATCGCGCCGAGAGCAAAGGATGGACGCGCCGCAGCACGCCGAACTCGAGCAGCCTTCCCGCCACCTGCGCGGGCCCGACCAGGGCGCCGATCGCCACCGCCGTGGCCAGCGTCGCGCCTCCCGCCTGCAGCAAGCGCGGCAGATGCGCCGCCATCGCCGTGCTCGCGAACCAGGTCGCGGCGAAGACGAACGAGAGGATGACGGCGGCGCGAAGATTCGTTCCAGGCGCGCGATCGGGCGACGCGCCCGCCGCCGGCACTGGCACGAGAGCGGGCAACGCGACGGCCTTCGGCAGCGACGCATTGAGCGGAATGCCGAGCAGCAGGTGCAGCCCGGCCCACGCGAAACACGCGCCGCGCCAGCCGAACTCGCCTTGCAGCAACGTCGTCAGCGGCCAGCCGACGGTGCTCGCAAATCCGGCCAGCAGCGTGATGCCGGTGATGGCATTGCGCGCATCGCGACCGTAGAGACGCACCAGCGCCGCGAAGGCCGCCTCGTAGAGGCCACTGCCCATGCCGATGCCGATCACGATCCAGGCGGCGAACATCGCGAGCGGCCCGTTCGCCAGGCCGAGCGCGGTGAGGCCGAGCGCGAAGACGACGTTGGTGCCGACCAGCACCGGCCGGCCGCCCCATCGGTCGATGGCCCGACCCGAGTACGGCCCCAGCATCGCCGAGACGACGAGAGCGAGCGAGAACGCCGCGAAGACGGTCGGCGCGGTGATGCCGAGGTCCTTCGCCATCGGCGTCGCCACCATTGCGGGCAGGTAGTAGGTCGAGGCCCAGGCGAGGGTCTGCGCCGTGCCGAGCGCGGCGACGGTGCCGGCGCGCCGTCCCGGCAAGGTCACCCGGCGCTCCCCGCGGCGGTGCGCTGGCTCATCCGCGAAGGCTACCAAACCGCGCAATGCCGCGCGATGCGAAGCGAGCCCGAGCCACCCCGCCCAAGCCCGCGCCGACCGAGTCGAGCGCGCGCCGCGAAGCTCAGTGACGCACGGGGAGGATGGAGGCAATGAAGGCGTCGACGTCGTCGGTGTACGTACCCGGCTCGCCGAGATCGACGTCGATGCGGTTGTGCGCCAGCGCCTCGCGAAGCACGCGCCCGCGACCACCGACCGCGGCGAGCCGCGCCGCGAAGCGCTCCGACTGGCCGCACGAATCGTCGGCGCGCAAGGTCGAGCACACCAGCAGCATCGGCGTGGCATCGGCGCGCAGCTGCTCGGTCGGCGAGGCCGCGGGCCAGCCCGCGGGATCGGTGCCGAAGACGCGGTCATAGAAGCGCGGATGCGGCTTGCCCATCAAGGTGACGAGGTCGATGGCGGCGCTGTCGAGAACGACGGTACCGGCCCAGGGCGCGACGCCGAGGCGCGTCGCCCAGGCCGGCGATGCGCCGAGCAGGGCGACCAGATGCGCGCCCGCCGAATGCCCCATCAACACGAGCTGGCGCGGATCGCCACCCCACACCCCGGCGCGGCTCTGCACCAGCGCCAGTGCCCGGGCGACGTCCTCGGCCTGGGCTAGCGGGTCGGCCTCGGGAACGAGGCGGTTGTTGACCGAGACGAAGATCCAGCCGTGCGCGACCCAGTGCTCGAGCTTGGCGCCGACGACGCCGCGCGAAGTCTTGTCGCCGAACATCCAGGCCCCGCCGTGGACCATGACGAGGATCGGCGAGCCGCCGACGGGGCGCGTGCCTTCGGCGGGCAGATAGACGTCGATCTGCTGCCGGGCCGAGGGGCCGTAGGCCTGATCGGCGAGGAGGCGAGCACCCGGCGGCAGGCTCGCTGCCGGCGCGGCCGTGGCGGGCCCGGCGGCGAGCGCAGCGGCAACGACGAGCGCCGACGCCGCCGGGGCGCCGAAGACGATGCGCAGTGCCCTTCGCGGCGCCGCGCGCAGGTCGCGCGCCAGTTCGAGCCAGACGAGCGGCGCGAGCAGCGCCACCCCGAGCAGCCAGGGCAGCGCACCGGCGCCGAAGGGGGCTTGCGGGCGAGCCATCGCCGCATCTCTAGTTCGACGCCTTCTTCGCCGCGCGTTGGTCGCGGGCAAAGGCGGCGATGTCGGCGATCGTGATCGAGCCGGCCTTGGCCTTGTCGATCTCGTCGAAGTGCTTGTAGACGAAGGGCATGCCGGCCTTTGCTTCGTCCCTGGTGAGACGGCCGTCGTGGTCGGCGTCGGCGCTGGCGAAGCGCGCCTGCAGCTTGGCGGCCATCTGCCTGGCACGGCCGGCGTCGGCCTCTTGCGCGACAGCGCCGAAGCTGGCGGCGACAAGCGCCATGACGATGCCGAGGCGGGCAACGCGCGGGGTGACGGTGTGGTTCATGTCGAGGCTCCTTCGCAAGGCGTTGATCGGTCTGGGCTTGGTCGGGCAAGCGATGCTCGCGCCACTCGCGTCGTGGCAACTCGTGCTGCGCGTGCGGCCGGTCCCACTGTTGTAGGTCGAGTTCGTTGCCGCAGTGTTGCCGGCGCTCGACCTGCTGCCGGCGACGCCCGTACGGCCGGGCCGGGCATGGCAAGCCCGCAGGGTCGCGGACCGGTCGAGTCCCTACACTTCGGGATGCGCCGCCGGGTCACGAGCCCTGCGCGCGCCATTCGCAGCCGAACTGCTCTCCGGAACGCCCCCTATGAATGCCCCGCTTCCCGACTCGATCCGCAAGGCGCTCGAGAGCGTCACGCTCGACGACAAATACTCGCTCGAGCACGGCCGCGCCTTCATGAGCGGCACGCAGGCGCTGGTCCGCCTGCCGATGCTGCAGAAGAAGCGCGACGCGATGTTCGGCCTGAACACCGGCGGCTTCATCAGCGGCTACCGCGGCTCGCCGCTCGGTGGCTACGACCAGGCGCTGTGGCAGGCCAAGGCGCACCTCGCGGCGCAGAACATCGTCTTCCAGCCCGGCGTCAACGAAGAGCTCGCGGCCACCGCCGTGTGGGGCTCGCAGCAGCTCGACCTCTACCCCGAGACGAGAAAGGTCGACGGCGTGTTCGGCATCTGGTACGGCAAGGGACCGGGCGTCGACCGCTGCTCCGACGTCTTCAAGCACGCCAACATGGCCGGCACCTCGAAGCATGGCGGCGTGATCGCGCTGGCCGGCGACGACCACATCGCCAAGAGCTCGACCGCCGCGCACCAGAGCGACCACATCTTCAAGGCCTGCGGCCTGCCGGTGTTCTTTCCCTCGAGCGTGCAGGACATCCTCGACATGGGCCTGCATGCGTTCGCGATGAGCCGCTTCGCCGGCGTCTGGTCGGGCATGAAGACGATCCAGGAGATCGTCGAATCGTCGGCCAGCGTCAACATCGATCCGGACCGCGTCGACATCATCCTGCCCGAGGACTTTCGCATGCCGCCGGGCGGCTTGCACATCCGCTGGCCCGACCCGCCGCTCGAGCAGGAAGCGCGGCTCATGGACTACAAGTGGTACGCCGCGCTCGCCTACGTGCGCGCCAATCGCCTCAACCACAACGTCATCGAAGGGCCGCACGACCGCTTCGGCATCATCGCTTCGGGCAAGGCCTACAACGACACGCGCCAGGCGCTGTCGGACCTCGGCCTCGACGACGAGACCTGCCGCCGCATCGGCCTGCGCCTGCACAAGGTCAACGTCGTCTGGCCGCTCGAAGCGACCATCACGCGCAACTTCGCGCAGGGCCTGCAAGAGATCCTCGTCGTCGAGGAGAAGCGCCAGGTCATCGAGTACCAGATCAAGGAAGAGCTCTACGGCTGGCGCCCCGACGTGCGCCCCAACGTGCTCGGCAAGTTCGACCAGGCCGATGGCGACGAGACCGGTGGCGAGTGGAGCCAGGCCAACCCGGCGCAGCACTGGCTGCTGCGCGCGCAGGCCGACCTGACGCCTTCGATCATTGCCAAGGCGATCGCCAGGCGCCTCGCCAAGCTCGGCGTCGACGCCGAGATTTCGGCGCGCATGTCGATGCGCATCGCGCTCATCGAGTCGAAGGAACAGAGCCTCGTCGGCACGACCGTCGGCAGCGGCAGCGCCGCCGTCGACCGGCCGCCCTTCTTCTGCAGCGGCTGCCCGCACAACACCAGCACCAAGGTGCCCGAGGGCTCACGCGCCGTCGCCGGCATCGGCTGCCACTACATGGCGGTGTGGATGAACCGCTCGACCGTGAGCTTCAGCCAGATGGGCGGCGAAGGCGTGTCGTGGATCGGCCAGGCACCGTTCACGACCGAAAGCCACATCTTCGCCAACCTCGGCGACGGCACCTACTTCCACTCGGGCCTGCTCGCGGTGCGCCAGTCGATCGCCGCCAAGGTCAACATCACCTACAAGATCCTGTTCAACGACGCAGTGGCGATGACCGGCGGCCAGCCGATCGACGGCACGCTCGAGGTGCCGGAGATGACGCGCGAGCTCGATGCCGAAGGCGCGACGAGGGTCGTCGTCGTCACCGACGAGCCCGAGAAGTACGACGTGGCCGACGTCAAGTCGCGCCTGGCGCGCGGCGTCACCGTCCATCACCGCGACGACCTCGACGCGGTCCAGAAGGAACTGCGCGAGATCGCCGGCTGCACCGTCATCGTCTACGACCAGACCTGCGCCACCGAGAAGCGCCGGCGCAGGAAGCGCGGCACGATGGAAGACCCCGCCAGGCGCGTCATCATCAACGAGCTGGTCTGCGAAGGCTGCGGCGACTGCTCGGTGCAGAGCAACTGCCTCTCGGTCGAACCGATCGAGACCGAGTTCGGGCGCAAGCGCCGCATCAACCAGAACACCTGCAACAAGGACTACTCCTGCCTGAAGGGCTTCTGCCCGAGCTTCATCACCGTCGAGGGCGGCAAGCTGAAGAGCGGCAAGAAAGGCGCGAGCGCGCGGCCCAAGCTGGCTAGCGTCGGCACGCCGCCCGATCCGGTCTTGCCGGTCGCCGAAAGGCCCTGGGGCATCGTCGTCGCCGGCGTCGGCGGCACCGGCGTGATCACGATCGGCCAGCTGCTCGGCATGGCCGCACACCTCGAAGGCAAGGGCATCGTCACGCAGGACTCCGCGGGCCTGGCACAAAAGGGCGGCGCCACCTGGAGCCACATCCAGATCGCCAACCGCGCCGATGCCATCCTCGCGACCAAGGTCGGCACGGCGGAAGCCGATCTCGTGATCGGCTGCGACCCGATCGTCGCCGCGAACAAGGCCTCGCTCGCCGTCATGCGCGCCGGCCGCACCTACGTCGCCCTCAACACGCACGCCACCCCGACCGCCGCCTTCGTCAACGACCCCGACTGGCAGTTCCCGGCCGGCCAGTGCGAGTCGCTGGTGCTCGAAGCAGCCGGCCCCGACCACGTCGGCAAGGTCGACGCCGACACGCTCGCGGTGCAGCTCGTCGGCGACTCGATCTACACCAACCCGCTGATGCTCGGCTATGCCTGGCAGCAGGGGCAGGTGCCGCTGTCGCACGCCGCGCTGATGCGGGCGATCGAGTTGAATGGCGTGCAGGTCGACAACAACAAGGCGGCCTTCGAGTGGGGTCGCCGTGCCGCCAGCGACCCGCAGGCGGTGAAGGCGCTGGTCAAGACCGGCCAGGTGATCGAGCTCGTCAAGCGCACGACCAACCTCGACGACATGATCGCCAGGCGCGTCGAGTTCCTGACCGCGTACCAGAACGCCGGCTACGCGGCCGGGTACAAGAGCTTCGTCGATGCTGTGCGGGCCAGGGAAGCGGAAGCGGCGTTCTCGCGCACCGCGACGCGCCCCGATGCGGCCAGGCCGAGCACCAAGCTCACCGAGGCGGTGGCGCGCTATCTCTTCAAGCTCATGGCCTACAAGGACGAGTACGAGGTGGCGCGCCTGCACAGCGACACGAAGTTCCTCGACAAGGTGGCCGGCCAGTTCGAAGGCAAGATGGGCCAGGACTTCCAGCTCCACTATCACCTCGCGCCACCCGTGATCGCCAAGCGCAACGACAAGGGCGAGCTGCTGAAGCAGCCGTTCGGGCCGTGGATGCTCAGCGCGTTCCGCGTCCTGGCGCGCTTCAAGGGCCTGCGCGGCACGCCCTTCGATCCGTTCGGCCGCACCGAGGAGCGGCGCACCGAGCGCGCGTTGATCGCCGAATACCGCGCTTCGATCGAGGAGGTGCTGCGCACGCTGGGGTCCGCCAATCTGGCGCTCGCCGTCGAGATTGCGCGCGTGCCCGAGATGATCCGCGGCTACGGCCACGTCAAGGCGCGTCATCTCGACGCAGCACGCCCGAAGTGGGACGCGCTGATGGCCGACTGGCGCGCCGGGCCCCTGCGCCTCGGCGGCGCAGGGGCCGATTCGCGCTTCGCGCCTCAGGGGGCGGAGGACACGCTGCCCATCACCGAGCCGATGCCGCTCGACTCGCGCGCCTCGGACTGAGCGGCGGTATCGGGCGCCTCGGTTCGCGGCACCGGCGCAGGGCGGGTCGTCACGGTCCGACGGCGCGGCGACGGCTCCGTCGGCCGCGCCTGCAGCCTGTCGTTCCCGGACGGCACTCCATCGCAGTGCCGTTGGAGCGGTGGCGGTGCGCCCCTACAGTGCGGGCCAAGCCGATCCGCCGACGCCATGTCCACACCTCCTGCTCCCCCCACTTCGCCCACTCCGCACGCGCCTCCGAACTGGCCGCCTGAAAGCGGCCGGCAGCGCTTCGTGGCCGGCGCGGTTCGGATGTTTCACGCCTACGGCAACTGGCTCGTCGGCATCACGTGGAAGCGCTTTCTCCTGCTGTCGTTCCTGCTGCTGCTGAGCGCCGCCATCCTCGCCAAGCTGCCGCCTTTCAACCTGCCGATCGGCGGTGCCGAAGTGACGACGATCACGACGCCGCCGACACCGCCCAAGCCCGGCAAGCGCGAGCCGGTCGTGAAGATCGAAAAGCAGGACTCGCACGGCCGCGAGGTGACGATCTCGATCGACAAGGACGGCGTTCGCATCACGCCGCGCAGTCGCGCGCCGGCCGCGGCGGCGTCGTCTGCCAGTGCCAGCGCGTCGGCGGCCTCCGATGCGACGCCTTCGAAGAGCAGCAACACGACCAGTGCGCCGGGGGTCTCGATCGACAAGGACGGCGTCGAGATCAAGCTGCCGCCGGGCGCCGACAGCGAGGCCGTGCGCCAGGCGGTCGAGGAAGCGAAGTCGGCGGTGGTCGAGGCGATCCGCGACTCGCAGCGCGCGGCAGAAGAAGCAGCGGCGGAAGAGGCGGCCGAAGCGACTCCGAAAGGCTCGGTCACGTCGATCCGCCGCGTGCAGACGACGACCCTGGGCGACTCGTTTCCCGAGATCGCCTTTCTGCTCATCATCGCCTCGGCGATCCTCAAGGTCAGCTACAAGGGAACGATGCAGGCCGAGGTCAAGGCGGCAGTCGCCACCGAGACTGCGGAGTCCGAGCAGCTCAAACGACAGGTCGTCGAGGCGCGCATGGCGGCGATGCAGGCACAGGTCGAGCCGCACTTCCTGTTCAACACGCTGGCCTCGATCGACCACCTGATCGAGACCGATCCGCCGCGCGCCAGCCAGATGCAGAAGAACCTGATCGCGCTGCTGCGCGCCTCGATGCCCTCGATGCGCGAGTCGACGCCGCTCGCGCACAACCTCGGCCGCGAGATGGCGGTGATCCGCCCCTACCTCGAGATCCTGAAGGTGCGCATGGAAGACCGCCTGCAGACCAGCATTCACGTGCCCGAGGGCCTGCTCTCGGCGGAGTTTCCGTCGATGATGATCCAGTCGCTGGTCGAGAACGCCATCAAGCACGGCCTCGAGCCCAAGGCCGAAGGCGGACAGATCGCCGTCTCGGCGGAGATCGTGCACGGCAAGCTGGCCGTTACCGTCGCCGACACCGGGCTCGGCTTCGGCAAGGCCGAGACGGCCGGCACCGGCATCGGCCTGGCCAACATCCGCGAGCGCCTGAAGCTGCTCTACGGCGACCGCGCCTCGATGATCGTCGCCGACAACGTGCCGAGCGGCACGGTCGTCACGCTCACCGTTCCCTATCAGGCGCAGATGCGCGAAGGAGCCACCGCATGACTACCCGATTCGGCTGGGGCGGCGCCCTCGCGGTCTCTTTGCTGCTCGCCTTCGTCGCCGTCGTCGTCGCCCTGACGTTGGCGTGGGCCATGCTGCCGCTCGACCACACGACGATCTCGATCGACGACGAGACGGTGCGTCTTTCCGGCATCGATGGCTGGCGGGTCGCGCTCCTTATCGCGGCGGCCAGCGCGGGCGTGCTGATCGCGCTGGTGATCGGCGCGCTGGCCATCGTCTTCGGCCTGCTCGCCGCTGCGTTCTCGATCGCGCTTGCGTTGGCCATCGTCATCGCCGCGCTCGCGCTCGTCGCCTCGCCGGTCCTCATCGTCGTCTGGGTGATCTGGCGCATCACCCGTCCTTCGAACGACGTGCGACCGATAGCGGCCTAGTTTCGCGTCGTCAACGGCATACTTCGGGGCAAGCCCGACATGACGACCGCCCTCATCGCCGACGACGAACGACTGCTGCGCGAGCAGTTGCGCGCGCGCCTCGCCGAGGTCTGGCCGGAGCTCGAGGTCGCCGGCGAAGCGAAGAACGGCGCCGAGGCGGTCGAACTCGTCGAGCGCTTGCACCCGGACCTCGTCTTCCTCGACATCCGCATGCCTGGCATGAACGGCATCGAGGCGGCGCGCGCCATCGCCCAGCTTCCGGTCGACGAGCGCGACGCCCCCGAAGCGGGCGCGCCGCCCTGGCGCGGCTGCGAGATCGTCTTCATCACCGCCTACGACCAGTATGCGATCGCGGCCTTCGAGCAGGGCGTCGTCGACTATGTGCTCAAGCCCGCCGAGCGCGATCGGCTGCAGGTGACGGTCGATCGCGTGCGCAAGCGCCTCGCCAACCGCGGCGACGCCGACGAAGGCCCCGACCCGCGTGGCATGCAGGGCCTGCTGCAGAAGCTCGCCGAGAAGATGAACCCGGGCGCGGTGCCGCGGCTCAAGTGGATCCAGGCGACCGTCGGCACGAGCATCCAGATGATCCCGGTCGAAGACGTGCTCTTCTTCATCTCCGACGAGAAGTACACGCGCGTGCAGACGGCATCGCTCGAGGCGCTGATCAGAAAGCCGATCAAGGAGCTGATCGCCGAGATCGACGCCGACATGTTCTGGCAGATCCATCGCTCGACGCTCGTCAACGCCCGCGTCATCGCTGGCGTGACGCGCGACCTGCGCGGCCGTCAGCTCGTCTCGGTGCGCGGCCACCCCGAAAAGCTCGAGGTGAGCCGCAGCTTCACCGGCCTCTTCAAGGGCATGTAGCCCCGCCGCAGCGGCGGCTACGTCAGCGGCTGGATCAGGAAGTCCGGGTGAAAGGCCCAGCCGACGAGCCCGGCCACGCCCATGACGATGCCGAACACGCTCGGCACCATCGCCAGCCAGAACAGCCACCACAGGTGAGTGAGCGCCGTCACCGCAAGCAGAGCGATGGCGATCGCGATCGAGGCCTCGGCGAGGTCGAACTGGTCGTCGCGGTAGTTGAGCCGGTCGTAGGTTTTCTGCGCCTCTTCGGCCTGCGTCTTCAGCACTTCCTTCTTGGTGCTCTGGCTTTTCGCGATCTCGCGGTACCTGGCGATCGACGCGTCGTAGGCGGCCCGCTCGGCCTCGGGCTGGCCAGCCCGGGCGAGCGTGATCTGCTCGATCGTCGCCAGCGCGATCTCCTCGCGGATGTTGCGCGCCTGGAAAAAGTTCCAGAGGTCGATCTTGTCGGCCTGCGCCGCCTGCATGCCCTGGACGATGTTGTCATCCTTGACGTTGCAGATGCCGAGGAATGTGGCCAGCACGGCGACGGCGACGGCGACCATGCCGTTCAGCCGCGCGTGCTCGCGGTGCTCCTTGGCGTCTTCCTGCAACTCCTCGATCGTGTCCAGCGGATCGATGTCCATGCGCTCTCCTTTTCTCACGCCACGTCGGCGGGCGATGCAACCCTGGCGCTGCGCGCCGCCGCGGCATCGCGCAGCGCCTTCAGCCTCGCCCGCGGGTCGACGGCGACCTCGGCCTCGGCCAGCTTCATCTCGGCGACGAAGCGGCTCGGCACGCCGGCCACCGTCTCGCGACCGCGCTTGCGCCGGCCGAGCGTACTCACGACCAGCGTCGCACGCGCCCGGGTGATCCCGACGTACATGAGGCGCCGCTCTTCCTCGATTCGCACCAACGCCGCGAGTTCCTCCTCGCCCTCGGCGCCGCGAAACGGCAGGAGACCCTCGTTGACGCCGGCCAGCACGACGTGCGGCCACTCGAGCCCCTTGGCGGCATGCAGCGTCGAGAGCGTCACGACGTTCTGGTCGTCGCCGCGCTCGGCCAGGCTGACGATCACCGAGATCGACTGCGCGACCTCGAGCACGCTCTTGCTCTCGGTCTCGTCGCCGGTCGCGGCTGCGCCGGTGCCGCCGCAGCGGCGCGCGATCCAGTCGACGAAATCGAGGACGTTGCTCCAGCGCGCCGCGGCCAGGGGCGGCGAGTCGGCGTCGTCGTGCAGATGCTGCTCGTAGCCGATGTCCTTCAGCCAGGCGAGCAGGAACGGCTTCGCGGCGGCTTCGCCGGTCGTTTCGCGGGCGCGGCTCTCCAGGTCGTTCACGGTCTGGCCGAAGTCGTGCAGCGCCAGGGTGCTGCGCCTGGGCAAGGCAGCGATCAGCGTCTCGGCGAACAAGGCCTCGAACAGGCTGGTCTTCCAGCGGCCGGCAAAGCTGCCGAGCGTGGCCAGTGTCTGGTGGCCGATGCCGCGCTTCGGGCTCGTCGCGGCGCGCAGGAAGGCCGGGTCGTCGTCGCTGTTCACGATGAGACGCAGCCAGGCACAGAGGTCGCGGATCTCGGCACGGTCGAAGAAGCTTTGCCCGCCCGAGACCTTGTACGGGATGCCGGCCTTGCGCAGCGCCTGCTCGAACAACCTGGCCTGGTGATTGGCGCGATAGAGGACGGCGAAGTCGCGCAGCTCGGCGTTGCTCGTGGCGCGGATCGACTCGATGTGCGCCACCGTGCGATCGGCTTCGTGCGCTTCGTTGTCGCACTCGATCACGCGCACCGGATCGCCCGCGCCCAGCTCGCTCCAGAGCTTTTTCTCGTAGAGCTTCGGGTTGTTGCCGATCACCGCATTGGCGGCGCGCAGGATGCTGCCGGTGGAACGGTAGTTCTGTTCGAGCGCGATGACCTTGAGCGACGGGTAGTCGGCCGGCAGTCGGCGCAGGTTGTCGAGCGTCGCGCCACGCCAGCCGTAGATGCTCTGGTCGTCGTCGCCCACCGCGGTCAGGAGGCCGGGCGCGCCGGCGATGAGCTTGAGCAGCTCGTACTGCACGCCGTTGGTGTCCTGGTATTCATCGACGAGGATGTAGCGCAGCCGCTCGCGCCAGGCGTCGCGCACCTCGGCATCGCGGGCGAGAAGCTTGGTCGGCAGGCCGATCAGATCGTCGAAGTCGACGGCTTGATAGGCGGCGAGCCGCTCTTCGTATCGCTTCATCACGCGTGCCGCAACGAACGCGTCTTCACGCTGGTGCGGATCGCTCGCCGCGACGCCGGACTCAGCATCGGCTGCGGCGCCTTCGCCATCGAGACCGCGGTTCTTCCACGCACCGATCGCCCATTGCCAGCGCCGTGCCAGCGCGTTGTCGGTGCTGCCACCGGCGTCTTTCAGGATGCCGAGGACGTCGTCGCTGTCGAGGATGCTGAAGTTCACTTTCAGGCCGACCCGCTCGCCGTGCGTGCGCAGGATGCGAACGCCGAGCGAATGGAAAGTGCTGATTGCGAGCGGCGCCGATGCGCGCCCGCCGACCAGCGCCCTGGCGCGCTCGCGCATCTCGGCGGCCGCCTTGTTGGTGAAGGTGATCGCGGCGATCTGCGCCGGTGCATAGCCGGCCTGGAGCAGGCGCGCGATCTTGTGCACGATGACGCGCGTCTTGCCCGACCCCGCGCCGGCAAGCACGAGGCATGGGCCCGAGAGATGGTGCACCGCCTCCATCTGGGCGGTGTTGAGCGCAGTGGCGGGAGAACTCAGGGCGACCCGCACATGCAGTGCACGATCGCCGCGAAGGGCTTGCGGCGCTCGGCGATCTCGGCGACCCAGCCGAGCTCGCGGCGCGCGTCGCGAGCGATCTGTGGCGGCAGGCCGAGGCCGCCGATGCGCGCATCGATCTCGCTGCCGAGCGTCGCCTCGATTCGCGCATTCAACATCGCGACCAGCCGCGCGAAGGTGCCGGGGTCGCGCTCGATGTAGATCAGGCGCGGCTTGTCGCCCATCTTGGCGCGCGTCGTCGCCGCCTTCACCGCGTCGGCGAACAGGCCGATCGTGTCGACGAGGTTGCGCTCCTTCGCCTGCGCCCCGGACCAGACGCGACCCTGAGCGACCGCGTCGACCTTCTCCGGCGTGGTCTTGCGCGCGGCGGCGACGCGGGTCGTGAAGTCGAGGTAGGTGTGCTCGACGGACTTCTGGATCAGGTCGGCCAGCCGAGGATCGAGCGGCAGGCGCGGGTCGCCGGCGTTGCGCAGCCAGGTCGTGCCGACGCCGGCCGGATGGATGCCGATCTTGGCCAGTGTCCGGTCGGCGGTGGGCAGGAGCGCGAACACGCCGATCGAGCCGGTGATGGTGGCGGCGTCGGCGACGATCTCGTCCGACGCGGTCGAGATCCAGTAGCCGCCCGAGGCCGCCACGTCGCCCATCGACACGATCACCGGCTTGCCGGCGGCGCGCGTGAGCTCGAGCTCGCGCCGCACCAGCTCCGAGCCGAACGGGCTGCCGCCCGGCGAGTTGACGCGCAGGATCACCGCCTTGACGTCCTTGTTGTCGCGCGCCTTCCTGATCAGGTTGGCGGTCGAGAGGCCGCCGACCGTGCCGGCCGGCGCGACGCCGTCGACGATCTCGCCCTCGGCGACGACGACGCCGATCGCGTCGCCGGTGAGCTGCGGTCGCAGGCGGGCAAGGTATTCGTCGAAGGAGATCTGGCGAAAGGTCTTCTCTTCGTTGTCGGGCGCGCCGCGCTCGATCATCAGGGCGCGCAGCTCGTCGCGCGTCTTCAGTGCGTCGACGAGCTTCTCGTTGAGCGCGAACTTGGCGAAGTCGCCGCCGGCCGCGGCGAACCGTGCCGGCGCGTCGTCGATGCCGCGCATGATCGAGCCGGGCGCGAGCTTGCGTCGCTTCTCGACCTCGTCGGTGTAGGTCTTCCACAGCGACCCGTTGAGCGCCGTCTCGGCCTCGATCGCCGCCGCCGAGGGTGCGTTGGCGATGAAGGGCTCGCCAAAGCTCTTGTAGGTGCCGACGCGCAGCAGGTTGACGGTGACGCCGAGCTTGTCGAGCGCGTCCTTGTAGTAGTTGCGCAGGCTGCCGAAGCCGTCGATGACGATGCCGCCTTGCGGATGCAGATAGACCTCGTCGGCGTGCGCCGCGACGTAGTACTGGCGCTGGTCGAACGACGAGCCCCAGGCCACGACCTTCTTGCCACTGGCGCGAAAGCGGTCGACCGCCGCCGAGATCTCGCGCAATGTCGCGAATCCGGTCGGCTGCAGGTCGTCGAGGATCAGCACGAGGCTGGTGATCTTGGCGTCGGCCGCCGCGGTGTCGAGCACCGAGACGATGTCGCGCAACTGCATCTTCTGCGCCCCTTCGCCACGCAGCTGGTCGAGCGCGTTCGCGCGCAGGTTGCCGGTCTTCTGCTCGGCGACCGAGCCGTCGAGGTTGAGCACCAGGGCTGTCTTCTCCGACAAGAGCGGAGGACCGCTGCGCAGCAGGCCGATGACGACGAAGGCAACGATGACGAGGAAGATCAGGTTCAGCACGACGCGCCGGCTGACGTCGACGACGCGCCAGGTGCCGCGAAAGAAGCGGCGGATCGGGCCGGGTTGGGACGCTGACATCGAAGCTCCGAAGGCGAAGGAATCGCATAGCTTAAGCGAGCCGGATCGTCCGCGCCGGGGTTGCGATACTCGTCGTCATGCAGGCGATCCTGGCGGTGACGATTCCCTTCTTTGCCCTGGTGCTGCTCGGCTGGCTCGCCGCCCGCGCCGGCCCGCTGCCGGAGAGCGCGATCCCCGGCCTCAACGCCTACGTGCTGTTCTTCGCCCTGCCCTGCATGCTGTTCCGCTTCGGCGCCAGCCTGCCGTTGGCGCGGCTCGCCGATCCGGCGCTGCTGGCGATCTACCTGGTCTCGGCGATGCTCATGATCGGCTTCACCGTGCTGCTCACGGTGCGGCGCGGCGATCGCGCCGGTGTCGGCCTGAAGGACGCCGCCTTCGGCGCGCTCGTGGCTGCCTTTCCGAACGCCGGTTTCATGGGCGTGCCCCTGCTCGTCGCACTGTTCGGCGACGCCGCCGCCGGGCCGGTGATCGGCGCCATCGTCATCGACCTCGTCGTCACGAGCACGCTCTGCCTGGCGCTCGCGCAGGCCGAATCGGCTCGCTCTGCCGGCGAGGCCGAGCGGCGCGCCGCACACGCCGCCTGGATCGCCCTGCGCGGTGCGCTCGGCAATCCGCTGCCGTGGGCGATCGTGCTCGGCGCTGCTTCGGCAGCGATGCGGCTCGAGCCGCTTGCGCCGGTCGCGCAGATCGTGCGCATGCTGGGCGATTCGGCGACGCCGGTGGCGCTCTTCGCGATCGGCGCGGTGCTGTATCGCGCCGGCCGGCACGCCCATGCGCGAACGCCCGTCGGCCGCTACCTGCCGGTGGCGCTGCTCAAGCTCTTTGTCCACCCGGCACTCGTCTTCGGCGCGGGCCTCGCCGCGCGCGCCCTCGGCGCGCCGGTGCCGACCTTCGGCCTGATGATCCTGACCCTGACCGCTGCGCTGCCCAGCGCCAGCAACGTCTCGATCCTGGCCGAGCGCTATGGTGCCGACAACGGCCGCGTGGCGCGCATCATCCTCACCTCGACCGCGCTCGCCTTCGTCAGCTTCTCGGCCATCGCATGGCTGTTCGAACTGGCTAAATCCGGATAGCCTGCGTCGCTCATCGACGTCCTGAACCCGTCTCTGAAAGGCAGCCCATGAGACTCAGCCAGGAACAGCTCGCGCAGTTCGACCGCGAAGGCTATCTCTTCTTTCCCGGCCTGTTCACGCCCGAGGAGACTCGCGCGCTGACCGAGGCCGTGCCCGAGCTCTACAGCCGGCGCGAGGCCTACAACGTGCGCGAGAAAGGCAAGGACGCGGTGCGCACCAACTTTGCCGCGCACCTTTACAGCGAGCCCTTCGCGCGGCTGGCGCGCCACCCGCGCATGGTCGAGCCGGTGCAGGACCTGCTCGACGGCGAGTCGCTCTACATGCACCAGTTCAAGATCAACGGCAAGCAGGCTTTCGACGGCGACGTCTGGCAATGGCACCAGGACTACGGCACCTGGCTCAACGACGACAAGATGCCCGCGGAGCGCGCCATGAACGTGGCCATCTTCCTCGACGACGTCAACGACTACAACGGCCCGTTGATGTTCATCCCGGGCAGCCACAAGCGCGGCGTGGTCGACGCGAAGCACGATCTCACGACGACGAGCTACCCGCTCTGGACCATCGACAACGACCTGATCGCCCAACTCGTGGAGCGCGCCGGCGGCAAGCAAGGCGGCATCGTCTCGCCCAAGGGTCCGGTCGGCTCGATGATCCTGTTCCACGGCTGCCTGGTGCACGCCTCGGGCTCCAACCTCTCGCCGTGGAACCGCGTCAGCGTCTACCTGAGCCTGTGCGCGGTCAGCAACCACATCCGCCGTTTCAAGCGGCCCGAGTACATCGCGCACCGCGACTTCACGCCGATCGAGACGCTGCCGGACGACTGCCTGCTCAGGTCCTATCCGGTCGAGCTGCCCTGGAAGGACGGCATGCCTTCGAGTGCGCTCGAGACTTCGACCGATGACCTGAAGCTCGCTGCCTGACATGAGCCTTCACGCACAACTGCAGAAACGCCAGGCCGACGGCAAGCCGATCCGCATCGGCCTCATCGGCGCCGGCAAGTTCGGCTCGATGTACCTGGCGCAGATTCCGCGCACGCCGGGCGTGCATCTGGTCGGCATTGCCGACCTCTCGCCGGATGGCGCGCGGCGCAATCTCGCGCGCGTCGGCTGGAGCGACGCGCAGACGCGGGCGGCGAGCCTCGATGCGGCGGTCAAGGACGGGCGCACGACGCATATCGGCGAGGACTGGCGCGCGCTCGTGTCGCATCCGGCGATCGATGTCATCGTCGAGTGCACGGGCCATCCGATCGCCGCCGTCGAGCACTGCCTGCTCGCCTTCACCAACGGCAAGCATGTCGTCAACGTCACGGTCGAGGCCGATGCGTTCTGCGGGCCGCTGCTCGCGAGAAAGGCGGCCGACGCCGGCGTGATCTATTCGCTGGCCTTCGGCGACCAGCCGGCGCTCATCTGCGATCTGGTCGACTGGGCGCGCACCTGCGGCTTTCCGGTCACGGCCGCGGGTCGCGGCCACAAGTGGCTGCCGCACTTCTGCGAGTCGACGCCCGAGACCGTATGGGGCAACTACGGCCTCACACCCGAGCAGGCCGAGCGCGGCGGGCTCAACCCGAAGATGTTCAACAGCTTCCTCGACGGCTCCAAGCCTTCGATCGAATCGACCGCTGTCGCCAACGCCACCGGGCTGACGGTGCCGAGCAACGGGCTGCTCTATCCGCCGGCGAGCGTCGAGGACATTCCGTTCGTGACGCGGCCGATCTCGGAAGGCGGCGTGCTCGAGCGCAAGGGCATGGTCGAGGTGATCTCGTCGCTCGAAGCGAACGGCCGCAAGATCCCCTACGACATCCGCATGGGCGTGTGGGTCACGGTCGAAGGCGAGACCGAGTACATCCGCAACTGCTTCGAGGAATACAACGCGCACACCGACCCGAGCGGCCGCTACTTCACGCTCTACAAGCGCTGGCATCTGATCGGGCTGGAGGTCGGCATGTCGGTGGCGAGCGTGGCGCTGCGCGGCGAGGCGACCGGAGTGGCCACGTGCTGGAACGCCGACGTCGTCGCCACCGCGAAGAAGGACCTGAAGCCCGGCGACGTGCTCGACGGCGAAGGCGGCTACACGGTCTGGGGCAAGCTGCTGCCGGCCGAGACCTCGTCGCGCATGGGCGGCCTGCCGCTCGGCCTGGCCCACGACGTGAAGGTGACACGCGCGGTGAAGAAGGGGCAGAGCCTGAGCTGGACCGACGTGGCGATGGACACGTCGACGCCGGCCTACCGCGTGCGCCGCGAGATGGAATCGCTCTTCGCCGCGCCGCTGCTGAAGACGGCGTGATCGACCTTCTGATCCGCGGTGCGCTCGTCTACGACGGCACGGGCGCCGCGCCGGTGCACGCCGACGTGGCGGTGGCCGAGGGCCGCATCACTCGCGTCGCGCCGCACATCGAGACCTCGGCGGCCGAGCCGGCCACGCGCACGATCGACGCCGACGGCCTCGCGCTGATGCCCGGCATCATCGACAGTCACACCCACTTCGATGCGCAGATCACCTGGGACCCGACGCTGCGACCCTCGCCCGCGCTCGGCGTGACGACGGCGGTGATCGGCAACTGCGGCTTCACGATCGCGCCGTGCCGGCCGCAGGACCGCGAGCTGACGATGCGCAACCTCACGCAGGTGGAGGGCATGTCGCTGGCCGCGCTGCGGGCCGGCATCGATTGGGGCTTCGAGACCTTCGGCGAGTACATGGCGCAGCTGCGGCGCAAGGGCTGTGCGATCAACGTGGCCGCGTATGTGGGCCACTCGTCGGTGCGCACCTACGTGATGGGCGCCGACGCGGCCCGGCGCACCGCCACCGCCGACGAGATCGCACAGATGCAGGCGCTCGTGCGCGACGCGATGCGCCGCGGCGCCGTCGGCTTTGCCAGCAGCACGAGCCCCGCGCACAACGGCGAAGGCGGCCTGCCCATGCCCTCACGCCTGGCCGACGACGCCGAGATGGCCGCGCTGGTGGGCGCGATGGCCGAAGGCGGCCGTGGCGTCTTCATGCTCACCAAGGGCGGGCACACGAAGATGGCGTTCCTCGAATCGCTGGCCGCCGCCACCGGCCGCCCGGTGATGGTGGCGGCGCTGCTGCACAACGGCACCAACCCGCGCGCCGTGTTTGACGACCTCGACGCGATCGCCGCCGCCAACGCACGCGGCCACCGGCTGCTCGGCCAAGTCTCGTGCTGCCCGCTGACGATGGACTTCACGCTCGCCTCGCCCTACCCCGTGGAAGGGCTCGTGAGCTGGAAGCCGGCGCTCGGCCTGAGCGGCGATGCCTTGAAGGCGAAGCTCGCCGAGCGCGACTTTCGCGACGCGGTGCGTGCCGAGCTGGCCACGCCGACGACGTTTCGCCTCTTCAACAACGAGTGGGACAAGGTGCACCTGGTCGAGACCGCGCGGCCCGAGCACGCGCGCCACGAGCAGCTCACGATCGCCGAGATCGCGCGCGAGGCCGGCCGCGATCCGCTCGACACGATGCTCGACCTGGCGCTCGCCGAGGACCTGCATACGGTGTTCACCGCGCAGCTGCTGAACAGCGACGAGGAGGCGGTGGGCAGGATGCTGAACCACCCGAACAGCATCGTCAGCCTGAGCGACGCGGGGGCGCACCTGACGTTCTTCAACGACGCCGGCTTCGGGCTGCACCTGCTTGGGCACTGGGCGCGCGAGCGCGCGGCGATGACGATGGAAGAGGCGGTGCGACGGCTGACGTCGCACCCGGCGGCGGTGCTCGGGCTCGAAGGGCGCGGTTTGATTCGCGAGGGCTATGCGGCCGATCTGCTGCTGTTCGATCCGCAAACCGTCGGGCGCGGGCCGAAGCGACGGGTGAACGATCTGCCGGCGGGAGGGGCGCGGTTGACGACGGATGCGGTGGGGGTGCGGGGGGTATGGGTTAACGGGCTGCAGGTGGCGGATAAAGGCGGGTCGGCGGGAGAGGTGCCGATTGCAGGGCGAATGTTGACCAAGTTCGCTCACTAAGCAGACAGACAAACGACCGCACTCGGCCATTCGCAGTCCTCCAACAGTCCGCTTCGGAGGCACCTGACGCCCGGGGGACTTGGCGCGACTTTCCGCACCACTGGATTCCAGCTCCGCCAAAACGTGCGGAAAGGCGGTCCCTAGCGGCTCGTTTCTATCTTCCAACCTACCACCTGACCTTACTACCTTCGCTCGCTGCAGAACCAGTGAAAGTCCGCCGCTAAACCAGAAGGAGTTTCGCGGCCAGCTGCTCGCGAATGCGCTTCGAGCCTAGGTCGGTTAGGCGATATCTGCCACTTCCCAGCTGTACCGCTTGGCGGTATTCAGGTCTGCAAAGCTTCAGGATGCTTCGTGAGACGGCTGGTGGAGTCAGCCGTGCATGTTTGCCCAGTTCGAGACGTGACAGACCTGACTCGCCCGCGTAGTGGAGGAGCACGAGCACCTCTTCATCCGCAGTCAGGTCAGTTCGTTGAACCATCACGATGTCTTCGAAAGTCCCAATGCACGGCACATCGAACTGAAGCAATTCGCGTATCGCCTTTGCGACCATTTCTCGATCGCTCCCATTCCAGAACATGCGCAGTGTTTCGTTCATGGCCCACCGCATATTCTCGACTACGAGCTTCGCGTCCATGTGATTTGGCTGATATGTCGGGGAAATATGAACCGCCCCTCGCTGACTGCGGAACTTGTAAATCGTCCTCAACACCCGCACCACGTGCAGAGCGGTCTGGCGTGGCGTTATGGCGTGCGAGGCCTGATCGTTCTCGATATACGCACAGCAAACGTCAAAACTCTTCCCGTGATGGAGATTCAGCGAGTCTTGGTGGTACAAGACCCTTGCAAGGATTTCGGAGAACTGCCCACCATCCAACTCAGCTGGCTCCCAGTCGCGCTGAATGAATCGTCGTTCAGCGGAGATGAACTCATCAAGAAGTTGGGTCAGTAGTGTCCCAACGTTCTCAGCCGAGACGCTGGTAAGTTGATGATTTGCTTTGACAATTCGCCTCTTGGGTCTGGTCTCGATTTGAACTTCGAGCGTCAGACACTGAGCCCTGTGCGGGGTTGCTCCGCGTGGGGTGG
>JBBRLS010000039.1:0-41561 GCA_038231215.1 Burkholderiales bacterium | reverse complement strand
TGTCGGGCGTCGATCACGTGATGTCGGTGTCACGGCCCGGCATCGCCATCGTCACGGTGCAGTTCAAGGTGGGCGTGCCGCGCACCGAGGCGCTGGTGCGGCTGTACGACACGGTGAACTCGAACGCCGACTGGCTGCCCAGGGGCCTGGGCGTGCTCGACCCGATCATCAAGCCCAAGGGCATCGACGATGTGCCGATCGTCACGCTGACGTTGTTCAGCAAGAGCCCCTCCGCCGGGCCATTCGACCTGGAGCGCGTGGCGCACAGCGTCGAGGCCGACCTCAAGCGGGTACCCGGCACGCGCGAGGTCAGCACCCTCGGCGGCCCCGGCCGCGCGGTGATGGTCGAGATCGACCCGGCGCGCCTGTCCGGCGCGGGCGTGACGGTGGCCGACCTGCGCCAGGCATTGCAGTCGGCGAATCTGGGCCTGCCGGTCGGCGAGCTCATCGCCGGCAACCGCGCGGTCGCGATCGAGTCCGGGCCGTTCCTGCACCAGGCCAGCGAGGTGGCCGACCTGGTGGTGGGCGTGCATGCCGGCAAGCCGGTATTCCTGCGCGACGTCGCCAGCGTGCGCGACGGCCCGATGCCGCCGAGCCGCTATGTCTGGCACGGCGTAGCCGGCTCGGCCAACGCACCGGCAACGGAATACCCGGCCGTCACCATCGCCATCACCAAGAAGGCTGGCGAGAACGCCATCGACGTGGCCAACGCCGTGATGAAGCGCGTCGATGCCTTGCGCAACACCGTGATCCCTGGCGACGTGCAGGTGGCCGAAACGCGCAACTACGGCGCCTCGGCCAACGACAAGGCGCAGAAGTTGATCCAGAAGCTGCTGTTCGCGACCGCCTCGGTGGTGGCGCTGGTCTTCTTCGCGCTGGGCAAGCGCGAGGCGGCGATCGTCGGCAGTGCGGTGATCCTGACGCTCACCGTCACGCTGTTCGCCTCGTGGGCCTGGGGCTTCACGCTCAACCGCGTGTCGCTGTTCGCGCTGATCTTCTCGATCGGCATCCTGGTCGACGACGCGATCGTGGTGGTCGAGAACATCCACAGGCACCAAGGCCTGTACCCGGGCCGCACGTTGACGCAGATCATCCCCGGCGCGGTCGACGAGGTGGGCGGCCCCACCATCCTGGCGACGCTCACCGTCATCGCGGCCTTGCTGCCGATGGCCTTCGTGTCCGGGCTGATGGGCCCGTACATGAGCCCGATCCCGATCAACGCGAGCATGGGCATGCTGCTGTCGCTGGCGATCGCCTTCGTCGTCACGCCCTGGCTGGCGCGGCTGTGGATGAAGGCCGTACCGGCAGCACCCGCAGACGCCTCGGGCGAAGTGCCACATCCGGCGGCGCATCGCGGCCTGTCGGCCAGGATTGCGCCCATCTTCGAACGCCTGTTCGGTCCGCTGCTCGACGAGCGGCGCGGCACGCGCAACCGGCGTTTCCTGGGCTTGGGCATCGCCGTGCTGATCGCCATCTCGCTGGTCTTGCCGGCAACGGGTCTGGTGCTGCTGAAGATGCTGCCCTTCGACAACAAGTCGGAGTTCCAGGTCATCGTCGACATGCCCGCCGGCACGCCGGTGGAGCAGACCGCCGCCGTGCTGCACGAGCTCGGCAACTACCTGGCCACCGTGCCCGAAGTCACCGACTACCAGGCCTATGCCGGCACGGCCGCGCCGATCAACTTCAACGGCCTGGTACGGCAGTACTACCTGCGCGCCGGCGGCGACGTCGGCGACCTGCAGGTCAACCTCGTGGGCAAGCACGACCGCAAAGAGCAGAGCCATGCCATCGCCACGCGCGTTCGGCCAGCGCTGCAAAAGATCGGCCAGCGCTTCGGCGCGAACATCAAGGTGGTCGAAGTGCCACCGGGTCCGCCGGTGCTTTCGCCCATCGTCGCCGAGATCTACGGGCCCGAAGCCGCCGGCCGGCAGCAGGTGGTCAGGGCCGTGCGCGCGGTGTTCGAGAAGACGCCGGGTGTCGTCGACGTGGACGACAGCAGCATCGCCGTCGCGCCGAAGACGATGCTGCTGGTCGACCGCCAGAAGGCCTCGATGCTGGGCGTGCCGCAGCAGGCGATCGTCACGACGCTGCGCGCCGGCCTGGCCGGCGAAGCCATCGCCTACCTGCACGACGAGACGAAGTACCCGGCGGCCGCCGTCATCCAGCTGCCGCCCGAGCGCCAGGGCGACCTGAACGCGCTGCTGCAGCTCGCCGTGCGCAGCGCCGACGGCAAGCTGGTGCCGATCCGCGAGCTGGTGACCGTGAGCGACACGGTGCGCGAGCAGCCGCAGTACCACAAGGACCTGCTGCCGGTGAACCTGGTCGTCGCCGACATGGCCGGCGCGCTCGACAGCCCGCTGTACGGCGTGTTCCGGATGCGCGGCGACATCACGAAGATCGCCACACCCGGCGGCGGCACGCTGCAGGAGTACTTCATCCACCCGCCCGAAGACCCGTACCGCGACTACGCGATCAAGTGGGACGGCGAATCGCAGATCACCTACGAGACCTTCCGCGACATGGGCCTGGCCTATGGCGTGGGGCTGATCCTGATCTACCTGCTGGTGGTGGCGCAGTTCGGCTCGTACCTGACGCCGCTGATCATCATGGCGCCGATCCCGCTCACGATCATCGGCGTGATGCCGGGCCACGCGCTGCTCGGTGCGCAGTACACCGCCACCAGCATGATCGGCATGATCGCCCTGGCCGGGATCATCGTGCGCAACTCGATCCTGCTGGTGGACTTCATCAACCTGCAGGTGCGCGAGGGCGTGGCCTTCAAGGAGGCGATCGTTCGCTCGGCCATCACGCGCGCCCAGCCGATCGTGCTGACCGGCCTGGCCGCGATGCTCGGCGCCTTCTTCATCCTCGACGACCCGATCTTCAACGGCCTGGCGATCTCGCTGATCTTCGGCATCTTCGTCTCGACCGTGCTGACGCTGGTCGTGATCCCGATCCTCTACTACGTGGCTTACCGCCACCGGCTCACGGCCATCACCGGCGTCGTGGACCCCGACTCACTCGACGCCATCCCACGCATCCCTTCCACTCAAGGAGCTTGACCATGACTTCCTGGCAAATCGTTCGACTCGTCGCCGGCACCTTCATCCTGTTGTCGCTGGCCCTCGGCATCCCCGGCAGCCCGATCTTCGTCAGTCAATGGTGGCTGGCCTTCACCGCCTTCGTCGGTGCCAACCTGCTTCAGAGCGCGCTGACGAAGTGGTGCCTGATGGAGGCCATCGTGCGCAAGTTGGGCGCGCGTGCCGGGGCCTGATCATGTGCGCTGGGTGCAGGCCCATGTCGCACAGTGAGCGCACGGCGAGCCTGGGCGCGAGCGGGAGCTGGTAGTCGCAGCGTCGGATCGCGTGATTGCGCCCGCTCCCGATTGCCATCGACCTCGGCCTTGCCTAAGCTGGGTCACCCAAGCTCAAGGAGCCTGCCGTCGCCGCGCAACCCACTTCACCCGGCATCGAGTCCGTCGCGAGCAGCCTAGGGCGATTTCTCCAAGCTACCAGCGGCGCAGGCAGCGCGGCCGAGAACTTGCGCGTCATGGAAGCCGGACATGCCGGGCTCACTTTCGGCTTCGACCTGATCGGCCCCGGCCTGCGTCGCGGGCTCGTCCTGAAGCTCGCGCCCCCGGGCGTGCGCCGATCCGGCAACACCGATGTCTACAAGCAGGCGCCACTGCTGCGCGCGCTTGCCGCGGCCGGCCTGCCGGTGCCCGACGTTCCCTACGCCGAAGCAGGCGAGGGCTGGTTCGGCACGCCGTTCATCATGATGGAGCGCCTGCCGGGACTGCCGTTCTTCGTCTGGCAACCGGACCCGTCCTTCGACCTTTCGCCCGTCGCAGTGACTCCGCTCTACGAACAGACGATAGTTGCCATGGCCGCGCTGCACCGCTTCGACTGGCAGCGCCACCTGCCCGACTGGGAAGCACCGCGCGAGCTCGGCGATGAGATCGTGCGCTGGGACCCGATCCTCGCGAAGTCGCCGCGCGCCGACTGGATCGAACGCGGCCAGGCTGTCCGCGAGCGCCTGCTCGCGACTCGGCCCGACGGCGCGCCGATCGGTCTCGTGCACGGCGACTGCCAGCCTGGCAACGCGCTCTTCGAAGGCGGTCGGCTCACCGGCCTGATCGACTGGGAGCTGGCCTCGATCGGCAGCCGCCGCATCGACGCCGGCTGGATGATGATGCTGGCCGACCCGGCAAGCTGGCCCGACGACTGGCGGCCGTTCTGCCCGCTGACGCCGGCGCAGGTGGCGGCCCGCTACGCGCAGGCGATGGGCGAGGTCTGCGACGACCTGCCCTGGTACCAGGCCTATGCCGGCTACCGGCTCGGCGCGATCTCCTGTCTCAACGTCCATCTGCATCGCAGTGGCCGCCGCCGCGATGCCACCTGGGAGCGCTTTGCCTTCGCGATCGAGCCGATGTTCGGCCGCGCTGCGGCGATCCTCGACCGGATGCCTGTCACCACCGGAGCGCACCGATGATCGATTTCACCCTGCCGCCCGAACACGCGGAGCTTCGCGAGCGCGTCACCGTGTTCATCCGCGACGAGGTCATCCCGCGCGAAAGCGATCCGCGCCAGGACTCGCACGGCCCCAGCGACGAGTTGCGGCTCGAGCTCGTCGGCCTGGCACGCAACGCCGGCCTGCTCTCGCCGCACGCTCCCATCGCATGGGGCGGCCTCGGCCTCGACCACCGCGGCATGGCGGTCGTATTCGAGGCGGCCGGCTACAGCCTGCTCGGCCCGCTCGCGCTCAACATCCAGGCACCCGACGAAGGCAACACCAACCTGCTGAACCAGGTCGCCACCGCGGCGCAGAAGGAGAAGTGGCTGCGCCCGCTCGTCGCCGGCACGATCCGCACCGTGTTCTCGATGACCGAGCCCGACGACGGCGCCGGCGCCGACCCGTCGCTGATGAAGACTGCCGCGCGCGCCGACGGCGACGACTTCGTGATCAGCGGCCGCAAGTGGCTGATCACCGGCGTGCCGGGCGCGGCGCTCAACATCGTCATGGCGCGCACCTTCGACGCCGCCGGCGCCGACATCGGCGCCAGCATGTTCCTCGTCGACATCGACGCGCCCGGCTTTCGCGTCGTGCGCCAGCTCGACACCATCGACTCGGTCTCGCCCGGTGGCCATGCGGTGGTCGAGTTCGACAGCGTGCGCGTGCCGCGCAGCGCGGTGCTCGGCGAGCTCGGCCAGGGCTTTCGCAACGCGCAGGTGCGGCTCGGGCCGGCGCGCCTGACGCACTGCATGCGCTGGCTCGGCGCGGCTCGGCGCGCGCATGACGTCGCGGTCGACTACGCGCGCCGCCGTCATGCGTTCGGCAAGCTGATCGGCGAGCATCAGGGCGTCGGCTTCCAGCTCGCCGACAACGAGATCGAGCTGCATTGCGCGCGCCTCGCCGTCTGGCACGCCGCATGGCTGCTCGACCAGGGCCAGCACGCCCGCACCGAGACGAGCCAGTGCAAGGTGTTCTGCTCGGAGGCGCTCAGCCGCGTCGTCGACCGCTCGCTGCAGATCCTCGGCGGCATGGGCATCACCGCCGACACGGTGGTGCAGCGCATCTACCGCGAGATCCGGCCGTTCCGCATCTACGACGGCCCGTCGGAGGTGCATCGCCACGCGCTGGCGCGGCGCATCGTCGGGGCCTGAGCATGCTGATCGCCCGCGCCGCCACATTCGAGGAGATCCATCGCAACTTCCAGTGGAAGCTGCCCGAGCGCTACAACATCGCCTGGGACGTCTGCGACCGCCATGCCGCGGCCAGTCCCGAGCGCACTGCGCTGATCCACGAGCGCGGCGACGGCAGCGTCGCGCGCTACGGCTTCCAGCAGATCCAGCGGCTCGCGAACCAGTGCGCGAACACGCTCCGGCATCTGGGCCTGGGGCAGGGCGATCGCGTCCTGATCTACCTCGGCCAGGATCCCGCGACCGCGGTCGCCCACGTCGCCTGCTGGAAGGCCGGTCAGATCTCGGTGCCGACCTCGCTGCTGTTCGGCACCGAGGCGCTCGCCTATCGCCTGCGCGACAGCGGCGCGAAGCTGCTGATCACCGATGCCGCGCATTGGCCGACTGTCGCTGCGGTGCGCGAGCAGGCGACCGAGCTCGGCCACGTCATGCTGGTCGACGGACGCGCCGATGGCACGCTCGACTTCTGGCAGGAGCTGGCGCGTGCCTCGGACGCCTTCGAGACCCTCGCACTTACGCCGGACACGCCCGCTTTCATCAACTACACCTCCGGCACCACCGGCCAGCCCAAGGGCACGCTGCAGGGCCACCGCTCGATGCTCGGCCACATGCCCGGGCTCGAGCTGGTCTACGACTTCCTGCCGCAGCCGGGTGACGTGATGTGGTCGCCGGCCGACTGGTCGTGGCTCGCCGGCCTGATGGACGTACTGATGCCGGCATGGTTCTGCGGCCTGCCGGTCCTGACCTACCGCAACACCAGCTTCGACCCGGAAGAGGCGTTCCACCTGATGGGCAAGCACCAGGTGCGTATCAGCCTTCTCACGCCGACCATGCTGCGCCGCCTGAGCGTCGTCGCCGACCCGATCCGCCGCTACGGCGTCGCCCTGCGCTCGGTGATCAGCGGCGGCGAATCGGTGGGACGCGAGACGCTGGAGTGGGCGCGCGGCGCGCTCGGCATCGGCGTGAACGAGGTATTCGGCCAGACCGAATGCAACATCGTCCTCGGAAACTGCGCCCAGGTGCTGGTGCCCAAGCCCGGCTCGCTCGGCAAGGCCTTGCCCGGCCACGTCGCAGCGATCGTCGACGACGCGGGCCAGCCGCTGCCAGCCGGCGCCGTCGGCCACATCGCGTTCCGCCGGCCCGACCCGGTGATGCTGCTCGAATACTGGCGCAAGCCCGAGGCGATGCGCGACAAGTTCGCCGGCGAGTGGCTCCTCACCGGCGACCTCGGCCGCTGCGACGAGGACGGCTACTACTGGTACATGAGCCGCGCCGACGACGTGATCACGAGCGCCGGCTACCGCATCGGCCCGGGCGAGATCGAGGACGCGCTGAACGGCCATCCTGCGGTCGCGATGTCGGCGGTGATCGGCGTCCCGGACCCGGTGAAGACCGAGGCGATCCGCGCCTTCGTGCTGCTGCGCCCCGGACACGCGGCGAGCCCCGAGCTGGCCGAGCAGATCCGCGAATCGGTGCGCACCCGCTTGGCCCGCCACGAGTGCCCACGCGACATCGTGTTCGTCGATGCGTTGCCGCTGACGGCGACCGGCAAGATCATGCGCCGCGAGCTGCGGCAACGCGCCATTTAGGGCCTGAGGAAAGGCCCCTAAGGGTAGTCCCCGGGGGCGATGCCCTTGCGAAAGCCGGCGCCGAAGGCGAATATCGACACCCAGGTTACCGACGAGTAACCCGCAAGGAGACAAGTCTTGGCCGGTGTCGCCAGCCTTCAATCGCCGTGGGCGCGGGCGCTTCATCGCGGCGAGCAACGCTCGGTCAAGCGTGACGCGGTGCTGCGCGTCGCGGCCCAGCTCTTCAACGAGTTCGGCTACCACGCGACCTCGCTCGAAATGGTCGCTGAGCGCCTGCAGGTCACCAAGCCGACGCTCTACTACTACATCCGCAACAAGGAAGAGATCCTGTTCGAGTGCGTGCGCCTCGGCCTCGAGTTGCTGCGCTCTGCCATCGCCGACGCCGCGGCCTCGGGCGGCACCGCTGTCGACAAGCTGAAGGCGGCGATGCACGAGTACGCGCTGATCGTGACGCGCGACTTCGGCATGTGCCTCATCCGCGTCGGCGAGGATCCGCTTGCGCCGGTGGCGCGCAAGAAGCTTCGCAGCCTCAAGGCCGAGCTCGACCACGAATTCCGCGCCCTCATCGAGCAAGGCATCGCCGAAGGCTCGCTGGCGCCCTGCGATCCGAAACTGGCCGCATTCACGCTCGCCGGCGCGCTGAGCTGGATCGGCCGCTGGTACGACCCGGACGGCCCGCTCGGCGCCGAAGACGTGGCGCGGGAAAGCACCGCCATGCTGATGAACGGCCTGTCGCCGCGTCGCGGCCGGCTCGGAGCGACCGCCCGATGAAGCGCGCGCCGATCTCCCAGCAGACGATCGTCTTCTCGATCTTCGTGCTGATGTTCGCCGGCTTCAGCCTGTTCCTGCCTGGCTTCTTCGCCACCGGCAACCTGCTCGGCCTGCTGCAGAACGTCGCCATCCTCGGCATCCTCGGCCTGGCGATGGCGATCGTCGTGATCGGACGCGGCATCGACATCTCGATGGTCGCGGTGCTCGCGGTGCCTGCCGGCCTGGTGCTGCAGCTCGTGCAGGACGGACACTCGGTTCCGCTGGCCTTTCTCGCCGCGCTGACTCTCGCCCTCACGTTCGGCCTCGTCAATGGCTGGCTGATCGCCTACGCCGAGGTGCCTTCGCTGTTCACCACGCTCGCCTCGGGGCTGTTCCTCGCGGGCCTCGGCCAGGTGGCGTTCTTCCGCCTCGACATCGTGCAGTGGAGCCCGCAGCTCGACGCGCTGTCATGGGTCGGACGCGGCACGCTGCTCGGCGTGCCGATGTCGGTGATCATGTTCGGCGTCGTCGCCGCCGCGGTGTCCTTCTTCCTGCGCCGCACCCGCCTCGGCACCTACGTCTACGCGATCGGCGACAACCCGTTCGGGGCGCGCGTCACCGGCATCCCGACGCGGCCCGTGATCGTGCTGCAGTACGTGCTCGCGGCGCTGATCGGCGCCTTCGCCGGCATGGTGATGGCCGCCTCGGTCAACAGCATGCCGACGCGCATCTACAACTCGACGCTGATCTACGACGTGATCCTCGTCGTCGTGCTCGGCGGCATCGGCCTGTCGGGCGGGCGCGGCGGCGTCGTCAATGTCGTCATCGGCACCTTGCTGATCGGCACGCTGCTCAACGGCATGACGATCCTCGATGTCTCCTACTCGGCGCAGAACCTGGTCAAGGGCGTGATCCTGCTGATCGCGATCCTGATCGACTCTTTCCTCAATCCCCGCAACGAGGAAACCGCGCAGCAGGGAGACATCTGACGCCCAAGCTCGAGCCCGACGGCGGCCGCAACCACCGCCTTTCTTCCACGACCCACGAAAAGACAGGAGACACCATGAAGCTGCTATCCCCCTCCCCACGCTCCGGCACTGCGCTGGCGGCGTTGACGATGCTCGCCGGCCTGACCCTCGGGCAACTCGCGTTCGCCCAGGGCAAGGGCATCGACGAGCCGTTCCGCGACACCTATCGCAAGACGCTGGCGGGCAAGACGGTCGCCTACGTGCCGGTGGCGCTCGGCTTCGACCTGGCCCAGGGCTGGCTCGAAGGCCTGAAGAAGGAGCTCGAGCCGCTCGGCGTGAAGATCGTCGTGCGCGACCCGAACTGGAACACCAACGCCGGTGCCCAGGCCGTGACCTCGCTGATCAGCGAGAAGCCCGACGTCATCGTCGTCCACAACCCCGACGTCCAGACCTACGCCAAGCTGTTGCAGAAGGCCGAGGCGCAAGGCATCCAGGTGGTGCAGATCAACATGCGCTCGGCCTATCCCTCGGTTGTCTACGTCGGTGCCGACTGGATCGAGGTCGGCGAGAAGGCGACCACCGCTGTCGTCGATGCCTGCAAGGGCAAGTCGAACAAGATCGCGGTGGTGCAGGGCGCGCTGTCGGCGGCGGCCAGCGCCTATACGCTCAAGGGCGTGGAGAACGTGCTGGCGAAGAACCCCGACGTCAAGGTCGTTTCGAGCCAGGCCGCCGACTGGGACGCCGCCAAGGCCAAAGGCATCACCCAGACGGTGCTGAAGCAACACCCCGACCTGTGCGGCATCGTCGGCTTCTGGGATGGCATGGACTCCGGCACCGCGGCGGCGATCAAGGAAGCCGGCTTGACCGGCAAGGTCTTCCTCGCCACCTCGGGCGGCGGCGAGCAGAAGGGAGCCTGCGAGCAGGTCCAGTCGGGCGCCTTCGACCTCGACCTCAGCTACGACGTGCCGACCCAGGCCAGCAACATGGCGGCGTCGATCAAGTGGCTGCTGCAGAACCCGGGCAAGACTGGCACCGCGAAGGGATCGATCTACACCACGCTGATCCCGATCACCAAGGCCAACGCCGGCACAGCAGGCACCTGCTGGAAGCTCGGCAAGACCTGAGTGGACGACACGCTGAATGCCGCGGCCGAGAGCCGCGGCGTGAACGGGCGGGCTCGCGTCCAGGAAAGCTGGTCCGACACTCTGACGCGCTGGCGCTATCGGTACTGGCCCGATCACCTGCTCGGCGAGATCCTCGCCAAGCGCTGGATGGAAACCGCCATCCCGGTGATCGTGCTGGTGCTGGTCGCCTTCGCGCTGGCGCAGGCGATCCCCAATTTCCTGTCGCCGGCCGCGCTCGCCGATACCGGGCGCCAAGCCGGCGAGATCGGCTTCATCGTGCTCGGCATGGCCCTGGTCATGATCGTCGGCGGCATCGACCTCTCGGTCGGCTCGATGTTCGCGCTGACGAATTTCTGCGCTCTCTACCTGATGCACGTGCTGAAGTGGTCGGTGGCGCCGGCCGTCGCCGTCACGCTGCTCTGCGGCGCGGCGCTCGGCGCGATCAACGGCGTGCTGATCGGCTACTTTCGCCTGCGCGCCTTCCTGACGACCCTGATTACGCTGATCATCTACCGCGCCCTCTACGACCTGCTGACCGCCGACTACGCGACGGCGATCGCCGGCGGCCTGCCCGAGTCGCAGGCCTGGGAATTCATCGGCAACGGCGACTGGCTCGGCGTGCCGACCGTCGTCTACATGTACGCCGCGGTCGCGATCTTCGGCCACATCTTCCTGACCCGGCTTCGCCCCGGCTGGCACGTCACGGCGATCGGCGGCTCACGCCGCTCGGCCTACAACACCGGCATCGAGGTGCGCCGCACAGTGGCGCTGTGCTACGTGGCGAGCGGCGCGCTGACGGCGCTCGGCGGCGTCTTCTTCGCCTCGCGCCTGGCCACCGCCGGTGGCGACATCGGCGTGAGTCTCGAGATCACGGTGCTGACCGCGGCGGTGCTCGGCGGCATCAGCCTCGGCGGCGGCAAGGGCTCGGTGATGAAGGCGCTGGTCGGCACGCTGATCGTGCTGCTCATCATCAACGGCCTGACCACGCTCTCGCTGCACGGCGGCTACAACCGCATGGTGCTCGCCGGCATCCTCGTGCTGGCCGCGGTTATCGACATCCGCTGGCTGAAGAACCGGCACCGCATCGTCAACAAGGTCTACGTCAGCCCGACCTACCACGGCATGCCGCCGCTGCCCTCGACCGCGCCCGACTGCGGCACGGCCTGGGCCCTCAACGACCGGCTGCGCCCGGCGACGCCGATCGGTCTGGGCCGCATCGAAGGCCCGGAGGACGTGATCCTCGACCGCCACGACAACCTCTACGCCGGCTCGCGCCACGGCGACATCATCCGCTTCCTCGCCCCCGACTACGAGCGCATGGAGGTCTTCGCGCACATCGGCGGCACCCCCCTCGGCATGGCCTTCGACCGCCACGACAACCTCTACGTCTGTATCGGCGGCATGGGCCTGTATCGGGTCACCCCCGACCGCAAGGTCGAGAAGGCGACCGACGAGACCAACCGCAGCTACTCCTCGGTCAACGACGACAGCCGCCTGCGCCTGGCCGACGATCTGGACATCACCGATGACGGCCGGATCTTCTTCTCCGAGGCGACGGTTCGCTTCGAGATGCACGAGTGGGCCACCGACGGCCTCGAGGCGCGCGGCAACGGCCGGATCATCTGCTTCGACACCAACACCGGCAAGACGCACACCGTCATCCGCAACCTGAAGTTCCCGAACGGGGTCTGCATCGCCAGCGACGGCCAGTCCTTCCTGTTCGCCGAGACCTGGGGCTGCAGCGTCAAGCGGCACTGGTTCGACGGGCCGAAGAAGGGCACGACCGAGATCGTGCTCGACAATCTGCCGGGCTTTCCCGACAACATCAACAATTCGTCCGACGGCCACTACTGGATGTCGCTGGTCGGCATGCGCTGCCCGGCGCTCGACCTCGCCTGGAAGATGCCGGGCTTTCGCAAGCGCATGGCCAAGCGCGTCGCCCGCGACGAATGGCTGTTCCCGAACATCAACACCGGCTGCGTGCTGAAGTTCAACGAGAAGGGCGAGGTGCTCGAGACGATGTGGGATCTCGGCGGCCAGAACCACCCGATGATCACCTCGATGCGCGAGCACCGCGGCTACCTCTACCTCGGCGGCATCATGAACAACCGCGTCGGCCGACTCAAGCTCGAAGGTGCCGACCCCGACTTCATCCAGTACGACCGGCGCTGGGGGAGGGCGGCATGATCGGCGCGATCCTCGAATGGAAGGAGCGGCTGCTCGGCCGCGGCGACGCGTCGATCACGGTGCCGGTGTTCGACGGTGCCCTGAAGTCGAACAACCTCCTCGAAGAAGCGCCGGTGTTCGCCACGCTCGAGGCGCCGGAAGACCTGGCGAGCGACGGCGAGTCGCTGTTCGTCGCCGACGGCCAACGGGTGCTGCGCTACGACGTGTCGGCATCCGCGGCGGGCCGGGACGGCGTCGAAGCGCAGCGCTTCGACGAGGCCGTCACGGCGCTCGCCTGCCTGCCCGGCGGCGGCCTCGCAATCGCCCTCGGCGGCCGCGAGATTCGCATCGTCGGCGGGGCGCAGGACGGTCGGCGCTGGGACGAGGTCGCCGGCGCGAAGCTCAACGCCGTCAACGCGATCGCCGCGACCTCCGAAGGCCGGCTGCTCGTCACCGACGGATCGCTGCAGCATCCGGTCGACCACTGGCGCCACGACCTCATGGGGCTCGGCCGCAGCGGCCGCCTGTTCGAACTCCGACCCGGCGACGGCACGGCCCGCGTGCTCGCCAGCGGGCTGTCCTTTGCCTTTGGTGCCTGCGCCACCGGCAGCGAAGTCTGGGTCAGCGAAAGCTGGTCGCATCGCGTGCGCGCCTATGCCACCGGCAAGCGCGGACGCGCCGTCACCGACTCGCTGCCCGGCTATCCGTCGCGGATCGCACCAGCCGCCGGCGGCGGCTTCTGGCTCACCTGCTTCGCCCTGCGCACCCAGCTCGTCGAGTTCGTGCTGCGCGAGCCGGCCTACCGCAAGCGCATGCTCGCCGAGATCGAACCGCAACACTGGATCGCACCCGCGCTGAACTCGGGCAACACCTTTCTCGAGCCGATGCAGGGCGCGCAGCTGAAGATGATGGGCGTCGTCAAGCCCTGGGCGCCGCCGCGCTCCTACGGCCTGGTGATCCGCCTGACCGACGCCGGCCTGGTGCGCTACTCGCTGCACAGCCGCTTCGACGGCAAGCACCACGGCATCGTCGCCGCGGCCGAATGCGGCGGCGATCTGTTCGTGCTCGCGAAGGGCTGCCGCCAGGTGCTGCGCCTGTCGGTCGCAGCAGCGGAACGGAGCCTGCAGTCATGAGCGGGAAATTGGACGCTGTCGCGGCAGTCGCGCCGGAAGCTGTCGCGCCCGCTGCCATCGCGCCGGCCGCCGCCGCACCGATCATCCTCGAGCTGCGCCAGGCGACCAAGAAATACGCCGGCGTGCCGGCGATCGACAGCGTCGACTTCGCGCTGCGCACCGGCGAGATCCACGCCATCGTCGGCGAGAACGGCGCCGGCAAGTCGACGCTGACCAAGGTGATGGCCGGCGTCGTCAACCTGACTTCGGGCCAGATGCTGGTCGAAGGCAAGGAGGTCAATCCGCGCACGCCGAACGAGGCGCTGCAGCTCGGCGTGGCGATGGTGTTCCAGGAGACCAGCCTGGTGCCGACGATGACGGTCGCGCAGAACCTCTTTCTCGGCCAGGAGAAGTTCTTCAATCGGCTGCGCGGCATCTACATCGCGGCCCAGCAGTTCCTGCAGTCGCTGCAGTTCGACGTCGACCCGACTGCGGTCGTCAGCCTGCTCGGCGCGGCGAAGAAGCAGATGGTCGAGATCGCGCGAGCCGTGCTGCACAACGCCAAGGTCATCATCTTCGACGAGCCTACCGCCAGCCTGACGCCCGAGGAGAAGAAGTACTTCTTCGACCTCGTCTACAACCTCAAGGCACGCGGCGTCTCCGTGATCTTCATCTCGCACGCCCTCGAGGAGGCGCTGCTCGTCTCCGACCGGATCACCATCCTGCGCGACGGCAAGCACGTCGTGACCGACGACAAGGTCAACTTCGACCGCGCCCGCATCGTCCAGGCGATGGTCGGGCGCGACCTTTCGCAAACGCTCTACGGCCAGCGCAAGACCACGGTGCGGCCGCAAGGCAAGCGCGTGCTGTCGGTGCAGAACCTGCGCATGGCGGCGATGGTGAAGAACAACTCGCTGACGGTGTTCGCCGGGCAGATCACCGGCGTGTTCGGCCTCGTCGGCTCGGGGCGCACCGAGACCTTCAAGGTCGTCGCCGGCGTCATCAAGCGCGATTTCATGCACGGCGGCGAGGTCCTGCTGAACGACCGGCCGGTGCGCTACTTCGTGCCCGCCTCGGCGGTGCGCGACGGCATCGTCTACGTCACCGAGGACCGCAAGATCGAGGGCTTCTTCGAGACCCAGTCGATCGCCGGCAACGTCTACCTCGGCTTGCTCGCCAAGCTGCGCGGCAAGAGGAAGCTGGTGTCGAAGAAGGAAGCCTCGGAGGTCGGCACGCACTGGATCAAGCGGCTCAACATCCGCGCCATCGGCGAGGCGGTGAAGGCGATCGAGCTCTCGGGCGGCAACCAGCAAAAGCTGGTGATCGCCAAGTCGCTGGTGCAGGAACCCGAGCTGATCATCTTCGACGAGCCGACGCGCGGCGTCGACGTCGGCGCGATCACCGAGATCCACCAGCTCATCAACCGGCTCGCCGACGAGGGCAAGGCGGTGGTCGTGATCTCGTCCTACCTGCCGGAGATCATGGCTCTCTCCGACCGGATCCTGGTGCAGCGCATGGGCAAGGTGGTCGAGGAGTACTCGGCGCTCGAGGCCACCGAGGAGAAAATCATGTACGCGGCGATTCACTAGGGCTTGATGAGCACCGCCCCCACCGCCGGCGACAAGCGGCCGGTCGACTTCTACTTCGACTTCCTCTCCGGCTACGGCTACGTCGCCAGCCTGCGCATCGAGGCGATCGCGGCGCGCCACGGCCGCAAGGTCGACTGGCATTGCATGCTGCTCGGCGTCGCGGTGATGAAGGTGATGGGCCTGAAGCCTTTGCTCGAGACTCCCCTCAAGGGCGACTACGTGCTTCGCGACTTCGCCCGCTACCAGCGGCGCCACGGCCTCGAGATGGCGCGCAAGGTCAGCGACCCGATGATGGATCCGCGCCCGGCGGCCCGGGCTTTCTGCTGGGTCAAGCGACACCATCCGGAGGTCGTGGGCGGCTTCGCGCGTGCGGTGTTCGACCGCTACTGGCGACTCGGCCGTGACCTCTCCTTGTCCGACGAGCTCTGCGCCCTGGCCAACCCGCTCGGCCTCGACGAGCCGGACTTGCGGCTCGGGCTCGACAGCGAGGAGGCGCGCATCGACCTTCGCGATGCCGTCACCGCCTCGCTCGACCGCGGCGTCTTCGGCTCGCCCTTCGTGTTTGTCGACGGCGAGCCGTTCTGGGGCTCCGACCGGCTGGAGCAGGTCGAGGACTGGCTGGCACGCGGCGGCTGGTGAGTTGGCGCACCCGGCGCGAGAGGAGACCTTCATGCAGCACGAACCCAAACCCTCGCCGAACGCCAGCGCACGCGCCTTGCCGCTCGCCGACATCACCGTGATCGACGTGAGCCGCGTCGTTGCCGGCCCGTACTGCACGATGATGCTGGCCGACCTGGGCGCCACCGTGATCAAGGTCGAGCATCCGAGCGATCCGGACTACGTGCGCGACTTTCCGCCGCACGTCGGCGCCGCGGCTTGCGCGTCCGGCACGGCCGAGCCCGGCGCCGCGCCGGGCGGCAGCGCCTATTTCGCGCAATACAACCGGCACAAGCTCGCCGTCAGCCTCGACCTGAAGCATGCCGACGGCAAGGCGCTGCTTCTCGAGCTGATCCGCAAGGCCGACGTCTTCGTCGAGAACTTCCGTCCCGGCACGATGGACAAGCTCGGCCTCGGCTGGCCGACGCTGCAAGCCGCGAACCCGCGCCTGATCTATGTGGCGATCAGCGGCTTCGGCCAGACCGGCCCGCATTCGCCGCGGCCTTCGTACGACAGCACCGCACAGGCCGCAGGCGGCCTGTGGTCGATGAACGGCTACCCGGGCCAGGCGCCGGTGCGGGTGGGCAGCATCGTCGGCGACCTCGCGGCCTCGTTCTACGCGACCATCGGCCTGCTCGCCGCATTGCGCGACGTCGAGCGCAGCGGCCTCGGCCAGCGGGTCGACATCTCGCAGCAGGACTCGGTCGTCACGCTGACAGAAAGCGCGATCGTCAACTGCACCGTGAGCGGCGTCGTCGCCACGCCGCTCGGCAGCGCCCATCCCTTCGCCCGGCCGTACGGCCAGTTCCCCTGCAAGGACGGCTACGTGTTCTTCGGCTCGTACAGCGACAAGCTGTGGCGCGACACCTGCGCCGTCTTCGGCGAGCCGGAGCTCGCCGAAGACCCCGAGATCGACACCATGGTCAAGCGCTTCGACGAGGCCACCTTCAAGCGCCGCATCGAGCCCGTCATCGAGCGCTGGTTCATGCCGCGCACCAAGGCCGAGCTCGAGGCGCTGGCCGGCAACCGGATCGCGCTGACGCCGATCAAGACCATGGACGAGGTGGTCGCCGATCCGCACCTGAGGGCGCGCGACATGTTCGTGCCGGTGCGGATGGGCGGGGTCGAGGTCGAGGTCTTCGGCTCGCCTATGAAGCTGTCAGGGACGCCGCCACGTGTGACCGGCGAGGCGCCTTCGCCCGGGCAGCACAGCCGCGAGGTGTATGTCGATTGGCTCGGCATGCCGGCTGAGCGCTTCGAATCGTTGCGGGCTGGAGGCGTCATCTGAGCGGATCGCCTTCTCCGCCAGATCCAGGCGGGAGGCTGACGGAATGCGGGGCTCCAAGAGGCCTGTGGCGGGAGGCGGTCTCGAAGGCCTGGACAGCGGGTCGAAGGATCGCACCTGCTGGTCGCCACCGGGCGCGGCCCGAACACCGAGCGCCTCAACCTGGCTACGGTCGGGGTCGAGACCGACGAGCGCGGCTTCGTGCCCACCAATGGCAGGCGGCAAACCAATGTGCCGGGCATCTGGGCGGTCGTCGACATAAACAAGCGCGGGGCCTTCACCCACACCAGCTGTCAGAACGGCCAGATCGTGCCGGCCAATCTCGAGGGCGGCGCACGTTCCGCCGACGGCCCGCGAGGGTCGCGAGATTTGGTTCCATGGGATCGACTTTCTTCACGATGGAGATGTTTGGCAAGGGACGCGTGCGCTGAGCAAGGAGTGGGAGGCGCGGCCATGCGCCCGACTGTCGCGCAGAAAAGGGGCGCCCATCTGAACAAGTTCGGGCGTCGAGCCCATCCGGTTGCACGCTCGACGTAAGGGTGGGTGTCCTACAGACGCCAGCCGTGCGTTGGTAGAACCTTTGAGCCTGCATGTCCCCGGGCAACGTCCGGAGCGCACTCTCACAGTGGAGACTTCCTATGACAGCGCCCACACATCCTTCCCGCCAGGCACTGTGGAACGCCATCAAGGACTGCAAGTTCGCGATGTTCACCACCCGCCACGCCAACGGTCATCTGCATTCGCGGCCGATGACGATGCAGAACACGACGCTCGATGCCGACGACAGCCTCTGGTTCTTCATGTCCAGAAAGAGCGACCCCGTTGCCGAACTCGCCGCCGAGCCCTCGGTCAACGTCGCCTACTCGCCCCCGGGCGACGCCTGCTGGATCTCGATCACCGGGACGTCGCTGGTCGTCGAGGGTGGCGACAAGTCCAAGTCTCTGTGGAACCGATCAGCCGGCGCCTGGTTTCCCGGCGGCCCTACCGATCCTGATCTCGCCGTCGTCCAGGTGCGCATCGTCCATGTAAGCGAATGGCAGGCCGGCGCCGCCCCCGACTCCCGGCCGGCGCTGCGCAGCGAGGACGTTGGCTTGCGCCCGCCCGATCACCTGCCGACGGAGTCCACGCCGGCGAGCGAGAACGCGGCCTTGCTGTTCGAACGATCCTGAGCCTCCCACGCCGAAGAGAATTCCATGAGCACCACGACACGCATTGCAGCAGGCAGCCCCTTTCCGACGATGACGTGGCCACTGGCCGGTGGGGGCGACCTCACCCTGGCCGGCGACAAGGGCTGGCGCCTGCTCGTCGTCTATCGCGGCAAGCACTGCCCGCTCTGCAAGAAGTACCTCGCGACCCTGAACGACAAGCTGCAGGAATTCGAAGCCGCCGGCATCAAGGTCGCCGCGGTTTCCGCTGATCCGCGCGAGAAGGCCGAGACCGAGGTCAACGAAGAAGGCTGGCGCTTCCCGGTGGCCTACGACATGAGCCTCGAGCAGATGCGCGAACTCGGCCTCTACATCTCCGATCCGCGGTCGCCTCAGGAGACCGATCGGCCTTTCGCCGAACCCGCGACCTTCGCGATCAATCCCGACGGCAACGTGCAGGTCGTCGACATCTCGAATGCGCCGTTTTCGCGGCCGGACCTCGCGTCGCTGCTGTCCGGGTTGAAGTTCGTCCAGGAAAAGAAGTACCCCGTCCGGGGCACCAAGGCTTGACGCCACGACGCACCCGGGGGCCGCTTTCCCGGGGCGAATATCAGCGTTCGCGGATGTAGAGCCCTCGACGTCGATCACCATCCCCACTCGTGCTTGAGCTGGAGACGCCCTGGCACGACGGCACACAGTCGATCACTGGTGCGTCGCGGTCTGCGACAGCGCGATGGGTCGACGTGCAGGTGGACCGCGGATGGCCGCCCGCCGCCAACGTCTGATGGCCCCGACCGATCCGTCTGACGAGCACTCTCGGCAATGGTCTCGTTTTTCTCCTTGTCCGGCAATACAGCCGGCCATCGAAGGACACCTGATCTTTTTGGTGAGTCCTATTTCTCGATCGTTGCGCTGCTACAGCGACCCGCAGGCCCACTTGAAGCCCTGGAGGTGGCTAGTGCATCCCGCACGCCGGCGCGCTCCAGCCCGAGCAGCCGAGCCTTGAATGTCATGAGGTCGAGCACGGTCAATACGGCTGAGGTGGCCTGCCCGGAGGGACTCGAACCCCCGACCCCCAGCTTAGAAGGCTGGTGCTCTATCCAGTTGAGCTACGGGCAGCTCGGTCGGTCGACATGAGTTCCGTGCTGGTCGGGGCGGCGGGATTCGAACTCGCGACCTACTGGTCCCAAACCAGTTGCGCTACCAGGCTGCGCTACGCCCCGAACGAGCGCGATTGTACGCAGGGGGTTCCCGGCGAAGTGCCTAAGCGCGCTCGCCGCCGCGACGATGCGCGGCAACGAGGATCGCCATCGCCGCGCCGAGCGCGCTGTGCATCCAGCCGAGCGCGGGCCGCAGGTCATCGGCTGCGAAGTAGTAGAGCAGGTAGCCCGTCAGCGCCAACGTGCCAGCGAAGACGCAGAGCACGAGGCCGGTGCGACGCTGCGCTTGCCAGCCGAGGCGCTCGACCAGGCGCCAGCCGCGCGGTACGTGCGCAGCCGCGAGCGCGCCCAGCACGAACAGCGCGGCGAAGGCACCCAGCCCATGGGCGCGCATCAGCCACGACTCGGCGGGCGAGGGCAGGGCGTCGGCCGCGCGCGCGTAGTGGACGACGAGCCAGACCCCGCCGGTGACGACGAGCAGTGCGCCGGTCGCGTAGAACAACTGGCGTTGCCAATGGCGCAGGCGATTCGCCACGGTGGCGCCGCCGTGAGACGCGTGGTGGACGAGCCGGCGCAGGTGTCTCTCGCGCATCAATGCAACCAGGCGCGCGCGTCGTGCGCAACGACGAGCGGATGCTGTGCGTCGCCGGCGAGGGCGACGATCTTGGTCAGCGCGTCGGCCCACAGGCATTGCCCCGCGGCGACGCTCGCGTGCCTCGCGGCATCTGCCCTCGTGCAGCAGGGCGGGTCGCGCGCGCTCAAGGGTGCGGCGATCCAGCTCGTCGCGAAAGCGCCGTCCTCGAGCACGGCAAAGCGGCGCACGCCGCCGTGCGCCTCGTCGCGAAGGTCGATCGGCAGGGCGAGCGCGCCGAACACGCGCAGGTCGCCACCGGCATTTACCCAGCCGGCCTCGACGCCCGACTCGCGCAACGCGGTCACCGCAACATCGACCGCGTGACCCTTGGCGATGCCGCCCAGGTCGAGGCGCACGCCGTCGCGCAGCTTGCACAGGACGCTGCCATCGCACGACCAGCAATCGCCGCCGCTGCCGAGCGAGATGTCGAACAGGCCATCGCTTGCCTCGAACAACTCGCAGGCCGCCCGCAACACGATGCCTGCGTCTTCACCGATGTCGATGGTCGAGCCCGCCCCGGCGTCGTTGAAGCGGCCGATGATGCTGCGCGGGTCGAAGCGCGACAGTGCCGACTCGACTTGCGCGATTCGGCGAAATGCCGCGGCGATCGCTTCGCGTGCGGCGGCCTCGCCATCGACGCCATCGGCTGGCGACGGACGCCGCGCGCGCGCGACGCCGATCTCGACCAGCGTGCCGAGTTGCGGCCGTGCCTGGCGGACGACGCCACTCGTCGTCGCCGCGTCGGCGGCATGACGCGCGGTCACGTCAGGCTCCCGTTCTTCGCCGCCGCCTGCACGACGGCGACGATGCGCCGCACGCCATCGGTGAGATGCGTGCAGCTCAGCGTCGCGCCGCTGATGTTGGCGATGTCCTCGCCGACGCGAATCGGCGACTCCGCCGTCTTGCCGGCGAACTGGCGTCGCCAGGCCGGCAGGCGGATCTCGCCGCCGTGGCTCTCGCGGTAGGAAAGGATCTCGACCTGCGTGACCGCGCCGTCGAGGGCGATGCCGACGGCGTAGCCGATCAGCTCGAACTTGCCGACCACCGCGTCGACGACGACGTAGCCGAGCGCTGTCGCACCGCGGCGCGCGATCGTCACCGGCCAGCGCGCAGAGCGTGCCTTGATGCCACGCGCGGCCAGCGCCTGCATCTGCGCAGCATCCAGCACGACCTCGCGCGCCTCCAGGCGATCGGCGTCGGGGAACATGAGTCGCGCCGCCTGCTCGGCGCTCATGTAGTCGACGGCGAACGCACTCGTCGGCGCCGCAGCGCAGGCCGCGACGATGGCTCCGGCAAGCTCGATCCGCATTCGTTGCTCCAGAGGCCGGACCGCGTCCTAGAAGCTCCAGCCCAGTCCGAGGTCGAAGCGGTTGTTGTCCGTCTTCTCGCGAAAGCGCTGGTAGTCCGCCTTGAGGACGATGCTCGAGCCGATATTGAAGTTCGCGCCGACGGTGATGACGCGCTCGGTACGAGCGGCCGGCGGGGTGAGGCCGGCGCCGAGGTCGGCGAAGCTCCGCGCGGTGTTGAACTGCTCCCAGCGGAAGAACGGCGCGAGCGCGTAGTCGCCGCCAGCCCACAGTCGGTAGGCGGCCTGGCCGTACCAGCCGTCGAAGGACTTCGGGACCAGTGTGGGGCTGCCGACCCGCGACGTGTTGAAGGCGGCGGTGTTCGAGATCGTGCCCCGGCTGTAGACGCCCGAGAGATCCCAGCGGCCCGGCGTGTAGCGCGCATGCAGATCCCACAGCGTGACGCGCGAGCTGGCCGGGGCCTGGCCGTGCGTCGCGCCGCCGGTGAAGAGCGAGCCGCCGACGAGCAGGCCGGGCACGCCGCGCCAGTTGAGCGCGCCGAACACCGAGAGGTCGCGTGCCTTGGCCAGCGCCAGCTCCTGGTGGATAGAGCCGAGCGGCGACTCGGCGCCTTCGCTCGAGGTGGCGTCCCACTTGCCGAGGTCGAAGCCGGTCGTCACGCCGGCCTGCGCAGTGAGTCCGTTGTCGAAGGCGGCCACGAACTGCAGGCCGCCTTCGCGCCAGGTGCTCGGGATGATCGCCGTCTCGACGAAGTTGCGTTCGACGCCGTAGAAGGCCGTCGGTTCGTGGTTCTCATTGAGCAGACCGAAAGGCATCAGAAAGAGGCCGGCACGGGCCGCGACGTTGCTCGTCAACTGGCGCTCGATGTAGGCCTGCTCGACGGCGACTTCGCCCCGGTCGCTCGACGACGACACGGCGTGCTCGACTTCGAGTTCGGCCACCAGCTTGGTTTTCTCGTCCAAGCGATGCTGGTAGCCGAGCACGAAGCGGCGCAGGTCGGCGACGGCGTTCTTCGCATCCCGGGTCGGCCCGTTGTAGTTGATTTCGCCGTAGCTCGTCAGCACCGTGGCGGGCTCGGCGACGAGACCGGCGCCCTGGGCGGCGGCCGCCGGCGCCGCAACAGAGGCGGTCGGCGCAGCGGCGGGCGCATTCGCGACCTTGGCGTTGGCCGCTTGCTGTTGCTGCATACGGGCCAGCTCGGCCTTGACGGCCGCGAGCTCCGCGGCAAGCTGGTCGAGTCGCGCCGCCAGCGCCGCCTGCGCGTCGTTGCTCTGCGCGATCGCCGGGGCGTTTGCGAGAGTCAGGCCGGCGGCCAGCGCGGCAAACCTGGCGGCGCCTCGCCAAGGTGTCGAAGTCATTCAGTTCGCCTTCTTTATGCTAATGCGAACGATTATCAACTCGTTTTCGAGACAAGACAATCCTCGGTCGGCCGATCAAGAAAGACGGCGACAGGCCGGCGCCGGCACAGCCGCGCCGACGTCGTCAGGAACGACGCGTGTCAGCGACGCTGGTATTGCTGCGCGCCGAACAGGACTTCGCGCGCCTTGTCGTCATGCAGCGGCTTGCGCAAGCCGGCCAGCACCTCGACGCCGCGTTGCACCGCTGGCCGCGCGGCGATGCCGTCGAACCAGCGCTTCAGCGCCGGGTAGTCGTCGAGGACGATGCCCTGGTTCTTCCACGAGCGCAGCCACGGAAAGATGGCGATGTCGGCGATCGTGTAGTCGTCGCCGGCAATGAACGGGTGGCTGGCCAGCCGCTTGTCGATCACGCCGTAGAGGCGCTTGGCCTCATTGCTGTAGCGATCGATCGCGTAGGCAATCTTCTCCGGCGCGTAGAGGCGGAAGTGATGCGCCTGGCCCAGCATCGGCCCGACGCCGCCCATCTGGAACATCAGCCATTCGAGCACGGTGTAGCGGCCGCGCACATCGGCGGGCAGGAAGCGGCCGGTCTTGGCGGCGAGGTAGAGCAGGATCGCGCCCGACTCGAACATCGAGATCGGTTGACCGTCGGGCCCGTCGGGGTCGACGATGGCCGGGATCCTGTTGTTCGGGCTGATCGCCAGGAACTCAGGGGCGAACTGTTCGCCGGCGCCGATGTCGACCGGAATCGCCCGGTACGCGAGGCCGCATTCCTCCAGCATGATGTGGATCTTGTGGCCGTTCGGCGTGGCCCACGAATACACTTCGATCATCGTTGTCCCTTGCCGGCGGCCCGAGCGGCGCAGCGAGAGACTCTAGTGGAACGGAGCCGGCGATGTTCAAGAGCTTCTTCGCCAACCAGGGCCTGGGCCCCGACTACAGCGAGGTGTCGGCCTGGGCCAAGCGACGCGGCCACGCCTTCAAGCGCGAGCGCGACGGCCAGGGCTTCGTCATCGACGGCAAGCTCGAAGAGACGCCCTGGCGGCTCGAGTGGGGCCCGCCGCAGCGACCGTACATCACGGGTCACGAGTTGCGCGTGCGCATGGAGCTCGGCCTGCCGCCCGACTTGCAGATGCTCGTCGTCTCCAAGGCCTTGATGGAGCTGCTCGAGAAGCAGGCCTTCGAGCAGTTCACCGAGAGCAACCAGACCGAGATGGGCGACGCCACGCCCGAAGAAACGCGCTGGCTCGTCATGTTCCCGAAGATCGCGATGGGCGGCTCCAAGCTGCTGCGCAACAACTTCGGTGGCGTGTCGAGCCTGCCCAACGAAGGCCCGGCCTGGATCGAAGGCCCGCTCGGCCACGCCCTCGAGCGCGCCGCCAGCACCTTGCTGCGCCTCGAGCCGCCTTTCGTGTTGATGACGCTGCGCGGGCGCCTCTACCTGCGCATGCAGCTGAAGAGCGCCGACGAGACCGATGTCGCCGCGGCGCTGGCCCTGTTCGAGACCGCCGGCACCGAAGCGCAGCGCGTCGGCCGCGCCCGCGGCGACGTTCCGGTGACCTGGATGCCGACCACCTCGACCGCCTGGCAGGCCCTCGCGCCGGCGGAGAAGAAGAAACAGGGCTGAGCGCGCGCCTCAGGCGTGCTTGCCGAGCTCGATCTTGGCGATCGCGTTGCGGTGCACTTCGTCGGGGCCGTCGGCAAAGCGCAAGGTGCGCGCGCCGGCATAGAACCCGGCGAGCGGAAAGTCTCCGGACACGCCGGCGCCGCCATGCACCTGCATCGCCCAGTCGATGACCTGACAGGCCATGTTCGGCGCCACGACCTTGATCATGGCGATCTCGGCCTTGGCCGCCTTGTTGCCGGCGACGTCCATCATCCACGCCGCCTTCAGCGTGAGCAGGCGCGACATGTCGATCTGGCAGCGCGCCTCGGCGATGCGCTCGCGCGTCACGCCCTGCTCGGCGACGGTGCGGCCGAACGCGACGCGGCTCGACGCGCGCTTGCACATCAGCTCGAGCGAGCGCTCGGCCAGGCCGATCAGGCGCATGCAGTGGTGGATGCGCCCCGGCCCGAGCCGGCCCTGCGCGATCTCGAAGCCGCGGCCCTCGCCGAGCAGGATGTTGTCGACCGGCACGCGCACGTCCTTGAAGTCGACCTCCATGTGGCCGTGCGGCGCGTCGTCGTAGCCGAACACCGAGAGCGGCCGCACGATGGTGATGCCCTTGGTGTCGGCCGGCACCAGCACCATCGACTGCTGCGAGTGGCGTGGCGCATCGACGTCGGTCTTGCCCATGAAGACGTAGATCTTGCAGCGCGGGTCGCCGGCGCCGCTGGTCCACCATTTGCGGCCGTTGATGACGTAGTCGTTGCCTTGCCTTTCGATGCGCGCGGCAATGTTGGTCGCGTCAGACGAGGCGACCGCCGGCTCGGTCATGGCGAAGGCACTGCGGATCTTGCCGTCGAGCAAAGGCTCGAGCCACTGCCGCTTGAGGTCGGCCGAGCCGTAGCGCTCGATCGTCTCCATGTTGCCGGTGTCGGGCGCCGAGCAGTTGAAGACCTCGCTCGACCACGGCACGCGGCCCATGATCTCGGCGAGCGGCGCGTAGTCACCGTTCGACAGGCCGAAGTCGCGGCCATTGTCCTTCGAGCCCTTGCCGCCCGCGGTCGGCGGCAGGAAGAGGTTCCACAACCCCTGGGCACGCGCTTTCGGCTTCAGATCCTCGATGACCTGGGTTGGCGTCCAGCGCTTGCCGGCCTTGGTGTTCGCCTCGATCTCGGCTTCGTAGCGATGCTCGTTCGGGTAGACGTGCTCGTCCATGAAGCGAAGGACCTGCGCTTGCAGCTCCTTCGTGCGCGGTGAGTATTCGAAGTCCATGGTGTGTCCTTGGCGGGTGTTCGGGCGGAGGAAAGGCCGGGCTTGCGCCGGTCAGGTGTTCGAAGCGCCGTGCTCGGCGATGCGCCAGCCCATCTCGGCGAGCGGCCGTGCACCGGCCGCCGACTGGCGCGCCTGGGCGCTCGACGCGGTGCCGGCTTCGACGCGCTTGGCGATGCCTTGCAGGATGCCGGCGATACGAAACAGGTTGTAGGCGAGGTAGAAATTCCAGTCGGCCATCACCGCGTCGGGGTCGGCGAGGCCGGTGCGTTCGCAATAGCGGCGAACGTAGGCCTTCTCGCTCGGAATGCCGAGTGCGGCATGGTCGAGCCCGCCGATGCCGCGAGCGCCGTGCGACGGGCTCGGCACGATGTGCCACGACATGCAGTGGTAGCTGAAGTCGGCAAGCGGATGGCCGAGCGTCGAGAGCTCCCAGTCGAGCACGGCGACGATGCGCGGCTCGGTGGCGTGGAAGACGAGGTTGTCGAGCCGGTAGTCGCCATGCACGACCGAGACCCGCGAATCGTCTTTCGCGCCGGCCGGGATGTTCTTCGGCAGCCACTCGATGAGCCGGTCCATGGCCTCGATCGGCTCGGTGATCGAGGCCTGGTACTGCTTGGTCCATCGGCCGATCTGTCGCTCGAAGTAGTTGCCCGGCTTGCCGTAGTCGGCCAGCCCGACCGCGATCGGATCGACCGAGTGCAGGGCGGCGATGACGCGGTTCATCTCGTCGTAGATCGCAGCACGGCCGGCCGGATCGAACTCGGGCAGCGACTGATCCCAGAGCACGCGGCCTTCGACGAACTCCATGAGATAGAAGGCGCGGCCGATCACGCTTTCGTCCTCGCACAGCACGAGCATCTCGGGCACCGGTACGTCGGTGCCGTGCAGGGCGCGCATGACCTTGAACTCGCGATCGATGGCGTGCGCCGACGGCAGCAGCTTCGCAGCCGGCCCGGGCTTGGTGCGCATCACGTAGGTACGGGCCGGCGACCCGAGCTTGTAGGTCGGATTCGACTGGCCGCCCTTGAACTGCTCGACGCCGAGCGGCCCGGCGAAGCCCGGCAGATTCGCGTCGAGATAGCGTTCGAGCGCCGCGACGTCGAACAGGTGCTGCTCGGCCACCGGTTTGGTGCCCGTGTTGGCTTCTGTGGTGCTCATCGAGCGATTGGAATCGCTGCGCCCGGCGCTCGCAATCGGCGACGACCCGACCTCGTCGTCGCCGACGCCTTCGCCTTCGCCTTCGCCAGAGCGTCGCGCTAGCGGGCGGCGACGGCGAGCAGCTTGTCCTTGGACAGGACGACCAGCCGCGTCGGCTCGATGCGCACGGCGCCGTCGCGCTCGAAGCCCTTCAGTTCCTGGTTGACGCGCTGGCGCGACGCGCCGAGCATCTGCGCGATGTCTTCCTGCGCGAGCTGCAGGCCGATCCGGATCTCGTCGCCCTGCGGCGTGCCGTAGCTGCGCGCCAGGAGCAGGATCTGCTTGGCCAGGCGCGCCGCGAGCGGCCGCGTGTTGAGGTCCTCGACCGTATCGAACAGCAGGCGAAGGCGCCGGCAGTTGAGGCGCAGGAGGGCCTCGTAGAGCTCGACGTGTTGCGCCAGCAGGCTGCGGAAATCGGCGCGCCGCACGACGAGCAGTGTCGTCGCGCCGTGCGCGTGCGCATCGTGCGTGCGCGGCATGCCGTCGAAGAGCGCGATGTCGCCGAACCAGGTACCCGGCTCGACGTAGGTGAGCGTGACTTGCTTGCCGGAGAGCGAGACCGAGCTCACGCGCACCGCACCGAGCGCCACGCCGCACCACTCCTGCGCCTCGGCACCACGCGCGCCGAGGATGGCGCCGTCGGCGATGCGGCGCACCACCGCACGCGCCAGGATCGCTTCGCGCAGAGATTGGGAAAGCTTGGAGAACCACGAGCCCGTTTCGATGTTCGACTGTTCGTCGATTGTGAGAACGGGCGGGTGCATGGGCAGTCTCTGACGTGACAGTACGAGTCGCCGCTCACGAGAATCGTGGCGCGCGCTTTTCCAGGAAGGCGCGCAATCCTTCGCCGCCGTTGTCGTGGAACAGCGTGTCGAGAAGATGATCGCGTTCGGCGCCCAGTTGCTCGGCCAGCGATCGGCCGCTCGCCTGCTCGATCAGCTCTTTCGCGCTCGCCAGCGCGTTCGGTGCCATCGCCGCCAGTCGATCGGCGAATCGAATCGCCTCGTCGAAGGCGCTGCCGGCGGGCACGACGGCAGCGACCACGCCGTGACCGTGCAAGGTCTCGGCCGACACCGGCTCGGCGAGCCACACGAGCTGCTGCGCCAAGGCGCGCGGGAGGGCGCGCGCCAGGCTCCAGGTCGCGCCGCCATCCGGCGACAGACCGACCTTGGCATACGACATCGTGAAACGCGCATCGGCGCTGGCAACGATCAGATCGCACGCCAGCGCAAGCGAGAAACCGGCGCCCGCAGCGGCGCCTTCGACAGCCGCGATGACCGGCTTCGGATAGGCGCGAATCGCGGCTACAAAGTGATGCAGGTGCTCGAGCATGTGGAGTTGCGCGTCGCGGCCCTCGGCGCGCCTTTCGAGCAGGCCGTTCAGATTGCCGCCGGCACAGAAGTGGTTGCCTTCGCCGCGCAGGATCACGGCACGCACATCGTCCTTGGCTTCCGAGGCGCCGAGCGCTTCGATGCCGGCGGCGATCACTTGCGCCGACAGCGTGTTGCGCGTCGGTGGATCGCTGATCGTCAGCACGAGCGTCGTGCCGCGGCGCTCCGTGACAAGCTCAGAAGGCATGGCGGCACGCTCGTTCAGGCAGCGATCTGCCGGGGCTCGGAGGCGTCCGCTTCATTCGCGGAATTGTGTCACGCACCCCGGCAGTGCGAGCCTCTCGCCGACCGGCAATGCAGGGGGTCGCGTGCTAGAGTCATTTCGACCTCGATTCCCTGACGCATGCCGAGACTTTTTCTTCAATCCGCCCTCGGTGCAGCGGTCCTCCTGGTCTCTCCTCTGGCAATGGCGCTGGGCTTCGGCACCAGCAGCTCGCCGACGACGCTCGGCCAGCCGCTGAACTTTGCGGCGAGCCTGCTCCTCGACGTCGACGAGGCGATCTCGCGCGACTGCGTCTTTGCCGACGTCGTCGCTGGCGACGCGAAGGTGGCGCCGCGCAACGTTCGCGCCGTCCTCGAAGCGACGCGCGATCCGACGCAGCGCATCGTCCGCGTGACGACCTCGGTCGCCATCGACGAGCCCGTCGTCACGATCGAGATCTCGGTCGGTTGCGGCTCGCGCATCTCGCGCCGCTTCGTCACCTTCATCGATCCGCCGTCGCTGAAGCTTGCCGACGCAGAAGCGTCGGAGCGCATGACGCTGCACTCGCAAGGCATCGATACGCAGACCGCGACGCTGGCCGATGTGGCGCGGCAGGCCGATGCCTCGAGACGGCCCGGCGCGAGCGAGGCGAGAGAGAGCGATGGCGATCGGTCCGCGAGAAGGGCGCGCCGCGCGCCCCGCGGCCCCGATCGGGTCGCCGTCACCAGCGCCGCCTCGACCGCACCGGTGCGGTCCCGCCACGCGCACGCTGCGGCCAGGCCCGCGCGCGCCCACGCACGCACCGCGCTGGTCGCGCCGCCACGCAGCGTCGGCGCGCGCCTGCGCCTCGAATCCCCGCGCCTTTTCGCTGCGGCTCCGCCACCCCCTGCCGCGTCGGCCGCCGCGGCCGCGGCGGCGCTGCCGGATGTCGTCGTGCCGGTCGCGTTGCCGGTGTTGCCGGGACAGGCAGCGCTGGCGCTGGTAGCGCCGCCTGCACCGGCAGCCAGCGATGCGACGACGGAGACACAGCAACGCGAGCGCATCCAGACGCTCGAGGCCGGATTGGCGAGCGTTCGCGCCGACGCGCAGGCGACGCAGCAGACCGTTGCCGAGTTGCAGGCGCGCTTGCGCCAGGCCGAGGGCGCGCGCTACCGGAACGGGCTCGTCTATGTCCTGGTCGGCACGACCTTGCTCGGCATCCTGGTCGCGCTCGCGTTGTGGCGGCTCAGGCCGCGCCAGCGCGGCCGCGCGCGCTGGTTCGACGCGCAAGCCAGCCAGCAGGCACGGGCCAGACGCGCGGAGAAGCGGCAGGTGCCGACGCCGCCACCATCGCCGGGGCCGTCGATTCCGGCTCCGGCGATAGGCGACTCCGGCCACAACTGGAGCGAGCATCCGGCCAACGCCTTGCCTTCGACGCGACCCGCAGCGATCGGCGGCCTGGAAGTGACGACCGTGCTCGGCCCGGAGTTGTCGCGGCCGGTGTTCGAAGCAACCTCGCCCGGCGAGATCGCCGTCAGTGTGCGCAAGAACAGCGGCGAGCTGTCGATGGAAGAACTCATCGACCTCGAGCAGCAGGCCGAGTTCTTCGTCGTCCTCGGCCAGGACGAAGCGGCGATTTCGCTGCTCGACGGCTACATACAGGGCGGTGGCAGGAGCCCCTTGCCCTGGCTGCAGCTGCTCGAGGTCCATCAGCGACGCGGCGAGCAACCCGCTTATGACCGCGTCCGCAAGACCTTCAACGAGCGCTTCAACGCCCATGCGCCCGACTGGAGTTCGGACCTTCACCTGGGGCGCGCCCTCGACGCCTATCCGCAGACCGTGGCCCGCCTGCAGTCGTTGTGGACGACGCCCCTTTCGGCCATGACGGCGCTCGACAACCTGCTGTTCCGTCGCCAGGCGGCCGAAGAGACTTTCGACTTTCCGGCCTATCGCGAGCTGCTGTTTCTCTACTCGATCGCCCGCGAGCTCTCGGGCAACGTCGAGACCGACTTCGGCTCGATCGATCTCTTCCTGCCGCTCGAAGGCGCGTCGGCCGAAGCGCCTGAAGAAGACGAAGAGGAAGAGAACCCGGACGAAGTGGAGACCTCGGCGGGCCGTCTCTCGGTCGATCTAGACGTCTCGAACTGGCCCGAAGACGCGACCATGAGCGATCTGCTCATCCGCCGCGACCCGGGCCGCCGCGGCCAAGGCTGAGCCGTCGGCTGCGACCGATCAGATCGAGGCCAGCCGATCGAGCGCCAGGTCCAGCGTCTCGTCCTTCTTGGCGAAGCAGAAGCGGGCGATGCGCTGCTCGAAGGCGTCGGCATAGAAGGCGGACAAGGGAATCGCGGCGACGCCGATCTCTTTCGTCAGCCACTGGCAGAAGTCGGCCTCGCCGCGATCGCTCACCTCCGAATAGTCGACGCACTGGAAGTAGGTGCCCTGGCAAGGCTGCACGCGCAGCCTTGTGCGCGCCAACCCGGCGCGGAATCGGTCGCGCTTGGCGCGGTAGAACGCCGGCAGGCCGAGGTGATGCGACGGGTCGGCCATGTACGCGGCGATGCCGTGCTGCATCGGCGTGTTGACCGTGAACACGTTGAACTGGTGCACCTTGCGGAACTCGGCGCTGAGCGCGACCGGCGCTGCGGCGTAGCCGATCTTCCAGCCGGTGACGTGATAGGTCTTGCCGAAGCTCGAGACGACGACGCTGCGCGCCGCCAGTTCGGGAAAACGGGCCACGCTCTGATGCTCGCCCTCGTAGACCATGTGCTCGTAAACCTCGTCGCTGATGACGACGATGTCGGTCGGCCTGAGCAGCTCCGCCAGCGTCAGCATGTCGGCCCCGGACCAGCAGGTGCCGCTCGGGTTGTGCGGCGTGTTGACGACGATGGCGCGCGTGCGCGGCCCGATTGCGGCGGCGATGCGCTCGAAGTCGGGCGCGAAGCTGCCCGGCACAAGGGGCACATGCACCGGCGTCGCGCCGGCGAGAACGATGTTCGGGTCGTAGCTGTCGTAGCTCGGGTCGAGGACGATCACCTCGTCGCCGGGATGGACGAGGGCGAGGATGGCGGTGAGGATCGCCTGGGTCGCGCCGGCGGTGATCGTGACCTCGCTGGCGGCGTCGTAGCGATGGCCGTAGAGCGCCTCGATCTTGGCGGCGACGCGTTCGCGCAGCACCGGCACGCCCGTCATCGGCGGGTACTGGTTGAGGTCGGCGCGCATCGCCGCGTCGACCGCGTCGACGAGCCGCGGGTCGCAGGCGAAGTCGGGGAAGCCCTGGCCGAGGTTGACGGCGCCGTGCTGCTGCGCGAGCGCCGACATGACGGTGAAGATGGTCGCGCCGACCTTCGGCAGACGGCTTTCGATCTCCATCACAGCTGGTAGTCCTGAGGGTCTCCGGCCATCGCTCGTTCCACCAGCACCCGGCTCAGCCGGTCGGAGAGCATCTCGACGAAGGCGTAGACGAAGTTGCGCAGGTAGGCGCCCCGCTTGAAGGCGATGCGCGCCACGTTGACGCCGAACAGGTGGCCGACCGGGCGATACACGAGCTCGCCGCCAGGCGGCTCGTCGCGCATCGCGATCTCGGCAACGATGCCGACGCCGAGGCCGAGCTTGACATAGGTCTTGATGACGTCGGCGTCGATCGCCTCGAGCACGATGCTGGGCTGGAGCTGACGCGTCGCGAAGGCAGCGTCGATGCGCTTGCGCCCCGAGAACGACGGGTGGTAGGAGATCAGCGGCAGCGGCGCCAGGTCTTCGAGCGAAACGCGGTCGAGCGCGGCCAGGGGATGGCCGGCCGGCAGCACCAGCACGTGCTGCCATTCGTAGCACGGCAGCGAGACCAGGTCGGCGTAGTTGTTGAGCGACTCGGTGGCCAGGCCGAAGTCGCCGACCTCCTCGTAGACCATCTTCGCCACCTGCTCGGGCGTGCCCTGGTGCAGGCTGATCGTCACCTTGGGGAAGCGCTTCCTCATCTGCGCGATCGGGCCGGGCAGGAAGTAGCGCGCCTGGCTGTGCGTGGTGGCGATCGAGAGCGTGCCGGCGTCCTGCTTGGAGAACTCCTCGCCGATGCGCTTCAGGTTGCCGACCTCGCGCATGATCACCTCGATCGACTTCAGCACCTCGCGGCCCGGCTCGGTGACGCGGCGCAGGCGCTTGCCGTGGCGCGCGAAGATGTCGATGCCCAACTCGCCTTCGAGCTCCAGGATCGCCTTCGACACGCCAGGCTGCGACGTGAACAGCGCCTTGGCCGTCTCGGTGAGGTTGAGGTCGCGGCGAACCGCTTCCTGGACGAACCTGAACTGGTGGAGGTTCATGTCTCGGCTTGCGAATGGAGCGGCGGATTATTCACTGAAGCGCGTCGTCGCGAGGGCGGCAGAGGCGATCGCCTCGACGACCGCGGCGTTCTCGCCGATCGCCTCGTGCAAGCGGATGTCGAGCGCCGGATGCGCGGCGCGAAGGCGTTCGACGAGCGGCGGCAGGTCCTTGCGCAAATGGCCGCCGGTGCCCAGGAAGAGCGGCACGATGTCGACGCGGATCGCGCCGGCTTCGGCGGCACGGCGCGTCGCTTCGGCGAGGTCGGGCGCCATCATCTCGAGAAAGGCGAGCTCGACCCGCCGATCCGGCGCGGCTCGGCGGACGCGCGCGGCAATGGCCTCGAAGGGTTCGGCCCAGCGCGCGTCGCGTGCACCATGCGCGAACAGGATCAGACAAGAGTTCATCGGTATCGCACCAGCCAGCTGAATGCGCCGAAAGACAACAGCAGGTAAAGCGCGCCCGGCGCCGCAGCGACGATCCACGGTGTCCAGTTGCCGAGCAGCCCGAGGTGGCGAAAGACGTTGTTGAGCAGCACGAAGCTCACGCCGAGCATGATGCCGATGAAGACCTTGAGGCTGACGCCGCCGGAGCGCGCGTTGAGGTAGGCGAAGGGCAGGGCGAGCCCGACCATGACGAGGCAGGCGAAGGGATAGAGCGCGCGCTTCCAGAACTGGATTTTCTGCACCTGCGCCGTCTGCTCGTTGTCGGCGAGGTGGGCGATGTAGCGCCACAACTCGAGCGTCGACATCGTCGTCACCGGCAGTACCGCGGCGGCGACGACGTCGGGCGACAGCGTGCTTTTCCATTCGAGCGTCGCCAACCGCTCTTCCTTCACGGTCGAGTCGGCGCCCGACTCGACCCAGCGCGTCACCGCGACATCGGAGAGCGCCCAGGTGCCGTCCTTGCCGACCTTCGCCTGGGCAGCGCTGGTGCGCTCCATGAGGCGCCCGTCGGCGTCGAACTCGAAGATGCGCACGTTGTGCAGCAGCGTGCCGCCCTCGGCCGAGCCGACGTTGATCGAGTAGCTGCGCTCGCCGGCCGGCGTCGTCTCGTGCTCCTTGATCCAGGCACCCGAACGCTCGAGCTTGAGGCTGCCGCTGAAGGCCGCCTTCAACTGGCTGGCGAAGCGCTCGGTGATGGGCGCGAGGTAGTCGCCGGAGACGAAGGTGATGGCGCCGAACACCAGCGCCAGGCTGGTCAGCAACCAGAGCGCGCGGCCGGGCCCGAGGCCGCCGGTGCGCAGGATCGTGTACTGCGAGGACTGCGCCAGCCGGGCCAGCGCGTAGATGGTGCCGATCAGCACCGCCAGCGGCATCAACTCGTAGAAGTGACCGGGTGCGAGAAGCAGCGAGTACGCCGCCGCGTGCAGTGCGGTGTAGCCGCGCTGGCCGATGCCGCTCAGCTCGTCGACGAAATCGATGAAGAAGAAGAGAGCTAGAAAGGCGAGCCCGACAAAGGCGACGGCGGAAGCGATATCGGCGTAGAAGAGCCTGCGCACCGTCCTCATGCGGCATCCGCTGCGGCGACGACGCGCAGCCGCGCCCGGCGCCGCGGCATGGCGACGCGGCTGGTCCCCTGCTCGCGCCACCAGAGCAGAACGATGCCGATGGCGAACGCGCCGCCATGCGCGCCGAGCAGCGCCGCGCCCATGCCGACCCGGCCGGAAGCGACCCAGGCCTGCGTGAGATTGATGAGGTTGTAGTAGGCGAAGAAACCGAACAGCGCGAACAGCAGGTTCCAGTTGCTCGCATGGCGCGGGTTGGACGCCGAGATGCCGATGCCGATCAACAGCATGTTGACGCCGGCGAGGACGAGGCCCAGTCGCCACACCAGCTCGCCCCGGTTCGCCGCCGTGGGCTCGCGCAGCAGTTGCACCGTCGGCCGTGCCTTGGGCGGCAAGCCGTTGCGCACGTCGGCGACGCGCTCGCCGGCCAGCGAGCGGTAGTTGTCGAAGCGCGACAGCGTCTTCTCTCCGCTCGCCGCGTTCTGCTCGTTGCGCTGGCCCTTGCTCAGGACCACGAAGCGCGTGTCGCCCTCGCTTTCGACGTGGCCGCTGCGCGCCGTCGTCACCGACTCGACGCCGCCGCGCGAAGCGACGATGAAGACGTTGCGCCCGGTTGTCGCATCGCTCGCGCTGCCTTCGAAGAAGAAGGTGCGCTGGCCGTCGCCGGAGGTCTGGAACTGGCCCGGCGCGACGCGAGAAAGATCGGAGCGCCGGTCGAACTGGTCGGCGAGCTCGGCGCTGCGCTCGTTCTGCCACGGCCAGACGAACAGGGCGAGCAGGGCAATCAGCAGCAGCACCGGCCAGCTCGTGCGCAGCACCGGGCGCACGAACCGGCTGAGCGAGACGCCGCTGGCGAACCAGATCGTCATCTCGCTGCCGCGGTACATGCGCGACAGGGTGGCGACGACGGCGACGAAGAGCGAGAGCGCGAGCATGGTCGGCAAATGGCCGAGGCCGATGTAGGCGAGCAGCAAGGCAACGTCCCGCGGGCTGACGCGCCCGAGCGCCGCCTGGCCGAGCGTGCGGATGAACATGATCGTCAGCACGATCGTGATGATCACGACCAGCGTGCCACCGAAGTTGCGCGCCAGCTCTCGACGCAAAGTGGAATCGAATAACATCGTTCGTTGAGTCACTGCTTGGGGAATTATGGACTTCGGTCACCGCATCGTTACTGCCCAAAGCCTCTCCGGGGTCGAGGTCGATGGCCTCGTTCTGGTCGCCGCCGGCGAGTCGCTCGACGGCACGCTCGGCGCCCCGCTGAGCGCGCTTCTCGCCGACGCCGTGAGCCAGGGCGACCTTGCGTTGAAGAAGGGCAAGACGATCTATCTGCACCGGCCCGCGGGCGTGGCGGCCCCGCGCGTCGTCGTCGCGGTGGCGGCCGATGCGTCGGCCAAGTCGTTCAAGGCGGCCGCGGCGCACGCCTTCGCCGCGCTCAAGGGCAGCGGCGCGAAGAGCGTCGCGCTCGGCTGGGCCGGCACCGGCGCGCTCGGCGAAGCGCACGCCGAAGCAGCGGTCCTGGCCCTCGCCGATGCCACCTATGTCTATCGGCACAGCAAGCCGAGCGCGCCTGCCGCCTGGGCGCCGAAGTCGCTGACCCTGCTCTGCCAGAAGGGCGACGTCAAGGGCGTTCAGGCCGGCCTGGTGCGCGGCGCGGCGATCGCCGAAGGCGTCACCCTGGCGCGCGAATTCGGCAATCGCCCCGGCAATCAATGCACGCCGACATGGCTCGGCCAGCAGGCAAAGAAGATCGGCAAGGCCTTCGATCTCGACGTCGAGGTGCTCGACAAGAAGGCGGTCGAAAAGCTCGGCATGGGCGCCTTTCTCGCCGTCTCGCAAGGCTCGGCCGAGCCGCTTCGCTTCATCGTCGCCCGCTACGACGGGGCGGCCAAAAGCCAGGCGCCGGTCGTCCTGGTCGGCAAGGGCATCACCTTCGACACCGGCGGCATCTCGATCAAGCCGGCCGGCGAAATGGACGAGATGAAGTTCGACATGGGCGGCGCAGCGAGCGTGCTCGGCACGCTGCACGCGATCGCGAGCCTGAAGGCGAAGGTGAATCTCGTCTGCCTCATACCGACGTGCGAGAACATGCCGAGCAGCACCGCCGTCAAGCCCGGCGACGTCGTGACGAGCATGTCGGGCCAGACCGTCGAGATCCTCAACACCGACGCCGAGGGCCGCCTCATCCTGTGCGACGCGCTGACCTATGCCGAACGCTTCAAGCCGGCGGTCGTCGTCGATGTCGCGACCTTGACCGGCGCCTGCGTGATCGCCCTCGGCCATCACAACTCCGGGCTGTTCAGCGCCGACGACGGCATCGCCAGCCGCTTGCTCGCCGCCGGCCACGCGGCCTTCGATCCGTGCTGGCGCCTGCCGCTGGAAGAGGAGTACGGCGAGGCGCTGAAGAGCAACTTCGCCGACATGGGCAACGTCGGCGGCCGGCCGGGTGGGGCGATCACCGCGGCGATGTTCCTGCGTCGCTTCACGACCAAGTACCCGTGGGCCCATCTCGACATCGCCGGCACCGCCTGGAAGTCGGGTGCCGCCAAGGGCGCGACCGGCCGCCCGGTCGGCCTGCTCACCCACTTCGTGCTCGGTCACGCGGGCTGATGTCGGCACCCGGCTCCCGGCCGCGCGGGCGAATGCTTTGATGACCGAGATCCGCTTTCACTTCAACGTGCCCAGTCGCAGCGGCTACGCGTGCCGGTTGTTGCGCAAGGCAGCGCGGCAGGCTTCGCCCATCGCCATCACCGGCCCCGAGGATTTGCTCGCCGAGATCGACCGCGGGCTCTGGGCGCTCGGCCCGACCGAGTTCGTCGCCCACGCCTGGACCCGCGAGATCGATGCCGTGCCGGCGCGCCTGCACGCCAGCACCGTCTGGCTGGCGCCCGATCCGCTCGTCGCGCCGCATCACGTCGCGCTGGTCAACGTCGGTCCCGCCGCACCGCATGGCTTCGAGACTTTCGAGCGGCTGATCGAAGTGGTGTCCACCGACCCGGCCGATCGTGCCGCCGCTCGCGACCGCTGGAAAAGCTACACGGACCGTGGCTACGCGATCGGCCGGCACGAGGTGAGGTCGTGAGCCCGACCGGGCCGGGTCGCGGCCCGCCAGCCGGCATCCCGACGCTGACCGAGGTCGTACCTTGGCCGGGACAAGCACCAGTCGCTCCGACGATGCCGACGGTCCCGAGCGTGCCACCCGTGGCCACTCCGCCCGCTCCGCCCGCTTCGGCCGCTCCGCCCGCTTCGGCCCTCACGCCGGTGGCTCCGGTCGCCACGCCGCCTGCCCCGCCCGCAATCCCGTCCGCCGCGCCGATCAACGAGGCGCAGCTCGTTCAGCGCGTGCTCGTCGATCTGCAAAGGCAGATCGACCTGATGCTCGAGGTGCGCCTGCGCGAGGCGCTGGCACCCGTTCTTGCGCGAGCGACAGATGCGCTGATCCGCGATGCGCGCAAAGAACTCACGTCGGCGCTTCGCGATGCCGTCGCCCGCGCGGTGGCCGAGGAGCTGGCGCGTCGCGAAAACCGCTGATCCGTTCGGGCGCCAATGGCACCGTTCGGATCCGCGCCGTCGATGTAAATCCCGATCAGTGTGGTACCGCATTTGCGGTATCGTCCCGCGCTTCGGGCGCGCAAAGTTTCGACCCGTTTCCTATTTCAAACCGGAGGTATTGCATGCAACTCAGATTCAACGTGATCGCCGCAGCGGCGGTGGTGATGTTCACCGGCGCCGTCTCGGCGCAGGACCTGGTCGTCAAGATCGGCCACGTCGGGCCGACCAGCGGCAGCATCGCCCACCTGGGCAAGGACAACGAGAACGGCGCCCGCATGGCCATCGACGAGCTGAACGCCAAGGGCGTCATGATCGGCGGCAAGAAGGCCAAGTTCGAGTTGCTCGCCGAAGACGACGCGGGTGATCCGAAGCAGGGCACGGCGGTGGCCAACAAGCTCGTCGACGCCAAGGTCAACGGCGTCGTCGGCCACCTCAATTCCGGCACCACGATCCCCGCGTCGAAGATCTACTTCGATGCCGGCATCCCGCAGATCTCGCCCTCGGCCACGAACACCAAGTACACGCGCCAAGGCTTCAACACCGCCTTCCGCGTAGTGGCCGACGACGGAAACCTCGGCGGCACACTCGGCCGCTACGCCGTCAATACCCTGAAGGGCAAGTCGATCGTCACCATCGACAACCGCACGGCGTATGGTCAGGGCGTTGCCGAAGAATTCGCCAAGGGCGTCAAGAGCGCGGGCGGCACGATCCAGGACACTCAGTTCACGAGCGACAAGGCGACCGACTTCACCGCCATCCTGACCGCGATCAAGGCCAAGAAGCCGGACATCGTTTTCTACGGCGGCATGGACGCAGAAGCCGGCCCGATGATCCGGCAGATGAAGCAGCTCGGCATCGACGCCAAGTTCATGGGCGGCGACGGCATCTGCTCGGGCGAGCTGCCCAAGCTGGCTGCTGGTTCGATGGCCGATGGCCAGGTCGTCTGCGCGGAGGCGGGTGGCGTCGAAGGCGAACAGAAGATCGGCATGGCCAACTTCAGGGAGGCCTACAAGAAGAAGTTCGGCATCGAGGTGCAGATCTATGCGCCGTACGTCTATGACGCGGTCAACCTGATGGTCGCTGCGATGGTCAAGGCCGGCTCGTCCGAGCCAGCCAAGTACCTGCCGGCGCTTGCCGCGACCGACTACAAGGGCGTGACCGGGCCCATCCAGTTCGACGCCAAGGGCGACATCAAGAACGGTGCGCTGACCTTGCACAGCTACAAGGGCGACAAGCAGACGGACCTGGCCGTGATCCGCTGAACGAAGCGAAGCATCGGCAAGGGAAAAAGGCGCCTTCGGGCGCCTTTTTTCTTGTTCGCCCACTCCCTTGCCTATTTCGCCTGGTAGACCCGCACGTACTCCACTTCCATCGTCACCGGAAAGATCCGGTCATCGACGGGGCCGCCCAGGGTGCCGCCGATGGCGACGTTGAGCAGCAGGTACTGAGGCGCGTCGAACGGCCAGGTGGCCGCCCCGGTCTTCGGATTGACATAGCGGTAGTACTCGACGCCATCGATGGCGAGCCGGATGTCGTCGGCGGTCCAGGTCATCTGGTAGTCGTGGAACGCGGTGCAGGCGTCGGCGAGCTGCACCGCGGCACCGGTGCCGCTGCCTCCGCTCTGCAGCGTGTGCACCGTGCCGAACACGCGGCTCGGGTTGCTGCCCACCTGCTCCATGAGGTCGATCTCGCCGTCGTTCGGCCAGACGCCGCCGGTGCCGAGCGTCCAGATCGCGGGCCACGTGCCCTGGCCGCAAGGCAACCTGGCGCGCACGTCGAAGTAGCCGTAGGTCCACGCCGCCTTGCCACGGGTGACGAGCCGGGCCGACGTGTAGGGCTGGCCGCCCCAGTCGGCGGCCGACGACAGGCTTTCCTTGCGCGCCGTGACGATCAGCCTGCCACCGGCGGCCACGGCATTCGCGGCCCGATCGCGGGCGTAGTACTGCAGCTCGTTGTTGTACCAGCCGGCCTTGTTGCGGTCGGTGTCGTAGTCCCAGTGCGACGCGTCGGGCAGGCCGTCGAGGGCGAACTCGTCGGACCAGACCAGCACGTAGCCGGCCGGCACGTTGGCGGTGGCGGCGCTGATGCTGACGGTCGACGCGGCGCTGCTCAGTCGTCCGTCGCTGACCGTCAGGCCGACGACGTAGGTCCCCGCGACGTCCGGGACGAAGGTCGGGTTGCCCGTCGCTGCGCCGGCCAGCGTGGCCACGCTGCCCACGGGTCGGGAAACGAAGCTCCAGGCGAATCCGAGCGCGTCGCCGTTGGCGTCGCTGCTGGCGCCGCCGTCGAGGCGGACGGTGCCGGCGACCAGCGTCGACTGCGGCACGCCGGCGTTGGCCACCGGCGCCACGTTGGCCGGGCCGGGGCCGGCGCCGGTGCCACCGCCGCCGCAAGCGACCAGCATCCAGGCCACGACAAGCGCGGCGATCGATTGCTTCGAATCCAAGCGGCTAATCTACTCTCATGCACTCGGAATCGTCCGACACGACGCTTCGGCACACGCTAGGTTTTGTCTGTGCGCAACGCCTTCAGGAGACTCTCCAAACGCCTCGCCGCGCTGGCAGGAGGGCGGGGTGCGGACGGTTTCGAAGCGTCGTCTAGGGCTTGCCGACCGAAGCTGCCTCCATGGCCCGACCCGTTTGCGCCGCAGGCATGAGTGCCACAAGCCGAGTACCTGCGCCCGGACGAGAGTCCAACGACATGCTGCCCCTGAGTCGCTCGACCCTGAACCGCATCCCGGAAATGCCGTGAACGGTCGGCTTGTGCGCGCTCGGATCGAACCCGATGCCGTTGTCCTCGACCTGCAGTCGAACCTGGGGCGGCTCGCTTTTCACCGAAACGCTGACTCGCGTTGCCTTGGCGTGCTTGGACACATTGGTTAGTGCCTCCTGAACCAGGCGGTAGATCGCCAGGTGCCCTTCGTCCGTCAGGTCCACTTCGTCGAACTCGGTCTGGATCGTGATGCTCAGACGCGCTCCCACGTCCGCGCAGAGATCCGCAAGACTGATCGTCAGCCCGAGGGTGGTGAGGGATGAGGGTCGCAGGTTCTCGACTACCCGACGCTTCAATGCAATGCATTCGTCGAGGCGCTTGTTGAGCTGCTCAAGGCGCGCCGCAATCGTCGGGTCTTCCGGCAACCTGCTGCGCAGGCGTGCCGAGTCCAGTTTCGCGGCGGTCAGCAAGGCGCCCAGCTCGTCGTGCAACTCGCGCGCGAGGTGCGCCTTCTCATCCTCGCGCGCGGTGAGGAGTTGGCCGCCGAGTTGACTCAGTTCTTCTGTTCGGTCGATCGCCGCCTGTTCCAGTGCCTTGTTGCAGGCCTCCATGTTTCGGTACAGCAGCCGGACTTCCAGCATGTTGTGAATGCGCATCTTCACCTCGACCAGGTCGAAAGGCTTGCTGATGAAATCCCTTGCGCCGGCCTGCAGGGCCCGAAGCTTGTGGCCGGGCTGCGCAGTGAGCACGATGACGGGCAGATAGCCGGCGTTGTCGCCGGTCTTCAGGCCCTCCATCACGCCGAACCCATCCATACCGGGCATCTGCAGGTCGAGCAGGATCAGGTCGAAGCCGTTGCGACGGTGGAGCCCGCACACCTCCGTGGGATCCGTGGACGAAGTGATGCGGGTATAGCCCGCCTCGGTCAGCAAGCGGCTCAGGAGCTGCACATTGGCAATCTGATCGTCCACGATCAGAATGTCGGCAGCGAGGATGTCTCGTTCGAGATCTGGTCGATGCTGTCCTTCTGGCCTGTCGTCGGAAGGGGCGAACCCGAGGCCTGTCTTCGCCATGGCAGACTTTCGTGAATGACTTCAGGGCGATACGCATGGATACCGCCTTGTCGCCGGCCCGTCTGTGCGTCGTTGGCGGAGAGGGCGGGATTCGAACCCGCGGAGGGTGTTTAGCCCTCACACGCTTTCCAGGCGTGCGACTTAAACCGCTCATCCACCTCTCCGCGGCGGCAGCGATCTTATCCGACGGCCTCCGTCGTGGGCTGCGACGCA
>JBBRLS010000038.1:0-43367 GCA_038231215.1 Burkholderiales bacterium | reverse complement strand
GTGGCGCGCTGGTGCGGCGTCGACGCGCCGATCGCGCAGGGTCTGCTCGCAGTCACCGGCGGCTTCCTCGGCCGTGACCTGCGCACCGGTCCGCGCACGCTCGAGGGGCTGGGCCTCGCCGGCCTCGACCGCACCGCCCTGCAGCGACTGCTGCACGAGGGCGACTAGCCTTCGCCCATGGCCCGCTACGCCGCCTTCGGCGCCGGCCGCATGGGCCGCGGCATCGCCATCGCGTTCGCCTATGCCGGCCACGCCATCGCCTTGATCGACTCGCGCAAGCGCAACGCGGACGCTTCGGCGCGGCTGCGCGACGAGGCCTTTGCCGAGATCCGGCAAAGCCTGGAAATCCTGGCCCAGCTCGGCGCGATGGACGCCGCTTCCGTCGACACCATCGCCGGCCGCGTGCACTGGGTCGAAGCCACCGACGCGCCGGCCGCGCTCGCCGCTGCCGACATGGTCTTCGAAGGCGTGCCAGAGACGCTCGAGGCGAAGCGCGAGGCGCTCGCCGAGATCGGCCGCCATTGCCGAGCCGACGCCATCGTCACCTCGACGACGAGCAGCATTCTCGTCACCCAGCTCGCGCCGCTCGTCTCACACCCGGAGCGCTTTCTCAACCTGCACTGGCTGAACCCGGCCTACCTGATCCCGGTGGTCGAGCTGAGCACCCATCCCGACACCAGCGCCGACGCCATCGCGCGCACCCGGGCGGCGATGGAAGCGATCGGCAAGCTGCCGGTGGTCTGCGGCGTGGCGCCCGGCTACATCGTGCCGCGGTTGCAGGCGCTGGTGATGAACGAAGCGGCGCGGATGGTCGAAGAAGGCGTCGCCACCGCCGAGGAGATCGACCGGGCGACGCGCTTCGGCCTCGGCCTGCGCTTCGCCGCGATCGGCGTCGTCGAATTCATCGACTTCGGCGGCGCCGACATCCTGCACCACGCCAGCCGCGAGATGGCTGGCTCGATCGACGCGCTGCGCTATGCCGCGCCGCCGGTGATCGGCCGGATGATGGAAGAAGGCCGGCTCGGCCTGAAATCCGGTGAAGGCTTCTACGACTACCGCGGCCGCGACGTCGCTGCCTACCGCCGCGACGTCCTCGCGCGCACGCTGGCGCAAGTGCGCGACGCGGGTTTGTGGCGGCCGCCGGCAGAGGACACGCTGCCTTGACGTCGACGCCGCGCGTGCGCCGCGCCTATGCCGACGTGGCGCATGGACAGATGCACTACGCCGAGTGCGGCGCCAACAGCACCAACGGCGGCGACGATGCCCGTGCCGACGGCGTGGCGCCGATCGTCCTGCTGCACCAGACACCGCGCAGCTGGCGCGAGTATGCGGAGGTGCTGCCGCTGCTCGGTGCGCGGCGACACACGATCGCCATCGACACGGCCGGCTTCGGCGAGTCCGATCCGGTTGCCGAGCCTGGCATCGAGGCATGGGCCGAGGCGGCGTTGCAGATGCTCGACGCGATCGGCGTCGGCCGCGCCCATGTCGTCGGCCACCACACCGGCGGCGTCATCGCCGTCGAGATGGCGGCGCGCGCGCCGGAGCGGGTCGCCTCGCTCGTGCTCTCGTCGACGCCCTACACGAGCGATGAGTTTCGCCGCGCGCGCGCCGGCCGGCCGGCGATCGACGCCGTCGCGCCGAGCGGCGATGGCAGCCACCTCGCGGCGCTCTGGCAGAAGCGTCAGGCGTTCTATCCGCCGAACCGTCCCGAGCTGCTGCAGGCCTTCGTCGCCGACGCGCTGAAGACAAGCGGCGACGTCGAGGCCGGGCATCGCGCGGTCGCTTCGTACCGGATGGAAGGTCGCATCGCGGCGCTGCGCATGCCGGTGCTGATCGTGCATGCCAGCGACGATCCGTTCGCCGCGCCCCACCTCGCGGAGTGGCGCCACCTGCTGCCGGCCGCGCCGGTGGCGACGATCGCGGGCGGCGTGCCGCTGCCCGACCAATGCCCGCGCGAATTCGCCACCGCCGTGCTCACCTTCATCGACGCCTTGCCATGAAGGCGATGCGCATCCACGACTGGGGCGAAGCGCCCCGGCTCGAAGAGCTTGCAGAGCCCGTGCCGCAAGCGGGCCGCAGCCTCGTCCGCATGGAGGCGACCACCGCCAGCCACCTCGACCGCTCGATCGCCGCCGGCGGCTTCCTGCGCCATCCGCCACTGCCCTACGTGCCCGGCGTCGAGGCGGCGGGCACGGTGCTGCAGAGCGAATCGTTCGCGGTGGGCGCGCGCGTCTGGCTGCGCGGCCGCGGCCTCGGCACGAGCGAAGACGGCACCTGGCGCGAGACCATCAGCGCACCCGACGCCGCGCTCGGCGCGCTGCCCGACGCGATCGCGATGCCGCTCGGCGCCGCCTTCTTCTCGCCGTGCACCGCGGCCTGGGTGTCGCTGTTCCATGTCGGCGCGTTGCAGGCCGGCGAGCGCGTGCTCGTCAGTGGCGCGAGCGGCGCCGTCGGCGGCGTCGCGGTGCAGCTGGCGCGCGCCGCCGGCGCGCACGTCTGCGCGGTGGGCGACGCCGGCGACGACCCGTCCGCGACCTTCGATCTTCTCGTCGACGCCGTCGGCGGCGCACCCCTCGCCGGCCTGCTCCCCCGCCTGGTGCCCGGTGGCCGTGCCGTGCTCGTCGGCTACACGGCAGGCCGCGGCATCCAGCTCGACCTGGCCGAGTTGATGCAGCGCGACATCCGGCTGCTGCCGCTCAACATGCTGCGCCGCGAGGCCGAGGCGCGCGCCGCCGTGCCGGAGCTGCTGTCGCGACTCGCCGATGGGCGGCTGCAACTCGCCCTGCGTACCTTCGCGCTGGCGCAGGCCGCCGAGGCGATGGCCTGGATCGCCGAGCGCGGCCATCGCGGACGCGCGGTGCTGACGCGCGACCCTGCCTAGTCGACGCGCAGCACCAGCGCCGCGCCGGTGTCGCCGGCGGCGCAGCCGGTGAACACGCCGATGCCGCCGCCCTGCAGGCGCAGCGCCTCGACCAGCTCGACGATGCCGCGCAGCCCGGTCGGCGCCTGCGGATGGCCGTAGACGAGACTGCAGCCGAAGGGGTTCATCTTCTCGAGCGCGAAGCCGGTCTGCTGCGCGAACCAGAGGTCGTTGATCGCGAACGGGTTGTGCGTGTTGACGATCGCGACGTCGCGCCAGGCGAGGCCGGCGTCGTGCAGCGCGTTCGCGGCCGCGGTCGTCGCCGCCTTGGGCATGCGCGCCTTTTCGGCGCGGGCGAAGCCGGCCGCGAGCAGGCGCACCACGCCCTTGCCGACGGCGATCTCGCGCGCGCCGACGTCGTCGAGCACGATGCAGCCGGCCGCGCCGTCGGCCGGATGGGTCTGGCTGCCGAAGGTGACGACGCCCCCTTCGACGGTGGGCGAGAGCGCCTTCAATGCTTCGGCCGTCGTGTCGTGCACGCCTTCGTCGGCATCGACGACGAGGCGACGCTTGCCTTCGCCGATGACCACCGGCTGCAGCGTGCGCCGCTGAAAGGCGCGGTCGTCGGCGAGCGCCTGCGCGTACTGCCGGTAGCGCAGCAGCGTCACGGCGTCGACCGCCTGGCGCGAGAAGCCGCCTTCGCGCGCGACGGCCTCCGCGGTATCGACCATCGCCTGGCCGGTCCACGGGTCGGCGGCGAAGTTGTCGAGCACCCAGTTCTCGGTCGCCGGGCTGCCGCCGGCGCCGCGGCTGCGCGGGTAGACGAGGAGCGGGCCATTGCTCGTGCGGTCGGCGGTGACGACGAGCGAGCAGCGGCCCCGATCGACCTCGACCGCCGTCGCCGCGGCGACGATGCAGGCGACCGAGGTGGCGCAGGCCTGCGCGACGTGCGGCCCGCTGATGCCGGCCATGCCGAGGCGCGCAGCGATCCACGGCGCGGCGTAGAACGACGCCTGCTGCGGGATCGTCGTGCCAAGCACGATCTGCGCGACGCGGCTCGTGTCGAAGGCGCTCGCGGCCAGCGCGTCGCGGGTGACGGCGACCGCGAGGTCGAGGCTGGAAACGTCGGCCAGGCGGCCCTGCCAGCGCACGAAGGGCGACGACCAGAGGTGGGCTGCGCTCAGCGCCGCGTGCTCGAACTTCATCGTCTCGATTCCTTCCTGATTGCGGTCACGGCTCGCGCACCGTGACGATCGCGTTCTTGTAGACGCCGCGCGGCAGGCCGCCGCGATCGAGCACGGTGACGGCGATGCGCACCTGGAGCTGCGTGCGCACCGTCGCCTCGATCTCCGCTGCCAGCGCAGCGCGCTGCGCGCCGTCGAGCGCGATCGAGGCCTCGACCTCGACCGGGATCGCGTCGTCGAAACGCACCTGCTCGCGGCTCGTCTTCCACAGGCGCAGCAGCGGCTCGATCCGGCCGGCGAAGCGTTCGACGACGAGGTCGCGGATGGCGGTCGGGAAGACGTTCATGCCCTTGTAGATGAGCATGTCGTCGGTGCGGCCGATGCAGCGGATGCGCGGGCTGGTGCGGCCGCAGGCGCAGCGCATCGCCACCACCTCGGCGTGGTCGCGCGAGCGGTAGCGGACGACCGGCGTCGCATCGCGGTCGAAGGTCGTGTAGACGAGCTCGCCGGTGCCGCCTTCGCGCCACGGCCGCGCCTGGCCCGAATCGGGATCGATCAGCTCGAGCATGACGTAGCGCTGCGCATTGAAGTGCATGCCGTCCTCGACCTCGCACTCGCCCCACATCGACGGGATCACGTCGCCGAGGCCCATCGTCTCGCGCAGGTGCGTGAGGCCGAGGCCGCCGACGATGCGTCGGCGCAGCTCGGGCTGCGCCATGCCGGGCTCGCCGCCGCCGAGCACCTTGCGCAGGCACGAGGCGATGCCGGTCTCGCGTCCGACTTCGTCCCACTTTTCGGAGAGATGCAGCGCGAACGAGGTCGTCGCGAGCATGGCGGTGACGCGCAGGTGCCGCATCTCGCGCAGGATCCGCTCGGTCGGAAAGCCGCCCAGCCAGCACAGCGTCGCGCCGATGCGGCGAAAGCCGTCGGCATAGGGCAAACCGCCGGCGACCATCGGCAGGCCGACGAGATGCGCGACGATGTCGCCGCGGCGGATGCCGGCCGTGAACCAGACGTTGGCGACGGCGTCGGCGAAGACCTCGACGTCGCGCGCGCTGAGGCCGTAGTAGAGCGGCCGGCCGGTCGTGCCCGACGACGAGATCGCCTGCACCAGCTCGTCGCGCGGCACCGCCTGGTTGTCGCCGAGCGGCTCGGCTTCGCTGGCGGCGAGCTGGGCGATGCGCAGGTCGTCCTTCAGCGTGAAAGGCAAGGCGGCGAGGTCGGCGGCCGAGCGCAACACGAGTCCGTCGTCGACGCCTGCGTGGAGGCGCGCGTAGAGGCGCGATCGCTTGCGCAGCGGCGCGAGCATCGCCGTCACCTGCGCTGCCTGCCAGCGCTCGACCTCGGGCCAGGGCTGGGTCTCGAGCTCGGGATTCCAATAGTCGGTCATGGCGCGCAAGGTCGAGATCCTTCGCTCCGCTCAGGATGACAGAAGCTTTCTCTTGTCAGAGGCGTCCTCTGGTCGGGGCGTGTCATTCTGAGCGGAGCGAAGAATCTCATCGGCTGCGGTCCCAGGCGCTCGCCGTCACGCCGCGCTCGCGCAGCTTGTACTTCTGCACCTTGCCGTTCTCGGTACGCGGCAGCTCGGCGACGATCTCGATGTAGCGCGGGATCGCGAAATACGGCAGCCGCGAGGCGCAGAAGCTGGACAGCTCGGCCGGCGCCAGCATCTCGCCCGGGCGCGCGACGAGCGCCGCCATCACCTCGTCCTCGGCCAGCTCGGATCGCACCGGATAGACCGCGACCGCGGCCACAGAGGGATGGCTCTGCAGCACCTGCTCGACCTCGTACGACGAGATGTTCTCGCCACGGCGGCGGATCGCGTCCTTGATCCGGTCGACGAAGCGGAAGGCGCCGTCGGCCTCGCGCACGACACGGTCGCCGGTGTGGAACCAGAGGTTGCGCCAGGCCGCGACCGTCGCCTCGGGCTGGCCGAAGTAGCCGCTCGAGAAGGCGAACGGCTGGTCGGCGCGCAGCAGCAGCTCGCCGGCCTCGCCGGCCGGCAGCTCGATGTCGAACGCATCGACGACCTTCGCCTCGAAGCCCGGCCGCAGCCACCCCATGCAGCCGGCACGCGACCGGCCCGGCGCGCTGGCGATGACGAAGTTGGTCTCGGTCGAGCCGTAACCTTCGACCAGCGGCACGCCGGTACGCTCGACGAAGGCCGCGCCGGCGCTCGCCGGCACGCCCGGGCCCAGGCCGATGCGGACCTTGTGCGCACGCTCCGCCGGCGACACCGGCTGGGCGAGCAGGATCGGCACCATCGCGCCGAGCAGGTAGACGACGGTCGCGCCGCGCTGCTGCATCGTCGGCCAGAACGCCGATGCCGAGAAGCGCGGCTCGAAGGCGACACGGGCGCCGGTCAGCGAGGCCTGCGCGAAGGTGTTGAGGGCGTTGATGTGGAACAGCGGCAGCGTCGTGCAGAGCACGTCGCCGGCGACGACGCCGAGGATCTCGGCGCTGTGCACGCCCCACCAGTGGTACTGCGCATGCGAGCAGAGCACGCCCTTGGCCGGGCCGGTGGTGCCCGAGGTGTAGAGGATGGCGAGCGTGTCGGAGGGAAGGATCGGTGCCTCGTCCGATGCGGTGTCGTCGTCGGCGTCGTCATCGTCGTCGGTGACATCGGGTCGGTCCGGAAACGCGGTGCAGGCGACCGCCACGGCCATCGCTTCGACGGGGATCGCCTCGCCCACGACCCAGATCGCGTCGAGCGAAGTCCCACCGAGGTCGGCGTTCTCGAGGCGCGCCACGAAGCCGTCCTCGATCACGAGCAGCCGCGCGTCGCTGTCCCGGAGCACGTAGCCGATCTGCGGCCCCATCGAGGCGGTGTTGATCGGCACGACCGCCGCACCGATCGAGCCGCAAGCGACGAACACCTCGATCAGCTCGATCCGGTTCGAGAGCATCAACGCGACGCGATCGCCGCGGCCGACGCCGGCCTTGCGCAAGGTGGCCGCGCGCGACGCGGCGAGCCGCGGCAGGTCGCCATGCGACCAGGACGCGTCGCCGAAACCGAGCAGCGGCCGCTCGCCGTGGCGCGCTGCGCCGCGCGCCAGCATCGCCGGCAGCGTGCGCTCGGCCGGCGGCAGCGGTTCGATCGCCGTCGCCGACGCGAGCGACGACGCCTCAGGCCTCATCGGTCGTCCCGCCGAGGTAGGTCGCCTGCACGCGCGGGTCGCTCGCCAGCGAGTGCGACGCGCCGCTCAGGGCGACCTCGCCGGTCTCGAGCACGTAGCCCTCGTCGGAGCTCTCGAGGGCGGCGCGCGCGTTCTGCTCGACGAGCAGGATGGCGACGCCTTCGTCGCGCAGGCCGCGCACGATGGAAAGAATCTCCTGCACCATCAGCGGAGCCAGGCCGAGGCTGGGCTCGTCGAGCATCAGGAGGCGCGGCGACGACATCAGGGCGCGGCCGAGCGCGAGCATTTGCCGCTCGCCGCCGGACAGTGTGTTCGCGCGTTGCTTGCGCCGCTCGGCCAGGCGCGGAAAGCGCGCGTAGACGAGCTGCAGGCTGCGCTTCCACTGGTCGCTGCGCGCGCGGTGGACGAAGGCGCCGAGCATCAGGTTGTCGAGCACGCTCAGCTCGCCGAACAGCTCGCGCTTCTCGGGCACCAGGCAGAGCCCTCGCTCGACACGCGCCTCGACATCGAGGCCACGCAGGTCCTCGTCCTCGAAGCGCAGCGTGCCGCGCGAAGGCAGGAGGCCCATCACCGCCGCGAGCAGCGTCGTCTTGCCGGCCCCGTTGGGTCCGATCACCGAGACGATCTGGCCCGGCGCCAGCGAGAGCGAGACGCCGCGCACCGCTTCGACCTGGCCGTACGAGACGTGGAGTTCGCCGACCTCGAGCATCGGCCCCTCACCCCCGCCCTCTCCCCGCGTCGCGGGGAGAGGGAGTCCTGCCGGGGGGGGGCGCGGCGGTCATGCCGTGACCCCGAGGTAGGCCGACTGCACGCGCACGTCGGCACGCACTGCGGCGGGTGCGCCTTCGACCAGCTTGGCGCCGAAGTTCATGACGACGAGCCGGTCGACCAGCTTCATCACGAAGTCCATGTCGTGCTCGACGACGAGGATGGTCACGCCCTCGCCGCGCAGCGTGCGCAGCAGCTCGCCGAGGGCGAGTTTTTCCTGGCGGCGCAGGCCCGCGGCCGGCTCGTCGAGGACGAGCAGCACCGGGTCGGCGGCGAGCGCACGGGCGATCTCGAGCGTGCGCTGCGTGCCGAGCGGCAGGCTCCCGGCCAGCTCGTGCGCGCGCTCGGCGAGGCCGACGCGGGCAAGCTGGCGCATCGCTTCGGCCAGGCTCTGCCGCTCCTCGACGCGGTCGAGGCCGAAGCCGGCGGCAAGCAGGCCGGCGCGCGTGCGCCCGTACGCGCCGAGCGCGACGTTGTCGAGCAGGCTCATCTGCGGCCTGAGCTTGACGTGCTGGAAGGTGCGCGCCATGCCGAGCCGCGCGACGTGGCGCTGCGACAGCGCCGAGACGTCGCGGCCGAGGAACTCGATACGCCCCTCCGTCATCGGCAGCGTGCGCGTCACCAGGTTGAAGAGGGTCGACTTGCCGGCGCCGTTCGGCCCGATCAGGCCGACGATCTCGCCGGCACGGACCTCGAAGCCGACGCCGTCGACCGCGACCAGCCCGCCGAAGCGCTTGACCGCGCCTTCGACGGCGAGCACCGATGTGCCGGCCGCCGGCAGCGTGCGGCGCGGCAGGGGCGCCGCGCCGGCGAGGCTCGCGACATCGACCTCGGGGCCGGCGAAGCGGCCGCGCGTCCAGCGTCGCACGAAGCCCATCAGGCCGCCGCGCGCGTGCTGCAACAGCAGGATGAAGAGCACCGCGAACGCGACCGCCTGCAGTTGTCCGGCGCGCTGCGTGAGAAGCGGCAGCGTGTCCTGCAGCACGTTCTTCAGCAGCAGCACGACCGCCGATCCGGCGAGCGCGCCGCTCAACTGGCCGAGGCCGCCACCCACCGCCATCAACAGGTACTCGATGCTCGCCCGCACGTCGAAGGGCGAGGGGCTGACGAAGCGGTTCATGTGCGCGTAGAGCCAGCCGGCGAGCCCGGCGAGCAGCGCGGCCAGCACGAACAGCGTGAGGCGGACCCGGAACGCGTCGGCGCCGACGCTCGCCAGCAGCACCGCGCCGCCGCGGAGGCTGCGGATCGCGCGGCCCGGCCGCGAGCGCAGCACGTTGCGGTTGAAGACGACGGCCAGGCCGACCAGCGCCCAGATCAGGTAGTAGATCGCCGCCGGCTCGAGCAGCGACCACGGGCCGATGCGCAGCGGCGGCACGTTGGCCAGGCCGGTGTGGCCGCCGAGCGCCTCGACATTGCCGAACAGCAGCGCGATCGAGAGCCCCCAGGCGATCGTGCTGAGCGGCAGGAAATGGCCGCCCAGGCGCAGCGTCAGCACGCCGATCGCGAGCGCGGAGACGCCCGTCAGCGCGAGCGCGAAGAAAAGGCCGAGCCACGGCGAGACGCCATGCGCGGTGCTCAGCCACGCGCTCGCGTAGGCGCCGATGCCGACGAACGCCGCCTGGCCGAACGAGGTCGCGCCGCCGATGCCGGTGAGCAGCACCAGGCCGAGCGCGACGAGCGCGCCGATACCGACGTCGTCGAGCAGCGAGATGCCGAACTTGCCGAGCCCGAGCGGCGCCAGCGCGACCGCGGCGACGACGGCCGCGATCATGGCGCGCTGGCGGCCGCGCGGCGTCATTCGTCGATCTCCTCTTCTTCGTCTTCGCCCGGCGCCGAGAAGAACGAGCGCAGCAACAGCACCGGGATGAGCAGGCTGAAGACGATCACGTCCTTCAGCGCGCCGCTCCAGAACGAGGCGAAGCTCTCGACCACGCCGACGGCGAGCGCGCCGATCGCGGTGAGCGGGTAGCTGACCAGGCCGCCGATGATGGCGGCGACGAAGGCTTTCAGGCCGATCAGGAAGCCGGAGTCGTAGTACATCGTCGTCGACGGCGCGACCAGGACGCCGATCAGCCCCGCGAGCAGCGACGCGGCCACGTAGGCAAGCAGCGCGGTGCGCGCCGGCCGGATGCCGACGAGCCTGGCGCCGATGCGGTTGACGGCGGTCGCGCGCAGCGCCTTGCCGGCGACAGTGCGCTCGAAAGCGAGGAAGAAGAGCCCGCTCAGCACGAGCGCCGCGCCGACCATGAGCAGGACCTGGCCGCTGACGCTGAAGTCGCCGAGCGAGAGCGACCCACCGACCAGCGGCGCGGTGCGCGAGCCTTCGGGCCCGAAGAAGAGAAGGCCCAGGCCGGAGAGCAGGAAGTGCAGCGCCAGCGACGCGATCAGGAGCACCAGCACCGACGCCTCGGCGATCGGCTGCAGCGCGACGCGCGCCACCAGCGGAATGATCGGCACGACGAGGGCCACCGCGACCACCACCTGCAGCAGCGCCGGCACGCTGCGCCCAGCGATCGCCCAGGCGGCGATGCAGGGCAGCGCGGGCAGCACGCCCCAGCCGAGGATGGCGCGTGGGATTCGACGTATCTCGCCGCGCACGACGAGGCTCCGGATCTCGACGGCGAGGGCCAGCACGGCGAGCGTAGCGACGAGCCACACCGTCGCCGGCAGCCGTCCGGTCTCGAAGGCCGCGAGGCTCAGCGCCGCGAACGCGGCGACGTCGCCGAACGGCACGAAGACGACCCGCGTCACCGAGAAGATCAGCACCAGGCCCAACCCCGCAAGCAGGTAGACGGCGCCGTTGGCAAGGCCGTCGATGCCGAGGATGAGGGCGACCTCGGGCGTCATCCCTCACCCCAGCCCTCTCCCGCGAGCGGGAGAGGGAGCAGGCCCCCTCGCCCGCGAAGCGGGAGAGGGCGGGGGGTGAGGGCTCGTGCGACAGTCAGGGCACGTACTTCCAGGCGCCGTTCTCGATCTTGACGACGACGCGTGCGCGCTCGTCGACGCCGTAGACGCTGCCGGCCTTGAAGTTGTAGACGCCGTGCGTGCCGACCACTTCCTTGGTGGTGGCGATGGCGTCGCGCAGGGCGACGCGGAACGCCGGCGTGCCCGGCTCGGTTCCCTTGGCGAGCGCGCGCGCCGCCGCGTCGGCGAAGACCAGGTAGCCGTCGAACGAATAGGCCGAGAAGGCATCGGTCGAAGGCGCGCCGTTGACCTTGAGGAACGCCGCGCGGAACTCGTCGGTGACCTTGCGCGTCGGGTAGTTGGCGGGCAGCTGGTCGGCGACGATGACCGGGCCGGTCGGCAGATAGGCGCCGGTGGCGGCCGATCCGGCAATGCGCAGGAAGTCGGGGTTGATCATGCCGTGGTTGCCGTAGATGCCGCCTTTGAAGCCGCGCTCCTGAAGGGCGAGGAAGGGCAGCGCGCCGGGCGTGCCGGCGCCGCCGGTCATCACTGCGTCGGGATGGAGCGCGACGATCTTCAGCACCTGGCCGGTCACCGACGGGTCGGGCCGCGCGTAGCGCTCGTTCGAGACGACCTTGATGCCGGCCGGCTCGGCGGCCTTGATCAGCGCGTCGTAGACCAGGTCGCCCCAGGCATCGGTGAAGCCGATGTAGGCGACCGTCTTGACGCCGTTCGCCTTCATCTTCTCGACCACCGCGCCGACCATCAGCGGCGTCGGCTGGGCGACGGTGAAGAGCCACTCGGCATCGGCCGGCGGCAGGCCGATCGGCGTCAGGCCGATCATCGGCGTCTTCGTCTCGCGGCCGACTTGCGCCATCGCGATCGCCGCCGGCACGCCCGAGGTGCCCATGATGATGTCGACCTTGTCTTCCTCGATCAGCTTTCTGGCATTGCGACCGGCGGTGGTCGGGTCCGACGCGTCGTCGAGCACGGTGAGCACGACCTTGCGGCCGGCGATCTCGGGACGGAAGGCGATCGCCGCCTGCATGCCCTTGGCGTAGGGCACGCCGAGCGAGGCGTTCGGCCCCGAAAGCGAGACGCTCAGGCCCACCTTCAGATCGGCGGCGAGCGCGGTGGCGGCGAGGGCGCAGCCGGCGGCGGCAAGGGCCGCGTGGCGGAGCAAGGTCTTCATGGGGCGGTCTCCCGATAGTGTTGGAGGGGAAGGGCGAAGCATAGGTCGCGCCGGCGGGTCGCTACTCGGCCATGTCGAGGGTCATGTACCTGGCCCAGGCGCGGAACTGGTTGCGCATCAGCATCTCGTTGGTGCCGTTGACGTCGCGGGTCGGCGCGTCGAGCTCGGCGGCAGCGAAGCCGCGGTGCAGGCTCACCCACTCGTTGCCCTCGGCGCGCAGGCTTTTCTGGATGCCCTGGAACAGGTGCAAGTCGTCGTGCGCCACCACCGACATCGGCGAGAAGGCGAGCCGGTTGTAGGTGACCGAGCGCTCGAACAGCAGCTCGGGCGCGCCCTCGACGCGAAAGGCCCAGGCCTCGACGACGGTGCGGTCGGCGGCGAGCGGGCGGATGACCCGGATCGTCTGCGGCGAGCCCTTCAGCGCCAGGCTCGGATAGCAGATCGCGTTCTGCGGCGAGTGCTGCAGGATCTCCTTCGCCCGCTCGGCGCCGCGCGCGTCGCGCAGCGCCTGCTCGTATTCGGGCAAGGCGGCGTAGCCCGAATGGATGCTGAACGCGGTGCCAAGCACGCTGTGCCCGTTCGGCAGGATGCGGCCGCCCATCCGGTCGAAGAAATCGTGGCCCGAGCCGAATGGCAGGATCTGCTCGATCGCCATGGGCTTGGCCGCGTCGGCGGCACGTCCTTGCCAGACGGCGCCGGCCGCGGCGGTCGCCGACTCGTGCGTCGAGAGCGGATGCACCGTGTCGTTGATGTTTTCGAGGTAGATCTTCCAGTTGCAGCGGATCAGCGTGCGCAGGCAACCACCTTCGATGCGCAGCCGCCCGACGGGCGAGCGGTCGACCAGGTTGTCGATCGACGCGAGCGCCGCGCCGAAATAGCTCGCGAAGTCGGGGCCGCCTGCGTTGATCTTCGCGAAGACGAACTCGCGGTGCACGGCGACGCCGGCCGGCGCCCGCATGGCGCCTTGCGCGGCGTCGGCCGGATCGAAGCCGGTGCCGTCGTAGCCGCTCGCCAGAGGCACGGCGCGCAAGGTCCCGTCGAGGCGATAGGTCCAGGCGTGGTACGGGCAACGAAAGAAGCGCCCGGTGTTGCCGCTTCGCTCGGTGACCAGCGGTGTGCCCTTGTGCGCGCAGCGGTTGTAGAGCACCCGCACCGAGCCGTCGTCGTGGCGCACCATCACCAGCGGCCGGCCGGCGAGCTCGAGCGTGACGTAGTCGCCGGTGTTCGGCACCTGGCTGGCGTGGCCGACGTAGTTCCAGGTGTTCGCGAAGAAGTGCTTCTGCTCGAGCGCGAACAGCTCCTCGCTCAGGTAGAGGTCGCGGTGCACGCGCTCGTCCTGCACCAGCGCGGCGATGGCGGCGCTGTGCATCAGACCTTCAGGCTGGCGACGCTGCTGCCGCCGCAGACGAAGAGCGTCTGGCCGGTGACGAAGCCGTTGGCCGGCGCCGCGAAGAAGGCGACCGCACGGGCGACGTCACCGGCTTCGCCGATGCGGCCGACCGGGATCGACGCGGCGAGACGCAGGTCCTGCTCGCTGCCTTCGGCGACGATGCCGTGGTACATGTCGGTGCGGATCGGCCCCGGCGCGACGACGTTGACGGTGATGCCGTCGGCGGCGAGTTCGAGCGCCCAGGTACGCGCCATGCCGATGAGGGCCGCCTTGGTCGCCGAGTAGGCAGTGCGTGTCGCGGCGCCGAGCGCGGCGCGCGACGAGATCAGGACGATGCGGCCGAAGCGCTGCGCGCGCATGCCGGGCAGCAGCGCCTGCACGAGCTGGATCGCCGCGCCGAGATGCAGCTCGACGAGCGCGTCGAGGTCGTCGAGCTCGACGTCGGCGAGCAGCGCCGGACGGATCGCGCCGGCGTTGTGCACCAGCGTCGTCGGCGCGTACTGCGCGACGACCTCGGCGGCGACGCGGCGCGTCGCCTCGCGGTCGGCGAGGTCGAGCTCGACCGACGTGAACGCCGCATGCTCGAAGCCCGGCGCGGCGCGGTCGAGCGAGACGACGCGGCGTCCCCCGCCGAGCAGCGTCTCGCAGATCGCGCGGCCGATGCCGGCGCTGCCACCCGTGACGAGCGCGCATGGAGCCGGCGCGTCGCTCATTCCTCCACCAGCGCCAGCACGCGCAGCGGGCTGCCGCTGCCTTTCTCGATCTTCAGCGGCGGGCAGATCAGCACCGAACCAGTCGGCGGCAGGAGGTCCAGGTTGGAGAGGCACTGCAGGCCGTAGCGCCCGGCCCCGTGCATGTAGTAGTGGCAGGGATAGGGCGGACGCAGGTGGTAGCCCTGGCCGGCGTCGGTGCCGATCGCTTCCGACCCGAAGCCGAGCACGCCGCGCTGCTCGACGAGAAACTGCACCGCCTCCGCACTCGGCCCCGGCGTGTGCTGGCCGGTCTCGTCGAAGTTCTGGTAAGCCTCGGGATCCTTGCGCTTCGACCAGTCGGTGCGCATGAGGAACCAGGCGCCTTCGGGCACGCGGCCGTGCGCCGCCTCGAAGCGCTCGATGTCGTCGACGGTCAGCAGGTAGTCGGAATCGGCCTTCGTCTGCTCGGAGCAGTCGATGACACAGGCCGGCGCCACGAAGTGCTGCGCCGGAATCGTGTCGACCGAGTTGTTCGGCAGGTCGCGACCCGAGATCCAGTGGATCGGCGCGTCGAAGTGCGTGCCGGTGTGCTCGCCGCAGGAAAAGTTGTTCCAGTACCAGCCGGGGCCGCGCGCGTCGTAGGCCGAGACCTCCTCGATGCGGAACGGCCAGCACTGGCCCATCTCCGGCGGCAGGGCGATCTGCGGGAAGTCGGGGGTGAGCGTCTGCGTCAGGTCGATGACGCGGATGCGCTTCGACGCGAGCGCGGCGGCGAGCTGGCCGAGGATCGAAGGCGGCGTGACGGCGGCGGCGGTCTTCGCCTTCTTCGCTGCGGTGGTGGTCGTCGAGGAGGTCATGACGCAATCGTCGCACGACCGCCTGGGGCGGGGAAGCGTCCTCGCAGCAGAGTTTCGCGAATGGATATCGCCCTTTTGCGCACCGATTCGCTAGAGTCGAACGCACTGCTGAATCCGCCGGGAGATCGACCCATGCATGCGAGAGCGTTGCGGCCGGCCGCGCACCCTGCCCCAGGCAAGGCCGCGCACGGGGCCGCACCTCAGGCCAGCCCGCGCGCGGTGGCCACGCCTGTCGTGCTGCCGCTCGGCCGCAGCGTCGACGAGTTCGAGCTCGAAGCCGACCGCGTCGCCGACAACGTGATGCGATGGCCCGACGGCGCGGCGGGTGACGATCGGCCTCGCGTCGATGCGCGCGCCCGCGCCCGCGCCGCGTCGAGCGTGGGTGCCGATGCCGCGCCGCTGCGAAAGTGCGCCTGTGGCGGCGGCTGCCCGCGCTGCGCGGGCAGTGACGCGGTCGCACGCGCGCCGTCGAAGCCGATCGGCGCGGCGCTTCCTGCTGCGGCGAACCTGCAGCCCGACGTCCAGGCGATTCTGTCGAGCTCGGGCGAGCCGCTCGATGGCGCGAGCCGCGCCTTCATGGAGCCGCGCTTCGGCCGGGACTTCTCCGGGGTGCGGGTCCACACCGACCGGCGCGCGCAGCAGTCGGCACGCCGGCTGCAGGCGCACGCCTACACCGTCGGCCACCACATCGCCTTCGCGCCCGGCCGGTTCGCGCCCGGCTCGCGCGAGGGCCGGCACCTGCTGGCGCACGAGTTGACGCACGTTGTGCAGCAGGCCGGACGCGGCGCCGGAGCGGTCCAGCGCAAGGGCGACGGGACTCGGCACGACTGGATGGTCATCACCGAGATCACGGTCGAAGCCGGGGCCACCGGCGACGGGCGCGCGCAGGGCGTCGATGCATACGGCCAGGTCGTGCCGATCGACATCGAGGTCAACAAGCTGGCCCTCGACGTCGGCCGCTACACGTTCCACCAAAAGGAGATGGATTCCGACTGGGACCTGGCGACGCACGTGTACCAGGGCGAGTCGAAGGGCTCGGCCCACTTCGTCTACATGCTTCCCGCGCACGTCAAGGTGGCCCCGACGTACACCCTGGTGGTCGCGCCGAGATCGCACACGCTGACCCAGGTCTGGCGCGAGATCCAGGCCTTGCCGAAGTCGATCCAGACGTTCGTGATCGGCAAGTCCGGCCGGGCCGCGTCGCTCGACGACTACGAGCGCGCGCTGCGCATCGGCAAGCAGATGGAGGGCGCGGCCCTGACCTCCGACGATGTCTATCAGCTCGGCAAGCAGACGGGCGGCAAGTACACCGAGAAGAGCATCGCGGCCGCGCTGGCCGAGCGCGGCGGCCAGCAGTCCGCGCGCGCCGCGAACGTCGCGAAGCGGGGCAAAGCGGAGTCCGCGCTGTTCGGTCGCGAGGCGCTGTACAAGCGCTATCGCAAGCTGCTCGCGCATCTGCAGGACCAGAACAATCTCCTCGCAACTGCTGGAACGTCGACCGACCAGGCCGGCGTCAGCTCCGACTGGATCAAGGAGCGCGATCAGCTCGATGCGGACCTGGTCGCCGCAGAAGTGCCCGGCGGCCTGAAGGGCTTCGTCAGGTTCATCGACGACTACGAGAAGTCGTTCCGGGGCGAGGCGCTGGCCTACGCGATGGACGTGCTGCTCAAGTACGAGCACCTCCTGCACCAGGAGTACGACCGCTACGCCGGCGGCCAGGTCGGCGACACGAGCGCCGCCGCGAAGACGCTGGGCGGTCTCTCGAAGATCCGCGAGCCGGCGCAGGAGCTCTACGGGAAGGCCGATCACGCGCGGTCGCTGCGCAAGGACCTCGACCGCGACATACGGGACATGAGCGAGTCGAAGGCCTATGGCGCGAAGGCCGAATCCGCAAGCCTGGGCAGGCAGGCCGATATCCACGAGAGCTCGGCCGACAAACTCGTCAAGAGCGCGTTGCCCGACGACTCGATCGTCAGCTGGCAGGACTTCCCGCGCGAGAAGCTGGTCGGGAAGAAGACCGTCGGGGACGTGCGCTACGAAATAGCCTGGTACATCGCGGTCCACGAGGCCGCGATCCAGCGCGCACGCCAGCTGCTGATCGACAAGCCGAGCCGCATCTTCACCCTCGACAAGTTGCTGTCGGCCGCGCTCGAGGCGCAGGATGTCGAGAAGGGCGGCCTCTACGACCTGATCATCCAGGACAAGGTCAAGCAGATCGAGTCGGAAAAGAAGGTCAAGGAGATCCTGCTGGCGGTCCTGACCGTCGCCCTCACCGTCGTGACCTTCGGCGTCGGCACTCCGGCGCTGCTCGCGACCGCGGCGATCGTCGGCATCGGCGGCGCCCAAGCCTACACGGCGATCGAGGACTACGACAGCCAGACGACGTTCTACGTCTCGCAGCTGCTGAGCCAGGAACCGTCGGCCGCATGGGCGGTCGTCGCGGTCGTCGGCCTCGCGCTCGACGCGGGCAGTCTGGTGTCGGCGTTGAAGACGGTCGTTCCGGCGGCCAAGGCTTTCAACGCCTCGGGCGACCTGGTCGAGCTCGGCGAGAAACTCGCCCAGGTGGATGCGCGCGTCAGCGAAAGCGTGCTGAAGGCGGCCGAGCAGGCGCGCGCGGCCGAGCGTCAGTTCAAGAACTCGGTCGATCAGTTCAAGGGCATGTTGACCGGAGCCGGCGGCAAGGCCAGAGCGATGGTGCCGTCGCTGACCCTGATGGCCGCGAAGGCCGGCGGCGAGGCCGCCGGCCGGCTACTGGCGATGGCCTACTACTACATCAAGACCCGGCTGCTCAAGTCGTTTACGAAGTTCGTGCGCCAGCTCGAGCAGGATGGCCTGATCGTCTGGGCCGAACTCGCGCCGGCGGAGCAGCGGGCGATCAAGCAGGCCTTCGACGAATCCATGGCGTTGGGCAGCAATGCTTACGGCAAGCAGCTGTACTCGCGGCTGTCGGAGCGGGCACGCCAGGTCCACACCGAAGCGTCAGTCGACCGCGCCGTCGCGCAGGGCAGGGCCACCGGCAAGACCGACGATGAGATCGTCGCGGCGCTCGAAGGCGAGCTCCAGTCTCAGGAGCGCACGATCGCGAAGATCGCATCGACCGAGCGGACCGGTCCGAACGGGGCCGTCGAGATCCGCTCTCGCGGGCGCATCGGCGACGCTCCCCCGGGGCGCCCGGGACTGGAGAAGAAATATCCGCTGGGCAAGGACGTCGGCCTGCCGGGCAACGTCCGCTTCCACGTCGAAGGCATCCAGGCGATCGGCGACGAGCTGAACGTCGTCTATGCGCCGGAGCGTTTCAACATCAGCCAGACCGCGGTGATCGAGAACCAGATTCGGGGGTGGCGCGACGAGATCGCGGTGACCGGCGGCGAGCTTTTCTACGACTTCACCGTCCAGGCCCACGTGCTGACCGAATTCGAGGGCGTCTCGATCCGGGTACTCGATAGCATTACATGGAAGATCGAGCGGCGGCTGCCGGGTACCGATAAGCTCGAGACCCTTATCGAGGAAACCGCTCGGCCCTGACCGGCCTGCGGGGCAGGCATCGCGCCTGACGACCTCACGCTGGCGCGCGACTGCTTCGTCTTCGACTTCGAGGGCACAGCGGCGCAGTTCGTCGCCGAATTCCGCGACTGGTACGGGCCGACGATGAACGCCTTCGACGCCGCCGGCAAGCGTGGGCGCGCCGACGCGCTGCAGGCCGAGCTGGAGGCGCTCTTCAAGAGCCAGAACAGCCAGCGGCAAGGACGACCGGACGACGGTTTCGGCGACCTTCCTGCGCGTCACGGCGCCGAAGAAAGCCTAGGCGGAGCGCTCAGCCGGCCAGCGTCGCGAACGGCGACAGGTCGACGCGCGCAACGCGGCCGAGCAGGCCGTCGGCGACGGCCTCGCCGACGGCCGCCGAGTGCTTGAAGCCGTGTCCCGAGCACGCCGACACGACCGTCACGTCGGCCACTTCCGGATGGCGATCGATGACGAAGCGGCCGTCGGCGGTGCTCGTGTACAGGCACGTGGCGTCATGCACGCAATGCGGCCCGACGCCGCGCAGACGGCCGCGGATGTGCGTGTCCCACGTCAGGGCGGTTTCTTCTTTCGTGACGATGCGGTCGACCGACTCGGGCGTGGTCGCGTGCTCGACCTGCTCGGTGGCGGTCTTGATGCCGCCGTAGGCGTCGGCCTTCGGGAAGCCGTAGAACGCTTCGCCCGCCTCGCCGTGCATCCAGATGAAGACCGGACAGCGGCCCGGCTCGAACAGCTCGGGCTGTTCGGTGGCGAACCAGAGCAGAACCTGCCGTTGCACTGCGAAGCGCGCGCGCTGCGGTGCCGGCAGCATCGCCGGCAACCAGGCGCCCGTGGCGACGACGACGTGCGCGGCCGCGATCGTCCCTGCGTCGGTGACGACGATCGCGCCGCCGGCACCGGGCGCGTTCTCGATGCGCTGGACGAGCGTCCCGTAGCGCAGTTCGGCACCCCGCGACACTGCAGCCTGCAGTTGCGCCGCGACGCAACGCTCGGGAACGAGGATGCCGGCGTCGCGCTCCCAGTAGCCTTGCTCGTCGTCGGCCGGCACGAACGCCGGGAAGCGACGGTGGATCTCGGCCGCGTCGAGCCGCTCGTGTGCGATGCCGAAGCGCTCGGCGGCGCCCACCGTCTGCTCGAAGAAGCCGGCCTGGCCGTGATACGGCCGCAGCGACGAAGCCGCCGAGGCGATGACGAGGCCGCCGGTCGTGATCATCAGCGTCTCGCCGCATTCGGCCTCGAGCGCGCGCCAGAGTTCGTGCGAGCGCTGCACGATCGGCACGTAGTCGTGGCCCTCACCGATCGCCAGCCGCGTGATGCGCGTCGCGCCGTGACTCGAGCCCTGCGTGTGCGGCGGATGGAAGCGGTCGACGCCGATGACCTTGGCGCCGCCCGCGGCGAGGTGATGGGCCACGGCGCTGCCGACCGCGCCGAGGCCGACGACGACGACATCGGCGACATCGGTAGATCTCGTCGTCACGGCGGCCATTTACAGCGACAGCGGCAGCTCGAGGTGCTTCGCGTACATCATGTCCCGATGCGCAAAGAGTATCGGATCGAGCGCCGCCGCGGTCGGCGGGTCCAGCGTCTCGAAGGCGGCGCGCGTGGCAACCTCCATGTCGCACTGCGCCTGCGGCAGCGGGTGGAACAGGGCCATGCAGGTGGCGGCGTAGACGTCGACCGCCGTGACTGAACTGCCGACGTAGTACGCGCTTCCGGCCGCGTGCTGCGCAGCCAGGTGCGACGCCAGTGCACCCAGCATCTCGACGACGCGCGCGCCGGCAGCCGCGCCCGCTTCGTCGCTATGCCCGTACTTCTTGCCGAGATAGCCGGCAGCGCGACCCGCAAAGCCGCCGGCGCCGTGCAGGCCGGCGTGGATCAGCTGCAGGCGGCGCGTCCAGGCGAGGCCGCCTTCGCTGCAGAGGCCGTTCGAGAGTTCGAGCACCCGGTCGCGCCCGGCCGGGTCGGCCGGCAGCAGCGGCGGCGCCGGCGCGAGCCGTTCGGCGAGCAGCAGGATCTCGCGCCAGCCGGCGCGCGGCGCCTCCTTGTCGTAGACGGCGACCGGCCCGCTGCGCTGCCCGGCCCACTGCTTCAAGGCTTCGCTGTCGTAAGCCAAACGAACTGCGGTCCACTCGATACGCTTGATGTGCAGGATGCCCTTGGCCGCTTCGCCCCACGAGCTGGGCACGCCGCCCACGACCACCATGCGCAGGCCATCGCGGTCGATCGCCTCTTCCACGCTCACGTATTCGAAGCTCATGCGCTGTCCTTGGGGTTGCGTACGATCATTGTCGAACAAGGAGATCGCATGGAAACACGAAGCGCAAGCATCGACAGCCGGGTGGCCGTAGTGACGGGCGGCGCGAAAGGCATCGGCTGGGCCACCGTCGAGGCGCTCGTCGAAGAGGGAGTGCGCCCCGTTCTCTTCGACCGCGACGAGCCAGCCCTTGCCGCCGCGAGCAAGCAGCTCGCCGGGCGCGGCGTCGAACACTTCGCCGAGCCGCTCGACGTCAGCGACGAAGCCGCCGTCGACGGCGCGATGGCGCGAGTCGTGGCGCGCTACGGCCGCATCGACATCCTCGTCAACAACGCCGGCATCGCCCTGCGCCGGCCGACGCTCGAGCTCTCGCTGGCCGACTGGCAGGCCGTCGTCGATGTCAACCTCACGGCGGTGTTCCTCTGTTGCCGCGCCGCGGCGCGCAGCATGACCGAAGCGCGTAGCGGCGCGATCGTCAACGTCGCGTCGATCATGGGCCTCTCGGGCGGCGGGCTCTATCCCAACCTCTCGTACCAGTCGACCAAGGGCGCGGTCGTCAACCTCACGCGCGCGCTCGCCGTCGAGTGGGCCGGTCACGGCATTCGCGTCAACGCCGTCGCACCGACCTGGGTGAAAACCGACCTCACGCTCGGCCTCTTCCAGAGCCCCGAGCTGATGGGCCGCGTGCTCGACATGACGCCGCTGCGGCGCCTCGCCGAGCCGGCCGACGTGGCCAACGCAATCGTCTTTCTCGCGTCGGACCGGGCGGCGATGATCACCGGCCACACGCTGCCGGTCGACGGCGGGTTTCTCGCGCAGTGAGTGAGGCCGACGGACCGTTCGACGATGGGAGTTCGGGTGGCACGGTGCGCACTCTGGCGCACCCGGGCTCTTGAAATATCGACAAGGGCTCCTACCTCGAGCGCCGCGGTCGATGTGCCTGCTGAACCGGGAAAGGAGCGAACAAGGTGTATCCATCCATGCTTAGGACTTCATGGTGGCCGACCTTCCTGGCACCTCGCGCGAGAAGCTCGCCATCGGCGTCGATGGCCGCACTTTGACGATCGAGGCGCCGCTCGTCCTGGGAGAAGCGAATGCGCTCGTCTCGATGTATGCCGAGGTGCGTTCCAACCAATACCGCCGCAGCTTCGAGCTGAGCGGCGAGCTGGATACGACGGGCATCGACGCCGTCATGAAGGATGGTGTCCTGACGCTGCGCATTCCCAAGCTCGAACAAGCGAAGCCGCGACGAATCGAGGTGAAGGTGGCCTGAGAAACGAAGGCGGTGCGGAGCGCCGCCTTCGTCCGAACGCTTGCGGCTCCCGGGACCCGTCGTCGCTGGGCGAAGCCCTGGAGGGCCCCTAGCCCGACAAGCCGATGCGAAGGACGCGGCCGTCGCGCGGGTCGATCGCGCACTCGAAGCCGAACAGCCGCGGCGTCGCGCCCGGGGTCGGCTCGGCGCGGCCGCTGCCGAGCAGCTCGGCCCGCTCGGCGGTGGTCTGCCGGTAGGTGCGCGTGGCGCTGTCGAAGCTGATCCTGGCCACCTGCGGCCAGCGCTGCTGCAACAGCAGCACAGCGCTCGATTCGCAGGCCGCTGGCGACAGGGCGCGCAGGTCGGGCTCGAGCGGCGCGGGGGCCGGCCGCGCCTTCGCGGCAGCGGCCGGCGCGGGCGCGTCGCGCAGCACCAGGCCCACGACCTCGAAGCTGCTCCGGTCGACGTTGCACACGTAGGTGAAGGCGTGCACGCCGTCGACGCCGCGCAAGCGCCCGGTCCCGCGCAGGACCGTCTGGCTCTCGTTCGAGAGCTCGTGCTGAATGGCCGGAGCGGCGTCGAACGTCACTTCGGGCGCCTTGGCGGCGCGCGCCGAGAGCGTCTGCCGCGCGGACTTTTCGCAGGCGGCGGCGGCGCGGCTGGCCGCAGCCGCGGGCGTCTCGGCGCCGGACTGCGCCTGCGACGGGAGCGCCACCGTCACGACAACGAGCGCAGCGATGCGCGCCGCCAACCGGAGCCGCGAGATGGCCGTCACCGACGATCGGTCCGGCGCCCTTTCTCCTCCGACCTGTCGAAAGCCCACGGTCGCGTCCTCTGGTTGCTTCGCTCGATTGTCGAGGATGAGGGCCAGAAAGAGGTTGCGATGTGCAACACCGGCCGGCTCTGTATCACCGCTCAACCGTCTGCCGGCGCCCAGCCTTCGAGATTCAGGTGGTAGCGGGTCGATCGACCTGCGCCCGTCACGGCGAGCACGCCCAGATTCGCGAGCTCGATCAACTCTCGAGAGGAAGTCGCTCGCGAGGTCGAGGCCAGCGCTTCGTACTTGCGCGTGTTCATGCCGCCCTCGAAGCCGCGCGGGCCTGCGTCGAGCAACAGGTTGACGACTTTGCGCTGTCGCGCGTTCAGGTCCTTGTCGGCATGCGTTGCCCAGAACCTCGCCTTCGCCAGGGTCAGGTCGACGACGCGCCCGGCCTTGTCGCAGGCCGACTGCACTTGCGAAATGAACCAGAGCACCCAGGACGTGACGTCGAGGCCGCGGCGCTGGGCTCGCTGCAACTCGTCGTAGTACGCGTCGCGGTTGTCCTGGAGTTGTTGCGAGATGCGAACCATGCGCCCCAGGTAAACGACGTCGTGCGCCAGGGCCAGATCGATGATTGCGCGGCCGACGCGGCCGTTGCCGTCCTCGAAGGGGTGGATCGTCTCGAACCAGAGATGTGCCAGCGCGGCCCGGACGATCGCATCGGGCTCGGTACGGGCGTTGAACCAGCTCAGGAAGCGCTTCATCTCGCGCGTCAGGGCGCGCGACGGCGGCGCTTCGTAGTGGACCCTCTCGCGCCCGATCGACCCGCTGACGATCCGCATCGGCACGGGTCCTGCGCGATAGGCGTTGACGAGGACGCGGTTCAGCCCGGAGAACCCGGTGGGAAACAAGGCTTGCTGCCACGACTGCAGTCGCTCGTCGGTCAACTTAGCACCGGCCGATCCAAGGGCGTCTTCCATGACATCGAGCAGCCCTTCGACGTGGCGAGGCACACGCATCCGGTGGGCACCTTCGACGCCCATCCGCCGGCAGACCGACGAGCGCACGGCATCGAGATCGAGCCGCTCGTCCTCGATGGCCGCCGTGGCGAGCGCCTCTTGTGCCCACGATTCGGCCGCGAGCCGCAGCCCCTCGTCGAGACCGATCGCGCTCAGTCGCCCGGCGACGAAGCTGCGGGCGCGATGCGCGTCTCGCAGGCCGGCTTGTAAGGCGCCGGCGTCGTACCCGAGGGCAGGCCAGCCGGGCTGCTGCCAGATGCAGGGCGTTCTCGAGGCAGACATGGCGAGTCGATTATGCGCCTTAATCGACTCATTTCATGAGTCGATTAACAGGCCGATTCGACTCAAGAGAGCGCTTCGATCCCCACCGTCGCCAGCCCCTGCAGAAAGCGCTCGCACGACGCGAGCTGCGCCAGCGACACGTACTCGTCGGCCTGGTGCGCCTGGGCGATGTGGCCCGGGCCGCACACGACGGTCGGGATGCCGGCCCTCTGGAACAGCCCGGCCTCGGTGCCGAAGGCGACCAGCGTCGTCTCCTCGACGGCGGCGAGGCGGCGTGCCAGGAGCACCGCGACGTCGTCGTCGCGCGCCAGGAACGAAGGCACGGCGCAGATCGTCTCGAAGCGGATGCCGGCCTCGGGTGCGACGGCGCGCATCGCCGGCTCGAGCGAGGCGGCGTAGGCCAGCACCTCGCGCTGCATGTCGGCGGCGTCGGTGCCGGGCAGGTTGCGGAACTCGTAGTGGAAGCGGCAGTCGGCGGGCACGACGTTGTCGGCGATGCCGCCCTCGATCACGCCGACCGAGCCGGTCGTGTAGGGCACGTCGAAGCCCTCGTAGCGCGGGTCCTTGTCGCGGAATCGCTCCGACATGTCGGTGAGCTTGCCGACGACGCGCGCCGCGGTCTCGATGGCGTTGACCGACTGCGGCGTGAGCGAGGAGTGCGCCGCGTGGCCGCGCACGCAGCAGCGCCAACGATAGACGCCCTTGTGCGCCAGCGCCGGCACCATGCCGGTCGGCTCGCCAACGATACAGGCGAGCGGCGCGACGCCGCGCCGGCGCAGGTCGTCGAGCAGGCGCGGCGCGCCGAAGGCACCGGTCTCTTCGTCGTAGCTGAAGGCGAGGTGCACCGCGAACGGCAGGTCGGCGGCGAGCCAGTGCGGCACCTGCGCCACCGCCAGGCCGATGAAGCTCTTCATGTCGGCGCTGCCGCGCCCGTAAAGACGGCCGTCCTTCACCTCGGCGCTGAGCGGATCCATCGACCAGTCCTGGCCGTCCCACGGCACCGTGTCGGTGTGGCCCGAGACGATCACGCCGGCGGGCTTGCCTTCGCCCACGGTGGCAAAGAGGTTCGCCTTGCGGCGCTCGTCGTCGTAGGTGAGCGTGCTCTGCACGCCGCGCTTCGCGAGCTCGTCGCGGATGAAGTGGATCAGCTCGAGGTTCGACTCGCGGCTGACGGTGTTCATGCGCACCAGCGTGCGGGCGAGATCGAGAGCGTGCGCGGAGGGAGCGGGGGGCGAGTCCATCGACGCAATATAGCGGTCAAAAGTCAGCGCCGCTGATGGCGGGGCTGGCGGTGGGCTACGCTTCGCCCATCATGTCCGACATCACCCGCGACGACATTACCGCCGCGCGCAAGCGCATCGCCGCCGACATACGGCAGACGCCGCTCATGCGCCTGCGCGGCGCCGACCTCGGCATCGACTGCGCCGAGCTCTGGCTCAAGCTCGAGCACCTGCAGATCGGCGGCAGCTTCAAGGCGCGCGGCATGTTCAACCGCATGCGATCGAACGATGTGCCCGCGGCCGGCGTGGTCATCGCGTCGGGCGGCAACGCAGGCATCGCTGTCGCCTGCGCCGCCAAGGCGCTCGGCGTGCGCTGCGAGGTGTTCGTGCCCGAGACGGCGAGCGCCGCCAAGCGCGACAAGCTCGTCGAGCTCGGCGCCGTGCTCACCGTGCACGGTGCGAGCTACGCCGACGCGCTCGCCGCCAGCCTCGAACGGCGAGCGCAGACCGGCGCGCTGCTGATGCATGCCTACGACCAGCGCGAGGTCGTGATCGGCGCCGGCACGCTCGCGGCCGAGGTGGAAGACGATGCGGCCGTGCCCGATCGCGTGCTCGTCAGCGTCGGCGGCGGCGGGCTGATCGCGGGTGTCGCGTCGTGGTTCCAGGATCGCTGCTGGATCGATGCGCTCGAGCCCGAGCTGGCGCCGACGCTCTTCCGGGCGCGCGAAGCGGGCGAGCCGCTCGACGTCGCCGTGTCGGGCGTCGCCGCCGATTCGCTCGGCGCGCGTCGCATCGGCGCCATCGCGTGGGACGTGTCGCAGCGGCACGTGAACGCCGCGCACCTGTTGAGCGACGCCGCGATTCGCGCTGCGCAGCAAGCGCTGTGGAAGGAACTGCGCCTCGCCGTCGAGCCCGCAGCGGCGCTGCCGCTGGCCGCGTTGATGACCGGCGCCGTCGCACCCCGTCGCGACGAGCGCGTGCTGCTCGTGATCTGCGGCGCCAATGTCGACCTGGCCTCGCTCGCGGCGTAAGCGCGCTGTGCGCAGCGCACAAGCGCTGCTTCGCGGTCATCCGCTGGCGTCGCTCGAGACGTCGCTTCGCTACGATGCGGGCCTTCGAGCAAAGGAATCACCGATGTACGGAGCGCCTTCGTGAATATCGCCGCCGCGTTGCTGTACCGGGCCAGGGCGCACCCCGATGCACCGTGCATCAGCTTCAACGACCGAACGCAGACCTACGGCGACCTTCTGGGAAAGGTCATGCGGGTGGGCGGCGGTCTCCGGAGAGAACTCGATCTTCCCGCTGGCGCGCGGGTGGTGCTTTGTCTGGAGAACCGTCCCGAGTTCTTTGAAGTGCTGTTCGCTTGCTGGGTCGCCGGACTGGTGGCCGTTCCCGTCAATGCCAAGCTGCACGCCCGCGAGGTCGCGCACATCGTGCGCGATTGCGGCGCGCTGGCAATCGTGACCACCGACAAGCTGGTCGATGCGCTGCGGGCGGCGGTGCGCGAGAGCGACGGACACGAGCCCGCCATCCTGGTGGCCGGCAGTGGCGAATACGCGCGACTGCTCGAGTCCGCAACGATGGATTGCGCAGCAGCCCAGGCCACCGACACCGCGTGGATTTTCTACACCAGCGGCACGACCGGACGGTCGAAGGGCGCGATGCTTTCGCACCGCAACCTCATGTTCATGAGCCTGGCCTACTACGCCGACATCGAACATGTCGACAGGGGCGACGTCAAGCTGCACGCCGCGCCACTTTCGCACGCGTCGGGTCTGTATGCCTTGCCGCATCTGTTCGGCGGCGGTCACCAGGTGGTGCTGGGCGGCTTCGACCCCGACGCGGTGCTGAGCTCGTTCGAACAGCATCGCAATGTCACCCTGTTCGCTGCGCCGACGATGCTCACGCGGCTGGTCTCTGCCGCGGGGAAGCAGGCACCTGCCGGGGGCCTGCGAACGCTCTACTACGGTGGCGGTCCGATGTACGTCAGTGACCTGCAGCGCGCGCTCGGCTGCTTCGGTCCGCGGCTGTGGCAGCTCTACGGGCAAGGCGAAAGCCCGATGACGATCTCGGGCCTGCGCAAGCGCGACCACGAAGGCGATGGCTCCGCGTCGCATCTGGCGCGGCTCGCATCGTGCGGCACTCCCCGGACCGGGGTCGGGGTGCGCGTGGTCGACGAAGCCGGGCGCGACCTTCCTGCCGGCGAGCCCGGCGAGGTGATCACGCGAAGCGACGCGGTGATGGCGGGGTACTGGAACAACGCCGAGGCCAGCGCCGCCGCCTTGCGCGACGGCTGGCTGTGGACCGGGGACGTCGGGGCGTTCGACGAACTCGGCTACCTGACGCTTCGCGACCGATCGAAGGACCTGATCATCTCTGGCGGCTCCAACATCTACCCTCGGGAGATCGAGGAAGCGCTGCTGCGTCATCCCGGCTTGCTCGAGTGCTCCGTGGTCGGCCGACCCGATGCGGACTGGGGCGAGGCGGTCGTAGCCTTCGTCGTGGAGCGGCAAGGACATGCGGTCGCAGACGACGAACTCGATGCGGTGTGCCTGCAAAACATCGCCCGGTTCAAGCGGCCTCGCGAATACGTGCGCGTGGCTGAACTGCCGAAGAACAACTACGGCAAGGTGCTCAAGACCGAACTGCGCCGCCGTCTGGATCAGGAGGCCGGGGATGCGTGATGTAGTCATCGTCGGGGTGGGATCCACCCCTTTCGGACGTCATTCCGGCACGCCGATCGAGCAGCTCGCGGTTCGCGCTGCGGCGGAAGCGATCGTCGATTCCGGCGTCGATCGCGAACGCATCGGCGCCCTCTACCTGGGCAACTTCATCAGCGGACCGATGAACGGCAAGGAGGTGCTGGCCGGGCTCGTGGCCGAGCAGTTGGGGCTGCCCGACATCCCTTGCACCAAGGTCGAAGGCGCGTGCGCGTCGGGCGGCATCGCGTTTCGCCACGCGTGGCTGGCGGTGGCCAGCGGCCAGTGCGATGCGGCGCTCGCGGTCGGTGTCGAGACGATGACGCATGCCAGGACGGCGGCGACCACCGCCGCTCTGAATTGCGCGATGGACAACGAGAACGACGGGCCGAGCGGGTTGACGTTTCCGGGATTGTTCGGCCTGGCCTGGCGACAGCACGCGCAGCGCTATGGCACGAACCGCAGCCAGGTTTCGGCGGTGGTCCGCAAGAACAAGGGCAATGGTCTTCTCAATCCCCTGGCGCAGATGGGCGCGACGCTGACCGACGAACAGATCGCCGATTCGCCGCCCATCTGCGACCCGCTGCAGTTGTTCGACTGCTGTCCGACCAGCGACGGCGCGGCGGCGGTGGTCGTGATGGCTCGAGAGCTCGCCCTGGGTCTTCCCGGGCAGGCGATCGATGTGCTGGCCAGTGTGCAGACCCGCGGCTCGGCCCGCATCGCGGGTCATCCGGATCTTTGCACCTTCGAGGCCACCGTGTCGGCAGCCCGCAAGGCCTATGCGATGTCGGGCCTCACCCCCGGTGACGTCGATCTCGTCGAGTTGCACGACTGCTTCTCGATTGCCGAAATCATCGACAGCGAAGATCTCGGCCTGGTGCCGCGCGGCCAGGGCGGGTTCTGGGCCGCCGAAGGCCGCACCGCGGTCGCAGGCCAGATTGCGATCAACCCCAGCGGCGGGCTGCTCGCAAAAGGGCATCCGGTCGGCGCGACCGGAGTCGGCCAGCTCTATGAAGTCGTCCATCAGTTGCGCGGCACGCATCCGAACCAGGTCGCCGGGGCGCGGGTCGGCATGACGCACAACCTGGGAGGAACCGGCGTCGCCTGCACCGTGACCCTGCTGAGAAGGAGCGATGCATGAACGCCGCCAAGGTTGCCATGCTCCGCTGCGCAGATTGCGCAAAGGTGGACAGCGTCGGCCGCGTCGTCTGCAGTGGCTGTTTGTCCTCGCGACTGGAGGCAAGCGAAGTTCCCGGCGAAGGTCGACTCGCCGCCTGGACCACGATCCGCCGCGCGCCGACGCGATTTCAGGGCGACGCACCCTACGACATCGCCGTGGTTGATCTGGATGCCGGACCGCGGGTCACCGGTCGCTTGTCGCTCGGTGGTTCGCCACCGGCCTTCGGCGCCCGGGTCAACGCCATGAAGTTCGACGCCCCCTACACCCTGTTCGAGGTGATTGCCCCATGACCCACATCCGCTGCGAGACGCATGGCCGCGTGCGCCTCATCACGATCGACCGACCGGCGAAGATGAACTCGCTGGATTTCGAGGCCAACGACGAACTGGTGCAGGCGTGGCGCGACTTCGATGCCGACGACGAGGCTTTCGTCGGCGTCGTCACCGGGGCCGGCGAGCAGGCCTTCTGCGCCGGCGCCGATCTGAAGACCTACACGATGGACTTTGCCGGACGTCCAGCGCACGAATTCCGGCGCCGTTTCACCAACGGCCCCGGATTCGCAGGCATCACGCGCAACCTGGACATCTACAAGCCGATCCTCGCGGCGGTCAACGGCTTCGCGATCTCCGGTGGCTTCGAGCTCGCGCTGGCCTGCGACCTGCGCTTCTGCTCGCCGAATGCCGAGTTCGCGCTGCAGGACGCCAAATGGGGCTTTCACGCCTGCGACGGCGGGTTGATCCGGTTGCCTCAAATCGTCGGCCTGGGTCACGCGATGGAGATCGCGCTATCGGGTGACCGCATCGATGCAGACCATGCGTATCGCATCGGTCTGGTCAACCGTGTCTGGCCCCAGGCCGAGTTGCTGCAACGCACTCTCGACTACGCACAGATGCTGGCCAGTCGATCGCCCTTGTCGCATCGCTTCGCCAAGGAAGTGATGAAGCGCGCAGTGGGCCTTCCACAGGACGAGGCCCTGCGCCTGGAGTCCGGGTCCTTTCACGACCTCGGCCTGACCGAAGACCTGGCTGAAGGAACGACAGCCTTCCGCGAGCGACGGCAGGCGAAGTTCCAGGGACGTTGATCCCCGGCCCCGGCTGCTCGCAAGCCACGTCGTTGTCCGCATAACGCTCGGATAACGCTGCCCCGTCTACAAAGGCCGCGCAGCCCGAATTCCCGGGCCGGGTGGAGGGCAGGATGCAAACGACACCTTCTGACAGCGAGGGAGACTGGTCGAGTCGGGCCGGCGAGCCGCCGCTTCACTCACGCTCGGTCTGCTGGTCATTGCGTGCGGCGGTGGGCAATCGGAAGACGTCCTACCCCAACAGCCGGTCCCGCAACCTGTCGCCCGCGTCGAGATCCGCCAGACCGGGCTGTTGCTCACGACGCTCGGCGCCACCAAGACGCTTTCGGCGCTGGCGTACGACGCCAAGGGCAATGGGGTCGACGCCACATTCACCTGGACCTCGAGCGCGCCCGCCGTCGTCAGCGTCGACGCCGCCGGCAAGGTCACGGCCGCCAGCGCCAACGGCTCCAGCCAGGTCGTCGTCGCGGCGGCTGGATTCAAGTCGGCGCCGCTGCTTGTCGCGGTGACGGCCCCGGTCGCCGGCGCGATCCTGTTGACCGACGCGCAGATCACCGGCGAGCCGTTCGAGACCGACCCGACCGCGGCGCCGAGCTTCGACAACACCTACAAGATCGTGCTCAACGGAGTCAGCGTGCCGAACATCGGCGCGATCCTCATCAATACCGAATCGAAGGCGGTCGCCGGGCGCGTGGTGGCCGTGAGCACCGTTGCCGGATCGACCACCGTCACGCTGGGGTTGATGTCGATGCGCGAGTTGTTTCCGAACCTGAACCTCAGCGAAGTGATCGACCTCTCGCAGGCGCCGCTGGAGTACTCCGCGGACGTGATCGCCGCCTACGACGTCCAGCGCACGGGCAACACCTTCACCTTCACACCCAAGCCCGGGGCGGCACTTGGCGGAGCGGGCACACGTGCAAAGGCCGCTGCCGCGCCGACTGCGCTGGCGCTGCCGCCCTTCCGGGATTGCAAGTCTTCGGCCACCTTCGGGGCCGACCAGCCGTTGCCCATCGCCTTGACCGCACCTCCCGTCTTCAAGGTGACGATCAGCCCCTCGCTGGACCTGCTCTACACCTCGCAAAACGGGTTGGAGCGCTTTGTCGTCAAAGCCGAGCCCACGTTCGCGTTCGAAGGCGGCGTGACGGCGTCGGTGGCCTTCCAGGCCTCGTTCGAGTGCAGGATGTCGCTGTTCGCGGTTCGAATTCCCGTCGGTGGCCCGATCTCGCTCGCGGTCGGCGGGCTGCTGCCGGTGGGCATCGGCTTCAACGTCACCGGCAAGATCACCGTCGCCACGTTCAGCATCGGCACCAAGATCGAAGCCAGGAGCAAGGCGGAGATCGGCCTGGCCTGTCCGGCCGGCAGCAACTGCGAGTTTGTCAGGAGCCTGGGGGACTTCGCGGTCACGGCGACGCCGACGGTCCACATGCCGAACATCGGGACTGATTTACGGGTCGAGCCCAGCCTGACCGCCTTCGGCTTCATCAAGGCGGCGATCGGCAACCCGTTCCTGACTTCGCTCCGGTTCGACTTTTTCGAAGCCATGGTGGGGCCCAAGCTCGAGGGCAACTTTGCACCCTCGGGCGTACAGATCGCCGACACGGCCTACAAGTCGGACTACAAGTTGTCGCTCGAAGCCAGCGTTGGCACCTCCCAAGAGCTGGACGGTCTGCTGAAGATGTTGGGCCTGCCCAAGGTCACTGCCCTGGCGTACGTGATCAGCGTCCCGATCGCCGCGTCGCCGACCGGCACGGCCAACCGGCCGGTCGGCGCGGCAATCGTCAGAGCGTCCAGCAGCAGTCTCACCAATCCGGCGAAATTCCAGGCGCAGGACACGCTGAATTTCAAGATTGGGCTCGACCCGGCGACGATCGATTTCCTGACCTTGTACAACGTCGCCGAAGTGATCTTGTTGCGCACGAACGCGACGACTGCACCGACCAGGGTCGGCCAGGTCACGGCCGTGGATGGCCAGACGAACTTCGACATTGCGTATACCGCGCCCGATGCCGGCGACGTGAGTGAATTCTTTGCGTTCGTCGTCACCAAGATACTCCCGACCGACCTTCTCTCGCTCGAGATCGGCATGGCATTGCCCACGGGTGCCGATGGGCCGCCGTCGCGGATGTCGGCCGGCTTCGCCCACACTTGTGCGGTGCTGACGGGTGGCTCGGTGAAGTGCTGGGGGTGGAACGAGTACGGCCAGCTCGGCAATGGCACCTTCTTTGCGGGCAACGGCACGCCCGGTTCCGAGCACGGCATCGCGAGTGCGGGTGCCGCACTCGGGATCAGCACGGCCACCGGAGTGGCGCTCAGCGACACCGTGAGCTACGCACTCCTTGCAGACGGTACCGTGATGGGTTGGGGAGAGGGCGCCTCACTTGGCAACAGCTCGGCCGCGAGGTATCAAGCCACGCCGATTCCGGTAGTCGGCATATCGACCGCCACCGCGGTATCGGCCGGCTATGACAGCGCCTGTGCCTTGCTCGTCGACAAGACCATCAGATGCTGGGGGGCCAATGCGCACGGCGAACTCGGCGACGGCAACACCTCGGCTCCCGGCACGTTTGGCATCGCGGCGACTTCAGTGATCGGGATCAGTACCGCTCGCTCGGTGTCGGTTGCGAACAATTACTCTGCGTGTGCGGTCGTGGTCGACGGCACGATCAAGTGCTGGGGATACAACTGGCGGGGTGAACTCGGCAACGGCACCACCGTCGACTCGTCCACGCCGGTTTCGGCAATCGGGGTCAACAGCGCCCTCGCGGTGTCGACCAACAACTCGCGCACCTGTGCGGTGCTGTTCGACGGCACGATGAAGTGTTGGGGCTACAACGCCAATGGCGAGCTCGGCAACGGCAGCACGACGGACGTCAGCGTGCCGGTGTCGGTGGTCGGCATCAGCAACGCCACGGCGGTATCGATCGGCGAATCCCACACCTGCGCTCTCCTCGCGGACGGGAGGGTCATGTGCTGGGGATCCAACTGGGCGGGTCAACTCGGCAACGGCAGCTTCGACATCAACACGCCGACACTCACGCCGGCGTTGGTACCCGGGATCACCACCGCCACGGCGGTGTCATGCGGCGCCGACCATACCTGCGTGATCCTGTCGGACGGCACCGTGAAATGTTGGGGCTACGGACAGTACGGAAGTATTGGCGACGGAATCCTGGCGGACCACAAGGTATTGGCGCCGGTTTCGGTGACTGGCTTTCCGTGAGTCGATGGAACTCGGGATGCTGGCGTCGGACGGTGGTTGCCGAACGCGCTGTCGCCTCCGACCGCGACCGTCACGTCGGCGCGCACGGTCACGTCGTTGGCGCCCGGCACCGCGACCTGCGACATCGTCCAGTTCGTCGCGTCGTGCGCCCCGCGGCACACCGTGCCTGGCGCAGCGAAGAACAAGGCGTCGAGCGTCGCGCGTACGGAGGCGGGCGATAGGCGCCGTACGGCAATGAGAGGTAGCCCGCCGGCGCGCGCGTCGGTGCCTCGACCGCTGTCGCGAAGGATCTGCTCAAGGCACCCACCGCAGTCGGCGATCGATCCGACTCCTGTGCCAGTCGATCCGCGCAAAGGCATAGACGAGTGCCAACGACGCCAGTTGCGACATCACGAAATACACGGCAGAGGCACGCGCTGTCAATTCAAGATCGAATTGGTCGGCAATTGCTGCACCCCCTGCGAAAGCAACGAGATAGCTCACTATCCTGCCGACAAAGAACGGAACGACCAACAGCGGCAGTGCCGCCCCCGAAAGACCGTAGGCCAGGAACAGCGCATTGGAGGGGAGCGGACTGAACGCGAACAACAGGAACGCGGTTGAACTGGCCGCGCGCCGTCGTTCGATGACCCCGGCAACGGTGGCAAGGTTGGCGCGTGTCGCCTCGGGCATCCATCGGCTGCGCGAGATGCGCTGCGAAAGCAGGGCAAGCACGGTCCGCCCAGCCGTGGCCGCAGACGCCGCTGTCAGCGCCACCCACCAGGGGGCGGCGTCCGGAAATCGCAGGCCGAAGAACGACAGCAACATCCAGGTCGGCGGCGCAAAGGCGGGAAGAACGTTCAATGCGAAGACCAGCACGAACAACAAAAGCATCGCCATCATTTCGATTGTGAATCCGCGTCGACGTTCCCCGCATCGGGACGTTCGCCGCCGGGGTCCTTTGTAAGAATGCCGCCGAGACGCACGACCGCAGCCGTATGCAGCACCTCAGCCGACCGCCGACGCACGATCCGACCGCATTCAGGCCGCTGACGCAGCCGGCGAGCGGTACTGCGCCCTGGGGGCGCGCGTGACGATGCACCGCCGTGACTGGCTGCGGGCAAGCGTCGCGACGGTCGCGCTCGCCACGTTCGTCCCGCGGGCGCTGGCCGAGCCCTTCGACCACCGCCATGCCGCGTGGTCGGCGCTGCTCGCGCGGCACGTGTTGCCGCAGCGCGGCGGGCAGGCATCGGCGGTTCGCTACGCCGGCATGGCGGCCGAGCGCGCGTCGCTGAAGGGCGTGCTGGACGCGCTGTCGGCGGTCGACGATGCGTCGTTCCGCGCGTTCACGCGGCCCCAGCAGATGGCGTTCCTCATCAACGCCTACAACGCCTTCACGGTCGAGCTGATCCTCACGAAGTACCCGAGCCTGGAGTCGATCAAGGACCTCGGCACCCTGTTCAGCAGCCCCTGGAAGCCGAAGTGGATTCCGCTGCTCGGCGGCAAGGTCTCGCTCGACGACATCGAACATGGGATGCTGCGCCAGCGCGGCCGCTACGACGACCCGCGCGTGCACTTTGCCGTCAACTGCGCCAGCATCGGCTGCCCGCCTCTGCGCGAGGAGGCCTTCGTCGCCGACCGGCTCGACACGCAGCTCGACGAGCAGGCGCAGCGCTTCATGAGCGACCGCAGCCGCAACCGCTTCGACGCCGAGCGCGGTCGGCTCGAGGTCTCGAAGATCTTCGACTGGTACGGCGAGGACTTTCGGCTCGGCCACCGCGGCATCCGCTCGCTGCCCGGGTTCATGGCGCGCTACGCGGATGTGCTGGCCGATGCGCCGTCCGAGCGCGCGCGTATCCGCGGCGAGCGGGCCGAGATCGACTTCCTGGCCTACGACTGGAAGCTCAACGACGCGCGATGACAGCGTTGCCCGCAGCGGCGGCGGAGCGCACGGCTCCGCGCCGGCACCGCGTCAGGGGATGACGTCGGTATCGCACTTGAGCAGGAACGCCGCCCCGTCCAATCCGGTATCGCTGCGTTCGGAGCCGTCGTCGTTGAGGCGGAAGATCGTCCCGTTCGCCGACTTCTTGCCGACCAGCATCAGGCCGTTCTTCTTCGTGTCGATGAAGGCTGTCGGCATGACGGCGAAGGAGCTGCCGGCGCCCCTGTGGGTGTGCTTCCACCTGGTGTCCATGGGCCGCCTTGTGATGGATGGCAAAGGCCATGCAACGCGAAGCGGCTGACTGGCGTCGATCCATGACGGCCACACTCTAGGAAGTGGCCTTCGCTATCGCGCGTTGATAGAGACGCCTGCGGGTGTGAAGGAGCTCGTCTGAAGATATTCGATGGCCGCCCTGACCGCCGCGACTTGAGCTTCGTTGCACTGGGCAGGGCTCGCTGTCGGGCTGTCCGGATAGACCTCGGTGGTGGTCACGAAGCGCGCGTCGGTCATGCCGCCGCACAAACCCGATGACCGCTTGGCGAGGTTGATCACGCCTTCCTGCTGCAGTGCTGCACCGATGATGCGGCCGTGCTCGTCGGGCCTGGCGATGTGGGTGACCTGTCGCACGGCATCGATCAGCGCACGCTGGAACCCTGGCTCGGGTCGCTCGCTGTCGCCCACCAGATAAAAGCCGTCGGGGATGTCGTGCCATCCGAGGGCCACGCCGTCGCGCGCAGCCTTGGCGGGGCCGAACTCGCTGTTGTCGGTGTCCGTGGTTTCGTGCAGATCGACATGCACGTCGACACGGGTGCAGTTGGCGGCCACGCAGGCCATGGCCAGGGCCGACTCGGCGGCCGGGCTGGCCTGCTTGAACTGGCGATTCGGGTCGAGCGCGTGCGGGTTCCAGCGGTTGATGGTTTCGTATCCCCATGGGCTGATGCACGGAAGCACGAGCAGATTGATCGCTCCCGTGTGGCGATGGAAGTCGTGCTCGATCCACTGCAAGGCGCCTTGCACGCCGCTGGTTTCGTAGCCGTGGACGCCACCGGTGATCACCATGACCGGACGATCAGCGTCCCAGGCGCGGCTGCGCACGGCGAAGAGCGGGTAAGTGCCCAGCCCCAGGGGCGCGTAGTCCAGAGCACCGTACTGGAACAGTTCGGCCTGTGCGGGGAGGCGAGCCTTCAGGGGCGCTGTCACCTCGTCGGAATAGCTCCGCTTCACCCCCTGGCGGGCCAGCCATGAACTTTTCTCGGCTGTGCCCCAACGCGTGCCCGGAATGCCGATCGGATACGGCGGGATCGATGGTGGAGTACTCATGGGCGACGGGGCCATCTTACGGGTGCCCGTGAGCAGCCAGAGCACCGGCCACAGCACCAGCGCCCCGGGCGCGATCGGCCAGCACAGCACGAACGCAGGCGACTCGCGTGCCGCTCGCGTGACGCCAGGGTCCCTAGCCTTCACTTCGCGACGGCATCCATGACCGTCGAGCAGGGGAGCCCGATGCACGCAGCAGCAATACGATTCGTCCGCGGCCTGACCGCGATGGGCATGGCGCTTGTTTTGGCCGCCTGCGGCGGCGGCAACGACGTGGTGTTCGAGACCGTCGGCCTGGCCGACGTGTTCGAGCTGGCGAAGATCAAGGTCCGCTACGACGCCGCCACGCTGCCGCTGCAGTTCCCCAACGGCAACCCGACCTCGCAGCGGGTGCTGCCGAGCGGCGCGGTCGAGCGCAGCTTCGTGCTCGAGCGCCGTTGCCCTTGGCGACTTCGGCGAAGAGGTCGGTCACGAGTTGTGCGTTGGGTGAGAGCTGGAGCATGGTTTCCTCCTGTTCCAGTCAGCCGATGCGCGGCTCGGCTAGAGGGTGCGAGCCCGGGCCCGCGCGACGTATTCGGTGAGCCGGAACAGCTCGACCTCGGCCGCGCCCCTCACTTCCAGATTGGGGCCGTAGTCGAACGGGTCGTCGATGTTGCGGATGAGGCGAAGCATGTAGACGTAGATCAGCGAGATGCTCGCCACCAGCGTGTACTCGGCCACCAGTGTCTTGAAGCGCGAGGCCAGCAACAGCATCAGGATCGCCCCCACCATCACCTCGAGGATGGCGTAGCCGCTGGCAAGGAAGCTCGTTCGTTCGATCACGTCCATCCGGCCGACGATGCGCCGCACCGCGTTCATGAAGACGAGCGAGCGGTTGGCGTGCGCGGTGGCGCCGGCTTCGTCCATCGTCTGGAAGTGGACGTTCATCGCGTCCATGGCGCGGTGCACGCTTTCCAACGGTGCGCTCTTGGAGAGCCACTCCAGCACGCGCTCGGCCACCGCCGCCAGGTCGCGCCGCGCCGCGACCGAATCGAACTGGCTCTTGCCCGTGCTGACGACGATGAGGTCGTCGACGGTCTCGAGCGTGGTTGCCAGCTCGGAGGGCAGCTTCTCGCTTTCCTTGTAGTCGGCGATCGTGCCGGCGAGCATGAAGCCGATGAGAAAGGCGCCGGCGGTGAGCACTGCGGAGACGTCGCCGAAGTCGACCCAGCCCGGATGCCCCGAGTAGCGTTCGATCAGGAGCTTGAGCCCCAGCACGATGACGACCACGGGCAGCGTCGTCAGCATCAACTTCCACTTGCGCATGGATCCCTCCTCTGTGCTCGCTCCTGGCCGGGGTTGCCGGAGCGATTCACCATCGCGTCATATTGCCCGAGGAGCCGGTCGCCGGCCACTGGCGCTGCCTTGGACCATCGAAACACGGCCGCGTCGCGTCGCGCCGTTGCATCATCCGCCGCACCCATCAGCAAAAGGAGTTCGTCGGATGGCCAAGAACACGATCTGTCTTTGGTATGAACAGGATGCCGAAGCCGCCGCTCGTTTCTACGCAGAAACCTTTCCGCACAGCAGCGTCGGGGCCGTGCACCGTGCGCCGGCCGACTATCCCAGCGGCAAGGCGGGTGATGTCCTGACCGTCGAGTTCACCGTGGCCGGCATCGCTTGCATCGGCCTCAATGGCGGGCCGCAATTCAAGCACAGCGAGGCCTTTTCGTTCCAGATCGCCACCGACGATCAGGCAGAGACCGACCGCTACTGGAATGCGATCGTCGGCAACGGAGGCAAGGAGAGCCAGTGCGGCTGGTGCAAGGACAAATGGGGCATCAGCTGGCAGATCACCCCTCGGGTGCTGACCGAAGCCATGGCCGCGGGCGGCGACAAGGCCAAGCGTGCGTTCAAGGCGATGATGCCGATGAAGAAGGTCGACGTCGCCGCCATCAAAGCGGCCATTCGCGGCTGACCCGACGATGGCGGCTGGGCATCAACGCTCGGAGTGGCTCGTGCGCGAGCGATTGGGTCCAGTCTCGGTCGCGATAGGAGCATCGCCTACAGCAAGCGGACCCCACGCCCGCCCCCGAGCAGACGTGCCGGCAGAAAGAGCAAGGCGCGCAGCGCGGCGAACAGCGCTTCGAAGGCGATGCCGGCGAGCCGGAACGGCAAGGTCAGCAGCCAGACCACCGGCCACAGCACCAGCGCCGCGAGCGCGATCGGCCAGCACAGCGCGAACAACAGGCACCACAGGACGAGCGTGAGCAGCGTTCTCATGATGACGGGGCTCAACTGGAACGGATCGGGCCGGTGCCGAAGTCGACAACGCCGTCGTCCTTCGGCACCAGGATCCAGAGCAGCACGTAGACCACCAGGCCGGTGCCGCCGCACACGAACAGCAAGGCGAAGATCAGGCGGCACAGCCAGGCGGGCAGCCCGGTGGCCGGCGCCAGGCCGCCGCACACGCCGCTGAGCCAGCTATCGGTGCGGCTGCGGCGCAGCGCATGCAGCCAGTGCAGCACGGCGTTCGAGGCGGCCTGCGGCGTCTCGCCGAGAGCGCGCGCTTTCGCGCTGGCGTACTCTGCGTCGGAGATGGCGCCGCTGCGATGCAACCCGGCAAGGCGTTCGAGGTCGTCGGTGATGGCCATCGCGTATCTTCCTGTTGGTGATCGATGGCCGTACTCTAGGACTTGCGACTTGCCTTGTCCCGAGCCTCGCGACGAAGTGCAGTCTGCTTCGGACGAAGCGCAGACCGAGTGGATTGGAAGCGCCTAAGATTGTGTCCCGAGGCATCAGGGACGGGTCCTGAGCCTCTCAACCGGGGAGCAAACCACATGGCCAAGAAAGCAAGTGAATCTGGCGTCTACCGTGTCACCGAGATCATTGGCACGAGCCCTCTTTCATGGGAGGACGCGGCAAAGAGGGCCGTGGAGACCGCCGCCAAGTCACTGCGCGACCTGCGTGTCGCCGAGATCAGCAAGCTCGACATGAAAATCGAAGGCGGGAAGGTCGTCGCCTACCGCGCACGCGTTTCGCTGTCCTTCAAGTACGACGCCTGATCATTGGCGTTGCGCGAGAACGCGAACGGGTCGTGACGAGCGGCTGACGGGCGGTCGATCCAAGTCCGTCTCGAGCAGCTACTGCGGGCGCAGCAGCGCCGTCGAAGGCGCGTCGTTGCAGACAGGTGCCCCGCCATACGACCCGAGTCCGCGCTATCGCACCGGCCTTGCTCGCCCTGGCCGGGCTGCTCTCCCTCGCCGCGGCCAGGCGGGCGCGCTCAGCGCGGCCCGCGTTCCGTTGCGCGCCGGTGCGCTTGCCGCGACCGCGCTGCTGGCAACTGCCGCGTTGATGGCCGCGATGGCCTGGCCGCTGCCGGCGCTCTGGATGCCGCTGCGCTTCCTGGCGGGCGCCGCGTCCGCCTGGGCGTTCGTCGCAACCAGCGTGTGGTGCCTGGGCGCGCTGGCGCAGCAAGGCGCCAGCCGGGTGAGCGGATGGGTCTACGCCGGGGTGGGCGGCGGCATTGCCCTCGCCGGTCTGTACTGCCTGTTCGCGACCGGCGCCTGGCTATGGCGCGCGGCCTCGCTGCAATCCGTGTCCGAGAGGGTTCCCCAGGCTGAATCTGCTTCGGTCGGCCTGGTCAAGCCAAGGCCACGCCCATACGAGGTCAGAGGCGCTCGAACACCGCCGCGATGCCTTGCCCGCCGCCGATGCACATCGTCACCAGCGCATAGCGGCCGGCCGTGCGGTGCAGCTCGTAGACCGCCTTCGTGGCGAGGAATGCGCCCGAGCATCCGATCGGGTGGCCCAGGGCGATCGCGCCGCCGTTCGGGTTGACCTTCTTCAGGTCGAACTCGAGGCCGCGCGCCACCGCGATCGCTTGCGCCGCGAAGGCCTCGTTGCTCTCGATCACGTCGATCTGGTCGAGCGTGAGGCCACCCTTCTTCAGCGCCAGCCTCGTCGCGGGGATCGGGCCCTCGCCCATGATCTCGTTGGGCACGCCGGCTACCGCATACGACACCAGGCGGGCCATCGGCTTGTGCCCTGCGGCGGCGGCCACCGCCGCGTCGGCGAGCACGAAGAAGGCCGCGCCGTCGTTGATGCCTGAAGCGTTGCCGGCCGTCACCGAGCCGTCCTTCTTGAACGCGGGCTTGAGCTTGGCGAGCGATTCGAGCGTGGTGCCCGCCTTCACGTGCTCGTCGGTGTCGAAGGTGACCTCGCCCTTCTTCGTCTGCTTCACGATGGCGACGATCTGCGACTTGAAGCGGCCCTCGGCGATCGCCGCGGCGGCCTTGCGGTGCGAATCGACGGCCAGTGCGTCCTGCTCCTCGCGGGTGATGCCCCACTTGGCGGTCAGGTTCTCGGCCGTGATGCCCATGTGACCGACGCCGAACGGGTCGGTCAAGGTGGCCATCATCATGTCGACCATCTTGGTGTCGCCCATGCGCGCGCCGCTGCGCATGGCGCCCGACAGGTAGCCGCCGCGGCTCATCACCTCGACGCCGCCGCCGATGCCGTAGTCGCAATCGCCGAGCAGGATGTTCTGCGCCGTCGTGACGATGCCCTGAAGCCCCGACGAGCACAGGCGGTTCACCGACATGGCGACCGACTCCATCGGCAGCCCCGCCTGGATCGCCGCCACCCGCGCCACGTAAGCGAAGCGGCTTTCGGTGGGGATGGTGTTGCCCACCGTCACGTAGTTGATCGCCTTCGGGTCGACGCCGGAGCGGCGGACCGCCTCCTTCATCACCGTGCCGGCCAGCTCGGCCGGCTCGATGTCGGCGAGTGCGCCGCCGAAGGTGCCGATCGCCGACCGGGCCGCGCCCAGTACCACCACATCACGCGTGCTCATGGCGTGACCAGCGCCTTGATGTCTTTCATCTGATGGGCCGCGCGCTGCGTGATCCGGGTCATCGCGTCGGACTGTGCATGCCGCGCCATGTCGGCCAGTTCCTTCATGTTGGCCAGCGTCTTCTCGAATCCCTTGCGTACGACTTCGCCCTGCTTGACCACATCGGGCATGCCGCCGGCGACCATGCTCTTCGCCGCGTCCTGCATGGCGTGCATCGCCTCATTCATCATCTCGGTCTGCTTGCGGCCCAGGGCCTGCATCGACTCGAAGGTCGCGGCGTTGGCCGCGATCAAGGCCTCGATGTCCTTGCGCTGGGTCTCGACGATGGCGGCCATGTCGATGCCGGGCATCTTGAACTGCGTCATCATGGCCGTCACGTCGCCGAAGGGTTGAGTCTGTTTCGTCATGCTTGTCTCCTGGGGGTGGGGGAACACGTCGTCGTTTCGTCTGCGACTCACGTCGTAAAGGGTGCGGCGCTGGTGGCCGCTCAATGTCCCGAAGCGCCGGAGGCGCCGATGCCGGTCTCCGACCGCACCTGTTGCGCCACGAAGCCGGCCCGGTCCTCGGCGGCGCGCGGGCTGCGGTCGAGGATCGAGACCAGCCAGATGCCGACGAAGCCGATCGTCATCGAGAACAGGGCGGGCGACGCGTAGGGGAACAGCCCCGACCCTTTCGGATTGCCGAGCGTGACTTCCCAGACGGCCGGCGACACGAGCGTCAGCAGCACCGAGGAGATCAGCCCGAGGAAGCCGCCGACCACGGCACCGCGCGTCGTGCAGTCCTTCCACAGCACCGACATCAGCAGCACCGGAAAGTTGGCCGACGCCGCGATCGCGAACGCCAGGCTGACCATGAAGGCGATGTTCTGCTTCTCGAACACGATGCCGAGCACGACGGCGACGATGCCGAGCGCCACGGTCGTCATGCGCGACACCTTGAGCTCGGCGGCGCCGTCGGCCTTGCCCTTCTTGATCACGGTCGAATACAGGTCGTGCGAGACCGCCGACGCGCCCGACAGCGTGAGCCCGGCGACCACCGCCAGGATGGTCGCGAACGCCACCGCGGAGATGAAGCCGAGGAATACGTTGCCGCCGACCGCGTTGGCGAGGTGCACCGCCGCCATGTTGCCTCCGCCGAGCAGGCCGCCCTTGGCATCGAGGAACTGCGGATTCGTCAGCACGAAGGTGATGGCACCGAAGCCGATGATGAAGGTCAGGACGTAGAAGTAGGCGATCCATGTCGTCGCCCAGAGCACCGACTTGCGCGCTTCCCTGGCGTTGGGCACGGTGAAGAAGCGCATCAGGATGTGCGGCAGCCCGGCCGTGCCGAACATCAAGGCCATGCCGAAACTGATCGCCGAGATCGGATCCTTGATGAAGCCGCCGGGGCCCATGATCGAGAAGCCTTGCGCGGCCGCCTCAGGCGGCGACTTGCCGGCCGCCGCGGCGATGCCGGTCTTCACCTCGACCGCCTTGGCGAACATCGCCTCGGGGCTGAAGCCGAATTGATAGAGCACCATGAAGGCCATGAAGCTCGCCCCGGCGAGCAGCAGGCCGGCCTTGATGATCTGCACCCAGGTCGTTGCGGTCATGCCGCCGAACAGCACGTAGACCATCATCAGCGCACCGACGATGACGACTGCGATCCAGTATTCGAGTCCGAACAGCAGCTTGATCAACTGCCCGGCGCCGACCATCTGGGCGATGAGATAGAACGCGACGACGATCAGCGTGCCCGACGCGGCGAACACGCGCACCGGCGTTTGCGAGAAGCGGAACGCGGCGACGTCGGCGAAGGTGAACTTGCCCAGGTTGCGCAGCCG
>JBBRLS010000037.1:0-43500 GCA_038231215.1 Burkholderiales bacterium | reverse complement strand
GCCTACACGCCGAGCTTCGGCCTGATGGGCCACGAGTCGCTCATCATGCAGCAGAGCGACATCGGCGAGATTGCCCAATCGATCAAGGACTGCCAGCGCTGCGGCAAGTGCAAGCCGGTCTGCACGACGCACGTGCCGCGCGCCAACCTGCTCTACAGCCCGCGCGACAAGATCCTCGCCACCTCGCTGCTCGTCGAGGCCTTTCTCTACGAAGAGCAGACGCGGCGCGGCATCTCATTGCGCCACTGGGAGGAGTTCGAGGACGTCGCCGACCACTGCACGGTCTGCCACAAGTGCCTAGCGCCGTGCCCGGTCGACATCGACTTCGGCGACGTGTCGATGAACATGAGGAACCTGCTGCGCAAGATGGGGCAGAAGAGCTTCCGCCCGGCCAATGCGGCGGCCATGTTCTTCCTCAACGCGACGCAGCCCGAGACGATCAAGGTGATGCGCACGGCGATGGTCGACGTCGGCTTCAAGGCGCAGCGTGCCGCCAACAACTTCCTGCGCGGCCTGGCCAACAAGCAGACGGCGGCGCCGCGCTCGACGGTCGGCAAGACACCGCTCAAGGAGCAGGTGATCCACTTCATCAACAAGAAGATGCCGGGCGGGCTGCCGAACAAGACGGCACGGGCACTGCTCGACATCGAGGACAAGGACTACGTCCCGATCATCCGCAACCCGAAGACAACCAACGCCGACACCGAGGCCGTCTTCTACTTCCCGGGCTGCGGCTCCGAGCGGCTGTTCTCGCAGGTCGGCCTGGCGACGCAGGCGATGCTCTGGCATGCCGGCGTGCAGACGGTGCTGCCGCCGGGCTATCTCTGCTGCGGTTATCCGCAGCGCGGCTCGGGCGACTTCGACAAGGCCGAGAAGATCATCACCGACAACCGGGTGCTCTTTCACCGCGTCGCCAACACGCTCAACTACCTCGACATCAAGACCGTCGTCGTGAGTTGTGGCACTTGCTACGACCAGCTCCAAGGCTACAAGTTCGAGGAGATCTTTCCCGGCTGCCGGATCATCGACATCCACGAATTCCTGCTCGAGAAGGGCATCACGCTCGGTGGCGCCGGCGGTCCCGACGCAGCGGCGCCCGGCTATCTGTTCCACGACCCCTGCCACAGCCCGATGAAGCTTCGCGATCCATTGCAGACGGTGAAGGCACTGGTCGGCGAGAACGTGAAGAAGAGCGAGCGCTGCTGCGGCGAGAGCGGCACCTTCGGCATCACGCGTCCCGACATCGCCACGCAGGTGCGCTTTCGCAAGGAAGAAGAGTTGCGCAGGGACGAGACGGCGCTGCGCTCGATGATCGCGAAGACCGCGCCGGAGACTCCGGCCAAGGCCAACCTGAAGATCCTGACCTCGTGCCCGAGCTGCCTGCAAGGCCTGCAGCGCTACAAGGGCGACCTGCAGAACGGCTTGCTCGAAGCCGACTACATCGTCGTCGAGATGGCCAATCGCATCATCGGCGAGGACTGGATGCCGGAGTACGTCGCGCTCGCCAATGAAGGCGGCATCGAGAGGGTTCTCGTCTAGCGCGACTGTGGCGTAAACCGCGCAGGCGCTTGTCCCCGATGCTCTCGGGGCCGGGGGTGCTTGGCTACACTGCGGCGGCTCCCCGACATCCGCCCATGAACGCACGCGCCACGCCTCGCCAGCCCACCTCGATCGTCGTGCACCAGCTTTCGCGCGTGCTCGAGGTCGGCTTCGATGACGGCCAGAACTTCCGCATCCCCTTCGAGCTGATGCGCGTCTATTCGCCGTCGGCCGAAGTGCAGGGCCACGGTCCCGGCCAGGAAGTGCTGCAGACGGGCAAGCGCGAGGTCGAGCTGACGGCGCTGGAGCCGGTCGGCAACTACGCCGTGCAGCCGCGCTTCTCGGATGGCCACGAGTCGGGCATCTTCTCCTGGGACTACCTGTTCTTTCTCGGCTCGCAGCAAGACGATCTGTGGAAGCAGTATGAAGAGCGGCTGGCGAAGAAGGGTGCGAGTCGCGACGCGCCGATGATCGTTGCGCCGGCCTCGTCGTGCGGGCACTCGCATTGAGCTTGCCGTGAGCGACCCGAGCCCTCACCCCAACCCTCTCCCGCAGGCGGAAGAGGGAGTGACGCACTTCGGCTACAGCAAGGTCGACGAGGCGACCAAGGCCGAGCGCGTGCGCGGCGTCTTCGATTCGGTGGCGCCGAAGTACGACGTCATGAACGACCTGATGTCCTTCGGCCTGCATCGCGTCTGGAAGGCGTACACCGTGGCCGTGGCCAACCTGCGCCCGGGCGACAAGGTGCTCGACCTCGCCGGCGGCACCGGCGACCTGGCGCGCGCCTTCGCCAAGCCGGTCGGCGAGGCCGGCCTCGTCGTCCACACCGACATCAACGAGGCGATGCTTCGCCAGGGCCGCGACCGCCTGCTCGACGAAGGCCTGGTGCTGCCCACCGTGCTCTGCGACGCCGAGACGCTGCCTTTCGCGAGCGCGTCCTTCGACCTCGTCAGCGTCGCCTTCGGCCTGCGCAACATGACGCACAAGGACAAGGCGCTGGCCGAGATGGCGCGCGTGCTGAAGACGGGCGGGCGCCTGCTCGTCCTCGAGTTCTCGAAGGTCGCGGCGCCGCTCGAGAAGGCCTACGACTGGTACTCGTTCAAGGTGCTGCCGTGGATCGGCCAGCGCGTCGCAGGCGACGGCGCGAGCTATCGCTACCTGGCCGAATCGATCCGCGTCCATCCCGATGCCGCCGGGCTGAAGGCGATGATGAAGACGGCGGGCTTTGCGCATGTCGACGTGCACAAGCTCGCCGCCGGCGTCGTCGCCTTGCACGTGGGGATCAAGTGTTGAGCTTCGTCGCCGGCCTGTGGGCGGCGCTCGGTGCGCGCGGCGTGCCGCTCGGTGCGCGCGGCATGATCGCGGTGGCCTGCGCGGTCGTTCTGCTGGGCAGCGCGGTCTGGTTCTGGCGACGACAGAAGGCGCACGCCGGCGGCGTGTCGGGCCGGGCTTCGTCGTGCTCGATCATGGCGCGCAAGGCGCACTTTGCGATTCCCCCCGGTCTCGACGGCGAGCAGGTGCTGGCGGCGGCGCGCGGCCGCTTCATGGGTCTGCAAGCAGCGTGGGACGCCGGCGACGTGCCGACGCTGCAGAACCTCACCACGCCCGAGATGCTCGAAGAGTTGCTGCACGTGCTGACCTCGCGCGAAGCGCGCACCGGCCGCACCGACGTCATCACGCTGCACGCCGAGTTGCTCGGCCTCGAGGAGTTGAGCGCGGCCTATCTCGCCAGCGTCGAGTTCTCGGGTCTGATCCGCGAGTCGGCGGAGCAGGGAGCGGTGCCGTTTCGCGAGCTGTGGATGCTGGCCTGCACGAAAGACGGCACGCCGTCGTGGCGGTTGGCGCGGCAGCAGGCCTTGCTGTAGCCGGCGAGGTCGCGGCGCGCTACCTGAGCGTTGCGAACGCGGCGCCGACGGCATCCTTCGCCGAGACGATCGGCGCCATGCCGGGATCCGGCCACGCGATAGCCAGATCGGGGTCGTCCCAGCGAATCGTTCGCTCGGCGGTGGGCGCATAGTAAGCCGTCGCCTTGTAGACAAAGTCGGCCGCTTCGCTCAGCACGAGAAAGCCATGGGCCAACCCGGGCGCGATCCAGAGCTGGCGATGATTGGCGCTGCTCAGCTCGATGCCGAACCAGCGGCCGAAGGTGGGCGATGCGCGGCGGATGTCGACCGCGACGTCGAACACCGCGCCGCTCGTCACGCGCACCAGCTTGCCCTGCGCGTGCGGCGGGTCCTGCCAGTGCAGGCCGCGCAGCACGCCGCGCGGCGAACGCGAATGGTTGTCCTGGACGAACTCGATGTGCTGACCGAGCGCGGCGTCGAAGCTCTTCTGCACGTAGCTTTCGAGGAAAAAGCCTCGCGCATCGCCATGCACCCTCGGCTCGATCACGAGCACGCCGTCGATCTCGGTGCGGGTCGCTTGCATCGTCGACATTGTGGCCCCACGCCTACAATCGACGCATGTTGGAAGCGATGAAAGCGCTCGCGGAACGATCGGTGATGGAGCGCCTCGTGCTGCTTCTCAACCACGTGATTTCGGCCGAGCCGCAAGCCATGGAGCGGCTGCGCGCGCACGCCGCGCGAACATTGCGTTTCGAGTTCGAGGGTTGGCCTTCGCTCCTGCCTGCGCCTTCACCGATCGCCTTTCGCGTCACGCCGCCGGGCCTCGTCGAATGGATCGATGCGCCGGGCGAGTTGGTGCCCGATCTGCGCGTCGCCGTCGAGGCGTCGAATCCGGCCCTGGCCTTCGCGAAGTTCATGGTCGGCGAGCGGCCTTCGCTGCGTGTCGAAGGCGACGCTGCCTTCGCCACCGACCTGAACTGGCTGATCGAGAACCTGCGCTGGGATGCGCAGGAGGATTTGTCCCGGCTCGTCGGCGACGCGCCGGCGCGCGAGATCGCCCGCTTCGGCAACGCGCTCGCGAAGGCGATGCGCGAGGCGGCGAAGGCGCTCGACGGCTTTGCGCGGCGCGCCGACCGCGCCGACGTACCGCCACGATGAGGCACATCGCCCGACTCGCCTTCATCTGGGTCACGGTTTTTCGCTTCGGGCTCGACGAACTGGCGCTGTCGAGCTTTCGCCAGCGCTGGGTGCGCCGCCTGGTCAGCGTGCTCACGTTCGGCCGGCGCCTCTCGGCGCCGCGCGGCGAGCGGCTGCGCCTCGGCCTCGAAACACTGGGCCCCATCTTCGTCAAGTTCGGCCAGGTGCTGTCGACGCGGCGCGACCTGCTGCCGGCCGACATCGCCGAAGAGCTCGCCAAGCTGCAGGATCGCGTGCCGCCGTTTCCCGAGACGGAAGCGCGCGCCGCCGTGGAGCGCGCCTTCGGCCGGCCGATCGACGCCGTCTTCTCTAGCTTCGACGCCGCGCCGGTCGCCAGCGCCTCGATCGCGCAAGTCCACTTCGCGGTGCTGAAGAGCGGGCGCGAGGTGGCGGTGAAGGTGCTGCGTCCGGGCATGCTGGCGGCGATCGACGACGACATCGCCCTCATGCGCCAGCTTGCGCTCTGGGTCGAGCGCTTGTTCGTCGACGGCAAGCGCCTCAAGCCCCGCCAGGTCGTCGCCGAGTTCGACAACTATCTGCACGACGAGCTCGATCTCGTGCGCGAGGCGGCCAACGCGTCGCAATTGCGTCGCAACATGCAGGGTCTCGGCCTGGTCATGGTGCCCGAGATGGTGTGGGAGCTGTGCACGCCGAACGTGATCGTCATGGAGCGCATGGACGGCGTGCCGATCAGCCACGTGCAGCGCCTGCGCGACGCTGGCGTCGACATTCCCAAGCTGGCGCGCGACGGCGTGACGATCTTTTTCACGCAGGTGTTTCGCGACGGCTTCTTCCACGCCGACATGCACCCCGGCAACATCCAGGTCTCGATCGCGCCCGCCACTTTCGGCCGCTACGTGTCGCTCGACTTCGGCATCGTCGGCACCCTGACCCAGGTCGACAAGGACTACCTGGCGCAGAACTTCATCGCCTTCTTCCATCGCGACTACAAACGCGTCGCCGAGCTGCACGTCGAAAGCGGCTGGGTGCCGCCGATGACGCGCATCGACGAGCTCGAGGGTGCGATCCGCGCTGTCTGCGAGCCGCAGTTCGACCGGCCGCTCAAGGACATCTCGCTCGGCCAGGTGCTGCTGCGCCTGTTCCAGACTTCGCGCCGCTTCAACGTCGAGATCCAGCCGCAGCTCGTGCTGCTGCAGAAGACGCTGCTCAATGTCGAAGGCCTCGGTCGCGACCTCGATCCCGACCTCGACCTGTGGAGCACGGCCAAGCCCTTTCTCGAGCGCTGGATGGACGAGCAGGTCGGCTGGCGCGGCCTCGTGCTGCAGATCGAGAAGGAAGCGCCGCGCTATGTCCACCTGCTGCCGCAACTGCCGCGCCTGATCCATGCCGCGCTGCAGCCGCCGCCGCCGGGCCAGCAGCAGACGCTCGAGGCCTTGCTCGCCGAACAGCGGCGCACCAACCGGCTGCTCTCGGGCGTGATCCTGGCGGCGATCGGCTTCGTCGTCGCCCTTGTCGTCATCCAGTTGATCACCCGGTTTCACTAGGGACAGAGCGGCCCTCACCCCGGCCCTCTCCCGCCAGCGGGAGAGGGAGAAAGAAAGATGGCCCCGACATTTATACTGTCGGGTTGTCTTTCAGGATCCCCCGGGGCCCAGCGATGCCGATCTATGCCTACCGGTGCTCCCACTGCGGCCACGCGCAAGACGTGCTGCAGCGCATGGCCGACCCGGTATTGACCGTGTGCCCGTCGTGCGGGCAGGCGACCTACGTCAAGCAGGTGACCGCGGCCGGCTTCCAGCTCAAGGGCTCGGGCTGGTACGTCACCGATTTTCGCGGCGACAACAAGCCGGCCAAGTCGGCCGAGGCCGGCGACGCCGGAGCGGGCGCGGCGAAAGAAGCCGGCAACGGCAACGGCAAGAGCAACGATGCACCCGCAGCCGGCGCCGAGGCGAAGAGCGAGGGCAATGGCGGCGAGGTCGCCAAGAAGACCGAGTCCGCACCTGCGCCGGCTGCCGCACCCAGCCCCGCGCCCGCGGCGGCGACGCCTGCCGCGCCGGCATCGCCCGGCAAGACGGGCGGCTGAGCCGCCTCATTGCCGTGAAGAAATATCTCATCGCCGGCCTGCTCGTCTGGCTGCCGCTGGCCGTGACCATCTGGGTCCTGGCGTCGGTGCTCGGCCTGCTCGACGGCGTGTTCGTCTGGCTGCTCAACGGTTCGCAGATCGTTCTGCCGGAAGGCAGCCACAACTTCATCGAGATGCTGCGCCGCATCCCCGGCATGGGCGTCATCGTCATGCTGATCGGGCTGTTCCTGACCGGCATGTTCGCGACCAACGTCGTCGGACAGTGGGCGTTGGGCCAGGGGCACCGGATGCTCAACCGGATCCCGATCGTCAAGTCGATCTACAGCTCGGTGCAGCAGGTCTCGGACACGCTGTTCTCGAGCAGTGGCAACGCCTTTCGCGAGGCCGTGCTGGTGCAATACCCGCGCGAGGGCGCGTGGACGATCGCCTTCGTCACCGGGCGGCCGGGCGGCGAGGCGGCGCGCCACCTCCCGGGCGACTACCTCAGCGTCTACGTGCCGACGACGCCGAACCCGACCTCGGGCTTTTTCATCATGCTGCCGCGCGAAGACGCGATACCGCTGGCGATGAGCGTCGACGAGGCGCTCAAGTACGTGATCTCGATGGGCGTGGTGGCGCCGCCCGAGCGCGTCGTCGTCTCGGCACCGATGCCGCTGCGAAATCTGCCCGGCTGAGCGTCCGGCCCGCGCTCAGCCTGCACCTCCCGCTTCGGCGTGAAGCGCGTGGCCCGCGCCCCCTCGCAGCGACGCGCCCGGCGCCTCGCCGCCCTTGCAGAAGAATCATGGAGTGATGAGATGAGAACGACGTATTGCGGCCTGGTGAGCGAAAAGCTGCTCGGCCAGACAGTCACGCTGATGGGTTGGGCGCATCGCCGCCGCGACCATGGCGGCGTGATCTTCATCGACCTGCGCGACCGCGAAGGCCTCGTGCAGATCGTCTGCGACCCGGATCGCGCGGCGACCTTCGCCGTCGCCGAGGAAGTTCGCAACGAGTTCTGCCTGAAGGTGACGGGCCTGGTGCGGGCACGCCCGGCGGGCACCGACAACGTCAACCTCACGAGCGGCAAGGTCGAGGTGCTGTGCCACGAGCTCGAGGTGCTGAACCCGAGCGTCACGCCGCCCTTCCAGCTCGACGAGGAAAACCTCTCCGAGACGACCCGCCTCACGCACCGCGTTCTCGACCTGCGCCGGCCGCAGATGCAGCGCAACATGCTGCTGCGCTACCGCGTCGCGATGGAAGTGCGCAAGTTCCTCGACGCCAACGGCTTCATCGACATCGAGACGCCGATGCTCACCAAGAGCACGCCGGAAGGCGCGCGCGACTACCTGGTGCCGAGCCGCGTGCACGATGGCATGTTCTTCGCGCTGCCGCAGAGCCCGCAGCTCTTCAAGCAGTTGCTGATGGTGGCCGGCTTCGACCGCTACTACCAGATCACCAAGTGCTTCCGCGACGAGGACCTGCGCGCCGACCGGCAGCCCGAGTTCACGCAGATCGACATCGAGACCTCGTTCCTCGACGAGGTCGAGATCCGGACGATGTTCGAGGGCATGATCAAGAGCACCGTCAAGCACGCCATCGGCGTCGATCTGCCGGACTTCCCGGTCATGACCTACACCGACGCGATGCGCCGCTACGGCTCCGACAAGCCCGACCTTCGCGTCAAGCTCGAGCTCACCGAGCTCACCGGCGTGATGGCCGACGTCGACTTCAAGGTCTTCTCGGTGCCGGCCAAGGCCAAGGGCGGCCGCGTCGCGGCGCTGCGCGTTCCCGGCGGCGGCGAGATGACGCGCGGCGAGATCGACGCCTACACCGAGTTCGTCAAGATCTACGGCGCCAAGGGCCTGGCCTGGATCAAGGTCAACGACGTCGCCAAGGGCCGCGAGGGCCTGCAGTCGCCGGTCGTCAAGAACCTGCACGACGCCGCGCTGGCCGAGGTGCTGAAGCGCACCGGCGCCGAGAACGGCGACCTGATCTTCTTCGGCGCCGACAAGTCCTCGGTCGTCAACGACGCGCTCGGCGCCTTGCGCGTCAAGGTCGGGCACAGCGACTTCGGCAAGGCACGCGGCCTGGTGCAGGGCGAATGGGAGCCGCTCTGGGTCGTCGACTTTCCGATGTTCGAATACGACGAAGGGGCAGGGCGCTGGAACGCGGTGCACCACCCGTTCACCTCGCCGAAGGACGGCCACGAGGACTGGCTCGAGACGGAGCCCGGCCGCTGCGTCGCCAAGGCCTACGACGTCGTGCTGAACGGCATCGAGCTCGGCGGCGGCTCGGTTCGTATCCACAGGGAAGAAGTGCAGAGCAAGGTGTTCCGCGCCCTGAAGATCGACGCCGAGGAAGCGCAGGCGAAGTTCGGCTTCCTGCTCGACGCCTTGAAGTACGGCGCGCCGCCGCACGGCGGCATCGCCATCGGCCTCGACCGCTTCGTGATGCTGCTCGTCAAGGCCGAGTCGCTGCGCGACGTGATCGCCTTCCCGAAGACGCAGCGCGCGCAGGACCTGCTCACCAATGCGCCGGGCCCGGTCGACGAGAAGCAGTTGCGCGAGCTGCACATCCGGTTGCGCACGCAGTCGACGAATTGATTCGCCCGCCTCTGTCATCCTGAGCGGAGCGAAGGATCTTATCGCCCGCGACCCTCGGATCCTTCGCTACGCTCAGGATGACAACATTCAAGATCCCCGAATCCGTCCTCGTCGTCATTCACACGGCCGGGCTCGAGGTGCTGCTGCTCGAGCGTGCCGACCGGCCAGGGTTCTGGCAGAGCGTGACCGGCTCCAAGGACGATCCGGCCGAGCCGCTGGTCGAGACCTGCCGACGCGAAGTCGAAGAAGAGACCGGCATCGTCGTGGACAGCTTGCCCGAGCACGCCAATTGCCTGCGCGATTGGCAGATGCAAAACGTCTATGACATCTATCCGCAATGGCGGCATCGCTATGCTCCCGGCGTGACCCGCAACACTGAGCACGTCTTCGGCCTGCGCGTGCCTCGCGACGTAGTCGTGCGGCTCTCGCCGCGCGAGCACCTGCGCTTCGAGTGGCTCGACTGGCGCGCTGCGGCCGACAAATGCTTTTCGCCCTCGAATGCCGAGGCGATCCTGCATCTGCCGCGATTTCTCGACTGACCTTCACTCTCGGCCATCGTCATCCCGAGCATGCGCACCCTCGCCCCGTCCACGATGGCCAGCGGCCACCTTCGCGTCGCCACCTACAACATCCACAAGGGCGTGCGCGGCGTCGGGCCGCGCAAGCGCCTCGAGATCCACAACCTGGTGCTCGGCATCGAGGCGCTCGACACCGACCTCGTCTTTCTCCAGGAAGTGCGGCGCATGAACCGCGCCGAGGCGCGACAGTTCCCCGACACCAAGATCGGCTGGCCCAAGGTGCCGCAGGCCGACTATCTCGCCCCCGAAGGCTACGAGGTCGCCTACCGGACCAACGCCGTGACGCGCGACGGCGAGCACGGCAATGCCTTGCTTTCCCGCTGGCCGCTCGGCGACGCCGGCCACCACGACGTGTCCGACCACCGCTTCGAGCAGCGCGGTCTGCTGCACGTGCCGGTCACCTGGAACGGCACGACCGTGCACTCGATCGTCGCCCACTTCGGCCTCATCCACGCCAGCCGCGTGCGCCAGGCGCAGCGCCTCGGCGAGTTCATCGAAGCCAATGTGCCGAAGGGCGAGGCGGTGATCGTCGGCGGTGACTTCAACGACTGGGGCGGCCGGCTCGACGAGCTGATGAAGGCCTGCGCGCTGACCCGCGCCTGCATCCCGGGCGATCCGCCGGCGCGCTTCAACACCTTCCCCTCGCGCATTCCGCTGTTCTCGATGGACCGCATCTACGTGCGGGGCTTTCGCTGCGTGGCGACGAGCGTGCCGCGCGGCACGGCTTGGGCGCGCATGTCGGACCATCTGCCGCTGGTCGCCGAGCTCGCGTTGCTCTAGCGGCGACCGGTTCCGAGTCGCTGGTCATGGCCGAATCGAAACGCGACGCCTCGGCCACGCGGGCGCTCCGGCCTGGCCACGACATCGCGCTCATCAAGGGCGGCGAAGCGCTGTTCGAGGCGCTGGCCGAGACAATCGACAAGGCGCGCGCCGAGGTCCTGCTCGAGACCTACATCTTCGAGTTCGCCGGCGCACCGTTGCGCGTCGCCGAGGCGCTCGAACGTGCGGCCGCGCGCAAGCTCACGGTGCGCGTCGTCGTCGACGGCATCGGCACCGGCGACATCCCGGCCGAGTGGCAGGCCCGCTGGACCGCCGCCGGGCTGCACTGGCGCGTCTTCAACCCGGCGCGCGGCTGGCGCGTGCTCCTGCCCAAGCGCTGGCGGCGCATGCATCGCAAGCTCGCCGTGATCGACGGCCGCGTCGCCTTCTGCGGCGGCATCAACCTGCTCGACGACTACCTCGATCCGACGCACGGCAAGCTGGCCGAGCCGCGCTTCGACTTCGCGGTGCGCGTCATCGGCCCGCTCGTCGCCGACGCGCACGAGACGATGACGCGCCTGTGGCTTCGCTTGCAGGTGACGCGCGAGGCGCGCAGCTTCGACTTCAAAGAGGCGCTGCAAGCGGTGCGCAAGGCAACGAGCGCCGGCATGGACATGAGCGACCCGCAGATCGTGGCCGACGATTTCGACGCGAGCGCGCATGTCGCGAGACAGGCGGGGCGCGGCCTGCTCGCCGGCCTGGTGCTGCGCGACAACCTGCGCTTTCGCAAGCGCATCGAGCACTTCTATCGCTACGCGATCGCGCAGGCGAAGACCGAGATCCTGATCGCCAACGCGTACTTCGTGCCGGGCGTCGCGCTGCAGCGCGCGCTTCTCACGGCGGCCAAACGCGGCGTGCGCATCACGCTGCTCCTGCAGGGTCGCTACGAATACTTCATGCAGCATCACACCAGCCGCGCCATGTACGGCGTGATGCTGGCCGCGGGCATCGAGATCATCGAGTACGAACCGAGTTTCCTGCATGCCAAGGTGGCGGTGTTCGACGGCCCGCAGGGCGCGATCGCGACGGTCGGCTCGTCGAACCTCGATCCGTTCAGCCTGCTGCTGGCGCGCGAGGCCAACGTCTTCGTGCGCGACGACGCCTTCGCCGCCGAGCTGCGCGGCCATCTGCTCGACGCCGTGAACAAGGTCGGCGTGCGCATCGATTCATCGGCCTATCGCAAGCGCACTTTCGCGACGCGCAGCCTCGCCTGGATCGCCTATGCGCTCATGCGCTTCGCGCTCTTCGCCACGCGTCATCGCTATTGATGAGGCGGCTCGGCGCACGGCCATGAACGACCTGATCGTTCGGCGCCCCGAAGGCCTGTACTGCCCGCCCGGCGGCTTCTACATCGACCCGTGGCGGCCGGTCGAGCGCGCCGTCATCACGCATGCGCACGCCGATCATTCGCGGCGCGGTCACGGCCACTACCTGGCCGCCGCGCCGGCCGAGGGCGTGCTTCGCACACGGCTCGGCCAGATCGACCTGCAGACGCTGCCGTACGGCGAGGCGATCGACCACTACGGCGTGCGTGTCAGCTTTCATCCCGCGGGTCACGTGCTCGGCTCGGCGCAGGTGCGGATCGAGCATGCGGGCCGCGTCTGGGTCGCCTCCGGCGACTACTACCTCGCCGGCGACCGCGACGACGCGCGCGAGGACAACGCCACCTGCGCGCCCTTCGAGCCGGTGCGCTGCCACTGTTTCATCACCGAGTCGACCTTCGGCCTGCCCATCTATCGCTGGCAGCCGCAGGCCGAGCTGTTCGCAGCCATCGACGACTGGTGGCGCGGCAACGCCGACGCGGGGCGCGCGAGCCTGCTGATGGGCTACAGCTTCGGCAAGGCGCAGCGCATCCTGAAGGGCGTCGATCGCTCGATCGGACCGATCTTCGTGCACGGCGCGGTCGAGCCGCTGAATCGCGCCTACCGCGCCGCTGGCGTCGACCTTCCCGAGACGCCGGTCGCCACCGAGGTGAGCGACAAGGCGCTCTTCAAGCGCGCGCTCATCGTCGCGCCGCCTTCGGTGCAGGGCTCGACCTGGACGCGCCGCTTCGGCGACTACAGCGACGCCTTCGCGAGTGGCTGGATGCAACTGCGCGGCGCCCGCCGGCGTCGCTCGGTCGATCGCGGCTTCGTGCTCAGCGACCACGCCGACTGGCCCGGCCTGCTGCGCGCGATCAAGGCAACCGGCGCCGAGCGCGTCATCGTCACGCACGGCTACGAATCGGTGATGGTGCGCTGGCTCGGCGAGCAAGGGCTCGAGGCGAGCGCCTTCGAGACCGAGTACGGCGACAGCGACGACGACGAGAGCCCTCGCGCCGGCCCTCTGCCGCCAGCGGGCGAGGCTGAAGACGGTGGACTCCCTCTCCCGCTTGCGGGAGAGGGCAGGGGTGAGGGTGGTTCGTGAAGCGCTTCGCCCAGCTCTACGCCGAGCTCGACGCAACGACCGCGACCAGCGCCAAGGTCGACGCATTGAAGCGCTACTTCGCCGTCGCCGCACCGCAAGACGCCGCCTGGGCCGTCTACTTTCTCGCCGGCGGCAAGCCGCGCCAGGTCGTGCCGAGCGGTGTGCTGTGGGCGATCGCCTGCCGCGAGGCCGGCATCCCCGAGTGGTTGTTCGATGCGAGCTACCAGGCCGTCGGCGATTTCTCCGAGACGGTCGCGCATGTGCTGCCGCCGGCGCGGCACCAGAGCGACCTCGGCCTCGCGGTGTGGATCGAGGACAGGCTGCTCACACTGCGCGGCCTGGCGCCCGAAGAGCAGGCCGAGCGCGTCGCGTCGTACTGGGACGAGCTCGACACGGCGGGCCGCTTTCTGCTCAACAAGCTGATCGGCGGCGCCTTTCGCGTCGGCGTCAGCAAGCTGCTCGTGCAGCGCGCGCTCGCCGAGGGCGCGGAGGTCGACGCCAAGCTCGTCGCGCAACGCATGATGGGCTACACCGATGGCCGGGTTGCGCCGAGCCCGCAGCGCTATACGCAGCTCACGTCGAGCGCCGAGGCCGGCCCGCTCGACCTCGGCCAGCCATACCCCTTCTTCCTTGCGCATCAGCTCGACGTCCCGCTCGGGGACTTTGCGAGCAAGCTGGCCTCGCCCGACGACTGGATCGTCGAGTGGAAGTACGACGGCATTCGCGCGCAGGTGGTCAAGCGTGTCTCGCAGACGTGGATCTGGTCGCGCGGCGAAGAGCTGGTGACCGAGCGCTTCCCCGAGATCGTCGCGGCGGCCACGCCGCTCGCCAACGGCACCGTGCTCGACGGCGAGATCGTGGTCTGGAAGGACGGCAAGGTCGCGCCTTTCAACCTGCTGCAGCAACGCATTGGCCGCAAGACGCTGACCAGAAAGGTGCTCGCCGACGCGCCGGTCGCCTTCATCGCCTACGACATCCTCGAGCTCGGCGGCGCAGACCTGCGCGACAAGCCGCAGGGCGAGCGACGCACGCTGCTCGAGCAGGTCGTGGCCGAAGATGCATCGGCGTTGCATCTTTCGCCGATCGAGACGCGGCCGAGCTGGCAGTCGTTCGCCGCCTTGCGCGAGGAAGCGCGCGGCCGCGGCGTCGAGGGCTTCATGCTCAAGCACCGCCAGGCGCGCTACGGCACCGGTCGCCGCAAGCAGGACGACCTGGCCGGCGGCACCTGGTGGAAGTGGAAGATCGATCCGCTCAGGGTCGACTGCGTGCTCGTCTATGCGCAGGCCGGCCACGGGCGGCGCGCCAGCGTCTACACCGACTACACCTTTGCGGTCTGGAATCGCACACCGCGCGATGCGGGTGAGGCTGCTGCCGTCGTCGAGGCGATCGCGAAGAAGGAGCCGCCGGCGCCCGACGCGCTCCAGCTCGTGGCTTTCGCCAAGGCCTACTCCGGGCTCACCGACGACGAGTTCAAGGTCGTCGACCGCATCATCCGGCGCGACACGCTGGAGAAGTTCGGGCCGGTGCGAAGCGTCAGGCCGAGCCTGGTGTTCGAGCTCGGCTTCGAAGGTATCAACCGCAGCGCGCGGCACAAGAGCGGCATCGCGGTGCGCTTTCCGCGCATGCTGCGCATTCGGGGCGACAAGCCGCTGCATGAGGCGGACACGATGCAGTCGCTGGAGGCGTTGCTTGCCCTCCATCAGGGCACTTCGGTCGACTAGCTGGCCAGCGCGGTCAAGCCTTCGGATCTGAATCCGCCGGCGCGACCGTCTGCGCGAACCCGCTCAGGTCCTCGCCGACGGCGTCGATCAGGACGCGCGCTTCATCCATGAAGCCCTGCCATCGCAGCGGCGAAGATACGTAGAGCGCCGCCAGCGCACGCTCCAGTTCGACGGCCGGCGTCTCGGCCAACCCTCCGGCCACGCTCATCATCTGCAAGCGCACGGCGGGGCGGATGTCTTTGCGCCGGTCCTTCATGAGCCGAGACGCAAGCCGTCGGCCTGCTCCAGGAGGGTGAGCGGGATGGGCTGCACCGGGCGAGGTTCGACGGCCGGTACGGCCCTGGCGGAGATCGTTGCTGCACGCATCACCGGACTCTATCGTCGAGTCGAAGATCGTGAAAGGCCCGGGCACCCGGCCGAACGCGTCGCTGTCAGGGCGCCAAAGCCTTGGCCTTCGGCCGCCGGGCGGTGCCGCCCAAAGTCTTCTCAAGCGCTCGGCCTCGTCGAGCAAGGGCTTGCGCTCGGTTTCCTGTCGGTCGCTACGACATGGATACCCAGCGACCGCCTTCGATCGATGAACGCACGGCGGCTTCGATGAAGGCCATGCCCTTGATGCCGTCGGCGATGGTCGGAAAGTTCACCGCGGGGTCGAGCCCGGTCGCGCCTTGCGACCCGCGCGCTGCGCGGATCGTCTGCGCAATCTCGCCGTAGATCGTCGCGAAGCCTTCGAGGTAGCCCTCGGGATGGCCCGAAGGAATGCGCGTGACGCGGGCCGCGTCGGCGTTGGCGGCGGCCGTGCCGCGCCCGATGGTCTGCGTCGGCTGGCCGAGCGGTGACCACTGCAACTGGTTGGGATGCTCCTGCTGCCACGAGAGTCCGCCTTCGCTGCCGTAGACACGCAGCCGCAGCCCGTTCTCGTTGCCGGGCGCAACCTGGCTCGCCCACAGCAAGCCGCGCGCGCCGTTGGCGTAGCGCAGCATCATCTGCACGTTGTCGTCGAGCCGGCGGCCGGCGACGAAAGTGCTCAGCTCGGCGCACAACTCGCTGACCGCGAGGCCGGTCACGTAGTCGGCGAGGTTGAAGGCGTGCGTGCCGATGTCGCCGATGCAGCCGCCGGCGCCCGATCGCTTCGGGTCGGTGCGCCACGTGGCCTGCTTTTGTCCGGTCGCTTCGAGCGGGCCCGTGAGCCAGTCCTGCGCGTACTCGACCTGCACGACGCGGATCGTGCCGAGTGCGCCGTCGGCGACCATGCGCCGCGCGTGGCGCACCATCGGGTAGCCGGTGTAGTTGTGCGTCAGGGCGAAGATGCGGCCGTGCTTTTTGGCGAGCGCTTCGAGGCGATGCGCATCGGCCAGCGTCGTCGTCACCGGCTTGTCGCAGATCACGTGCATGCCGGCTTCGAGAAAGACCTCGGCGACCTGCGCGTGCTGGTCGTTGGGCGTGACGATGACGACCGCCTCGATGCCGTCATCGCGCGCCGCTTCGGCGGCAGCCATGGTCGCGTAGTCGGGATAGACGCGCTCGAGGCCGAGCAAGGCGCCCGAGCGCAGCGATTTCTCCGCCGTCGACGAGAGCGCGCCGGCGACCAGCGTGTACTGATCGTCGAGGCGCGCGGCGATACGGTGCACGGCGCCGATGAACGCGCCTTCGCCGCCGCCCACCATGCCGAGGCGAATGCGCGGCGCGGGTCGGGTGGCGGCAGCGGCCTCGATCGTCATCGGGCGATGCCGGCGAGGCCCAGCATGCGCTGCAACTGCGCCGGATCGGTGGCGCCGCCGGCGAAGTCGTCGAAGGCCTTCTCGGTGACGCGAATGATGTGCTTCTTGATGAACTCCGCACCCTCGGCCGCGCCTTGCTCCGGATGCTTCAGGCAGCACTCCCATTCGAGCACGGCCCAGCTCTCATAACCGTATTGCGCCATCTTGGAGAAGATCGCGCCGAAGTCGACCTGGCCGTCGCCGAGCGAGCGAAAGCGGCCGGCGCGCTCGATCCACGGCGCGTAGCCCGAGTACACGCCCTGCCGTCCAGTCGGCCGGAACTCGGCGTCCTTGATGTGCAGCGCCTTGATGCGCGAGTGATAGATGTCGATGAATTCGAGGTAGTCGAGCTGCTGCAGAACGAAGTGCGAGGGGTCGTAGTTGATGGCGCAGCGCGGATGGTTGTCGACGCGCTCGAGAAACATCTCGAAGGTCGTGCCGTCGAACAGATCCTCGCCCGGATGCAGCTCGAAGCAGACGTAGCAGTCGGCGTCGTCGAAGGCGTCGAAGATCGGCCGCCAGCGCTTGGCCAGTTCGTCGAAGGCAGCCTCGATCAGGCCGGCCGGCCGCTGCGGCCACGGATAGAGATAAGGCCACGCGAGCGCGCCCGGAAAGCTGACGTTGCTCTTCAGGCCGAGGTTGCGCGAGGCCCGCGCCGAGAGCAGCATCTGCTCGACCGCCCAGGCCTGGCGCGCCTTCGGGTTCTTGCGCACGGCCTCGGGCGCGAAGCCGTCGAAAGCTTCGTCGTAGGCCGGGTGCACGGCGACGAGCTGGCCCTGCAGATGCGTGCCGAGCTCGGTGATCTCGACGCCGTTGTTGTGGGCGATGCCCTTCAGCTCATCGCAATAGTGCTTCGACTCGGCCGCCTTCTTCATGTCGAAGATGCGCTCGTCCCACGACGGGATCTGCACCCCCTTGAAGCCATGCCCGCCGGCCCACTTCGTGATCGACTCCCACGAGTGGAAGGGCGCGGTGTCGCTCGCGAATTGCGCCAGGTAGATGCCCGGACCCTTGATGTTCGTTGCCATGTCGACGCTCCTTCAGCATGGGTCAATATGAGGGACGCCGGATGCCGGCTGCGTCGGGAAAAACCCCGGGCGACATCGTCGCAGCGGGCGAGCCAGACCGTAGACTGATCGCCATGACGGCATTGCGCGGCCTCGCCATCCTGCTCTTGCTGCAGGCCGCCGGCGAGGGCCTGGCGCACTCGCTCGGACTGCCGATTCCGGGCCCGGTCGTCGGCCTCGTCCTGCTGCTCGCTGCACTGCAGTTTCCGGCCTTGCGCGAGCCCGTCGGCGCGATCGCCGAGCTTTTGCTCGCGCACCTGTCGCTGCTCTTCGTGCCGGTCGGCGTCGGCGTCATCGTTCACCTCGACCTGGTCTCGCGCTACGGCTTGCAGTTGCTCATGGCCATCGTCGCCTCGACCTGGATCGGCATGGCCGTGACGGCGCTCGTGCTGCGTGCCTTGCTCAGGCGAGCGTCGCTTCGATCGGGCAGCGATGGCTGACTTCGTCCAGCTCTGGGTCTACCTCGCATCGACGCCGCTGTTCGGCCTGACGGCGACGCTCGTCACCTACGTTGCCGCGCAGACCGGCTACGAGCGGCTTGGCCGCGCGCCCTGGGCCAATCCGGTCCTGTGGTCGGTGCTGGTCATCGGTGGCGTTCTCGTCCTCACCGCGACGCCTTACCCGACCTACTTCGCCGGTGCGCAGTTCGTGCACGTTCTGCTCGGCCCGGCCGTCGTCGCGCTCGGCTGGCCGCTCTGGCTGCGCCGCGCCGAGATCCGTCGCCGCGGCGTCGCGCTGATCGTCGCGGCGACGGTCGGCGGGCTCGCCGCGGCCGCCAGCGCGGTGGCGATCGGATGGGCCTTCGGCCTGCCGCTCGACGTGCTGCGCTCGCTGGCGCCGAAGTCGGTGACGGCACCGGTGGCGATGGGCATTGCCGAGCGCATCGGTGGCGTTCCGGCGCTCGCGGCAGTGTTCGCCGTGCTCACCGGCATGGTCGGCGCGCTCTCCGCGAAATACCTGTTCGACCTGCTGCGCATCGACCCCTGGGCGGTGCGTGGCTTCGCGCTCGGCACTGCCGCGCACGGCATCGGCGCAGCGCGCGCGTTGCAGGTGGATGCCGATGCCGGCGCCTATGCCGGGATCGCGCTCGGCCTGCAGGTCGTGCTGGCCTCGCTGCTCATGCCGCTGGTTTTTCGCTTGCTCGGCTGAGCAAGCGGTTGTTCGCGACTACAGCTCGGAGACGGCCGAATCGAGCGTCATCATCATCGTCGTGCGGCGCGTCGCGGCCGGCGCCGGCTCGGCCTCGAGGTCGTCCTTGCCGAAGGTGCCGAAGTAGATCGGTGCCCGGCCGGGCGTCGTGTCGAGCCAGGCGTCGAAGTCCTCTTCGGCGAGCAGGACCGGCGTGCGCTTTTCCTGCGGCTCGCGCTTGTCGTTGAACGGGCGATGAAAGCGCGAGAGCAGCGGATGCAGGTCGCAGTTGAGCGTCAGGATCGAGAAGCTGAGCATCGTTTCGCCGTCTTCGCCGACCCAGCGATCCCAGAGGCCGGCGATGCTGAGCGGCGAGCGATCGGCGCGGCGGATGCGCCAGCGCTCCGAGCGCTTGGCGTCCTCGCCGTAGAAGGGCACATAGAAGCACTGGGCCGGAACGATGCACCACTGGCGGCCTGCCCACGCGCCCTTCGACGCGGTGCGTGACGCCGCCGTTTCGGTCCGCGAGTTGACGGTCGAGGCGGGCGGACGCATCGCCTTCGCCGAGGACTGGAGCAGGCCGAAGCGCGCCAGGCAGACCTCGCGCTGTGCCGCGTCGCCGACGCCATAGCGACGGATGATGGGCGCGAAATCGCCGGCCACGACGTCGGTCTGCCAGTCGTCGGCGAGGGTCTGACCCCACTCGCGTTCCAGCTCGGCGGGCGTCGGGGCCAGGTAATTGGTCGACATCCCCACACTTTAGCGCCGCCGGCCGGCGAGTGGGGGCGCTTGGCGCGTGCCGGAAGTGAACTTCGCCACGCTGGCGCGTACCGCCGGGGCGCGAATGGATATTTCCTACACCGCCACCGGGGCTTTGATCGGCGGGTGGTGCAGGTAGTCGGCGACGGCGAAGTCCTCGAACGCGTAGTCGAAGATCGACGCCGGCGTGCGCAGGATTTCGAGCCGGGGATACGGGTAGGGCTGGCGCGAGAGCTGGAGCTCGACCTGCTCGGCGTGGTTGCTGTAGAGGTGGCAGTCGCCGCCGGTCCAGATGAAGTCGCCGACCTCGAGATCGCACTGCTGCGCGAGCATGTGCGTGAGCAGCGCGTAGCTGGCGATGTTGAAAGGCACGCCGAGAAAGATGTCGGCGCTGCGCTGGTAGAGCTGGCAGCTCAGCTTGGCCCGCCCGCCCGCCGTGGCCGGCGCGACGTAGAACTGGAAGAAGGCGTGGCAGGGCAGCAAGGCCATCTCGGGCAGCGCCGCGACGTTCCAGGCGCTGACGATGATGCGCCGCGAATCCGGGTCGGTCCTGATCTGATCGACGACGCGCGCGATCTGGTCGACGTGGCCGCCGTCGGGCGTCGGCCATGAGCGCCATTGCACGCCGTAGACGGGGCCGAGGCTGCCGTCGGCGGCGGCCCACTCGTTCCAGATCGTCACGTCGCGTTCCTGCAGCCAGCGCGCGTTGCCGTCGCCGCGCAGGAACCAGAGCAGCTCGAGGACGATGGAGCGCAGGTGCACTTTCTTCGTCGTCACGAGCGGAAAGCCTTCGGCCAGGTCGAAGCGCATCTGGTAGCCGAACACGCTCTTCGTTCCCGTGCCGGTGCGGTCGCTCTTGGCGACGCCGTGGTCGCGCACATGGCGCATGAAGTCTTCGTATTGCGAGCGAACCGGGCGATCGGCGTTCATCATCGAATTATCGAGGCTTCAGCGATCGAACTGCAGCGCCGCGAGCCGCGCGTACAGCCCGCCCGCCGCCACGAGCGTGGCGTGCGTGCCCGTCTCGACGATCTCGCCGGCTTCCATGACGACGATGCGGTCGGCCTTCTGCACCGTCGAGAGCCGGTGCGCGATGACGATCGTCGTGCGATGCCGCATCGCTGACTCGAGGGCCGCTTGGACCATGCGTTCGCCCTCGGCGTCGAGTGCGCTGGTTGCCTCGTCGAGGAGCAGCAGCGGCGGGTTCTTCAGCATCGCCCGGGCGATCGAGATGCGCTGCCGCTGCCCGCCCGAGAGGCGCACGCCGCGCTCGCCGAGAAAGGTCTTGTAGCCCTCGGGCAAGGCGCTGATGAAGTCGTGCGCATAGGCGGCGGTGGCCGCGGCCACGACCTCGGCGTCGCTCGCCGAAGGCCGGCCGTAGCGGATGTTCTCCATCGCGTCGGCCGAGAAGATGACGCTGTCCTGCGGCACGATGCCGATGCGCCCGCGCAGGGCTTCGAGCGCGACCTTCTCGACCGGCGCACCGTCGACGCAGACGGTCCCCGACTCGACGTCGTAGAAGCGCAGGATGAGCTGGAACACGGTGCTCTTGCCGGCGCCGCTCGGACCGACCAGCGCCACCGTCTCGCCCGGCTCGACGGCGAGAGTGAAGTCGTGAAGCGTCGGATGCTGCGGCCGCGACGGATAGCGGAAGGTCACGTGCTCGAGCCGCACCGAGGCACCGCCTTGTGACGCCGGCATCGGCTCGGGCGATGCCGGCGAGACGACGGGCGAGCGAAGCTGCAGCAGCTCCATCAATCTCTCGGTGGCGCCTGCCGCGCGCAGCAGGTCGCCATAGACCTCGGAAAGCACCGCCACGCTGCTGACCAGGATGATCACGTAGACCACGGTCTCGCCGAGGTGGCCGGCCGTGATGTCGCCGTGCAGCACCGCCCGCGTGCCTTGGTAAAGGCCCCAGAGCAGCGCGCCGAAGGTGGCGCTGATGATGAAGGCGACGAGCAGCGAGCGCAGCGTCGTGCGCCGCACGGCGGTGCTGAAGGCGCGCTCGGTCGAGTCGCCGAATCGCTTCGCCTCGCGGTCTTCCTGGATGTAGCTCTGCACGACCGGTACGGCGTTCAGCACCTCGGCGGCGATCGCACTCGAGTCGGCGACGCGGTCCTGACTGGCGCGCGACAGCCGCTGCACGCGGCGGCCGAAGTAGAGCGAGGGCAGGACGACGAGGACCAGGATGGCCAGCACCTGCGTCATGACGACCGGGTTGGTGATGATGAGCATGGCCATCGCGCCGATGCCCATCACCGTGTTGCGCAGGCCCATCGACAGGCTCGAGCCGACGACCGTCTGCACCAGCGTCGTGTCGGTGGTCAGGCGCGACAGCACTTCGCCGGTCTGCGTCGTCTCGAAGAACTCGGGGCTTTGCCGCACGACGTGCGCATAGACGGCATTGCGCAGGTCGGCGGTGACGCGCTCGCCGAGCCAGCTCACCATGAAAAAGCGCGCCGCCGAGAACACGCCGAGCGCCACGCCGACGCCGAACAGGGCGAAGAAGTGCTCGCGCAACGCCATCACCCGCGAGCCCGGATCGGTGGCGACGAGTCCCTGGTCGATCAGCGAGCGCAGCGCCACCGGAAAGACCAGCGTGCTGGCCGCGGCGAGCACGAGGAAGACCGCGGCGAGCACGATGCGGCCCCGGTAGGGACGCAGGAAAGGGAGCAGGCCGGCCAGCGATCGAACGTCGCGTGCCGGCTTCGGGGGAGGCGACGACGGCGTGGTGGGCATCGACAAAGTTTAGGCGAGGGAGATCCGGAAAGACCCTTGGCAAAGAAAGCCCATGCAAACAAAGCATGCGCAATGAAAGCCTTGACATTCATTGCCTAAGCACGTATATTCTCGTCATGTCCCGCATCCCTGCCGTGCCCATCGCCGCCAGCTTCTATCGCGCCGAAGGCTATTGCGCCGAGGAGAGCGTGGGCTACCTCATGAAGCGCGTCCTGATGGCCATCGCGCAGGCGGCCGACAAGCGCCTCGAGCCGCAGGGCATCACGCACGCGCAGTGGGGTCCGCTGTTCGTCATGCTGGGCTCGGGGCCGTCGACCGTGGCTGAGTTGGCGCGCCAGTTGCAGACCGATCCGGGCGCCATGACGCGGCTGCTCGATCGCCTGGAAAGCAAGGGCTTTTGCCGCCGCGAGCGCTCGACCGACGACCGCCGCGTCGTCAACATCGTGCTCACGCCGGAAGGCCAGACGGCGGCCGAGCTGGTGCCGACCGAGCTGTCCCAGGTCCTGAACGATCACCTGGCCGGATTCACGAAAGCCGAATGGACGCAACTGAAGAGCTTTCTGCAACGCATGCTCGCCAACGCCGAGGCGGGTGCGGGGAGGTCGACGAAATGAGTGCCGCCGGGCCGCTCCCAAGGCGCTCGCTCCCCCTTGGGGGGACCGGCGCGAAGCGACGTAGGGGGCTCCAATGAGCTCCTGCAACGCTGATTCGGTCTCGCGGGTCAAGGCCGTCGCGCGCACCGTGACGACGATCGTCATCGCCCTGACCTCGACCCTCGTCATCGCCCTCGCGGGCTGCGCCAACTCCTCGGGGATCGTGTCGAGCGCCAGGCTCGTCGATCCGGCAAAGGTGGGCGTTTCCTCGTCGCCCGGGGAGGCTGCGCTTGCGGCCGACTGGTGGCAGGGCTTCGGCGACTCCGCGCTGACCTCGTTGATCGACCAGGCCGTCACCGGCTCGCCGACCCTGCGCGTCGCCGAGGCGCGGCTGGCCCGCGCGGCCGCCAACGCCAGCACGGCGCGCGCCGCCGAAGGCCCGCAACTCAATGGCGCATTCGACGCGACGCGCCAGCGCTTCAGCGCCACCAGCATCTATCCGCCGCCGCTCGGCGGCACGATCCGCGAGACGGCGACGCTGCAGCTCAACGGCTCGTGGGAGCTCGACCTGTTCGGCCGCAATCGTGCTGCCCTCGATGCCGCGATCGGCCAGCAGCGCGCCGCCGAGGCCGATGCCGCGGCGGCGCGCGTGGTCCTCGCCGTCAACGTCGCGCGCAACTACGTGCAGCTCGCTCGACTGCTCGAGCAGCGCGAGGTGTTGCAGCGCTCGCTGGCGCAACGCGACCAGGTGCTCGGGCTGATCCGCCAGCGCGTCTCGGCCGGCCTCGACACGACTGCCGAGTTGCGTCAGGGCGAGGGCGGCTTGCCCGAGGCGCGGCAGCAGATCGAGAGCGTCGACGAGCAGATCGCGCTGGTGCGCCACGCCATCGCCGCGCTCGCCGCACTGCCGCCCGACGCGCTCGACACGCTCGCGCCGCACCTGTCGGCCGTGCGCGCGGTGCCGATTCCCGATCTCGTTCCCGCCGACCTGCTCGGTCGTCGCGCCGACATCGCCGCCGCGCGCTGGCGCGTCGAGGCGGCGAGCGGCGACGTCGCTTCGGCGCGCGCCCAGTTCTATCCCAACATCAACCTGATCGCCTTCGTCGGCCTGTCGAGCATCGGCCTCGACCGCCTGGTGCAGGCGGGCAGCGAGCAGTACGGCGTCGGCCCGGCGATCCGCCTGCCGATCTTCGACTCGGGCCGGCTGCGTGCCAACCTGCGCGGCAAGACGGCCGACCTCGACGCCGCCATCGACACCTACAACGGCAGCGTCATCGACGCCGTGCACGACGTTGCCGACCAGATCAGCTCGTCGCGCTCGCTCGATCGCCAGCAGCGCGAACAGGCGGCGGCGATCGCCTCGGCCGAAGCTGCGTACGACGTGGCGACGCAGCGCTATCGCGCCGGCCTCGCCACCTACCTGACCGTGCTCGCCGCCGAGACGAACGTGCTCGCGCAACGGCGCATCGGCGTCGACATCCGGGCCCGCGCCCTCGACACGCAGATGCTGCTGGTGCGTGCGCTCGGCGGTGGCTATGCCGCGCCGGCCGCCGCCGTGTCCTGAGAGACATCGCCCCTTTTGTTCCGGAGAAGCTTTCGATGAAACCCGACGACGCCGAGCGTCTTGCCGAACCCTTGCCCGCTGCCACTCCGGCCGCTCCCGTCGCTGCCGTGCCTGCCGCGACGCCGACCGCCGCGGCCACGGCGCCCACGGTCGCCAACGGCAATCCGCGCCGGCGCGTCGCCTTGCTCGGAGTGGCCGGCGTCGTCGTACTGGGCCTGATCGCCTACGGCGTCTACTGGGCGCTCTTCCTCAACCACTTCGAGAGCACCGACAACGCCTATGTGCAGGGCAACGTCGTCCAGCTCACGCCGCAGGTCGCGGGCACGGTGATCGCCATCTCCGCCGACGACACCGACTTCGTCAAGGCCGGCCAGCCGCTCGTCAAGCTCGACCCGTCCGACGCACGGGTCACGCTCGACCAGGCCGAAGCGCAGCTCGCCCAGGCGGTGCGCGAGACGCGCACGCTGTTCGTCAACAACGGCGCGCTGAAGGCGCAGATTTCGGCGCGCGAGTCGGACCTGGCGCGCGCGCAAAGCGAGCTGGCACGCGCCCAGGACGACGTCACCCGACGCGCGCCGCTGGTCGCCACCGGCGCCGTCGGCAAGGAAGAGTTCAACCATGCGACGTCGCAGGTCACCGTCGCGAAGACGGCGCTCTCGGCGGCAGAGTCCAGCACGCTCGCGGCGCGCGAGCAGCTCGCCTCGAACCAGTCGCTGACCGAAGGCATCTCGGTCGAGCAGCATCCGAACGTGCTGCGTGCGGCAGCGCGCGTGCGCGAGGGCTACCTGGCGCTGAGCCGCGCCAATCTGCTCGCGCCGGTCGACGGCTACGTGGCGCGGCGCAGCGTCCAGCTTGGCCAGCGCGTGCAGGCCGGTACGCCGCTGATGTCGGTGATCGAGCTCAAGGACGTGTGGGTCGATGCCAACTTCAAGGAAGGCCAGTTGCGGAGCCTCCGCATCGGCCAGCCCGTGACGCTTCAGGCCGACGTCTACGGCAAGAAGGTCGAGTACCACGGCACGATCGAAGGACTCGGCGCCGGCACCGGCGCGGCCTTTGCCTTGCTGCCGGCGCAGAACGCCACCGGCAACTGGATCAAGGTCGTGCAGCGCGTGCCGGTGCGCATCGCCCTCGACCCGAAGGAGGTCGCCGCGCATCCGCTGCGGGTCGGCCTGTCGATGGACGTCAAGGTCAACATCAGCAAGACCGACGGCCGCACCCTGGCCGACGCCGCGCAAAGCACGGGCCACGCGACGACGACGGTGTTCGACGACGGCAAGACCGCCGCCGACGCCGACGTGCAGAAGATCATCGCCGCCAACCTGGGCCGCGCGAACGTGGCACAAGGCGCGCAGCCGCGCACCGCCGTGCGCAGCGATCGGGCCGCGTCGCTGGCGCAGCGCCCGGCCTCGACCACTGCGCACTGATGAGCGCCGCCGCCGCCAGCGCGCCCGGCGTTCCGGTGCGCGCCGAGCCTGCGCCGCCCGCGCCTCCCGCAGCACCGGCCGCCGGGCCCGCTCCGCTGACCGGCGGCGCGCTCGTCCTCGGCACGTTCGCGCTCTCGCTCGCGACCTTCATGAACGTGCTCGACACGTCGATCGCCAACGTCTCGATTCCGGCGATCGCCGGCGACATGGGCGTGAGCCCCTCTCAGGGCACCTGGGTCATCACTTCGTTCGCCGTGGCCAACGCGATCTCGGTGCCGCTCACCGGCTGGCTGACACAGCGCTTCGGTCCGGTGCGCCTGTTCGTGCTCAGCATCCTGCTGTTCGTGATCGCGTCCTGGCTGTGCGGCCTGGCGCCGAACATCGGCATGCTGATCGCCTTTCGCGTCATCCAGGGCCTCGTCGCGGGGCCGATGATTCCGCTCTCGCAGACGCTGCTGCTCTCCAGCTATCCGCGCGCCAAGGCGGGCACGGCGATGGCGATGTGGGCGATGACGGTGCTGGTCGCGCCGGTCGCAGGTCCCCTGCTCGGCGGCTGGATCACCGACAACATCTCGTGGCCGTGGATCTTCTACATCAACATCCCCGTCGGCCTGATCGCCGCCGCCATCACCTGGTCGATCTACCGCAGCCGCGACCCGGGGCCGAGAAAGACCAGGCTCGACTACGTCGGCCTCGGACTGCTCGTGGTCTGGGTCGGCTCGTTGCAGATCATGGTCGACAAGGGCAAGGAGCTCGACTGGTTCAACTCGCCGCAGATCGTCATCCTCGCGGCGACGGCCGCGATCGGCTTCGCCTTCTTCCTCGCCTGGGAGCTGACCGAGGACCACCCGGTCGTCGACCTGCGCCTGTTCGGGGGGCGCAACTTCCTGATGGGCACGCTCGCTCTCTCCGTCGCCTACGGCCTCTTCTTCGGCAACGTCGTGCTGCTGCCGCTCTGGCTGCAGCAGTACATGGGCTATACGGCCACCTGGGCCGGGCTGGCGACGGCGCCGGTCGGCGTGCTGGCGATCATCCTGTCGCCCTGGGTCGGCAAGAACGTCTCGAAGATCGACCCGCGCAAGCTCGCCACCGTCGCCTTCATCGGCTTTGGCATCGTGCTCTGGATGCGCTCGCACTTCAACACGCAGGCCGACTTCGAGACGATCCTGATCCCGACGATCCTGCAGGGCGCGGCGATGGCCTTCTTCTTCATCCCGCTGCAGGCGGTCATCTTCTCCGGCCTCACGCCGGACCGCATGCCCGCGGCGGCGGGACTCAGCAACTTCGTGCGTATCACCGCGGGCGCCATCGGCACCTCGATCTTCACGACCGCCTGGGAAAGCCGCGCCATCCTGCACCACGCCGAGATCGCCGAGACGGTGAACCGCGGCAACAGCGCTGCGACGCTGATGCTCGGCCAGCTCGGCGCCAGCGGCTACGACAGCAGCCAGTCGCTGGCGACGATCAATCGCCTGATCGATCAGCAGGCCTACGCGATGGCGGCGACCGACCTGTTCCTGCTCTCGGCGGCCTTGTTCATCGCCCTGCTGGTGTTCGTCTGGCTGACGCGGCCGACGATCGGCGGCCCGGGCGCGGCGAGCGGCGCGCACTGACGATCACGCTCCGGCGGTCGGCGCGTCGCCGCGCGGGTCAGAGCGACAGGCGCCCGGCGTAGCCCGTCATTTCGAGGTAGCCGCGGCCGACCTTCCTGCCGCTCGCATCGACGAGCTGCGAAAGGCCTTCCCAGTAGATGCCGCCGGTGCTGGCGCGGCTGTCGAGCTCCTGATCGTCCTGCAGCGCCTTCACGACGTAGCGGCCGACGGGCGTGTCGACCGTCCACTCGACCGGATAGAGGGCCTTCGAGGCCGGGCTGGTCCAGCGCCGGCCCGGCGCGAACGACAGTTCCGCGTTCGCGAAGTTGCGCGTCGTGCCGCCGGCTGGTCGATGGCTGCCACCGGCCCAGAGCGTCGTGCCATCGGCGCGACGCATGCGAAAGATCGTGAGCGCGCCGCCGTCGTCGAGGTTGATGCCGATCCAGTCCCAGCCGACGGCGCTCGCCTCGAGCAGCGCATCGCTCCATTCGTGGTCCAGCCAGGCGCGACCGGTGACGGCGAACGGCGGCACGCTGCCGAGCGCGAGCGTGCCGTGAACGGCGAGCTGCGGCTCGCTGTAATAGCGGCTGGCTTGCGCCGTGGTCGGCCCCTTCTGCGACAGGCCCGCGACGCCCTGCAGCAGCACGGGCTGGGTCGCGTCGAGCGCGAGGTCGAAGCGGAAGCCAGCCGTCTCGCTCGCTGCGGCGGCGCGGTAACGGCTCGCGCCGCCGCCGCCTTCGCGCGCCAGTCGCCAGCCGCGCAGGACGAGGCCGGTGTCGTCGCTGGCCGCGCTGGCGATGCCGAAGCCGCTGCGCGCGATGCGCTGGTCGTGCAACAGGCGCGCGTGCTCGAGGTCGGTGACCGCAGCGTGCGCGAAGACGAGCTGGTCGGCGCGAAAGGCGCTCGCTTCGGCGCCGACGAGGCCGGTCGCGGCGCGAAAGAATGTGATCTGGAAGCCCCAGGTGCGTGCGGCAGCTTCGAGCCAGCCCGTGACGTACCACCATTCGATACGCGATGACGGATGGGCGCCGAAGTCGCGCGGAAAGGCGAGCTCTTCGCTTGCGGAGATCGGCGTCGCGGCGAACGCCGCAGGCGATCCCCGTGCGGCGAGAAGGGCCAGGACGAGGCCGCGGCGTGAAAGCATCGTGACAGCATCGCACAGACGACGCGGCGACGATCGGCTCGCGACCCGCACGACAACGCGGGGAACGCCGCTTGAAGCGGCAGCGCCTTTGCACTAGTCTGCGCCGGCTGCTTCGCCCGCGAAGCCCGAACACATTTCCAACGAGGAGACGCCATGCGCCGATCTAGATTCTTCCTTCCGCTCGCCGCCGCCGGTGCGGCCGTCGTCCTTGCTGCCTGCGGGGCGATGATGACGAAGAACGACATGACCTTCTTCGTCTCGAGCGCAGGCTCGGGCAAGGGCGGCGACCTGGGCGGCCTCGCCGGCGCAGACGGGCTCTGCACCTCGCTCGCCACGGCCGCGGGATCGACCGGCCACACCTGGCGCGCCTACCTGAGCACCGTGCCCGCCGGCGGCACGCCCGGCGTCAACGCGCGCGATCGCATCGGCACCGGGCCGTGGCGCAACGCCAAGGGCGAGGTCGTCGCGCAGGACGTGACCGCGCTGCACGGCGCCAACAACCTCAGCAAGCAGACCGCGCTCAGCGAAAAAGGCGAGGTCGTCAACGGCCGCGGCGACACGCCCAACATGCACGACATCCTGACCGGCTCCCAGCCTGACGGCACGTCGATCAAGGGCAGCGTCGACACGACCTGCGGCAACTGGACCAAGGGCGGCGAGGGTGCAGCCATGGTCGGACACAGCGACCGCACCGGCCTCGACGACAGCGTGCCGGCGAAGTCGTGGAACTCGTCGCACCAGTCGCGCGGCTGCGACATTCCTTCGCTCAAGGCCACCGGCAGCGACGCGCGCATCTATTGCTTCGCGTCCAACTGACGCCGCGTCGCGAGGCACTCCCGCGATGCCGAAGTTCAGCTCGCTGAGCATAGAGAAGGACCCGGCGCGACCGCGCATCGCGCGGCTTCGCCTGTCGCGCCCCGAGCGGCTGAACGCGATCGACAGCCGCATGCCCGGCGAGATCCGCGAGGCGGTCGCCTGGGCCGAGGCCGACGACGAAGTGCACGTCATCGTCGTCGAGGGCGAAGGCCGTGCCTTTTGCGCCGGCTACGACCTCGTCATGCTCGCCGAGGACACGCCGCTGCACGCCGCCAAGGATCATCCGCTTCAGCAGGAGCGACATCCCTGGGACCCGATGCTCGACTACGCGCTGATGAAGCGCTACACCGAGGACTTCATGTCGCTGTGGCGATCGGCCAAGCCGACCATCGCCAAGGTGCACGGCTATGCAGTCGCCGGCGGCAGCGACATCGCCCTTTGCTGCGACCTGCTCGTGATGGCCGACGACGCGAAGATCGGCTACATGCCGACGCGCGTCTGGGGCAGCCCGACGACGGCGATGTGGACCTTTCGCCTCGGCCCGGCGCGCGCCAAGCAGATGATGTTCACCGGTGACACGATCACCGGCAAGCTGGCCGCCGAATGGGGCCTGGCCAACGTCGCCGTGCCCGCCGACGAGCTCGACGCCGCGTGCAATGCGCTCGCCGATCGCATCGCCGGCGTGCCGCGGTCGCATCTGGCGATGCACAAGCTCGTCGTCAACCAGGTCATGTTGACGGCGGGCCTCGAGCAGGCACAGACCCTCGCCACCGTGTTCGACGGCGTGACCCGGCACAACCCCGAAGGCCTCTGGTTCCGACGCCAGGCGCAGGCCGAAGGCTTCAAGGCGGCCGTCGAATGGCGCGACAGCGGCCGTGCCATTCCCGAAGGCGAGGAAGCGCGCGCCCTCGCGGCGGCGCTCGAGAAGCGGATCGGCGATCAGAAGCAGGGCGGCTGAGCGCTCTCCGCTGCTCAACGCCTTCGCGTCACCAGTCTTCCTTCACCGCCAGCGCGACTTCGCGGCCGATCGCGCCGCGTGCCGCCAGCCACGCGGTGACGGTGCCCGCGGCGACGACAGCCGCGCACAGCGCGCCCAGTCGCAACCATGGCAAGAGCAGGTCCATGGTCCAGTGGAAGCTCTGCGGATTGACGACCTTCACGAGCACGGCGCTGACGGCGATGCCGAGCCCGAGGCCGAGCACTGCGCCGACGCCGGTCCAGACCGCGCCCTCGGCGGCGACGACGGCGACGATCTGGCGCCGCGTCAGACCCAGATGCGAGAGCAGGCCGAACTCCTTGCGCCGCGCCAGCACCTGAGCCGAGAAGCTCGCGGCGATGCCGAACAGGCCGATCGCGATGGCCACCGCTTGCAGCCAGTAGGTGACGGCGAAGCTGCGGTCGAAGATGCGCAGCGACAAGGCGCGGATCTCGCGTGGCGCCGCGAATTCGAGCAGATCGCCGTCGTAGCCGAGCTCGCTCGCGAGCTTTCGCAAGGCCGTCTCGACGGCCGCTGTGCTCGCACCTGGCTCGAGCCAGAGTGCGAGGTCGTTGATGCGCTCGTCGCCGGTCAGCCGGCGCCAGTCGCGGGCATCGAGCACGATCGCGCCGTACTGTCGCGCGTAGTCGCGCCAGACGCCGGCAACGAAGACCTCGGCGCGCGTGCCGTCCGGCAAGGGCAGGGCGAAGCGTTCGCCGGCTTGCGCGCCATAGAGCGCGACGACCGCTTCGCTCACGTAGATCGCGATGGCACCCCGCGGTGCGTCGACGAGCTCGCCGGCGAGCGGCAGGCTGCGCGCAGGATCGACGAGCGGTCGGGAGATGATCGCCACCGCGGGTCTGGACGCATCGAAGCTGACCGCCACGACGCGTTGCGCGTCGGCGCGACGCACGCCGGCGAGCTGCGCGGCCATCGCCGGCAGGCGCGGCGGCAGCGTGGCGAGGTCACCGCCACCGGGGCCGATCGCGGCACGCGCGTAGAGGTCGGCAGGCAGCACGGTGTCGAGCCAGTGCGTCACCGCATCGCGAAAGCTCGCCACCATGACGGTGAGGGCGACCGAGAGCGCCAGACTGGCGACGACGCCGGCCACCGCGATGGTCGCACTGTCGCGCTCGTGTCGGGCGCGTTCGACGGCGAGCATTGCGAGCGGCCGGCGCGGCGGGCCGACCACCGAGAGCATCAAGCCGACACCGCCGGGCACGCAGGCGATGCCGCCGATCAGCAGGCAGGCGACCGAGGCATAGGCGGCGAGCGGCAGGCCGGCGATGGGAGGCAACGCCGACAGCGCGACGCCGCAGGCGACGAGGACAATGCCGAGCGCGAAGCTGCGATGGCCGGTTCGCATCGAGCCCAATCCCTTCAGCGCCTGCGCCGGCGCGATCCCTTGCGCCGCACGCGCCGGCAGCCAGCCGCCGACCAGCGCGGCGACGACGCCGAGCGTGCCGTAGATCAGCGCACCGCCGGCCTCGAAGCGCAAGGCCGGTGCGACGCCGGGAAAGTAGCCGCCGCCGAGATCGCCGCCGAACAGGCGCAGCGCAAAAGCAGCGAGCGCCGTGCCCAGCGCCAGGCCGAGCACGCTGCCGACGATGCCGAGCACGGCGGATTCGCCGAGCACCAGCGCGAGCCGGCCGCGTGCCGAAAGGCCGAGCACGCCGAGCAGGGCGAGCTGCTGCTGGCGCTTGGCGACGGACAGCGAAAGAATCGAGAAGACGAGAAAGGCGCCCGTGAACATCGCGACCAGCGCGAGCACCGTCAGGTTGACGCGGTAGGCCCGCGAGACGTTCGAGATGCGCTGCACGGCTTCGCCGGGCGGGGCGGCGCGCACGCCGGCGGGCAGCGCCAGTTCGCGAACGATGCGCTCGCGGTCGGCACCCGGAACCAGATGCACGCCGATGCGCGAGAGCCGCCCCGTCATGCCGAGCACGACCTGCGCGCCGGCGATGTCCATGACGGCGAGCGGCGGCCCGCCGGTGGCGACGCTGCCAGCGATGCGCAGGCTCGCGCGTCCGCTCGCCGCCTGCACGGCAACCTGCGCTGCGCCGCTGGCCAGGCCGAGTCGCTTTTCCGCGGCAGCGTTGAGAAAGACGGCTCCCGGGTCGAGCATCGCGAAGCGATCGGCGTCTTTCGCGGGCCGCGGCAGGAGCGAGGGCGACACCGCGGCGACGACCAGCGCATCGACGCCGACGATGCGTATCGGCATGCGCTTGCCTGTCGCGTCGAAGGCATAGCTGTCGCCCTCGACGAACGGGCTCGCGACGGAGACGCCCTCTTGCGCGGCGACGCGTCGGTACAGTGCCTCGTCGAAACCGGTTTGTGTGCCGACGATCTCGATGTCGGGCTCGCCGTTGACGGCGCGCACCGCGGCGCCGAACTCGGCGAGCGCCGAGGCGTTGATGAGGTGGACCGAGAAGGCGAGGGCGACGCCGAGCGTCACCGCGAACAGTGCCGCGCCGTTGCGCCACGGGTGATGCCGCAGCTCGGGCCAGGAGAGCTTGCGCAGCAGGGTGAACATCGGCGCGACCGGGGTGAGAGGGCGATCGGCAGCGCCGCCTCAGGCGACGATGCCTTCGGGCGTCAAGGTCGCCGTGCGGTCGGCGCGCGCGGCAGCGGCGCGCGAATGCGTGACCAGCACGCAGGCGGCGCGCTGCTCGCGCACCTGCTCGGCGAGCAGCGTCATGATGCGATCGGCGGTGGCCGGATCGAGGTTGCCGGTCGGCTCGTCGGCGAGGATGAGCTGGGGTCGATGCACGAGCGCGCGGGCGATCGCTACGCGCTGCAGTTGTCCGCCGGAGAGCGTCTGCGGCAGGCGCGCGTCGAATCCGGCGAGGCCGACCGCGGCGAGCATCGCACGCACGCGCTCCTCGTCGGGCCGGCCCTGCAGCAAGAGCGGCAGGCCGACGTTGGCGGCGACCGTGAGGTGCGGCAGGACGTGAAAGGCCTGGAAGACGAAGCCGAGATGCTCGCGCCGGAACACCGCCTGCGCTGGCTCCGCGAGGGCGTGGATCTCCGTGCCGGCGATGCGCACCGTGCCGCCGTCGATGCTGTCGAGACCGGCGATGCAGTTGAGCAGCGTCGACTTGCCCACCCCGGATTCGCCGAGGATGGCGACGAACTCTCCGGCCGCGACCTCGAGATCGACGTCGGCGAATACCGGTGCGTCGCCATAGCGCTTGGCGAGCGATGCGACTTCGAGCAAGGTCATGGAGCGCGATCCCGTCAGCGCGCGAGCAAGCGCCGCGCCTCGCGAACGGCCTGCTCGATGGCGTCCGGCGCGTCGCAGGCAACGACGTGGCGCCATGGCATCGCGCGCAGCCAGGTGAGCTGGCGCTTGGCGAGCTGGCGCGTCGCCGCGCTGCCAGTGGCGGCGAGCGAAGAAAGGTCGTTCGCGTCGAGCGCCGCCCAGGCCTGTCGATAGCCGACGGCGCGCATCGAAGGCAGCTCGGCGTGCAGGTCGCCGCGCGCGCGCAAGGCCCGTACCTCGTCGACGAGGTCCGCCGCCAGCATCGCCTCGAAGCGCGCGTCGATTCGCGCGTGCAGCCAGCCACGCTCGATCGGTTCGAGCGCGATCATGGGCGGCGGCTCGGTCGGTGCCTTGTCGCTGTGCCAGGCCGAGAGCGGCCGGCCGCTCACGCGATGCACTTCGAGGGCGCGCTGGATGCGCTGCGCGTCGTGGGGCGCGAGACGAGCGGCCGTCGTTGGATCGACTTTCGCCAGCTCGGCGTGCAGCGCCGGCCAGCCCTGGCGCGTCGCTTGCGCGTCGATGGCGGCGCGAATCGTCGCGTCGGCAGCCGGCATCTCGTCGAGGCCTTCGAAAAAGGCCTTGAAGTAGAGCATCGTGCCGCCGACGAACAAGGGCAATGCGCCGCGCGCCTCGATCTCGTCGACGACGCGGCTCGCGTCGTCGACGAAGCGCGCCGCCGAGTAGCGCTCGGCCGGATCGAGGATGTCGATCAGGTGGTGCGGTACGGCGGCGCGCTCGGCCACGCTCGCCTTGGCGGTGCCGATGTCCATGCCGCGATAGACCTGCGCCGAATCGACGCTGACGATCTCGACACGAATCTGCGGCGCCAGGCTTTCGGCCAAAGCCATCGCCGCGGCGCTCTTGCCCGATGCGGTCGGCCCGGCAATGCACAGGCAACGCGAGTTCTGGCCGAGGACGCGGGCATCTGGCTTCGCGGCGAGGGACAGGGCCATTGTGGCGAGGGTAGCAGGTAGGCGTCCGCCGACCGGTCGGCGGCCTCAGGGCCGACACCGCCAGCAAGGCGCGTCCGATGGCGTTGCGGGGCGCAGCGTCGAACACTGTGATACGGCCACCGAGTCCCACGGTCGGCAACGCTGCAAAGCAAAGGATTGCGATGATCTCCACACGGACCCGCGGCAACGCCGCATTGATTGCCGGACTGGTTCTGGTTGCGGCGAGCCAGGCGGCACAAGCCGCCGAGATGACGCTGTACGAGCACGTCAATTTCGGGGGCGCGCAGCTGACCTTGCGCGGCTGGACGCCGAATGTCAGCGGCACCGGTTTCAACGACCGGACCTCGAGCATCGTCGTCGTTTCCGGTCGCTGGGAAGTCTGCACCGACAGCGACTTCAAGGGCAGCTGCACGACGCTCGGGCCCGGTGAGTACCCGGTGCTGCCAGGCATGAATGACCAGATCAGCTCGGCGCGCGAGATCGGCACGAACGGCGATCGTCGCGGCTCCTACCTCGACTATGGACGGGGCTCGATCGAGCTGTACGTCGAGCCCGGATTCGCCGGGCGGTCGCTTCAGCTCGACGCCGATACGCCGGCGCTCGACCGCAACTTCAACGACCGCGCGGCCAGCGTAGTCGTCAGCAACGGGACGTGGGAACTCTGTACCGACGCCAACTTCCGCGGCGACTGCCGCATCTACGGTCCGGGGCGGTACCCGGACCTGGGCTACGGCATGGCCAAGGAACTGTCGTCGGCCCGGCTGGTGCGTGGCGCCGCCACCGCGCCGGCGGTGATCTCGCAAGGCGTGCCGGACGCCGTGACGACCGGCGCCCGCGCCGTGCTTTACGACGAGCGCGGCTTGCGCGGACGCAGCCTCGCGCTGGCGGGCCCGGTCGCCGACCTCGATCGCTCGGTCTTCAACGACGCGGCGATGTCGCTCTATGTGGAGTCCGGCACATGGGTCGTCTGCCGCGACGCCTACTTCCGCGGCGGCTGCCGCAGCTTCGAGCCCGGCCGCTACGACGACCTGGCGGCCTATGGTTTCGACCACGTGATCTCGTCGATCCGTCCTGGCGCCGCAGTGGACTTCGCCCGTGAAGTGCCGCGGGGCGTCGGCATGGAGCTCTATGCGGAGCCCGACTTCCGCGGTGAAAAGCTCGGCTTCGAGAACGACGGCATGGACCTGGCGCAGAACAACTTCAGCGGCCGCGCCCAGTCGCTGATCGTCTATGCTGGCAACTGGGAGGTCTGCACCGACGTGGGCATCCGCGGCAGTTGCGCCGTGTATCGGCCAGGCAACTACCCGCGCCTCGGCGGCCTCTCGGGCAGGATCGCTTCGCTGCGTCGAATCCAGTAACTCAGGAACACACCATGAACATGACCCTTGCCAGCCCGCTCGTCTCGTTGCTCGCCGGCATCCTCATCCTGGTCGTGCCGCGGCTGCTCAACTTCATCGTCGCCATCTATCTCATCATCATCGGCCTGCTCGGATTGTTCGGCGGCCATCTCAATTTTCACTGACGCTTCTCGTCAGAAACGCTCGCCGACGCCGAGGTAGCGCCATTGCCCGGTCGGCAGGTTGCCGAGCGAGACGCCGCCGATGCGAACCCGCTTCAGGCCTAGCACCTGCAGTCCGACCTCTTCGCACATGCGGCGGATCTGTCGCTTCTTGCCCTCGCGGAGAACGAAGCGGAGTTGGTCGTCGTTGAGCCACTCGACCTCGGCCTGGCGCAAGGGCTCGCCGTCGAGCACGAGGCCATGGCGCAGCAGCGCCAGCTTGTCCGGCGCGAGCGGCGCGCCGGTCTTGCTGGCGACGCGCACGAGGTACTCCTTCTCGACCTCGCCGCCTTCGCCGACGAGCTGCCTGGCGATGCGGCCGTCCTGCGTGAGCACGAGCAGGCCGACCGAATCGATGTCGAGCCGGCCCGCCGGCACGAGGCTCCTCAGATGCTGCGGCTTGAAGTGCAGGCCGGAACGATCTTCGCGCCATTGCCGCTCGCGCGTGACGAGAACGCGCGCCGGCTGGTAGCCGTCTTCGGCCTGGCCGCTGACGTAGCCGACCGGCTTGTTGACAAGCACCGTCACCTGCTGCGCCTGTGCATGGCGGGCCGGCGCGTCGATGGTGATGCGCTGGCTGGCGACGACACGCGAGCCGAGCTCGCTGACGACGCGGCCGTCGACGCGCACCCAGCCGAGCGCGATCCACTCGTCAGCCTCGCGGCGCGACGCGAGACCGAGCTCGCTCATGCGCTTGGACAGGCGGACACTGCCGTCGGTGTGGCCGCTGGCTTGCTGCGATTTCGTGATCGGCACGCGCCCGTCGTCGGTCATCTTCGAGACCATCTCAGCGACCGCGCCAGAAGAGCTGATCGAGCTCGCGCAGGCTGATCTGGCGCCAAGTCGGCCGGCCGTGATTGCACTGGTCGGCGCGCTCGGTGCGCTCCATGTCGCGCAGCAGCGCGTTCATCTCGTCGATCGTCAATTGCCGGTTGGCGCGCACCGCGCCGTGGCAGGCCATCGTCGAAAGCAGGCGGTCGCGGGCCCGCTCGAGCGCGCTGCTCGCGCCCAGCTCGGAAAACTCGGCGAGCACGCTGCGCGCCAGCTCGACGACGTCGCCGTCGGCCAGCGCGGCCGGCACCGAGCGCAGCGCCAGCGTGCCGGCGGCGAGCGGCGCCAGGTCGAGACCGAGCGCACGCAAGGCCTCGGCGTTGCTCTCGGCGGTCGCGATCTCGGCGGCGCTGGCGGCGAACGCGGCCGGAATCAGCAAGGGCTGGATCTGCGCTGCGGTGCCGTCGAGCTCGGCCTTGAGGCGCTCGTAGACGATGCGCTCGTGCGCCGCATGCATGTCGACGATGACGAGGCCGGCGGCGTTCTCGGCGAGCACGAAGGCGCCGGCGATCTGGGCGATGGCGCGGCCGAGCGGCCAGTCGCTGCCGGCGCGGGCCGCGTCGTCTTCGGTCGGCGTGATGAATGGCGGAGACGCCGCGTCGCGCATCGTCTCGCGCGACCAGAACGCCGGCGTAGGCTCTGCAGCACGCAGCGGCGACGCGGCAGGCCATGCGAGAGGTCGTTGCATCGCTGGCCACGCGTCGCCCGGGTGTCGCGTCGCGCTGTCCGCTGTCGTCTCGTGACGCGTAGTCGCGGCGGCACTGTCGGGGCCGACGACGGCCATCGCGAGCGCCGCCTGCACCGCCTTGCGAACCGCCTCGTGCACCTCGCGTGAATCGCGAAAGCGCACCTCGGTCTTGGTCGGATGCACGTTGACGTCGACGCGCTCGGGAACGACGTCGATGAAAAGCAAATAAGCCGGGTGGCGGCCGCCGTGCAGCACGTCGTCGTAAGCGGCGCGAACCGCGTGGCCGATCAGCTTGTCGCGGACGTGCCGGCCGTTCACGAAGACGTACTGCAGGTCGGTGCGGCCGCGCGCCGATTCCGGCGTGCCGGCGCGGCCGACGATGGACAGGCCGCCGAGGTCGACGCCGACGGCGCGGCTGCGCCCGACGAACTCGGCGCCGAGCACGTCGGCGGTGCGGGCGGCCAATCCGGCGCGCGCCCAGTGCGCGACCAGCTTGCCTTCGTGCCAGACCGCGAACGCGACTTCGGGCCGCACGATCGCCTGGCGGCGCACCGCCTCGATGCAATGAGCGAGCTCGGTCGCCTCGGTCTTCAGGAACTTGCGCCGCGCCGGCGTGTTGAAGAAGAGCTCGCGCACCTCGACGCTCGTGCCGACGCCGCGCGCTGCCGGCAAGAGCTCGCCGGTACGCGCGTCGAGCCGCGTCGCGTGTGCCGCGTCGGCGGTGCGGCTGGCGATGGACAGCTCGGCCACCGAGGCGATGGCGGCGAGCGCCTCGCCGCGAAAGCCGAGCGTGGCCACGCCTTCGAGCTCGGCCAGCGAGGCGATCTTGCTCGTCGCGTGGCGGCGCAGCGCGAGCGGCAATTCGGCCGCCGCGATGCCGTCGCCGTCGTCCTCGACCGAAATCGAGCGCACGCCGCCGCCGACGAGGCGGACGACGATGCTCGTGGCACCCGCGTCGACCGCGTTGTCGATCAGCTCGCGCACCACCGAAGCGGGCCGCTCGACCACCTCGCCGGCGGCGATCTGGCTGATCAGCTCGCCCGGCAACTCGCGGATCGGCCGGCGCGGCCGGGGCCCGAGGGAAGGGCTAGGCGTCGACGGCATGGACGGATTCTTCGACCAGCGGAAGGTTCGCCTCGGCGCTGATGGACAGCACGGTCAGACACGGAATGGCTTCCTTGTCCCAGACCAAGGCGCCCGAGGGGTCGTATTTCACTTCGTCGAGGGTCAGATGGAAATGCCGGGAGACGTGTCCCGCCAGGCAGAGGGCCAGCAGGTTGGCGAATGCCGCCGAGGGAAGGTTGGCCTGGATCACGCAATCACCGGCGAGCCCATTCGGCGAGGGCGGCCGGTAGCGGACCGAGCCAATGCCGTGTTGCAGGCTCTCGGCACGGATTGATCCGCTCGCGTCGTAGATCCGCAGACTGCAACCTGAATCGCCCAAGTCCGTGCTCTGACGATCGACGAGTCGATTCGAGTCTCTCAGCCAGCATCGCAGATCGAGCCGGGTCTCGCTGCTTTCGTGCTCGCCTGCCTCGATCCGGAGGTTCGCGAACTGGGGCGAGAGGGTCAGAATATTCATGGCATCGGGCCTCGGTGCGTCGCGCCTGTGGAGCGGCCTTCGACGACCGACGCCGCATTGTAGGAAGCGCGCCGCGGAGGAGGTCTCGAGCGGCTCACTCGCACAGACCGCGCGCGCCCAGCCATTCGCTGCAGACGCGCACCGCTTCCTCGAGCCGATCGGGCTGACCGACGTAGTAGTGCGACGCGCCTTCGATGACGACCATGCGCTTGTCGGCGCTCGCGGCGGCGTGGTAGATCAGCCCGGTGTGCGGCTGCGGCACCGCGTCGTCTGCGCCGTTCTCGATCGTCAGCAGCGGCACGGTGACATGCGCCGCGCAACGCTCGCCATGCGCCTCGGTGTCGTCGATCGACCATTGCGAAAGCCAGGCGCGCAGCGTCGAGAAGCGTGCCATGCCTGCCGGCGCGCTGTTGGCGAGGCGCGGCTCGCCGAGATAGCTGGTGCCGGGCGGGCGGCCGTTCGGGTCGAGCGTGGTGTCGAGAAAGCGCGGCTCGGCCATCGTGCGATGGGTGACGAAGCCGCGCTCGGCGTTCGGCTCGCCGCGCGCGCGCATCGAATGCAGGATCTCCTTGACCCAGTCGGTGCGCCGGCGCAGTCGCGCCAGTTGCCGCTCGCGAAAGTTCGCGATGTAGTCGGCCGTATACGGCGGCTGGTTCGGGTTGCGCGGATCGTAGAGGTCGAGCTCGGGATCGCGGCGGTCGGGGTCGTTCTCGTCGAGCACCGAAGGGTCGATCCAGTCGGCCAGGAGTTGCGCGCGCGAGACGTGCGCGGCCTGGAAGATGATGGCGTCGGCGGCGATCAGGCGCGCCGCCGCCAGATCGATCGGGTCGCCTGCCGGTGTCTGCGTGATGGTCGGCCGCTCGGCCTGCGACTGGTAGAGCAGGGCCAGCGCGCCGCCGCCGGACCAGCCGCAGAGCACGACCTTCTCGTAGCCCCAGGCCTCGCGCGCGTGCCGCATCCAGGCGCCGAGGTCGAGCACGACGTTCTCGAAGACCAGCGGCGTGTCGTTGCGCGCGTAGCGGCTCGCCGCGCAGAGCACATGCACGCCGCATCGCGCCATGGCGCGGGGTACCGGCAGCAGTTGCAAGGTGCTGGTCGGGTGCATGTAGACGACGAGGACGCGGCTGGCCTTGCCTTCGGGAAGGAAGCGGATGCCTTCGAGGTTGACGCTTCCCTGGCTGCCGGCGAAGCCGTAGACCTCGCGCACCGACGACGATTCGGCGTAGCTCAGGTGCGTCCACTCGGCGCGGATCTCGAAGCCTTGCTGCATGGCCGGCAGTGTCGTCGGCCCGGCGCGCCTCGTCGAGCGCCGGGCAATCGCCACAGAGTTGACAGGCCACGCGCTTTTGCCGCGATCGAACCTGCCCACCGCGTGTTAGCTTCAGTGCGATGAACGAAGCCGCCGCATCCGCGCCCGAAGCCGAGCCGTCGCCCGCCTTCCTGCACGCGGTCGCCGAGCTGGCCATGGCGCAGCCGGTCACGACGACGCAGCCGATCTTCAACGCCCAGGGCATCAAGCTGCTCGAAGGCGGCGTCAAGGTCGACCGTGGCCTCTATGAGAGGCTCGTCTCGCACCGCCTGTCGCGGCCGCTCGACGAATGCGTCGACGCCGAGCCGAGCGTCGATGCCAAGGTGCTGCGCGAGGCCGCGCTCGCGGCGATGACGCAGTGGCCGTTCTTCGCGCGCATGGCGCCGCCCGGGCGCACGCGCGAGATCGTGCTCGAGGCGATCGCCGCCGTGCCGATGCCCCGGCCGATCGCACTGCACCTGACGCTGGCGCACGACCGCCGGCCGGCGCTCTTCGCGCACAGCATCCTGATGGCCCTGCTCTGCGCCCACCTCGCGCGCGAAGGTGGTGCCGCGTTGCACGACATCTCCGAGGCCGCTGCCGCCGGCCTGCTGCACGACATGGGCATGCTGCACATCGATTCGACCCTGCTCGACGCCGACGAGCGCCTGAGTGGCGAGCGGCTGAACCCGGTCTACGTGCATCCGCTCACCTCGTCGATGCTGATCGGCCGCTTCCCCGAATATCGCAAGCAGGTGGTGCGCGCCATCGTCGAGCACCACGAGCGCCTCGACGGCTCGGGCTATCCGCGCGGCCTCGTCGGCGACGCGATCAGCCCGCTCGGCCGCATGCTCTCGCTTGCCGAGGTGGTGACTGCCATGTTCGACGGCGAGCGCGAGCACCCGGAGCAGCGCGTCTCGCTGCTCCTGCGCATCAACCCGCGCCGCTACGACGCCGCGCTCGTGCCTTCGATCCACCGCTTGCTGCGTGCCGCGCCGCCGCCCGACGCCGAGGCCGGTGCGCCACCGGAGCAATCGATCGCGCGGCTCCTCCGCCTGGCCGACGAACTGGGCCGCTGGCGCGAGACCGCCGCGGCGATCGCGCCCGCGCTCGACGGCGCTCGCGCCGCCTTGATGCTCTCGATGAACGAGCAGAACGCGACCCTGCAGCGCATGCTCTACGAGGCCGGCGTGACGCGTGAGCAACTCGGCGCGCTCGGCGACGACGTCGGCGAAGACGCTGCCGTGCGCGTCGAACTGTGGGCGCTGGCCGAAGAGCTGCTCTGGCAGCTTCACGCCGCCGCCAACCAGCTCAAGCGCCGCTGGCAGGCGACCGAGCCGGCACTGCCGCATCCACCTGCGCTCGCCGCCTGGCTGGAAAGCGTCGCCTCGCTCGACACGCACGACGCCGGCTGAGCGCCATCGCGCTCCGGCGCGAAATCCGCACAGGCTCTCGCCATAATCGGCCGCATGGAAATGCTCGGCCAACTGCTCGATTTCGTTCTTCACGTCGACGTCTATCTCGCGACTTTCGTGCGGCACTACGGCACCTGGGTCTACGCGCTTCTGTTCGCGATCATCTTCGTCGAGACCGGCCTTGTCGTCATGCCCTTCCTGCCGGGTGATTCGCTGCTCTTCGTCGTCGGCACGATGTGTGCCGCCGGCCTCATGAGCTTGCCGTTGGTGCTCGGCCTGCTCTGGCTCGCGGCGGTGCTCGGCAACCAGAGCAACTACGCGATCGGCCGGCACATCGGGCCGCGCGTGTTTCAGTGGGAGAGCTCGCGCTGGTTCAATCGCCAGGCCTTCGACCAGGCCCATGCGTTCTACGAGCGCTATGGAGGCATCACCATCGTCGCGGCGCGCTTTATGCCGTTCCTGCGCACCTTCGCCCCCTTCGTTGCCGGCGTGGCGGAGATGACGCGGCGCAAGTTCACGTTCTACGACGTGACCGGCGGGGCGCTGTGGGTCGGCAGCGTGACGCTCGCCGGCTATCTGTTCGGCAACATCCCCTGGGTCAAGGACAACCTCGAGAAGATTATCTGGGCGACGATCCTCCTGCCCGGCCTGCTCGTTCTCATCGGGGCGTGGCGGGCACGGATGAAGCAGCGCGCGAAGCCGGCTTGAGCCGGTGCTTCATGGATTCGGCGAGGCGATCGGCAAGGCGAGCTGGTCGCCGACGATCTCCGGCTTCATCAGCCGCCAGCGGCCGTGCGAGCTCATGTCGAGCACCGTCGCGGTCAGGTCATTGACGTTGGCAGAAGGGTCGAGCTCGAGAACGCGGCAGACGCAGCGCGTAATCCATTCGGAGGTGTCGCGCACGTAGTCGATCTCCGCATCGTCGAGCCGGCAGACGAGGCGGTAGGTCTTTTCGAACGGGTCTTCGGGGGCGGTCGTCATGGCCCGCGTTTTTAGCGCCTTGCGTCACGGCGTGCCTGTTCTCGCCGCCGCGAAGGCGACGAGCAGCGAGCAAAACTTCACGCCGCCCAGCGGCGGCGCAGACGCCCTAATATGGTGTGCCGCTCTGTTCTGCGTTTATGACTGAGTAGGCGAGGCGGCAACTCGGAGGACCCTCGATGGGTATCGACTGTAGCCAGCCATCGACCGTTCAGCCAGCCGCGCTTGCCACCTCCAGTCGACCATCAGTTGACACTCCATCGCGCCATCGCGCCATCGCGCCATCCGCGTCTCGAAGCCGACGTTCGTTTTGCCCTGGTCGAGGTCACGCAGTTGCCAAGTTGCCAGTGGCTTAAGCAGCACCTGTTCGACATCTATAGGAACGGCAACGCGGCGCACGGGCGCACGTCTAGCGCCCAAAGTTCGATCGGCGCGAGGCGACGAGCGTCGGCGTAGGACTCACGACTAGCAGACCATAGTTGAGGAAATCCACCTCGCCACAATGAAGTGCTAAGACAGGCGACTCGGAGACTCGGAGACTCGGATACTTGGTAGATAGTCGAGTCGTCCGCAGGTTCGCCCGATGTGTCCGCCCGTCCAGACTGGCCAGGATATGTCGGCGCCGCTGTTTCGAGCTTATGCACGCCCGAGAATAG
>JBBRLS010000036.1:0-43721 GCA_038231215.1 Burkholderiales bacterium | reverse complement strand
GCAACGTCCAGCGAGCGACGCCACTGCCGAACCGGGCGCCACGCCGCTCGATCCGGCGTCGCGCTGGCTGGCGCTTGCGCCGCTTGCCGATGCCAATCTTGTCGCTGCGCTGACCCAGCGCTTCGAGCAATGGCAGCAGGCACGGGACCAGGCGCACCAGGCCAGACGCGCCGAGCGGCGCGAGCGAGCACTCGGCCGTGAGCGAGAAGTCCGACTTCAACGCACCGGCACACTGGCCACCGCGCTGGAACGGGCCGAGGCCGCTCTCGCCGCCGGTCATCTCACCGATACCCACAAGCACCTGCTCGAGGTCGACGAGCTCTTGCATCGCGGCGCGTCAGGCGCGATGCTGGCCCCGCGAATCGATGCGGTCCAGGCCGAGTACACGCGGCTCAAGGGCTGGCAGCATTGGGGCGGAGGCCTGGCACGCGACGAACTCGTGCTGCAAGCCGAAGCGCTGGCGGCGGCCACCCTCGGCGAGCCGGGTGCGGAGATCGTGAAGCTGTCGATCCGGCAACAGGCCGAGGTCATCGACGACCTGCGCGCGCGCTGGAAGGAACTCGATCGCCTGGGTGGCGCCACCAACCGCTTGCTCTGGCAGCGCTTCGAAGCCGCACTCAAGGTCGCCTACCGCCCCGTGGCCGCCCACCTCGACGTGCAGCGCGCCGCGCGAGCCCAGAACCTGCAGGCTCGCAATCAACTGGTCGAGGCGCTGAACGCGATCGAACTGGCCGATCCGGACAAAGCCGATGCGGTGCCCGACTGGAAGGCGCTGGCCGCTGCCCTGGAGCGATTCCACGGCGAATTTCGAAGGCTGGGGCCGCTCGAGCACACGGTGCCGCGCCGCGAGCGCGACAAGCTGGTCGAGCGCGTCAACGCCGCTGTGCTGCGCCTGGAAGCGCCGCTGAACGAAGCGCGGCGCGCCGCCCAGATCGAACGCGAGCGACTGGTCGCCAGCGCCGCAGCACTCGCGGGCGAGGCGAGGGCGGCGGGCGCGAACGGCCGGGAGTGGATCGGCAGGGCGCGCGAGCTGCAGGCCGAGTGGCAGCGTCATGCCGCAGCGCTGCCGCTGGCGCGCGCCGTCGAGAACGCGCTATGGGCACGCTTCAAGGCCGACATCGACGCGGTTTTCAGCGCGCGAGACGCTGCCTTCAGCGCGCGCGACGCGGAGTTCAGAGCCAACGGCGCCGCGCGGGCCGCGCTGATCGAACGACTCGCGACCGTGGCTGCCGACACGCCGCCGGCTGAACTCAAGCGCACCCTGGCCGAGGTCGACATGCAGTGGCAGCGTCTGGGGCCTGCCCCGCGCGGCGACGCAGCCGCGCTCGATGCGCAGTTCTTCAGGGCGCGCGACGGCGTTCGGCAGCTGCTGGTCGCGAGCGGGCAACGCGGTTGGCACGCCACCTGCGACCTGCTGTTGGCCAAGCTGGCGCTGTGCGAGGAGCTCGAACAGGGAGCCGACTCCGCCGAGGCAAGGGCCGCGCTCGAGCAGCGCCGGGCGGCGCAGCCCGTGCTGCCGCCGGCCTGGGAACAAGCGCTGGCCCGGCGCGCTGCGCTGGTCAATTCCCAGCCCCGCGACGGCTCGCGAAGCGGTGCGACGCCCGACGACCTGCTGTTGCAGCTGGAGGCCGCGTTTCAGTTCGATTCGCCACCTGCGTTCGCCGCGGCGCGCCGCGACCTCAAGCTGCGGGCGATGAAAGCAGCCCTGGAGGGCAGGCAACGCGGCGCGCAGTCCCCGCTTGCGCCGAACGAGTTGCTGGCAGCGGCAATCGAATGCGCGACCCTCGACGATCTTCAGCGCGAGCGGCTGGGCACAGTTATCGCGGCGCTGCGTGAGCGCGGGCCGACGAGCGTCGGCTGAGCGCAGTAGCGGCGATGTCGGCCTTGCGACCCGCGCACTCGCCAATGTGCAGGCGAGCGAATTTTTCAGCAATGTACGACAGCGTTCGCCGCTCGGCCGCCATATCGGTGCGACCTGAGGCACGCTACGCGACGCACTGGAACAGCCAGTGCCAAAGCGGTGCGGTAGACAAGCCGATCGGAATGCCGATGCCGATCATGGTCGAAACGAGCGGGGCATCGAGCTTGGCCTCCGCGGCGACGATGCCCGCGCCGATCATGGGCGGCATGGCCGCCTCGATCATGCTGACACGGTTCGTCATGTCGAAGCGGGCGTCGAGCAGCCACAGCGCCCCCAGCACGAGGGCCGGGCACATCAGCAGCTTGTAGCCGAGGCCGAGCGAGAGCAGCCTCGCCTGACCGCGCAGCGTGTCGAAGCGCAGCTGCAGGCCCACCGAGAGCAGCGCCAGCGGCGCCAGGGTGTCGCCGAGCCGCACCAGCACCGCGTCGACGGCAATCGGCAGGGGCACGGCGCGAAGAAGCATCGCGAAAACGAGGGCGATGAACGGCGGGAAGGTCGCGATCTTGACGGCCATCGAGCTCAATCGGGCATGGCGGTCGGCGGAATAGAACGCGACGGCGAACACGCCGACGGTGCTGAGCGCAAGGTACGAGCCAAGCTGGTCGATGAGCAGCCCGAGGCCCATGCCGTCGCGGCCCTGCAGCGACTCGATCATCGGCAGTCCCACGAACGACGTGTTGCCGAGACCGCCGACCAGCGTGAGCGCACCGATGCTGGCGCGCGGCAGCCGGAGCCACGTGCCGACCGCCCAGAACACGCCGGCGCCGATCGCGAACAGGATCCACGGCATCAGGACCGGCCACAGGTGGCGCGGGTCGAACTCGAAGGCATGCAGGGTGTGGATCGTCATGGCCGGCAACGAGACATGAATGATCACCATGTTCAGCGCCGTATGCGCGCCGGCCGGCGCCCGTCCGGACCAGCGAAGCATCATGCCTGCGAGCATGCACAGGAAGAGCAGCAGCAGGTTGGCCACGGCGCTCAGTGCCCAGGACGTCGCATCAGCATGACGCGGCGACAGGCCAGGTGGCGTGGACTTCGGTTGTCTCGACATGTGTGCTTGCACCGACCGAGCTCAGCAAGCCGCGCATGCCGGCGTTGCGACTGTCGCAGTGAAGAATCACGCGCTCGACATCGTGGTCGCGGGCGCGCCTCGTCATGGCGGTCCAGAGGAACCTGGCCAAGCCAAGCCTTCGCCACGGGGCATCGGTCGAAAACGCCACCTCCATCTCGCGGCAAGCACCGGCCATATAGATGAAGCCCTCCGCGAGGGCGACCATCGAGCCGACCGGATCGAGCAAGGTCAGGCGCACGTCGCGACCGAGATCGAGCGCGGCGACGTGCGATTCGAGCGCCTCGTCCGACATGATCCGCATGAAGCGCATGCGGCGGTCCGCCCCCGAGAGGCGAAGCAGGTGGGCGAGCCTCCGCTGCCGGTCCGCCTCGCCGCCGACTGCGAGGCGAAGGTCAGCGCGCGTGGCGCCGTCATCAGGCGAGAAACGCAGCGCCTCGCCGCCGATTCGATGAATCGAGGGCCGTTCGCCGGCAGGCGTACCAGCGGAAGCAGCAACGCTCATGTCCTTGTCCTTGTTCGCGGCGTGAAGGCCGGTTACTTGGAAGTACGCACTGGAGCAAGACAACCGGCCATGCACGACCTCCGGTCGGCAGCGCTGGCGCACCTTGCTGTCTGCCCGCAGAATCGGCGAGGGAGGCGATCGATGTCCGAACTCACGGTGCTACTCGCGGCGGCGCGTCGGGGAGATGAACGCGCCGCCGGGCAGGCGTTCACGCTGCTCTATGAGGACTTGCGCAGGCTGGCGCGCGCGCTTGCGTCAGCACCGGACGATGACCCTGCTCGATACGACCTCGCTCGTGCATGAGGCTTATCTGCACCGAGCTCTCCGACAAGCTTGCGGCGCCCGAGACCGATGCGTTGCGCGTGCACGAGGCGCTGGAGGTCCTGACCCAGGCCGACGCTCGTGCGGCGCAGATCGTCGAGATGCGCTACTTCGGCGGCCTGACGGAGGCCGAGATCGGCGAAGTGCTCGGTCTTTCCGAGCGGACCGTTCGCCGCTCGTGGGAAAGGCCGGCCTGCCACTCATCGCGGCGCTCGATTAGGTAGGCAACTGCCACAATTCGGCCGGAAGGTCCGACGGACTTCATTTGTTGCCATCAGCGCTCTCGATCGCCGTCGCCGGTCTGGTTGCATTGGCCGTCGCCATGGGCATCGGCCGCTTCGCGTTCACGCCGATCCTGCCGATGATGCTGCACGACGGCGTCGTCGACCTCGCCTCGGCCAGCTGGCTCGCGAGCGCGAACTACCTCGGCTATCTCGCCGGCGCGCTGTTCTGCACCTTCCAGCCGCAGTTGCGCGCTCGCCTCGGGCAGCCTGCGGCGATCGATGCGCCGTCGCTGGTGCGCGCCGGCCTGGTCGGGACGATCGTTCTGACGCTGGGCATGGCCCTGCCGCTGCCCGTCCTGTGGCCGGCGCTGCGTTTCGCCGCCGGCGTCGCCAGCTCACTCGTGTTCGTCTATTCGTCGGCCTGGTGCCTCGCCCAGGTCGCCGTCCGCGGCGCGCCGGCGCTCGGCGGCGTGATGTTTGCCGGCCCGGGTGCCGGCATCGTCGCCAGCGGCCTCCTTGCGAGCGCGCTCGTCGCCCTCGAGTGGCGAGCCGCCGGCGCCTGGCTTGTCTTCGCGGCGCTCGCCTTCGCGCTGACGGCGTCGGTGTGGCGCGTCTTCGCGCCGAGGGTCGAGGGGGTCGTTGCAACGACTGCCCCGCCGGCCGCGGCGCCGGTCGCGACAGCGTCAGCGCAGCCACGGCACGGCAGCCCGGAGATCGTGACGCTCGCGCTCGCCTACGGCCTGGCCGGCTTCGGCTACATCGTCACCGCCACCTTCTTGCCCGTGATCGCGCGGGCGGCGCTGCCGGGCTCGCCGTGGCTCGACCTGTTCTGGCCGGTGTTGGGAGCCGGCGTGGTGGTCGGCGCACTACTCTCGTCGCGCCTGCGCATGGTCGTCGACCTGCGCCTGTTGCTCGCCGCGGCCTATGTCATCCAGGCGATCGGCATCGGCATCGGCGTCGCTGCGCCGACGGCGGCCGGCTTCGCCATCGGCAGCCTGCTGCTCGGCCTGCCATTCACGACGATCACCTTCTTTGCGATGCAGGAAGTACGGCGCATCCGCCCCGAGCAGGTGGCGAGCACCACCGGCCTTCTGACCGTCATGTACGGCATCGGCCAGATCGTCGGCCCGCCGATGGTGGCCGGGTTTCTGCGGGGAAGCGTCGACCCGCGTGCGGCCTTCACGCTCTCGTTGACGATTGCCGCCGGCTCGCTGCTGTTCGGCGCGCTGGTTTGCGTCTGCGCGACGCGCCTGTGGCCGATGACGCAGCGCTGATCCTTGTCGTTGTCGCGGGCGCTCGAAGCTTCAGCGAGCCGGGATTCGCGGCACCCTCGTGCCGCTGGTTCGGGGCATCTAGAGCCACTCCTCGAGCTTCGCCAGCACCTCATCGGCGTCGAGCAGGTCGAGGTGATTCAGGCCCTGACCGATCCATTGCCGGCCCGGTTCGAAATGCAAGGAGCGCGCGGCCTGTTTGTGCCGGCCGAGGGCGCTCGCGACGGGAACGATGCCGTCGCCGAGGAGCTTTTCGCGCAGTTCGCCCGGCTCGCTGCCGAGCGAGCCGGCGACCGCATAGCAGGCCACGCCGGCCGGCAGCGGCACATGCGTTCGCGTGTCATGGCCGTGGGCGAAGCGGTCGCTGCCGGCCCAGTCGCTGTCGAGCAGGCTGCCGTGGCGCAGGTCGGTGATGCCGGCGCTGCGCATCTTGCCCAGTCGCGCGAACGCCGCGGTGTAGGGGCTGGCGCCGAGGATCACGTCGATCCAGTGGCCGCCGCGCTCGAGCGGCGCGCCGTGATGCGGCGTGCCAAGGAAGATCATCTTCGTGACCCGGCCGGGCCAGGCGTCGCCGCGAGCACGGCCCAGCTCCCAGGCGCTGCGGGCGACGAGGCCGCCCATGCTGTGGCCGATGATCACCAGCTCCTCGATCGGAACCGGCCAGGCCGCCTGCAGCTTGCGAAGCCGGTCGGCAAGGAGGCGGCCGTTGGCCGAGATGTGCAGGCCGCTGTTGTAGTGCAGGTGCAGCAGCGTGAAGCCGCCCTCCGCAGCCAGGGTGGCGCCGACGTCGCGGCCGTGGCGCCGCCACTGCACCGGGCTCATGCACAACCCATGCACGAGCAGGAGGATGCGGCCGCGGGCCTGTGGCAAGGCAAGCGAGCCGGACTCGATGTCGAGCGGCTTGCCGTCGTGGCGAAGCTGCATCTCGATCGCCAGCGGGTTGGCGGTGGCTTCGAGATGGTCGCCGAGGACGCCGTTGAGCGCCGCGACCACCGCTTCACGCTCGGGCGACGGCAGGACCTCGGCGGTCCGGACGAGCGCGAGCACCTGGCTGAGAAGGGCATCGAGGCTGCCCCCGACGAGCCGGGTGGTGCCGCGGATGCTGCGATAGACCAGCCCGGTGATGCCTGCGGCCGGCTCGTTCGACGCAGTGCCGAGCGGGCCGCGAACCTTCATGATGTTGTGATGCAGGTTCTCGACCAGATCCGTGAGGCCGAGCACGGCGTGCATCGCCAGGCGACCGGCGCCACGCAGGTCGCTGGCGCGAAGATGCCTGATGGTCGGGTTCGCGTTTTCGTTCATGCTGCCATCATGCCTACCTGCCGCGGCGGCGGCCCATCCCGACGTCGCCCCTGGGGAATGGCAGCCTTCCATGTCGGCACAAGCTGATTCCATCCTCGCCAGCCTCCAGGTCGTCGCCGCCGAGCGCGCGCAGCGATCGGGCGTTCCCGGGCTCGACGCCAAGGTCGTCGCGCTGAAGGAGTTCCAGCAGCGGCGCTTCGCGCACACCTACGCGGACCTGCTGGGGTCGCCGCGCCATGGTCCGGCGGCGCGCTTCTTCCTCGACGAGCTGTACGGCCCGAATGACTTCACCCGACGAGACGCCGAGTTCGCCAGGGTGGTCCCCGCGCTCGTGAAGCTGTTTCCCGAGGGACTCGTCGCCACCGTGGCCGACGTGACCGAGCTGCATGCGTTGTCTGAATCGCTCGATACGGCCATGGCAATGCATCTTCGCGGCGCCGGGCTCGGCGCCGTCGACTACGCCCGGGCCTGGCAAAGTGTCGGCCGCGCTGCCGACAGGCAAGGGCAGATCGCGCTGATGGTGAGCGTCGCGGAGCGGCTCGACCGGTTCACCCGCAAGCCGCTGCTGCGCCACGGCCTGCATCTGATGCGCGGGCCGGCACGGGTGGCGGGGCTGGCCGAGCTGCACCGCTTTCTGGAGGCCGGTTTCGACACGTTTCGGGCCATGGGCGGCGCGCACGAGTTCATCGCCATCGTGCAATCGCGCGAAGAGGCGCTTGCCGCGTCGCTTTTCAGCGCGGACCTGGCCCACGATCGCACGGCTTGGCAAGCGCTCGCCGCCTTGCTGCAGCCGGTGGCGCCAATCACTGGCGGGGCGGCTTGAACGTCGATCTTCCCGTCGGGACCCTATCTTGGCAGGCGGTATCCGAACTGGCGTTCGTGGCGCAAGGAGAGCAGCAGTACATCCCGTTGGGAGTGGGAATAGAGCATGACATGGCGAGCCAGCACGAGCTCGCGGAGCTCGGGCATACCGAGCGCTCGCGCGAGCTCGACGGCATGCCGCGCCCTGAACTGACCCCAGCCGGTCTTGGCGTCGAGGAATCTGGCGGGGCGACCACTCGTGGGCGCAAAGGCCAGGAGACCCCGAGCCCTGGATATCTCGGCTTGCAGCTTCTCGAAACGTGCGGGCGCCGAAGCAGCATCTTGCTCGACCATGAAGCCGCGCGCGGCACGCAGGCAGGCCAGGAAGTTCGGGACCGCCCGAACCTTGGCGTTGACTGGAATGCTCACCGGACAGGCGTGGTGCCGAGCGCTTCATCGAGTTCGTCGTCGGAGACGAACTGGCCGGACAAGGCTTGCTGGAGTCCCGTGACGGCATCTTCGGCGAGCACGAGGTTGGCGTGTTCGGCTTCGAGAGCGTGGTAGTAGTCGAGCCGGCGAGCGTCGACGAGTGCCACGTAGCTGGCCCCGTTCTTGGTCAGCACCTTTTCCGACCCGGAGCCCACGACATCCTCGGCCAGTTCGGTGAGCCGGGCTCGGGCTTCGCTGATGGGAACAATGTCTGAGGCGCGCAGAGTCATGTTGCACTATCCATTAAGGCTTTCGTTAAAGCTACTTTACTCCCACGGACCTGCCCGAGAACAACTCGCGCGCCGGAGCCGCGGCGCGCCTCGACGCTCACCACCCCGTCAATCCCGCCTCTCCCTTGAACGGCCCCACCAGCTCCGGCGTGATCCATCCGCCATAGAACCCGCCCGGCTGCGGCGAAACCGGTTCGCCTCCGACGCGGCAGTCGAGTTCGGCCGGATAGAAGGCCACGCAGTCGGCCAGCGCCTCCGCTCCTTGCATCGGCCGCGGATAGCTCCAGGCCACGCCGGGCAGGCGCCGATCGCCGTCGACCAGCGTCCAGTACTGTGCCGGTCCCTTCCATTCGCAGAACGACGAACCGTTCGCAAGCTGCAGAAGATGCGCAGACACGTCGACCCAGGGCAGGTAGAAGCTCGGCGGGTGCGCCGTCTCCAGCACGCGGATCGCGCGGCGCGTGCGGGCGACCTCGGTCGTGCCCCAGCGGATGACGACTTCACGCGTGTCGGGCTCCAGGCGCGGTGGTCGCGGGAAGTCCCACACCGAGGTCTGCCCGGGGCCCGGCGTCACTGCGAAGGGCGGCCGTTCGCCGCCCTTCCAGCGCCAATGGTCGCGGGCAGCGGCAATCCAGGCTGGCATCTCGCTCATCGTCAGATCGCCCGCTTCAGCAGGTCGTCGCGAAAGAAGGCATTCAGCTCGGTGCCCGAAGCGGCGCCGGCAAAGCCGTCGAAGCGACCATGGTCGGCGATCGCGCGCGTCGCCGCGACGAAGCCGCCCCAGGCCGATCGGGCCAGCGCGCCGCCGACGCTGATGCGGCGCACGCCTAGCGCCGCGACGTCCCCCACGGTCAGCTCGCTGGCCCAGCCGATGAGCAGGTTGAAGGGCCTGGGCGCGACGGCGGCGACGACCGCGCCGATCTGCTCCGGCGTGCGCAGGCCCGGCGCATAGAGGCAGTCGGCGCCGGCCTCGGCGTAGGCCTTCAGCCGGGCGATCGTTTCGTCGAGGTCGGGACGGCCGACGAGAAAGCATTCGGCGCGGCCGACGAGCAGCGTGTCGCCGCCTGCCGCGTCGATGGCACGCCGTGCAGCGCGCATGCGCAGGACCGCGATGTCGATCTCGAACAAGGGCCGCGCCGCGTCACCGGTCGAGTCCTCGATCGAGAGGCCCGCCACGCCGGTCTCGACGGCGAGGCGCACGCTTTCGGCGACGCCCGCCGCGTCGGCGGCGAAGCCGTTCTCGAAGTCGGCGTTCACCGGCACGTCGGTCGCGCTGACGATTTCGCGCAGGTGCGCCAGCACCGCCTCGCGCGACAGCCCGCCGTCGAAGTGGCCGAGCGACCACGCGCAGCCCGAGCTCGTCGTGGCCAGCGCCTTGAAGCCCTGGCCTTGCAGCCAGCGCGCGCTGCCGACGTCCCATGGATTCGGAATGACGAAGCATCCGGACGCGTGCAAGGCACGAAAGGTTCGCCGCTTGTCGGCGATGCTGGGGCGAGGATCAGCCATGCGGATCGCTTCGGTTGCGAGGGAGCATCGATTCTGCGTCAGGCCCGACTGCCGGGCACTGCGCCGCATGCCTGAAGCGAAATCCTTCGCGTATCGTTCGCATCCCATGGCCAGCCTCGACGATCCATTGCACGACCGCGAGGTCGGCAGCCGCAACAGCACGCTCGACACGACGCGCATCGACGACGTGCGCATCGGCGCCGTGCGCCCGCTCATCACGCCGGCGCTGCTGCAGGAGCGCGTGCCGGTCGACGACGCCACGCTCGCCCTCGTCGAGACCAGTCGCTTCGCGATCGCCGCGGTGCTGCATGGCGTCGACGACCGGCTCGTCGTCGTCGTCGGCCCGTGCTCGATCCACGATCACGACGAGGCGCTCGAATACGCGGCGCGGCTCAAGGCGGTTGCGGCGAGGACGAGCGACGAGCTGCTCGTCGTCATGCGCAGCTACTTCGAGAAGCCGCGCACGACGATCGGCTGGAAGGGCTACATCAACGACCCGCACCTCGACGGCAGCTTCGCCATCAACGAAGGGTTGGAGCGGGCGCGTCGTCTCCTGCTCGAGCTAACGCGCCAGGGCATGCCGACCGGCACCGAGTTTCTCGACCTGCTGAGCCCGCAGTACGTCGCCGACCTGATCGCCTGGGGCGCCATCGGCGCCCGCACGACCGAAAGCCAAAGCCATCGTCAGCTCGCCTCGGGGCTGAGCTCGCCGGTCGGCTTCAAGAACGGCACCGATGGCAGCATCAAGGTCGCCGCCGACGCCATCCTCGCGGCGCGCTCGCCGCACGCCTTCATGGGCATGACGAAGATGGGCGTTGCCGCCATCTTCGAGACGCGCGGCAACGACGATTGCCACATCATCCTGCGCGGTGGCAAGACGCCCAACTACGACGCCGCGAACGTCGAGGCCGCGTGCGCCGTGTTGCGCGCTGCCGGCCTGCGTGAGCAGGTGATGATCGATGTGTCGCACGGCAACAGCGCCAAGGACTACATGCGCCAGGTCGCGGTGGCGCGCGACGTGGCCGGGCAGATCGCGGGCGGCGAGCGGCGCGTCGTCGGCGTCATGATCGAGAGCCACCTCGAGGCCGGGCGGCAGGACCTGGTACCCGGCACGCCGCTGCGCCACGGTGTCTCGATCACCGACGCCTGCCTCGGCTTCGCGGAGACCGAGCCGGTGTTGATCGCGCTCGCCAAGGCCGTGCGGGACCGCAGAATCGCCGCATGAATCTCGAACGCTTTCCCCGCCGCCGCTACACCGAAGGCGCCACGCCGCTCGAGCCGATGCCGCGCTTCAGCGCCGCGCTGGCGGCCACCTGTCCGGGCGGGCGCGGCCCCGAGGTCTGGGTCAAGCGCGACGACCTGCTCGGCCTCTTTCCGGGCGGCAACAAGACGCGCAAGCTCGAGTTCCTGGTCGCCGACGCACTGGCGCAAGGGGCAGACACGCTGGTCACCTGCGGCGCGCCGCAGTCCAACCATTGCCGCATCACGCTCGCCGCGGCGGTGAAGGAAGGCCTGAAGTGCCGCTTCGTCATCGAGGAGCGCGTTGCCGGCAGCTACGACGCCAAAGGCGGCGGCAACCACTTCATGTTCCGCCTGCTCGGCGTCGAGGCGATCACCGTCGTCTCGGCGGGCAGCGACATGGGCAAGGCGATGCAGAAGGTCGCCGACGACGTGGCTGCCGCGGGCCGCAAGGCCTACGTCATCCCCGGCGGCGGCTCGAACGCGCTCGGTGGCCTGGGCTATGTCGCCTGCGCGCTTGAGCTGCAGCAGCAGTGCTTCGAGCGCGGCCTGTCGTTCGATCGCGTCGTCGTCGGCTCGGGCAGCTCGGGCACGCACGGCGGACTGCTCGCCGGCTTTCTCGGCGCCAACGTCGCGACGCCGATCGTCGGCATCGGCGTCAGCCGCGACCCGCTCGACCAGGAGCCGCTGGTGCATCGCGAGGCGCAGGCGGTGCTCGATCTGCTCGGCGTTCGCCTCGCCGTGCCGCGCGAGTCGGTGGTCACGATCGGCGGGTACTGGCAGCCCAAGTACTCGCTGCCGAACGCACCTTTGGTGGAGGCGGTGCAACTGCTGGCGCGCAGCGAAGGGCTGCTGCTCGATCCGGTCTACACCGGCAAGGCGATGGCCGGGCTGATCGGCCTGGCGCGGTCGGGCAGCCTGCGCGCCGACGAGAAGGTGCTGTTCCTGCACACGGGCGGCCTGCCCTCGCTCTTCGTCTACGAAGGCGTCGTCCTCGGCGATACCCCGGTCGCCTGAGGCGAGCGACGAGGCCTCAGGAGGTCGACAGCTCGGGCTTGCGAACGGGCGCTGCGGGCGAGGGTGGCGGGCCTTGCGTGCGCAGCCGCTCGGTGGCGCGATCGAACAGGGGCTTGTCTTCGAACGCCTTCATCCGCCCGGTGTCGCAGAGTCGCCCGAGCATGCGCACCGTCATCGAGATCGTGCCCCGGTCTTCGACGCCGTGGGTGAAGAGGAAGAACGTTCTGCTCGCGTTCATGTGCGTGAGACGAACCTTCTCGAACTTGTCCTTCAACTGCAGCCGGTACGAGACGCCGATCTGCAGGTGATGCAGGAGCTGCGAGCCTTCGGTGGGCTCTTCGGGCTCCGCAGGAGCAGAGGGTGCGGCTACGACGGCGACGGTCGGCGCGGTTGCTGTCGGGGCCGGAGGCGCTGCCACCCAAGTGGGCGGCTCGATCGTCGGAAAGGCGTCGGGATCAGCGGGGGACGTGACCGGTCCCGCGACGGGCATCGCGACTGGCTCGGCAACCGGCATGACGACTGCCGCAGCGACTTCCTTGGCGACTGCCGTCCTGCCGATCGGGGGTTCGTCGAGTGGCGCCGGCCGCGTTGCGAGATCGAAGTCGAGCTCGATCGTCGCTCCGCTGTCGTTCGACGTCGATGCGTCGGCCACAGGGGCGACGCTCTCCTTCGCGGCAGCGACGTTCGCCGGCTTCGACCAGTCGACCGCGGCTTCGTCGACGAGGCCGACGCGCCTCGCCTCCTGGGCCGTGAAGCGTGGCTCGAAGGCCTGGCCCTCGGGTGCGCTGGCCGCCGCGCTCGCCTCGCCGGCGTCGGGCAGCGGCATCCGCGCCGCGACGTCGAGCTGGCGCAGCAGCATGTTGCGATCGAGGTCGCTGCCCGGCGCCGCCTTGAGCGAGCCGGAGTGATCGGCGATCAGCTTGCCGAAGAAGGCGTCGTGTTCTTCCTTTGGCCAGCCGATCAGCGCCAGGCCCTCGTCGAGCGTGCCGGTCAGGCCGCGCAGGCCGGCAAGAAACTCGTTGCGCTCCTCGATCGAGCGCTTGGGCTGGATGCTTGCGACGAGATGGAAGGCGGCGCGGCGAAAGCGCTTCTCGCGCGCCGGATCGGCGTCGCTGCCCTGCGCCGAGGCGACGATCGCCTGGCTCCAGACGCTCGCCAGGAACTCCTTCAGGTAGCCCGGAATGGGCAGGTTTTCGTAGGCTTCGTGCAGGCGCCCGCTGAAGACCTGCGCCGCCTGCCACTCGGCCTCCTTGGCCTGCAGCGTGGCCCCGGCGGGGCTCTTCTCGAACTCGACGCGCGCGTTGGCCGAGACGAACTGCTCGAGCTCGCCGAGCTTCTTGACGTAGAGCGGCACCTGGTCGAAGTCGCCTTCTACGATCTCCGTAACCAGGGCATTGACGCGGACCAGCAACTCCTTGCCCGGCCCGTTCTCGAACTCGCCGAAACCCGCCGCGAGTGTCGAGATGCGATTGATGAAGCGTCGCACCGGGTGCCTGCGCACGGAAAAGAAGCTCGTGTCGCGCAGGGCCACGCGCAGCACTGGCATCTGCAGCCGGGCGATCTCGCGCGCGATCTGCGGCGGCACCCGCGTGTCGGCGAGGATCTGGTCGAACAGGCTGGCGACCACCTCGATCACCATGTGATCGACCTCGCCCGTGGCCGCCTGCACCAGTTCGTCATGGTGGGCGCGGATCAGGTTGGTCGGCGGCAAGGCGGCGAACACGCTTTGCGCGCCGCCCATGCCGGTCGAGGCAAAGCTCGCGCCGAAGAAGGTCGGCTCGGCGCCAGTGCGCGCCGGCCCGGCGCCCGCGCCCTGGCTTGGGCGTGCCGAAGCAGAGTCGTTGAGCCGGCGCAGCAGGCGCATGAGATCGACATCGGCAATGCCGCTGCCGCTGCCACCTCCGCCTCCGCCTCGCACGAGCGAGCCGTCGGATTGCCCGGACGCGTCCTGCCACGCTGCGCCGCTCATCGCTTCCTGCATCAATCGCTCGAGCAGGGCGGCCGAGCTGTCGCCGCCGGCGCCGGCGGGCGGGGCGACGAAGCCCATGGCCTGCGTACTGCGGATCGAGGCTTCCCAGGCCCGCGCCATCTCGGCGGCGCCGCCGACGGGCATGCGGCCCAGCATCGACTTTTCCCAGAGGTCGCGCATCGCCTCGAACCCCGGGGCCGCCGCTCCGCTTGCCCCCGCGGGGGCGTCGGGGAAGCCGCCGCTGCTGTTCGCGCCGTTGCCGACGCCGCCACCGTTGGCGCCAACGCCGCCGTTGGCGCCGCCGCCGACTGGCGGAGGCGACGGGCGCACGGTGAGATCGACCTGCCGAAAGCCGCGCGAAGAGAAGTCCTTGACGATGCCGCGATACGACGACGGCAGAGCCTTGGCCAGCGCCTGGCCCAGCTCCTTGACGAGGATGCGTCGGCATGCGCCGCCTTCGGCCACCGACTCGACCGCCTGGTACAGGGCCGCGCCGATGACCTGGCCGCGCATCGGGTTGGATGCCGGGTCGGCCCAGCCGACGTTGAGGAGCTCGCCGGTATAGGCCGTCAGCTCGCGCAGCTCCGGTTCGCATTCGTGGGCGATGACCTGGCCGACGCGCTCGAAGGCGAGCCGGTCCTCGAACTGGTCTTCGTCGACCAGGCCGACCGACATCCAGTCGGTCGGATCGTGGAAGCCGCTGGCTTCGCCTTCGGGCGTCACCTCTTCGTCGACGGCCGCGGCGAGTGCCTTCTCGAAGGCGGCGAGCAGCGGCTGGCGCGAAAGTTGAAGCACCGCGAGCGCCTGCGACAGCATCGGGCGCTCGCCCGGCGGAGCGGCACGCACCAGCGTCTTGAGCGCGCTCGTCGCCGGGTCGATTGCCGCGGCCAGCGCCTCGCGAATCGACTTTTGCGCCGCGGTCAGTGCCGCGTGGATCTGATGTGAATCGCCCGAGCTCATTCGCGCGCCGACCGGAAGTGTGAAAAGCGGCTCGAATGGCCGTGGTGGATGAGAAGGTATCGGCGCCCGGCGGCCCGTCTTGAGGCCCGCGCCCGACGAAAGTCACGGCGCGGGGCTTGCCTGCCGGCCTTCGGGCGAAGCGGGCAGGCACCTGTGCTGCGCTGGCCCTATGGTTGGAGCGCTGTCATATGGCAGCGCCCGGCAAGCGACCCATCGATCAATGACGGCAGAACGTGGCGACCCGGCCGGGCCTGGCGAGCTCAGGCGCGAACTGGCGGTTCACCACCGGGCTGCCTTCGCGTGGGCGAAGAACTGCTGCCGGCGCGACCGCAGCGAGGCGGAAGAGGTGTTGCAGGTGAGCTATCTGAAAGTGCTCGACGGAAGGGCCCGCTTCGATGGCCGTGCGTCGTTCAGGACCTGGCTGTTCGGCGTCATTCTCCGGACTGCCGCCGACCATCGCCGGCGCCGGGCAGTGCGCGATCTGCTGTCGTTTCGATGGGCCGCCGAAGAAGCCCGCCGCGACGCGGCGCCGGCCGCCGACGCCGAGGTCGAGGCGGCGCAGCAGAGCGCGCAACTTGTGCGCGCGCTGGCGCTGCTGCCGAGTCGCCAGCGCGAGGTGCTGCTGCTCGTCTTTTTTCACGAGATGACCGTCGAAGACGCCGCCGGCGTGATGGCGATCGGTCTCGGCTCGGCGCGCCAGCACTACGCGCGCGGCAAAGCGCGGCTGCGCCAACTTCTCTCCGTGACGAGGCCGGCATGACCAGCGACACGACCGATCGCGACCTGCACGCGCAGTTCGGCGCCCTGCGCGAGCGCGACCTGACCGCGGCGCCCGAGTTCGAGGTCGTGCTCGCCCGCGCTGCCGTGCGCGCTCGCCCGCCGCCGGCGCGACGCTTGTCCAGGCCGACGTGGGCCGCAGGCCTCGCGGTGGCCGTCGTCGCCGTGGCGATCTGGGTCGTCCCTCGCCAGCGCCCCGCGTCCCCGGACGACGGCGCGCTCGCGCTGCCGGGCTGGCGAACGCCGACCGACAGCTTGCTGGCCGATGCCGGCGATCCCTTGCAGCGCTCGTCCTGGGCGGCCTTGCCGACGGCCGGGCTCGGCCAGCCTTCATTCAATCGTTCCGAGGAGATTCGTCGATGAAAACGCTCAACCGGTCTGCGTCCGCTCTGGCCCTGTGCTTCGGGCTGATCGCCCAGGCCGCGCTCGCGCAGGAGGCGGCGCCACCCAACGACCCGATCGCCCGGAGCGTGCTGCCGCCCGAGCTGATCATGCAGCACCAGAAAGCGATCCAGCTCAGCGAGGCGCAGAAGGGCGCTGTCATCGCCGAGGTCAAGCGGGCGCAGGGCCGCATCCTCGACCTTCAGTGGGACATGCAACGCGCGCTGGAGCCACTGGTCGAGTTGCTGGCCAAGGAAAAGGTCGACGAGCCGCAAGTGCTGGCCCAGCTCGACAAGGTCCTGGCGGCCGAGCGCGAGTTCAAGCGCACGCAGCTCACGCTGGCGGTGCGCCTGAAGAACATCCTGAGCCCCGAGCAGCAGCGCACCCTGCTCGACTTGCGCGCCAACCCGCCGCGCACCGGCGAGGCGCCGAAGTCCGGCGGCCAGAAGTGATGCGATGAGGACGTGGCTGAACGCAGCGCTCGCCATCGCGGTGCCGATCTGCGCGGCGCTGGCCGGCTGCGGTGGCGCTTCGGGGGCATCGACCGACCCGACGCCCGCGCCGTACACGGCGTTCGCCGACCCGGTCGACGTGACGATCGCGGGCTACACGGGCGACGCCATGGAGCCCTTCATCTCGAAGGACGGGCAGTTCCTTTTCTTCAACAACCGCAACGATCCGTCGGTCGACACCAACCTCTTCTACGCCGCGCGCGTCGACGACCGGACCTTCGCGTTTCGCGGCGCCGTCGCCGGCGCGAACAGCACCGCGCTCGACGGGGTGGCGAGCCTCGACCAGCTCGGCAACTTCTATTTCGTCTCCACGCGCAGCTATGCGACGACGTTCTCGACGATCTACAGCGGCGCCTGGTCGGCGGCCAGCGGCGTGGCCAATGTCGCGGTGGTGGCGGGCGTGTCGCGGCAACAAGGCGGAGCGGTCAACTTCGACGCCGAGATCAGCGCCGACGGGCAGACGATGTGGTTCGACGACGGACGGTATTCGCCGCTCGGCGCACTGCAATCGGCCAGCATCGCCGTCGCGAGCCGGCAGGGCGCGGCATTCGTGCGCCAGGTCGACAGCGCGGCCTTGCTCGCGGCGGTCAACAGCAACGGGCTCAACTACGCGCCGAGCATCTCGGTCGATGGCCTCGAGCTGTTCTTCACGCGCATCGAAACGATGGCTTCGGGGGTGGCGCCGGCCATTTACCGCAGCACGCGAGCGGACATCCGCTCGGCCTTCGGCCCGGCAGCGCCCGTCGCCGCGGCCAGCGGCTTCGTCGAGGCGCCTTCGCTTTCTGCCGATGGCCACCTTCTTTACTTCCACAAGCTGGTGAACGGCAGCTTCGTCATTCAGCTACTGCGGCGATGACGCCGCGGCTCGCCTCAGCCCGCCGCAAATAGCTCTCGTGCGCGTTCCGGAACGCCCTTCTTCAGCCGGCCGGCGATCGCCACCGCGGGCCGCGCCGCGAGCATGTGCGCGAACGCGTTGCGCACGTCGACGGCGCTGACCGCGGCGAGCCGTGCCGCGATCTCGGCACGCGATCGCACGCGCCCGAGCGCGAGCAGGTCGAGCGCCGCGTCCTCGACCCGGCGCGACGGGTTTTCCCAGGCACGCAGGCGACGCACCGCGATCAGGTTGCGCGCGCGCTCCAGCGCAACGGCGTCGATGTGGCCGGCCTGCTCTTCGAGCAGCCGCTTCATGGCGACGAGAAATTCCTCGGCGTGCTCCGGCGCGGTCGAGGCTTCGATGACGAACTGGCCGGCCAGCTCGGTGACGTCGGCCGAGCACGAGACGTGATACGCGAGGCCGCGCCGCTCGCGGATCTCGTCGAGCAGCGGCGAGCTCATGCCTTCGCCGAACAGGGCGGCGGCGAGCGCATACGCGTGATGCGACTCGTCGGCGAGCGCCGGCATCGGCAGGCCGTAGACGACGTGCGTCTGGCCGAGCCCGGCGACGGCGCGCGAGCCGGTGCCGCCGATGTGCGCCGGCGCCGGTACGTTCGCGGCTTCGCCCGGCCGCAGCGCGCCGAACGCGCCTTGCACCGCCGCGACGATGCGGTCGGCATCGATCCTTCCGGCGACGCCGACGACGAGGTTGGCGCCGACGTAGCGGCCGCCAACGTAGTCGAGCAGGTCCTCGCGCGTGAAGCGGCCGATGTTGCCGCGCAGGCCGATCACCGGCAGCGCCAGGGGATGGGCGCCGAAGCAGAGCTTGTCGAAGAGCTTGAACGCGGTCGAGAGCGGGTCTTCTTCGTCCTCGATGTATTCCTGCAACAGCACCTGCCGCTCGCGTTCGAGCTCGGCCTCGGGAAAGGTGCCGTTCTGCACGATGTCGCCGAGCATCTCGACGAAGGCGGTCGCGTCGCGCGCCATGCCGCGCATGTGGAAGGCGGTGTGGTCCTTGTCGGTGTGCGCGTTGACGTCGGCGCCGAGCTGCTCGGCGTCGAGGTTGATCTGCTGGCAGCTCCGCCGCGTCGTGCCCTTGAAGGCCATGTGCTCGACGAAGTGGCTGATGCCGCTCTGGCGGCGCGCCTCGTGGCCGCTGCCGGCGTGCACGAACACGCTGACGCTCGCGCTTTCGAGATGCGGCAGGGAAATTGCGACGACGCGAACGCCGTTGCCCAGGGTCGCGGTGAGCGTGTCGCTCGAAGGTAGGGCAGGAGTCATCGGCGGGCGATTGTGGCCGCGGCGGGGAAGCACTGTCGTTCGGCGGATACTTGGCTCGAGGGCACGCCGCTTGCAAGCGAGGCTGCGCAACCAAGGCGAAGTCGCCCAACCGAGGACCAGCATGCAAATCCGCGTCGGATTCGAGATGGCTTACCGGTGCCCACAGCCGACACCGATGCTCCTGGTCCTGAACATCCACTACTCGCGGGCCTCGGACCTGGTGCAGCCCGACCTGCTCGTCACCGATCCGCCGGTGCCGGTCGGCGCCTACCGCGACATGTTCGGCAACTGGTGCAGCCGCATCGTCGCACCGCGCGGCCGTATCGTCCTGCGCACCGACGCGATCGTCAACGACAGCGGCCTGCCCGACTTGGTCGTGCCGACGGCGGTGCAGACGCCGGTCGAGCAGCTTCCCGAGTCGACGCTGGTCTACCTGCTCGGCAGCCGCTACTGCGAGACCGACCAGCTCTCCGACGTTGCCTGGCAGCGATTCGGCTCGGGCCCCACCGGCTGGGCCCGCGTGCAAGCGGTGTGCGACTTCGTGCACCACCACATCGAGTTCGGCTACCACAACGCGCGCCGCACCCGCACCGCCTGGGAGGCCTACAACGAAGGCGTGGGCGTCTGCCGCGACTACGCGCACCTGGCGATCGCGTTCTGCCGCTGCCTCAACATCCCGGCCCGCTATTGCACCGGCTACCTCGGCGACATCGGCATGCCGCCGCCCTACGGGACGATGGATTTCGCCGGCTGGTTCGAGGCCTGGCTCGGCGACCGCTGGTACACCTTCGACGCGCGCAACAACATGCCGCGCATCGGCCGCGTGCTGATGGCGCGCGGCCGCGACGCCTGCGACGTCGCGCTCTCGACGGCGTTCGGCCCGAACACGCTCGAGCACTTCGAGGTGCGCACCGACGAGGTCGTGCCGGCCTGACTCGGTTTCATGCCGCGCTTCGCAGGACGCGACGGGCGCTTCAAAGCTCTTCGATGCGCCGCAACTTGCGCATGCCGCGGTCGAACGTGGCCGTGAACTCGCACTCCAGCGCAGCGTGCCTGGCGACGACGAGGCAATGACGGCAAGGTCGAAGGCGCCTCGGAACAGGAGCGCGCGCCCACACTTGCGCGCAGGAATCGATCGGTGGCAAAGGTCTGCTCCGTTTCGAACGCGTCGTCTACCAGATCGTCGTGCCGAGCTCGGCGGGTATGGCCGGGTCGTCGGCGTCGGTCACCGTGCCGATGACGATCTTGCCACCGCTCACCTGCGCCTCGATGCCTTCGATCTTGCGCGTCGGCGTGAGCCGTCGCATCGATTGCACCGTGCCGTCGCTCGCGGCGATGCCGATGGCGGCGGCGACGCAGGCGCCGTCATCGTAGGCGTTGTCGGTCTGCTCGGCGACGGCGCTGAACAGCCACGATCCGTCGGGCAGGGCGGCGCCGTCGGTGAAGGTGAGGGGCACGCCGTCGACCCGGCCGAGATCGCATTCGACGATGGTGCTCGGCTGCAGGGCTGCCGCGGCGCCGCTGAGCCACGCCATGACCAGCGTCACCGGAAAGCGGGCCACGGCGTTGGGCCCGCGCATGCTGCCGCGCTGAAGCAACAGCAGCGTGTCGCCGAGGATGAAGGCACCCTCGATGTTCAGCTCGCCGAAGCGCTCGTTCAGCACGTCGTACAACGGCGCGAGATCGATCTTCTGTGCCGGTCCCTGCGTCTCGCCCCTCGCGTCGAGACGCAGCAGGGCGCCGGTGAAGCGAGCAGGGCGCGAGCCCGATCCGAGCGCGAGCAGCGCACCGTCCGGCCACGCCGGCGTGGCTGGCAGCAGAAGCAGCGACTCGAGGTCGGCCTTCTGCCCCTTGCGCTTCTTCGGCGAGGCCGGCAGGTCGCCCTCGAACAGCCGGATCAGCCGTCCCGGCGCGGCGAGGTCGGCGTGGAACACGCCGAGGTGGTTCTCGTCGTCGGCGACGACGTAGAGCCGCCGGCCGGCGCGCACCAGCCCGCTCGCGGCGCCGAGGTACGCGAGCCCGCGCGGATGGCTCGCCGGGTCGATGGCGAGCGTTCCGACCCGGCGATAGGTCAAGGGCATGGCAAGGGCGACGACGCGCACGCGATCGTATTCGGCAAGGGCCTCGGGCACGATGCCGTGTACCGCGAGCAGGTCGGCGAGGCAGCGCGCATCGAGGATCGCCTGGCCGGCGCCGATGACGACATTGTCGCGGTTCATGGCGACAGCGGCCGGCCTTGCGCCGTGCATGGGTTGGCTACTTCGCGCGAAACAGCTCGCTGCATCGCGAACTGCTGGTGCGTCCGAGGTTGTCGTAGATGACCTCGGCCGACACGATCTTGCCGTTCTTCGCGGCGATGATGCGCAGCGTGCAGGTGCGGTCGTCGAGGCCGATATAGCCGGCCGGCGTGGTCTTGGCGGTGGCTGAGGTCCAGCTGAACTCGGTCGTGCCGTCGAGCAACTCGGTGCGCTGGCGCCAAACGCCGAACTGGTCGAAGAATGCGCCGGCCGTCATGTCGATGGCGCGCCTGTCGACGACGGTTTGCACCGCTTCGTCTTTCTTGAAGACGCCGCAGGCAGCGAGGGCGACGAGCAAGGGCAAGCCGGCGGCAGCGCGGACGAGAACAGGGATGCGCTCGGGAATCAAGGTCGCTCTCCAGAAAGACGGACGACGCAATGGTCGCACGCCTCGGCCCCGTAACTCGTGGGCTGGGGTCGACGCCTCTCAGGTCGTCGCGACGCGGTGGCCGCGTCGCGACGCGTGGCCGGCTGTGGCATCCTCCGTGGCGCCATGGCAGACCCCGCGACTCGCGACCGTGATCCGCTCTCGCGCTATCGGCAGAAGCGCGACTTCAAGCGCACGCCGGAGCCTGCGGACGTGGCGGCAGCGGCGAAAATTGGCCAGCGAGCCGCGGCCTTGTCGTTTGTCGTGCAGAAGCACTGGGCGAGCCGCCTGCACTACGACTTCCGGCTCGAGCTCGACGGCGTGCTGCTGAGCTGGGCGGTGCCCAAGGGTCCCTCGTACGACCCGGCGAAGATGCAGATGGCGATCCACGTCGAGGACCATCCGCTCTCGTATGCGTCCTTCGAGGGCACGATCCCACCGAAGCAGTACGGTGCGGGTAAGGTCATCGTCTGGGACCGCGGCACCTGGGAGCCGGTCGGCGATCCGCGCGAAGGCCTGCAGAAGGGCAAGGTGCTCTTCAAGCTGCATGGCGAGAAGCTCGCCGGGCTGTGGGAGCTGGTGCGCATCGCCAAGCCCGGCGACAAGCAGGATCCTTGGCTGCTGTTCAAGAAGCGCGACGAGTGGGCGCGGCCGCTCGCCGAGTACGACGTCATCGCGACGCTGCCCGACAGCGTCGTGGCGCGGCCGCTCGGTCTGGTCGAAGAGCGGGAGCCGCGGCAGGCGGCGGCGCGTGCCGCTGTCGTCGTGGCGGTCGTGCCCGCGAAGGCCGATCTCTCGAAGGGCGTGAAAGCACCGCTGCCGGCGAAACTCGAGCCGCAGCTCGCCACGTTGGCGGCTTCGCCGCCAGCAGGCGACTGGATCGTCGAGACCAAGTTCGACGGCTATCGCCTCATGACGCGCATCGAGAACGGCCAGGCGACGCTCTTCACGCGCGGCGGCCACGACTGGACGAAGAAGCTCGCGTCGCTGGCCGCGGCAATCGAGTCGCTCGGCATCCGCTCGGCCTGGCTCGACGGCGAGATCGTCGTCATGAACGCATCGGGCGTGCCCGACTTCAACGCCTTGCAGAACGCGATCGACTCGGCGCGCGCCAGCGACATCGACTACTTCGTCTTCGACCTGCCTTTCTTCGACGGCCGCGATCTGCGCAAGCTCCCCTTGCTCTCGCGCCGCGCTGCGCTGCGCGAGATCGTCGAGGCGAGCGGATCGGAGCGCGTGCGTCTGAGCCAGAGCTTCGATGCGTCGCCGGAGCGCATGCTCGAAGCCGCAAAGCAGATGGGCCTCGAAGGCATCATCCTCAAGCGCCCCGACTCGCCCTACGTCTCGGCGCGCACCGAGACGTGGTTGAAGCTGAAGTGCCATGCGCGGCAGGAGCTCGTGATCTGCGGCTTCACCGATCGGGCCGGCGCGCCGGCCGAGGTCGGCAGCCTGCTGCTCGGCTATCACGGGGGAGGCGAGCTGAAGTACGCCGGCAACGTCGGCACGGGCTGGACTGCGAAGGTCGGGCGCGACCTGCACACGCGCCTGGTCGCGCTCGAAGTCGATGCGCCGCTGTTCGATGCCGAGACGCTCAAGCCGGGCCGCTGGTCGCGTCGCAAGGCGGGTGCAGAGCGCTGGGTCGAGCCGACGCTCGTCGCCGAGATCTCGTTTGCCGAATGGACGCCCGACGACCACGTTCGTCATGCCGTGTACCAGGGGCTGCGCATGGACACGCCGGCCGCGTCGGTCACGCGTGAGGTGGCGCGTGCAACGGCCGGCACCGATGCGACCGCCGCGGCGCGAAAGCCGACCGCCAAGTCGCCGAGCAGCATCAAGGTGACCCACCCCGATCGCGTCATCGACCCGTCGACCGGGCTCACCAAGCTGGCCCTCGTGCGCTACTACGAAAGCGTCGCCGAGCGCATCCTGCCGCACCTGTCGGACCGGCCGGTCTCGCTCGTGCGCGCGCCCGAAGGCATCGGCGGCGAGCTGTTCTTCCAGAAGCACCCGGAGACGCGCATGCCCGGCCTGCGCGAGTTCGACGCTTCGCTCTGGCCGGGCCACGCCAGGATGCTCGGCGTCGACAGCGCCGAGGCGCTGCTCGCCGCGGCGCAGATGAACACGATCGAGTTCCACACCTGGAACTCGACGAGCCGGCACATCGACAAGCCCGATCGCGTCGTCTTCGACCTCGACCCGGGCGAGGGCGTGTCGTGGGCGCACGTACAGGAAGCGGCGCTGCTCGTGCACGCGCTGCTCACCGAGCTCGGCCTCGAGAGCTGGTTGAAGACGAGCGGCGGCAAGGGGCTGCACATCGTCGTGCCGCTGGCGCCCAGGCTCGGCTACGACGTCGTCAAGGGCTTCTCGCAAAGGGTGGTGCAGCATCTGGCGGCGACGATTCCGCAGCGCTTCGTCGCCAAGAGCGGCGGTGCCAACCGGATCGGCCGCATCTTCGTCGACTACCTGCGCAACGGCCACACGGCCACCACCGCGGCGGCCTTCTCGGCGCGCTCGCGGCCCGGCCTCGGCGTGTCGATGCCGATCGCCTGGGAGCAACTGATGTCGCTGAAGAGCGGCGCGCAGTGGACCATCGCGACGGCGCGCGACTACCTGAGCTTCGAGCAGGTCGACCCGTGGTCAAGCTACTGGAAGTCGAGGCAGACGCTGGCCGCCGCGCTGAAGGTGCTGGGCTGATCGTGCATTCATGAAGCGTGAAGATGCCCCGCAACGACGCGGCGCTTTCGCAACGGTCGGGGTGACAAGGCACGGTGCTTGCCCGTATTCTGCGCGTCCGCCATGCAGGGGCCCGCGGGCCGCATTGCGACAAAGGAGGCCTTCATGGCTGCGCGTTCGATTGCTTCGCTCTCCCTCTCCTTCGGCCTCGTGTCGATCCCGGTCAAGCTCTACTCGGCGACCGAAAGCTCGGCGGCAGTCCGCTTCAACATGCTCGACAAGGACGGCTCGCGACTCAAGCAGCAGTACGTCTCCGAGAAGGACCAGCACGTCGTCGAGCGCGCCGAGATGGTCAAGGGCTACGAGTTCGAGAAGGACCGCTTCGTCATCTTCTCGCCCGAAGAGCTGAAGGCGGTGCAGGAAAGTCCGAGCCACAGCGTCGATATCGTCGCCTTCATTCCCGACAAGGCGATCGATCCGATCTTCTACGACAAGGCCTACTTCCTGGCCCCCGACAAGCGCGGCGCCAAGCCCTACAACCTGCTCATGGAAGCGATGCGCCAGAGCCATCGCGTGGCGCTGGCCAAGTGGGCGTGGAAGGGCAAGCAATACGTCATGCAGGTGCGCCCGGCCGAGGACGGCCTGGTGCTGCAGCAGCTTCTCTACGCCGACGAGGTGCGCTCGCTGAAGGAGCTCGACATCGAGAAGGTCACGGTGTCGCCTGCCGAGCTCAAGCTCGCCATGCAGCTCATCGACCAGATCTCGGAAGACACCTACGACCCGACGATGTTCGAGGACGAGGAGAAGAAGCGCATCCTCGCCGCCATCGACGAGAAGATCGCCGGCAAGGAGGTCGTCGCCAACGAGCCGGTCGAGCCGGCGAGTGGCGCGCAGGTCATCGACCTGATGGAAGCGCTGCGCGCCAGCCTGGGCAAGGGCGGCGCCGCCAAGGTGAAGTCGGCACCGGCCAAGGCGGTTGCCGCCGAACCGGCGCCTGCGGTCGAGGCCGTCAAGGAACGCAAGGGCGTGAAGCGTGCGCAAAAGGCCGAAGAACCCGCCGCTCCCGCCCGCGCCCGGGCGAAGAAGTGACGACGAGCGCGCCGGCGCCAAGCACCTTCACGATCCGCAGCATCCAGGAGATGCTCGGCCTTTCGCGCGGCGTCATCGCCGGCCTCGTCGCCGCGGGCTTCGTCAAGCCGACGCGCGGTCCGCGCAATGAATACCGGTTCACCTTCCAGGACGTCGTGCTGCTGCGCACGGCCGTCGAGTTGCAGGGCGCGCGCATCGCGCCGCGCAAGATCCTGCGCGCACTGCGCACGCTGAAGGCGACGCTGCCCGGCGAGCTGCCGCTGACGGGGCTGCGCATCAGCGCCGTCGGCAACGACGTGACGGTGCGCGACGGGCGCACCCAGTGGCAGGCCGAGTCGGGCCAGCTCGTCATGGACTTCGAGCTCGCGCCGTTGCCAGGCGGCACGGTCACCCTGCTGCAGCGCAAGCTCGCGCCGGAAAGCCGTGCCAGCGACGACTCGAACGTCGTGTTCAGCCAGGGCGAGGCGCTCGAGCAGAGCGACCGCGCCGCCGCCGAAGCGGCGTATCGCAAGGTGCTGGCGCTCGACCCGAACCACACCGGCGCCTACCTCAACCTCGGCGCGCTGCTCTGCGAATCGCGGCGCAGCGCCGAAGCCGTCGCGCTCTACGACGAGGCCTTGCGCCGCTTTCCGGACGAGGCGCTGCTGCACTTCAACCGCGCCGTCGCGCTCGAAGACAAGGGCCGCCCCGCCGACGCGATCGCCGGCTACGACACCAGCCTGCGCCTCGACCCGGCCCTGGCCGATGCGCACTACAACGCCGCCCGCCTGCACGAGCAGCTCGGCGATGCGAAGAAGGCGCTGCGCCACCTCAGCGCCTATCGTCGGCTGGAGCGTCATCGCTAGGACGGCCTTGCAGCACCGCCTCGCTGTCGTCGTGATGGGCGTGTCGGGCTCGGGCAAGTCCACGGTCGCGGCCGGCATCGCCGGCGCGCTCGGATTGCACTTCATCGACGGCGACGGTTTGCATCCGGCGGCCAACGTCGCGCGCATGCAGGCCGGAACGCCCTTGCGCGACGAGGACCGCTGGCCCTGGCTCGACCGCATCGGCGCCAGCCTCGCGGATGACGGCCAATGGCCCGAAGGCGTGGCGATCGCCTGCTCGGCGCTGAAGCGCATCTATCGCGACCGCATCCGTGCTGCTGCACCGGGCGTACGCTTCGTCTTCCTCGACGGGCCGGCCGCACTGATCCGTTCGCGAATGGCCGGGCGTGTCGGCCACTACATGCCGGCTGTGCTGCTCGAGAGCCAGTTGAAGACGCTCGAGCCGCCGGGCGCCGGCGAAGCCGATGCGATACGCATAGCCATCGAGCTGCCTGTCGACGAGGTGATCGCCATCGCCGTCGCTGCGCTTCAGGACCGAAGCCCATACGCCTGATCCTCGGTACGACGTGTCGCCTGCGCTGTCCGCGTGCTCGCTCTAGACTAGCCCCATGAAGTACAAGCCCCTCGGCCGCACCGGCCTGTTCGTCTCCGAGCTATGTCTCGGCACCATGACCTTCGGCGGCGACGACGCCGGCATCTGGGGAAAGATCGGCCGGCTGCAGCAGGACGAGTCCGAACGCATCATCGGCAGCGCGCTCGATGCCGGCATCAATTTCATCGACACCGCCGACGTCTACGCTGGCGGCCGATCCGAAGAGATCACCGGCCAGGCGCTGAAGAACCTCAAGGTGGCGCGCGAAAACGTCGTCGTCGCGACCAAGGTGTTCGGCGAGACCGGGTCGGGCGCCAACATGCGCGGCGCCACGCGCAGCCACATCGTCGCCGGCTTGCAGGCGAGCCTGAAGCGGCTGCAGCTCGAACACGTCGACCTCTACCAGATCCACGGCTTCGACCCGGCGACGCCGATCGAGGAGACGGTGCGCGCCCTCGACACGATGGTGCAGCACGGCCATGTGCGCTACGTCGGCGTCTCCAACTGGGCGGCGTGGCAGATCGTCAAGGCGCTCGGCATCTCCGAGCGGCTCGGCCTGGCCCGCTTCGAGAGCCTGCAGGCCTATTACACGATCGCCGGCCGCGACCTCGAGCGCGAGCTGATTCCGATGCTGCAGAGCGAAGGCCTGGGCCTGATGATCTGGAGCCCGCTCGCCGGCGGCCTCTTGAGCGGCAAGTACGGGCGCGACCAGCAGGCCGAGGCGGGCAGCCGCCGCACCGCCTTCGACTTTCCGCCGGTCGACAAGGCGCGCGCCTTCGATGCCGTCGACGTCATGCGCGAGATCGCCGGCCCGCGCGGCGTCTCGGTGGCGCAGATCGCGCTCGCCTGGTTGCTGCATCAGCCGCAGGTCACGAGCGTGATCATCGGCGCCAAGAAGGCCGAGCAGCTCGCCGACAACATCGGTGCCACGTCGGTCGCCCTCAGCGCCGACGAGCTGCAACGGCTCGACGCCGTGAGCCGCCTGCCTTCGGAATATCCGGGCTGGATGTTCGCGCGCCAGGGCGAGCAGCGACGTAAGCAGATCGCCGACGCGCGGCGCTGACCGGCCTCCCGTGTGCCAAACTTTGTCTCCGACAAAGAGAGGCAGGGAGTCCCATGAATCGCAATCTGCTTGCGGCGCTGGCCGCTGCGTTGACGGCATGCGCGGTCGCGGCGCTGGCGGCGCCGGCTTCGGCGCCGCCTTCGCGCGACGAAACCATGGCGGCGATGCGCGAGCTTCCGTGGGAGAACGGTCCGACGAAGGGCGTGGTCGGTTCGAAGTCGACGGTCGCGATTCCGAAGGGGGTCGACTTCCTGAAGGAATCGGCCGGGTCGAAGTTCCTCGAGCTGACCGGCAACCTGCCGTCGCCGGGCACCAGCATTCTCTCGGGCGAGCACTGGTGGGCGGTGCTGAATTTCAACGACATGGGCTACGTCAAGGACGACGAGAAGATCGATGCCGATGCCCTGCTCAAGTCGATCCAGGAAAGCGACGACGCCGAGAACGCCGAGCGGCGAAATCGCGGCCTGAACGAGATCCACACCGAAGGCTGGTACGTGCCGCCGCACTACGACAGCGAGACCAAGCACCTCGAGTGGGGCGTGAAGCTTTCGTCGTCGGGGACCTCGCAGACCATCGTCAACTATTCGGTGCGCCTGCTCGGCCGGACGGGCGTCGAGAGCGTCGTGCTCGTGTCGTCGCCGGAAACGCTCGACGCCAACGTCCGCGAGCTGAAGTCCATCCTCAAGGGCTTCGAATTCAACGGCGGCGAGAAATACTCCGAGTGGAAGCCGGGTGATCACGTCGCCGAGATCGGGCTCGGCGCGCTGGTCGTCGGCGCGACGGCCGCGGTCGCCGCCAAGACCGGTCTCTGGAAGGCCTTGCTCGCCACGCTCGCCGCCTTCTGGAAACTGATCGCGGTCGGCGGAGCGGCGGTGCTCGCCGCGGCCGCCAGGATATTCAAGAGGAAGCCGGCCGAGTGAGGCTCAGCACCGAAGCGCTGCTGATGCTCGTCGCCGTTGCCCTGTATCTGTTCGACTCCTTGCTGCTGCTCGCCAGCAACGAGGCCGTGCTCGTTCGCGGCTGGCGCGGCCACTGGTTCGCGCGCTTCGGGCTCGACCGGTGGCGCCTGGGCGGCAAGGAGCCTTATCTTTGCAATCCGGCGACGCCCCACTTCCCGCTCTGGCGACTGCGCTGGACGTTCGACGAGGCGGCGGGCGAAACGGTCGCGCCGGCAAGGCCTGTCGCGGTGCCGCCAGCGCTCGAACGGTTCAAGCTTCACGCGCTGCTCTCGCTGATCTCGATCTATGTACTCGTGCCCATCGTCCTGTTCTATCCGGTCGGCATCGAATATCCGATCGCCGTCGTGGCCCTCCTCTACGTCAACATCGTCGTCGCGATCATCCGCGTGTTTCGAGTGCGCGCCGATTTCAGCCTGTCCTCGGGCCAGTTCGCGGTGCTTGCGTTCGAATGCATGGCGTGCCCGCCGTTCTCGGTCAACCTGGTCAGGAAGCTCTGCGTGAAGCTCGAGATCGACGAGGACTTCACGGCAGCCGCGACACGCCTGCTGCCCATCGAGGCGATGGCCGACGTCGACGCGCAATGCTTGCGCCGGGTCGACGAGCAGATCGACTACGCAGAGGAGGGCACGGACCGGATGCAGAAGCTGCTGGCTGCCCGACGCCGCTTTGTCGTCGACTCGGTGCCGCAGTGAGCGCGAGCGAAATCGTCATCGCCGTTCTCGGCGTCGTCGTCGGCTACTGGGTCGTGTCGAAGTTGATCATGTCGAAGGTAACCACGACGATCGCCGCCGCTGAGCCCTCGCCTCGCACGGCCGCGTGGCACGAGGTGCTGGGCGTTCCGCCCACCGCCACGCCCGACGAGATCAAGGACGCGTACCGCGCGCTCATGAGCCAGTACCACCCCGACAAGGTCGCTTCGCTGGGCGAGGAATTGCAAGTGCTGGCCGAGCGCAAGTCGAAGGAGATTTCGGCGGCCCATCGCGAGGGCATGCAGGTCCATGGCATCGATGCCTGAGCGGGCTGGCGAGTCGCTCTTGCCCTTCGGCCGCGCGATGCTCGCGCTCTTTCCGCTCGAGCCCGACGGCGTCTACCTGAACCACGGCACGGTCGGCGTGACGCCGCTCGCCGTGATGCGTGCGCGCGCCGCGCTGCTCGACGAGATCGAGCGCCATCCGTCGCGCTTCATGATCCGCGAGCTGATGAGCCTGGGCATGTCGGCGCCGCCCGAGGCACCGCGCCTGCGCGCCGCCGCCGACCGCGTCGCCGCGTTCCTCGGCTCGAGCGGCGAGGGCCTGGTCTTCGTCGACAACGCGAGCAGCGGCGTCAACGCCGTGCTCCGCTCGATCGAATTCGAGCCCGGCGACGAGATCCTCATTCCCGACCACGCCTACGGCGGCGTGGCGCGCGCCGCGGCCTTCATCGCCCACGCGCGTGGCGCGACGATCCGTGTCGTCGAGCTGCCCTTTCCGGCCAACGACGCACAAGCCCTCATCGATGCCATCGAGTGCGCCATCACGCCGCGCACGCGACTGGCACTGCTCGACCACGTGAGCTCGGAGACGGCGCTGGTCATGCCGCTCGCGGCGATGGCGACGGTGTGCCGCGCACGTGGCGTGCCGGTGCTCGTCGATGGCGCGCACGCGCCGGGCGCGATCGAGGTCGACATCGAGGCCCTCGGCGTCGACTGGTACGCGGCCAACCTGCACAAGTGGTGCTTCGCGCCGCGCAGCTGCGGCGTGCTGTGGGCGGCGCCGGCACGGCGCGCCGGGTTGCACCCGGGCGTCATCTCGTGGGGCATCACCAACGACGACTGGCTGCAGGAGTTCGACTGGACCGGCACGCGCGATCCCTCGCCCTGGCTCGCCGCGCCGGCCGCACTCGACTTCATGCAGGGCGTGCTCGGCGTCGACGCGATGCGTGCGCACAACCATCGTCTTGCCTGGCAGAGCGCGCAGCGTCTCTCGGAGCGATGGGGCCGACGCTGGACGACGCCCGAGTCCATGGTCGGCTGCATGGTCAGCGTGCCGCTGCCGGAGCGGCTCGGCGCCGGCGACGTGGCGAACGCGCAGCGGCTGCGCGACGCGTTGCTGTTCGAGCACGGCATCGAGGCGCCGGTGATCGCACGTTCCGGTGCCCTGTCGGTTCGGCTCTCGATGCAGGTCTACAACGATGAGAGCGACATCGAGCGGCTCGAGAAGGCGGTCGACGCCTTGCGCTGAACGCGCCGTGTGTGCGCTGCCTCGGCGTTCTTCGGACCGGATGACCCCGGTTGCGTCGAGTTAGCAAACTCGCTAACATCATGCAGTGGCGTTCACGATTGAATATTTCCACGAACGCGTGCTCGCGGAAATCGAGTCTTGGCCTGTCGATGTCCTCGCCGACTACGCGCGGCTGGTCGAGTTGCTCACCGACCACGGCCCGAGCCTGCGCCTGCCGCACTCGCGTGCATTCGGCGGCGGTTTGTTCGAACTCAGGCCGAGGGGGCGTTCGGGAATTGGCCGCGCGTTCTACTGCTTTCTCGTCGGCAGGCGAGTGATCGTCCTGCATGCGTTCATCAAGAAGAGTCAGCAGACGCCCGACCGCGAGTTGCTGCTGGCGCGAAAACGCCTCAAGGAGCTGCAGGATGGCTGAGTTGAAGTTCAAACCCGTGTCTCATGATCACGAGGCCTTTCTCGCGAAAGCTCGGCTGCGGCCAGGCTTCGCCAAAGCCTACGATGCACTCGAACTGGAGTATCAAGTGGCCGGGCAGATGCTCAAGGCGCGTTCGCGCGCCGGCCTGACACAGGACGCGGTGGCCGAACGCATGGGCACGACCAAGAGTGCGGTTTCCCGCCTCGAGTCGGCGGGCAAGCACGCGCCTTCGCTTGCGACACTGAAGCGGTACGCAATGGCCGTGGGTTGTGAACTCCAAGTGAAGCTGGTGCCACACAAATCGACCTGACATGGCGTTGGGGCAGCGCCGAGCGCATCCGGCGAAGGCTGGGCGCGAGCCGAGCGTCGCACCGGATAGAAGGCAGCGCTCTGGTACAACCTCCCACGGCACTTCAGCCGCGACACCTCGCAAGGAACAACGATGAGCGCAGACAGGGACCGCGGCACTCGCCGCCAGAAGCAGAAGCGGGCCAAGGACCGCAAGAAGACCGAGAAGCACGCGCCGCCGACGCCCGCGCCAGCGACGCCATCGCACTAGCGAGAACAGGCTCCAGGAGACCGCCATGCCCCACCTTCCCGGCCTCGCCTTCGACCTCGGCGAAACGATAGGCATGCTGCGCGACAGCGTGCAGCAGTTCGCCGACGACGAGATCGCGCCGCGCGCCGCCGAGATCGACGCGAACAACCTCTTCCCGGCCGACCTGTGGAAGAAGCTCGGCGCGCTCGGCCTGCACGGCATGACGGTGAAGGAGGAGTACGGCGGCAGCGACCTCGGCTACCTGGCGCACGTCGTCGCCATGGAAGAGGTGTCGCGCGCGTCGGCCTCTGTCGGGCTTTCGTACGGCGCGCACTCGAACCTGGCAGTCAACCAGATGCATCGCAATGGCAGCGAGGCGCAGAAGAAGAAGTACCTGCCCAAGCTCGTCTCCGGCGAGCACGTCGGCGCGCTGGCCATGAGCGAGCCGAACGCCGGTTCCGACGTGGTAAGCATGAAGCTGCGCGCCGACCTGAAGGGCGATCGCTACGTGCTCAACGGCTCGAAGATGTGGATCACCAACGGCGGCGACGCCGACACGCTGATCGTCTACGCCAAGACCGACATCCATGGTGGGCCGAGCGGCATCACCGCCTTCATCGTCGAGAAGGGAATGAAGGGCCTGTCGTTCGGCAGCAAGCTCGACAAGCTCGGCATGCGTGGCTCCAACACGTATCCCGTGTTCTTCCAGGACTGCGAGGTGCCCGCCGAGAACGTGCTCGGCAAGGAAGGTGGCGGCGTCAAGGTGCTGATGAGCGGCCTCGACTACGAGCGCGCCGTGCTCTCGGGCGGCCCGCTCGGCATCATGGCGGCGTGCATGGACGTCGTGCTGCCCTTCATCCACGAGAGGAAGCAATTCGGCCAATCGATCGGCGAGTTCCAGCTCATGCAGGGCAAGGTCGCCGACATGTACACGACGTGGTCGGCGTCGCGCGCCTATGTTTATGCCGTCGGCCAGGCCTGCGACCGCGGCGACCATGCGCGCACGCTGCGCAAGGACGCCGCCGGCGCCATCCTCTACTCGGCAGAGAAGGCGACCTGGATGGCCGGCGAGGCGATCCAGGCGCTCGGTGGCGTGGGCTATACCAACGAATATCCCGTGGGCCGCTTGTGGCGCGACGCCAAGCTCTACGAGATCGGCGCTGGCACCAGCGAGATCCGGCGCATGCTCATCGGCCGCGAGCTTTACGCCGAGAGCATGTGAGGCAGCGGCGCTGGTCGCTCGCGGGTGCGAGCGGCCAGCGTCGGGTCGGGCACGCGCCTCAGTCGGTGAGACGATCCCAGGCGTCGCGAACGGCGCCCTTGGCGCGCTCCCAGGTCAGCTTCGACTTGCCCTTGAAGCCGTCCCAGTCGCGCGCCAGTTCGGGCTCGACGTCGTCGAACGGGCGTCCTTCGTGTCGCCCGTGCGCATCGATGCCGTAGCGAAAGGCCGGGCCGTAGTCGTCGTAGACGTCGTCGGAGGCAACGTACGAGCGGTTGCGAAAGTGCGAGCGCCAGTAGGCTTCTTCGCGTTCGGTGTCCGTGTAGGCGGTGGCTTCGTTCATGGGGGCTCCTTGTGCTGTCGAGTGATGAACCGCATCGCGGCCATGCCTCACCGTAACCAGCGCTCGTGCGGAGCGAAGTCGGACAGCGGCGTTCTGTCCCTGCCGATTGCGCCGACCGCGCGTCGGCGGGGGCCTACAGCGGCCGGTCAGGCAAGGAGCGATCCGCCGTCATTGCTTGCCGGGATCCTTGACGTCGGGTATCGACTCGAACTCGACGTTCTGCAGCTTGCCGCCGACCATCTCGACCTTGCGGATATAGACCGTCTGCACGATGTCTCGGGTGGCCGGGTCGACCGAGATCTTGCCGCGCGGGCTGACCCAGCTCATGCCCTTGGCGGCCTCGGCGAACTTCTCGGCATCGGCGTCGCCGCCCGTCTTCTTGAGCACTTCGGCAATCAGGTGCATGCCGTCGTAGCCGGCCACCGACATGAAGTTCGGCCGGTCGTTGGGATAGGCCTTGGCATAGGCGGCGGTGTAGGCGGCGTTTTCCGGCGACTTGTGCACCTGCGAGTAGTGGAAGGCGGTGACGATGCCGACCGTCGATTCGCCGAGCGCGTCGAGGATGTCCTCGTCGGTCAGGTCGCCGGTGGCGATGATGCGCACGCCGGCCTGCGCCAGGCCGCGCTCGGCAAAGCTCTTGATGAAGCTGATCGTCTCGGCGCCCGGTGGCAGGAAAAGGAACAGGGCATCGGGCCTGGCGTCGCGCACGCGCTGCAGAAAAGGCGCGAAGTCCGGGTTGCGCACCGGCACGCGAACCTCGCCCACGATCTCGCCGCCGGCCGCAGTGAAGGTCTTCTTGAACTGCGTCTCCGCGTCCTGGCCGGGCCCGAAGTCCGCGACCAGCGTGTAGACCTTCTTCAGCTTGTTCTTCGCCGCCCAGTCTGCGATCGGCGCGGTGTCTTGCGGCAGGGTGTGCGACACGCGCACGATGTAGGGTGATCGCGTCGTGATGATCGAGGTGGCCGCGTTCATGACGACCATCGGCTTCTTCGCTTCGGTGGCGAGTGGTGCGACGGCGAGTGCGGCCGGCGTGAGGCCGAAGCCTGCGAGGATGTCGACCTTGTCCTTCACCACCAGCTCCTGCGCCAGCCGCTTGCTCACATCGCCGGCGGTGCCCGGGTTGTCGTCGCGGATGATCAGCTCGACCTTGCGCCCGGCCACCGTGTCGCCATTGATCGCGAGGTAGAGGCGGATGCCGTGCTCGATCTGCTTGCCGTAAGCGGCAAAGGGGCCGGACATCGGCAGCACGAGGCCGATCTTCAGCGGGTCGGCGGCGAGGGCCGCGAGCGGCACGACCAGAGCGAAGGCGAGCGTGAGCGTCAGCAGGATTCTTCGTTGCATGGTGGGGTCTCCTCGCTGTTTTGTGACTGTCCGAAGACGACGATTGTGAGGTGACCGTGCGGCTCCCGGGGACTCTGCTCCTACATGCGATCGGCGCTCGCCCCGACCGCGAAGCTCCGCGCCGGCTGCGATAACCGGGGCGTCGGCAATGGGCCGGCCCATCGCAAGGACAATTCCCATGACAACTCCAGACCTGACTGCGCACGACGTGATTTCTTCCGACAAGGTGGAAGGCACGAACGTCTACAACACCGCCGGCGAAAAGCTCGGCTCGATCGACGACCTCATGATCGACAAACGGAGTGGGCAGGTGCGCTACGCCGTCATGAAGTTCGGCGGCTTCCTCGGCATCGACACGGATCGCCACCCGATTCCGTGGAACATGCTCAAGTACGACACCGACAAGGACGGCTATGTCGTCCCCCTCGACAAGTCACGCCTCGAGAAAGCGCCCAAGTACCAGTACCAGGACGTGCCGGTCTACGACAACGTCTACGGCAAGCGCGTCAACGGCTACTACGGCGTCGACTGGTAGTTGTGCTGCACGCCGTTCCTCACTGAGCGTCCCGCCGCGAGTCGGCCCGGGCAAAGCGAGGGCGCCAAGGCTGCTGCCGATCAGCGAGTTCCTGCATGTTCCTACAGACGACGTTGGCATCAACCTCCGATACCCGGGCTGCGCTTGGCGACGAGCCGGGACGACGCGAGGTGCCCCGCTCCGAGCGAACCCTGCAGCTTCTCAACGCGCAGGCCGATGCGGTGCGGGCCGATCTGGCGAGCCTGCGTCGCGAGCTGGCACGGACCCGCGAAGAACTCAGCGGCTTGCGCGCCGCCCATCTGCGAGAAGCCGACGAGCAGCTCGTGCTCGCCGCCGTTCATGCCGACAGCGCGGCCCAGACGGCGGTCAGCAGCCTCGACGAGCTGGCCCGGTACAGCCAGTACGACGAGCTGACTGGCGTGCCGAACCGCGCGCTCATGTTCGATCGCCTGCAAGGCGCCATCGCGCTGGCACAGCGGCGCTCGACACGTCTGGCCGTGCTGTTCGTCGATCTCGACGGCTTCAAGGCTGTCAACGACGCGCTGGGGCATGCCGTCGGCGACGAAGTCCTGCGGCTCGCAACGCAGCGATTTCAGGCCGCGGTGCGCGAGTCGGACACGGTCAGCCGGCACAGCGGCGACGAGTTCCTGGTCCTGCTCGCCGAGATCTCGCAGGGCTCGGATGCCGCGCAGGTCGCCGCGAAGATGCTGTCGTCGCTCGCCGAGCCGGCCTGCATCGGGCCGCATCCCGTGCACTTGTCGGCGAGTGTCGGCATTGCCGTCTATCCTGAAGATGGCACCGACCCGGCGACGCTCATCGGCCGCGCCGACATCGCCATGTACCGCGCCAAGCGGCGCGGCCGTGGCGGCTTCGAGTTTCATGACGCCGCGTCCGGCGAGGCTGCGGGCGAGACGCCCGCCGCCAGCGCTGCGGCGAAACCGCAGAAGCGGTCCGATTCGGCGCTGGCGCAGCACCAGGCCCGGCTGCGTGAGCTTCTGAGCGCGAACCACGACCTGCTCGGCTCGGCGCAGGTCGCGCAGAAGCTGCAGACGCATGCCGAGGATGCGCACCGGCGGCAGATCAACTTCGCCGCCATGGCGGCGCATGCCATGCGCACGCCGCTCTCGGCGATCCAGTTGACCGCATTCGCGCTCTCGCGAACGACCGCAGGCAACAGCGCTTCATGCGACATCCTGAAACGCCAGTCGGCCCACTTGGCGCGCCTCATCGACGACCTTCTGGATGGCTCGATGGTCGGCGGTGGGGAATTCAAGCTCGCCTTCGACGCGCTCGACATCGACGCGATCATCGGCACGGCGGTCGACACCTGCCGTCACCGGCTCACTGCCAAGATGCAGACGCTGACGCGGCAGACGCATGCTGGCAAGGCCACGCTGCGCGGCGACTCGATGCGGCTCGTCCAGATCTTCAGCAATCTTCTGAACAACGCCTCGCGACGCGCGCCCGAAGACGGGTCGATCCGCCTGGTGGCGATGATCTCGGACGCGCAACTGCAGGTGACCGTGGCCGACGACGGCCCGGCGATTCCTTCGGCAGCGCTGCCACACGTCTTCGATCTCTTCGCCGTGGACACCAACATCCCGATCGACGAATCCGGCCTGGGCATCGGTCTGGCCGTCGTCAAGGAGCTGGTCAAGGCCCACGGTGGCACCGTTCTCGCCAGGAACGCGGCGGTCGGCGCAGGCAGCGAGTTCGTCGTCCGGCTCCCGCTCGTCGTCTAGCTGACTTCGCAGCGGCACATCGAAGGCGGGCCTGAAACCGAGGGCGGTGCGACAGGCGAACCAGCGTTTCACCCCCGGTGTCAGGGCGTGTCGCTACCGCTCGAAGGGTGGCTCGAAGCGGACTGGGCCAGATCCTTGATCAGCGTCTTGACGGAACGGATGCCCAGGTAGCGGCTCACGCGCCAGCCGAGAAGCACGATCGCGACCAGCAGCAGCGGCAGCCACAGGTCGCTGACCACCATGCCCACCAGGCCATGGTTCCAGGCGAAGGACACGCGCTCGAACGAATCCTTCCGTTGGTCCCAGGCCGACCGGCCCTCGACAAACCAGGCGGCGGCGCGTTCGGACGGCCCGAACGCGATCCACGCGAAGGTCACTGCCGCCGCGCCGGCGGCGAGCACCGATGCAGCGAGCGTCCACCAGGTGCGCCATTCGCGCCGACGGGCGGCAGCGTCGAGCGCGAGTTGTTCCGACGCCGCATTGCCACGCATGCCGCAGTAGTCGAGCAGGTCGAGCGCGATCGGCGCCACGAACTGCTCGATGTTCTTGAAGTAGGTCGTGTGGTCGAGCAGCGCGAAGCGGGTGTTGAAGATGCGCCGTTGCTTGCATCCCTCGATACCCTCGCGCTTCAGGTCATCGCGCCAGCGCTCCTGCAGTGAACCCGCGGGCACCGGATCTTCCGAGGCGAAGTAGTCGGTCCATTTCTCCATCAGCGATCGACGCAATTGCGGCGAGACGTCGGGACCGGCAATGTCGGAGAGGAGGATCAGGAATACCGAGAAGGCCGCGTAAGCAGCTGCGAGGCCGCCGAGGCTCACCCCCTGGACCCGTCGCATCACTTCGGCGCGGATGTAGAGGTTCATGCCGGGAATCGAGTCCACGAGGAGCGCGCCCACCAGTAGCAGGGCGGCAAGCAGAAGAAGCTTGGAAGCGCCGACCACTATTCGCGAGGCCGGCTGGTCCAGGCTCTTGGGGCTCAGCACGTAGAGCGGCGCGATGGCAGAGCCCGCGGTGTACCAGCGCCTCACCTTGTCGCGGCGCGACTCGAGAAAGGCGAGGCGGCTGATCTCGGCGCCTTGCGAGTGCGACACGATCACCATGTGCTGGCACCTGTCGCTCAGCCAGTCGATGTCGATCGCCACCGAGGACACGATCGCCGAGCGCCGGACCGGGCTCGTCTGCAGCGCATAGCTCTGCCCGAGCGTGCCCATCAGTCCGCTGACCACCCATCGGATGCCGCGCGAGAGCCACGGTATCGGCAGCAGCCCGAGTACCCCGACCGAGGCGATCGCGACCTGGCTCGCCAAGGCCAGCATCACATAGGCCGCAGGCAGGACGGCCCACTGCAGACAGAGCAGCGCCCACGACAGGCCCACCATCAGCCTTTCGGCTGGCTGTGCCGCCTGCTGCGAAGCCTTTCTGATCTCGGCCGGTCGTGTCGTCACGAGTCGCTCCATGCGGGCCCAGACAGCGATGGGGATCGACTTCGTGAGCCATGCGTACAACTCGTCGTTGGTCGGCGGAAAGGCCTCTCGGGCCCAAGCCGATTCGGCGAACAGGACATGCGATTCGCGCAGTGAAGCACTCGCATCCGCGCTCGACAGCCGGAACAAGGTCGCGCTGGGAGCGCCTGGATTGCGGTCCGGGAACAGCGTTTGTTCAGGCTTGGCGGCGACGCAGCAGGCCGCCGGGTCGACCGAACTCGGGCGGACGATCGGTTGCGCAATGGCCTTGCCGTCGCGATCGTTCAGCGCCGCCGGGCCGAGGTTCTTGACCACTTCGCTGATGCCGTTGAGCGGCGAACGGCTGCGCAGTGCATGCGTTTCCAACCACTGCCTGATGCGGCTCCTTTCCTCGGATTCGAGCCTGTCGAGCGAGCCGTTGCTAACGGCCAGCGCCCGTTTCCGCCAGAGCTTGACGATGGGCTCGGACCAGTGAACCAGCGTTTCACGCTCTTTGTGGCTGCCGATGCCATGGACAAACAGCACGCCGAGCTCGAACAGCGGTTGCTGCACCACATCGGCGACCGCGACACCCTCATGCTTCGGATCCGGGAGCGGTTCGAAGCTGTCTTGCAGGGTCTGGTTCTTGCCCGCGATGCGCCCTGGCCGTACCCGCCAACATGTGACGTCGAGGGGCGGCGCCGGAGACTGGCCCTGGGTCTGGACGGCCCCGCGCCAGCAGTCCCGTGCGTGGGGATGATCGGAGAAGTCGAATCGGGCCAACAGGTAGTCGCGTCCGGGTTCGTCTTCCAGTCCGAAGGGCTTGCCCTCGCGAACATCGAGGGCGAGGGCGCCCAGCTCGGCGCGCGTGATCGGCCGCGCGACCTCGACGGATTCGCTGCCCCTCCTTCGGGCGAGAATCGTTTGAGGCTCCGTGATGCCGATGCCCACCCAGACGTCCGCGTCGGCGGCCATCGACACCGGCGCTGATACGAGTACGAGCAGCACCTGGGCATCTTCGCCCGCGCCGCGCGACAGCACCTTGTCGATCTGCAAGCCGGCGGTCTTGGCGGGCGCTGCATTTTGAGCAGCGGGCTCGTTCATCGGCCCATTCTCGCTCGCCGTCCTGGCAGGCAAGCGCCCGATCGCGCCGTCGCGACCCCTTGCCCTCGGCGCATGGGCACTTCCGCCCGGCCCTTCCTGCGTCGGCGACCGCCTGCTGCAGATCGACGATGCGCGGCTGACGCCTTGGTTCGATCTCCTCTGCGACGCCCTGGAACGGGACTGATCCGAGCGACCCGCCTTACGCGGCCGGACGATTCAGTCCTTCGATTCGCCCTTCAGGCGGCCGCTTGCTCCTCGGGTTGTCCTCGTGGGAATCAGTTCACTGGCGCGGACGCCGCTGGCACAACGATCACCGTCGTACCGCCGCCCGGCCTGCCGGTCGCGCCGGTCGCGCCGGTATTGCCGGTGTTGCCGGTATTGCCGTCGTTGCCCTGGCTTCCCGTGCTGCCGGTGCTGCCGGTGCTGCCGGTGCTGCCGGTGCTGCCGGTGTTGCCCGTCGCACCGGTCGGCCCTGGCGGTCCGGGTACCGCCACGGTCGTGGCTGGCACGGTAACCACCGAGGCGGGCCGGTCGCAAGCGGCCAAGCTCACGGCGGCGAGGATCGTCAACATCGAAATCGAAATCGAACGGTTCATGGGAAATCCTTTGATTGTGAAAAACGTTGCCAAGAGCTTGGAGACTTGTCCGCTGGCGCGACCGGATCGGGCCGACAGTCAATCTCGCCTGAGCAGGCTAGGCCGATTCAAGCCGGTAGTCCGTGCGCTGGCGAACACAGCGGTGGCATGCAGCCGCGCAGGCGCACACGGGTATCGTGGAATGTCGAAGCCCTTGCGGCGGCCGAAAGGACCCCCAAAGGACCGCTTAGATTTCGCCGCTCTTAGTCGCAGGGCGTTCGACAACCGCTCCGGCCACCAGTTGCGAAACCCTCGACAAGCGTTCAACGTGGCCGGGCTCAGCCAGCTCAGCAAGCACTGCAGATTGCCATTTCGCGCGGTCGGTCGCTCCGAGGAGCCCACAGCGCCGGACCTGCGCGCCTTTCAGACCATTCATTGAAACGTACTCCCGTTCGAGCGCATTCTCGACATGAGCGATGGTCCTGATCATGTTGCTCTCCCATGCGAGGACTCCAGATCGGCGAGACTAGGTGTGCGACGGCTCGTCGTCTGTGCGGCGGCACACATATGACCGCCGGTTCTCCTACAGGGAGAAAGGCCGCCTCCTACTTTGAATGCGGGCAGGCTCCTTCGCCCCGACTTCGCTCGGCGTCGGTCCGGTTGACGCACAGATGCGATGGCCTTCTTGTTCGGCGTGCGGCGCTCAACGCCAAGCGCAGAATCCCTCCGTCGCGACCTCTGCATCGGCCCATGAGCACCCCCGTAGCCGTCCTCCCGGTCGCCCCCGCCAGCCACGCCATCGTCAGCGCCCCGCGCTGGTCCTGGCTTCCCCCGCCCGGCACGTGGAAATACCACGCCCTCCTGATCGGCCTCGGCATCTTCGTGCTGGGCCCGCTCGGTGGCGTGACGGCCTCGTACATGAACTTCTCGCTCGGCTTCTTCATCGGCGGGCAGGTGCTGGCGGGCATCCTCGGCTCGACGGTGACCTTCGGCTACGGCACCGAGGGCAAGCATGGCGCCAACTACATGCAGACGGCCGCCGCCTCGGTGGCGAGCATGAGCGCGATGGGCGTGCTGGTGCAGGCGATGGTCTGGCTGGGCCTGCCGCAGCCGCCGGTCTGGCAGCTTGTGCTCTACATGCTGTGCATCGGCATGTTCGGCGTGGGTGTGGGCATGCTCTACACGCCGATCCTCGTCGACCGCATGCGGCTGACGTTTCCCTCGGGCCTGGCGGTGGCCAACATCCTGCGCGCGCTCACCGATCCGGTGCTGCTGCGCGAATCGGTGGGCAAGCTCGGCACCGGCATCGCGGTGGGCATCGCCGGCGGCATCGCGGCAGCCAAGGTGGCGATGCTCGGCGCCGTCGACCTCTCGACCTCGACCTTCGGCGCGGGCATGGTGGTGGGCGCGCGCATCGGCGTGCCGGCGATCGTGGGCGGGCTGCTCGGGCTGGCGCTCGTGCCGTACTTCGTCTCGATCGGCTGGCTGCACGAGGGCGACCCGTTCCGCAAGATCACCTTCCTGCTCGCGCTCGGCATGATCATGGGCGCGGCGGTCGTCGACCTGAGCCTCATCTTCTGGCAGGCCTTGCAACGCTGGCGGCAACCCGCCGAAGAAGCCGATGCCACCGACGCCGCCGAGCCCGACTGGAAGCGAGCCAACACCGGCCGCCTCGTGCTCTGGGTCATCGCCTGGGGCGCCGGCATCGTGCTCAGCGGGCACGCGGTGCTCGGCCAGCCGGTCGGCTATCTCGTGCTCGCCGTCGCGCTCGTTTTCGTGTTCGCCCTCGTCAACGGCATCTCGGTGGGCATCAGCGACTCGAACCCGATCTCGTCGGCCTTCGTCGTCTGCGTCGTGCTCATGGCCTCGCTCGGACTGAAGGACCCGACCATCGGCCTCATGGCGGGCGCGGTACTGCTCGTCGCGACCAACGTCGCCAGCGACATGCAGCAAGACCGCTCGACCGGCTGGCGGCTCGGCACCAACCGCGTCGTCCAGTTTCGCTACCAGGTGGCGGGCATCCTGATGGGCGCGATCCTCTCGGTGGGCTTCGCGCGGCTCTTCATGGCCGCCTACCCGGTGCTGCTGCTCGACCAGACGGTGATGAGCGCGGCCGAGCAGCCGGCGCAATGGAGCGCCGCCATGACCTACAAGTTCGTCGGCATCCTGCGCAGCCTGACCGACGACAAGCCCTATCAGCGCACCGCCATCTGGGTCGGCGTGGCGATCGGGCTGGGCATCGAGCTGCTGCGCAAGCTGATCCATGCGAGCAAGCGGTACCAACGCTTCGTGGCGCGCGGCAAGGCCGGCTTCAGCGTCGACTTCCTGCTCGACGCGGTGTTCCTGCCTTCGCCCTACGCCGTGTCTTTCGGCGGCTTCGTCAACCTGCCGACCTCGCTCTGGTTCGGCGCCGGCGGCATGGTCTCGAGCTTTCTCAATTCATTGCCCAAGGCGAAGACCGCTTCGGGCAAGACGGCGCTGCCCGAGGACATGAGCAGCACCTCGCTGTTCGGTGGCGGCCTGATTGCCGGCGATGCGCTGGCCGCACTCGGGCTCGGCGTCGCGGGGTTGCTGATGACCGTGTTCGGCTGAGGCGCCTCATTCGGCACGAACGTGCAATACGAAGGTCAAGGCGACAGCGCATGCGTACAGCCCCACGCCGAAGACGGCATGCGCCATCAGACTCTTGAGCCTGGCCTTCGAGGGATCGGGCGCCTTCGATGCGGCGATGCCGAGCCCGAACGATGGCTGCATGACGAGAAACGGGACCAGGACCGTGCCGACTCCGAAGAGCAGCGCGGGCCACAGCGTCGGCCGGGCCAGCCAGACTCCTGAAACCAGGGCGACGAGCATCACGGCGTAGACGATGCCGACGATGTAGTGGGTGATCCAGCCGAGCGCGCACTCGAATCGTTTCGGCGCGGCGGCGCCGATGCTGGCGTGACTGAACCTTCCGTCCGGCATGTGGCCGACCCAGCGCCCGACCAGGCAGTAGTCGGCCGACGGAACGCCGAGGCCGCGCTTCAGCAGCAGCGCCCACAGGTCCATGAACGCCGTGGCGCCGATGCCGACGGCGACGGCGCGAAGGAAGTTGGTCGGCTCAATGCTCATGATCTGCACCGGGAAATCGAACGGTGGGCCGAACCTGGATTCCGAGCGAGGTCGAGCGCGCCCATGCCGCTGATGAGATCCATCTTCCGACGCGGTGCCGGCGGAGAGTCGATCACTTTGCCGCCGTGATCTCGTCGACGAGCCGGCTCGCACCATAGACCTTTGCCAATGCCTCGAGAAGCACCCCGGAGTGCACAGCGATGGCGCGATTGACCGGCTCATTGAATCCATATTCGCCCCCCAGCGACTGGATGTTCCCGTCGAAGACGAGCCCGACAATCTCGGCTTTTTGATTGACCACGGGAGACCCTGAGTTGCCGCCGACGATGTCGTTGCTGGTGACGAAATTGAAAGGGGTCCCGGCATTCAGCCGGCTCTTCGCGGCCATCCAGGAGGCTGGCAATGCGAACGGCTCTGCTCCGGTGTGGCGTTCGAACGCACCTGCGATGTCGGTGAATGGCCGGACTGACGCACCATTCTCCAAGTAGCCCCGGACGGCACCATAGGAGAGTCGCAGCGTGAATGTCGCGTCGGGGTAGTTGCTGTTTCCGTAGACCGCCAGGCGGGCCTGCGCCAGGCGCTCCTGCTCTTGCTTCAAGGGGCCGTCGACGCTCGACTCGACCTG
>JBBRLS010000035.1:0-46872 GCA_038231215.1 Burkholderiales bacterium | reverse complement strand
GGAACGAGCGGGATGCCCATCTTCATGGCAGGCCGCGTCGCGCCCTTGTAGATGGCTTCGGCTTGCATCGAAAGCGTCTCGTTGCAGTCAGCTGACGATGTAGGTGGCGAACGCCGCAGCGCCGCCGATGAGCGTGCCGCCGATCAGGACGTTGGCGACATCGGCCAGCCTGGCGCCCTGGAAGATCATCTTGAAGCCGGCCCAGATGATCGCGATTGTCACGACCGCGATCGAGATGGTCACGAGGATCGTGTTGACGTTCGTGATGGTCGTGTTGACCTTGTCGAATCCTTGTGCGGTCGCGAGATTGCACTGCGCGGCGGCGAGCAAGCCGGCAAGCGCGGCGATGACATTGCGCGCGAGAGAAGTAGGACGAATACGCATGGAGGGCACCTTGTTCATTCGGAAAGAGGGTTGGTAGCAATTCGCTCGGCAATCGGCGGCGGGCCCCTCACGCCAGCACCGACATCTCGGGCTGCACTCACGACGCGGCTGACATAACCATGACGAAAGCCGGTGGTGAAGTTGCCGCTGTAGTAGCAGGAGAGGGCGCGACGAAGGTTTTTTTGAGTGTCTTCGCGACTTCCAGCGCGCTCGAAGCATTCGCCGAGGATCTTCTGCATCGCCCGCAGGTTTCCGCATGCGTCGAATGCCGTCGGAATCGTCAGACCCAGGCGACCGAAATTGCCGACGTTGATCTGCGAGAGCCCGACGCTGAAGTTCCAGCCGTTCTCTCGAAGGGCGGTGGCCGTCGCTACCGCCTCGTCGCGGTTGCGCGGCTGACGCCGTAGCGCGCCGCCTACGACGCCGATGGCGTTGGGGTTGAAGCCGCTTTCCACCGCGACCAGCGCGTGCGCGGTGACCGGATGCACGAACGGCGCGCAAGCCATCACGAGCGTACCGAAGGCCATGGCGTCCATCGCACGTCTCAGCACGTTGGGCACGGAGGTGCCGCCGGAACCTGCGCCGCCAACCAGGCGGCGTAGTCGTCGTCGAACCGCGTATCCCAGGTCCCGAGCGAAGTCTTGGCGGCAGGGGTGAATTCAGTGACGGTCTGACCTGACAGATTCCACCAGGTGCGCGCCCAAAGCGCGCCGTCGATCGTGACGGAGACGGCGCCGTCGTAGAGACATTGGTAGCGGGTTCCGCTTTCCATCTCGATGGCCGTCGTGTACTGAGGCGGGCAATAGTCGGGTGCGTTCGACCAGCGGTTGTTCGCGGTGTTGCTGGCCCCGGACATGCCGCAGGAAGGAAACGGCCGTCCGCGCGCGAGATCGTCGAGCACGGAGCGGATCGGCGGGACGCATTGCGCGATCGAGTTCCAGCTCGGAGCGGCAAAGCAGAGCAGGACGAGGCACCCATCGGCTGCTCGTGCCGATGGAGAAGTGCTCAGCAATAACGCCAGTAGGCCCGTGCCAAGAGCTCGTTCGATCGCTTGCCGGAAAGCACGAAGCGACCTCGAACGTCCTTTTGAGGCCGTGTGCTGCTCGCCGACTGTTCTCGTCGGAAGCACTTGCTGTATCGATGAGGTCTGCGTCGCCATGCGAGCAATTTAGGCCGAGTCGGCCTTCTTTTTCGCGATGAAATTCGCCTAAATTTCATCGAAGTTGGCTTGGCCTGCCGCAGACGACTCATATGTCGACGCTGCGCGCGGACCGCTGGCTGCGCCAGCGGTCTCGCCCCTCTGCGTTCGGTTGCCGTGCCTCGCATCCGCCGGCCACCTCTTGTGCGAACCGTAGCGCCGCTCGCCCGTTCGCAAGGGCCTTTCGCGGCATAAACGGCCGCCTCCCCGCTGCGCGGGTCCCCTCCATTAATTCCACGATGCCCTTGCGCCCGTGCTCTGCGCGGCGCTGCCCGTTCGCACGGCGACCGACGAATGCGGGGCAGAGACACCTCAAGCCCGAACTCATGCCGAGGGAAGAACAGTTGAAGACGGCTCCCTCGGAAATTAGGGCAGTGGCTGGGAACGGGGAGGCGACGGCGGCGCAGGTGGCGCACGGCTCCCGCGCGGATACGCCCCGAGCCGGTTCAGTAACGTGAGCGCGGGCGCATGCTGACGCCCACGCACGGAGGTTTGACGATGTGGGTATTGATGTCGCGAGCGCCACGGGAGGATGCGGCCTACTGGCCTGGGCGACGCTTGCTTGCGTTGTTCGATGCTGTCGCCTGGCCGATGCTCTTGGCCGCCGCCATTATCAAGGCCCCAATCAGTACCGGCCTGGTGGGCGCAGTCGCGCTCTCGTTTCTCGCTGCCATCGCCGCGCGCCGATCGCACAGAGCCATTTTTCGAAACGAGCGCTATTGGTTTGCGGCTTGGCGCTGGGGTCTTGTGCTTGTCGGTTTGACGGCGGTGGGCGCAGCGACAAAGCTTGCGAGTTAGCACAGCTCGCATCGTGCTGGTGGGAGCTCCGCTGCGCGGTTCCTGCAGTTCACCCGACTGCGTTAAAGCTGAAGCTAGATGACAGGGCGGCTGTGCTTGACCCCCAGCAAGCCGTCAGGGGAACGTCCAGCGTCAGCTGTCACGTTCCTACAGAGCCGCGTCCTTGAGCTTCTTCAGGGCACGAGTCTTGATCTTGACGCTCGCCGGCTTGGCAGCGAACTCGCGCTCGACTTTTGTGAAGGGATCGATGCCTCTACGCTTCTTCTTGGCGGGTACATTGATGACGTTCACCTTGAGCAGCCCCGGCAGCGTAAAAGAGCCCAGGCCTTTCTTGTGGACCGACGCCAGTATCGTCGCCTCGAATGCCGCCATCAGCATTCGCACCGCTTTGATCTCCATCGCCGTCACCTCCGCCAAGTGGGCGATCAGGCTCGATCGATTGAAGGCGCTTGAGATGGGCTTCATCGGCGAGGGCGATGTGGCCCGCATCGTTCCGCCAGCATTCTTCGCCGTGGTTTTCCCAGCGGGCGCCTTCTTGGACGCAGTCTTCGTCGAGCTCTTCTTTGCAGTTGACATGTGACCTTCCGAGTAATTGAGAACCTGCCCCTGTCGTTCGGGCGGGGCGATTTTATGGGGCGTCCACAGGCCTCATTGCGAGGCACAATGCTGCCCCATGCCGAACATCGCCACCGCACTGAAGGCCGAGATCTCTCGAATCGCTCGCCGCGAGATTCGTCGCGAAACGGCGTCAGCCAAAAAGTTCCAAAGCGCAGCCCGATCGGAGGTCGCGAAACTCAAGCGCGATGTACGAATGCTTGAATCGCAGCTGCGAAACGCGTCGCACCCAACTCGGACGCCCAAGGCGCCGGATGAAGAGCAGCCCGGGCGCGCTGCCCGCGTCAGTCCCAAAGCCATTGCCTCGCTGCGGCGTCGACTCGGCTTGTCCGCTGAGTCCTTCGGACGACTGCTTGGCACGTCCGGCCAATCGGTCTACAACTGGGAGTCTGGCAAGGCCGTCCCACGTGGAATCACGGCGACCAAGATGGCGTCCCTGAAGAGCGTTGGGAAGAGGGCCGTTGCGGCGCACCTCGAGAAGTTGGCCGCATAGCATTCGAGCAAGGAGACGGCGGCGCGTCTTGCACCGGTTGACGTCTGTCACGCCGTCTACCACCGTATGACAGGAAGCGTACCGCAGCTATGCAGCGGTTGCTGCCCGTCGCGGCCGGTCGCTGAACTCACGGTCTCGTACACATACCGGTCATCGGGGCTCAGGCAGTGGCGCGGCGGCGGTCTCCCTCTGGCGCTCGGACCGGGCCGCCACCGCGATGCACTCGCTGCGTTCCCGGCGGCGGCGACGTGCACACGCGGACGTCGCAGTGAAGGACGTGCCGCTCATTGCTTGCACAGCTTGCCAAGCATCACACCACCGTCCAGGCAGCCCTTGTCGTCAATCTTCAGTATCAAAGTGCCAGCATTTGCGACGCCGCTGATCTTGACCTTGCCCTCTTCGACCACATAGCTCGCCTCTTGCACCGGACCGAGGAAATCGATCTCGACCTTGCCGTTCGAGTGGAAGTTCAGGTTCGCGCCCTTGGCATCGCCGTACTTGCCAGACAACGAGTTGCCGCAACCGGCAAGCAGGACCAGCAGTACAGGCAGCATGACGTTTCGAGATTTGGGATTCATTGAAGTTCTCCTTGGTGATGGTCGATGTGATGAAGCCGGGCACGTTCAGCGGCCTTGCCGCCATTCCGCGCGCCAGAGCCGGTCTAGTACCCTGGCGAGCTCGGGCGGCGGCGCGCCGATCAGGCGCGGCACCCCGCGCACGAGCAACTTGCCGTACACAGCCCCGGTCTGCGGCGCAAAAAGAACCAGCGCGTTGTTGTCGCCGCAGTCATGTGGCTTGCAGCCCGTCAGCTGCTGGTAGGGCGTGCCGCCGATCGTCACGGTCGTGGCATCGGTCGGACGCCCGACCTGCGACATGAGCCATTCCTCCTTCCTGTCGCTCGGACGCAGAGCCTTGAGATAGGCGGCGCGAAAGCCCGACTCACCGCGCTCTGCAGGCGGCGTGGCGACGGTCGCCCGTCGGATCTCGGCGCGGGCCGCCGACGCGACGCGCGCGCTGCGTGCGACGTCGCAGTCTAGGAAGCGCTGAGCGACCAGTGCCTTGCCCAGCGCACTCGTCACTGCGGGGTCGGCCTCGAGCTGCACGAACTGACCCGAGGCCTCGCGATGGACCCAGAACGAGAGTTCGTGACCGCCGCGCACCTCGCTCATCAGCATGACGATTTCCTGACCTGGAGCCAGCTGCTGGTTGCCAAGCGGTGCGACCGAGATGTCGACGTTTTTCCCCGTCATCCGTCGGTTGCCGACTTCCACGCTCAGGCTGCCCGCCTCGGCGCGCAAGCGTGGCGCCGACGGATTGCTGCAGTCCGTCGAATACAGCCCGCCGTAGCGCGCGACTTCGTCGCTGCTCCACCCCGCCGATCGAGCCGAGGCGGCGACGATGCACAGCGCCGTGCCGAGCACGACCCGCGACCTCCGCGCGCTCATGCCGCTTCCCGCACGGCGATGAGCGCGTTGGCCTCGCGCAGCAGCGCCTCGGCCGTGCCGCCGTCGAGCCCGTCGGCGATCACATGGTTCTTGCCGCCGCTGCGGAAATGGATTTGCCAGGAGCGCGCACGCATGTCGACGTAGTAGCGATGGGCCATCTCGCCGAGCCCGTTGCCGATGGCGTTGGTCATGTCGATGCCGGCGTCGTGGACACCGGCCAGCGCTTGTGCCCCGAGCGCGTTGCCGCCGGGGGCGTAGTACACGTTGTGGCGCAGGTCGTCGCTCATTCCTCCCTTGATCTGCGGCGGAACCTTGTAGGGCTTGTAGCGCAGCGAGTTGCCGACGGTGAATGCGCTTTGCGGATCGACGGCCAGGCTGCGCGAGCGCGCCTGCACGCTGGTCGGCGCGACCGTGAAGCTGCGCGGCTTTCCGCGCAGCCAGAGCTTGGGCACATAGGCCATCAAGAGGAGCAGGCCGCCGAAGGCAACGCAGAACAGCAGGCAAAAGCCGTTGCCGTACACGGCAGACGGCAGCGACAGTACGAAGACGATGCCGATGGCACCGGTCGGCCACATGGCGAAGAATTTCGGCGCCGGGACGGTGTCGAAGCGCACGCCCTCGGCCGTCTCGGTGCGGGTGAAGCTCGCGCCCGGCAGCTTGTCCGTCATCCGGCTGTGCAGCATCGCCACGACCGCGCCGCCGATCAGGTAGGCAAGCAGGAAGAACCAGTAATGCTCGTAGCTGCCACGACCGAGGGTGCGAAGCACCCTGTCCTCGCCGCGCCGCACGTCCTCGATGCCAGAAAGAATCGCGGCGCTCCAGAGAACGCCGAACAGGAGCCAGAGGAATCGTTCAGACCTGAGCATGGACATCCTCGCAATCGATCGATCAAGGAATTCGCGCACGCCTGCGCGAGCCGTCAGCAAGGCCGCCCGAAGATGGAGCCGCGTCTGGCTTCGACCGGGTCCGAGCGGCTCGTTTCCGGCACGACGGGGGCGGTGGACACGCTCGCTGCGGCCTGGCAGGTGCAATGCGACAGCAGCACGGCGTACGGTGGCCCCGACATCGTGTGCAGACGGCCGCCCACAGCCAACGGAAGAGGCGCTCCGCTGGCGGAACGCAGCTCGCAATTCGCGGTGAGGATGTCGTAGGTCTTCCGCTCCCGGCCGACGGCGTCGCGCGCCGGCGTCCAGTGCAGCGTGAACGAGCCCTCCTGCCGCTTGTTGACGATGGCCATGGTCGCGTCGGTTGTGACGGCGGCGCTGGGCGGCGGCGCCTTGAGCGGGGCTGCGACGGCGCAGCAAGCGACTGCCGCAAGAGCGATCGAGACCAGGAGCGCGGGCGTTTGCATGAGAGTCCTTTCGTGGTGGAAGCGGGAACCGAAGCGGCTGTCGATCATTCGGAGCGATGGCGTCCGAGGTGACCCTGGTCGACGCGATAGGCGCAGACGCACACGGCCAGCGGCGCCGCCGCGGCGAGCGTCCATGTCGTCGGCATGGCGTCGTGCAGGCGGGCGCTGGCGCGCCGCTCCACGCGCTGCCACTGCTCACGCGTTGCCGGGTCGCTGTACTCGACGAGCACCTCGTCGGCGTCGAGCTCGAAGTGCTTGTGGACGAGATGCAGCGCGAAGCGGTTGAGCCGGCCGTGCCGCGCCAGAACGTCGCGGACCGCGATCATGCATTCCAGGTCGTCGCCATCGAGCGGCGCCACGTGCCGCAAGTCGGGCAAGCGGCTCCAGTGCAGCGGCGCGATCGTCAATCGCTTCATCAGGTCCTCGTCGATGTCCAGAGCGGCGAGGATCGATGTGCAGCGTTATTGCTCCGTTATTGGCTGAGGCGTTCTCAGGCCGAGGCGGCGCCCTGCGGCTGCAAGCAGGTCGCGGTTGACCGGATTGCGGTCGATGAACGCCGGCGCAAATTCGGGCGGCACATCGACCCGCAGCCGCTCGGTGATCCAGCCGTGTCCGCGGCGCAGGGCGGCTTCGGCCGAAGACGACTCGCCCAGCGCTTCCAGTGTGCAGAACGCCACCCACCACGCCTCGCCGAGGTAGGTATCGGCGGGGTGGCAGCGATCGAGGCGGACGACGAAGTCCTGCACTTCGGCTGCCACCAGAGCGCCTGCCTCGCCTCGATGCCGCAGCTCGACAAGGCGAGCGCGCATGCCGATGCCGAACAGCTCCGCCCGTTCTGCTTCCTTGCGTACGGCGGCGCACGCCGCCGCACCCTCGACCGCCGGCAGCAACAGACTGGACTCGATGGCCAGCAGCAGTCGCATGAGCGTGTCGCGGCCAGCGAGCCGCTCGGCAGCGGCCGCCAGCGTGACGGCGCTCTTCCTGCGCAAGACGCGGTCGATCCGATGTTGCAGCAGTGCCCTTCGCGCCTCGGTCGCCGGCGTCGCCGCGCCATCCCACTGCAGCGCCTGACCGGCGCGCGCGAACTGTCCGAGATGCGTCAGCACATGGGCGAGATGGTTGGCGGCCAGACCGCCCCAGATCGTTCCCGCGTTGCCGGCGAAACAGGCCTTCGCGCGCTCGAATCCGGTCAGCGATTCGGTGTAGTGGCCGAGCGCGCCCGCATGGACCGACACGTACAGCTCGATCGCGCCCGCCGGCGGACCGGCGGCCACGCCGAGCGGGTCGTTGAGCGAGCGCGCCTGCCGCGCGTGCTCGAGCGCCTGCTCTACTCGGCCGAGGTTGCCCTCGACGAGCGACAGGTTCGAAGTCAGCGTCGCGAGCTCGGCCTGATCGCCGGCCTGCTCGGCAGAGCGCAGCGCCTCACGCAGCGCTTCGGCGGTGTCGTTGATCCGCTGGGCGGCCTTCAACGCGTAGGCGTAGTCGCTCCAGAAGTTGTGCCGCTGGTCGAGGTCGCCCTCGGTCGTCACGAGCAGGCGAAAGGGCTCGATGGCCGCTAGCGCTTCGCAGGGCCGGCCCATTTGAGCCAGCGCCACCGCGAGCAGGCGAGCCGCCTCGAAGCGAGGCCATTTGGCGGCCAGTCGCGTGGCGGCGTCGAAGGCCGATCGCGCCGCGGTCTCGGCCTCCTTCGCCCGCCCTCCCATGAGATACACGCATGCTCGCGAGGTCAACGCGCGCATGCGTTGCGGCTCGGTCTGTTGGTCTTCGTCCAGCCGGTCGACCAGGCTCGTGGCCGCTTCGATGCCTTGGGCGAGGACCACGCCTTCGACGCTGGCGGCGCGCGCGTCGAACGCCATCCCGGCCTGCCGTGCGCGATCGAAGCTTTCGGCCGCCCGGGCCCATAGCGCCACCTCATCGCTGCGCCGCGATGCGCGGCGCGCCTCGCGCGCTGCGTGGCGAAGGCGTCGCCGGCGCGATCCCAGACCTCGGCAGCGGCCCAGTGCGGCGCCACGCGGGCAGCGCTCCGGCCGAGCTGCGCCAGGGCCGCCGCGGTTCGCCCGTGCAGCACGCGTGCGATGTCGTTCGGGAGGCCGCGCAGCACCGCCTCGGCGATGAGGTCATGGCTGAATTTCCTGTCACTCAGAAGCTGTGCCGCTTCGAGCTCGCGCCAGGGCGCGACGATGTCGAGCGGATGCGCGTCGAGCACGGCGGCGGCGACGTCGGCGTCGAAATCAGCGCCGGCCAGGGCAGCGACCCGGACCAGCTTCAGCGCCGGTTCACTCCGCTCGCCGAGTAGTCTCGCGAGCAGCGCGTCCAGCCCCGCCGGAACCGGGAGCCGCGTCGCGTCGGCGTGTGGCGCCTTGGCGCCCAGGGCGATCAGCGCGCGCAAGGTCTCGAGCGCGAACAAGGGATTGCCGCCACTGTGGCGCAGCAGCGGCGCGGCCCACTGGGAGGCGGCGTAGCCCTCGAGCGCCAGCGAGTCGACGAGCGCCGCCATCGCCTCGCCATCGAGCGGCTCGAGGCGGATGTCGGCCGCCGTGCCTTCCACGGCAGCGACATCGAGCCACGCGCGCAGCACCGCCGGCATCTCTGCGCTGCGCACGCCGAACAGCCAGGCGAGACGAGTCCGGCCTTCGTTCGCGAGCGAGATCAGGCATTCCAGCGAGGCTTCGTCGCCATGGTGCAAGTCGTCGATGACCAGGCCTTCCAGGCCCGCTTCGCTCCAGGCCGAAAGCGCGGCAGCGAATGCCTGCCGCAGTCGCAAGGGATCCAGGCGTGCGTCGGGCGGGTTACCCATCTCCGGCTCGAGGCGCGCAAGCTCGGGCGCCGCCCAGTTCGGCAGGGCCGCCGCGGGCCAGCGCGCATGGCCGAGTGCAAGGACGCGGGCCAGAAGCGCGAAGGGCACACGGGCGTCGCCGATTCGGCCGCCGCTTGCGAGCAGCGATGGCCGCGCAGCGGCGACTTCCTCGAGCAGCCGGCTCTTGCCGATGCCGGGATCGCCCTGCACGACCACAGCGCTCCGCTCTGCCGCTGCGCGGGCGAGCCGCGCCCGGGGCGCATCTCGGCCGATCAGCTGCGGCGGCCGCAAGACGCTCACCGGCGGCATATCGGCACGGTCCGACACGGCATGTGAGCCCGACCGCCTGATCGTCTCCGCCAAGCGCAGCCGTCTCGCGATCGGGAACCACGCCAAGCTCGCGTCGCAGCTCAGCCCGGCAACGCTCGAAGGCAGCCATCGCGGCAGCGCGATCGCCGAGCAGGTAGTGCAAGCGCATGACGCGTCGATGCGCCTGCTCGAGAAGCGGCTCCTCCACGAGCAGGCGATGCGCGTATTCCAGGGCGAGGGCGAATCTTTGCGCGGCCTCGAGTCGGGAGGCGACTTCGCTCAGACGCTCGTTGCGGCGTTTGCGCCAGCGAGCCCGCGCGGCACGGGACCATTCGCCGAACTCAGGCAAGTCGTCGTAGTCGACGCCATCGAGCAGGCCGCCGGCAGCGGCTTCGACATCCGACTCGAGGAGATCATCGGCCTCCAAGAGGTCGATCGACACCTCGTCTGCCAACCGCAACTCCTCCTGTCCCGTGATCAATTCTGCGCCCGCGGCCTGGTTCAGCTGGAACAGCCGCTGGCGCAGACTGTTGCGCGCCTGCGCGCTCGTCGCATCGGGCCATAACAGCGGGGCGATGACGCCACGCGATCGCGAGCCTTCGAGCGCGAGAAGCGTGAGCAGCGCCGCCGCCTTGCGCTCTTGAAGACGTCTCTTGCCGTCAGTGTCGATCAGCGTGGGCGGACCGAGAAGCTCGATTCGCGGACGCGGTGCAGGGCTCACGACATGCATCCGCCGATCGTAAGTGAGCTCGCATGGTCAGGAAGACAACGTACGTGTCTGGCGCCATTCCGGTGCGAGGCCATCCCTTCCCCTGAACGCCGACATTCGTGATGTCGAGTCGAGCGCTTCTCGAGACGTCGGGCAACTGTTGATGGAGGCCGCCAGTCAGGACCCGTCGATAGTGATGACACTCCGCGCGACGCCGGGTTGACTAGCCAGCAACAGCTTCCGGGTGCCGCGAACGGGTACTCCCCGGCCCTTGGCTGACGGTGAACGGCGGGTTCTGACGAGACCTGTCGCTCATCCGCCGTAGCTGAGCGGCAGCAGCCAGTCTTGAACAGTCATTGGACGTGCAAGCATGAGCGGATTCCGCTTGCCGATTTGGGTAGGAACGTCCAGCATGCGACGATGCTGTCTCGCTAAGCACGCTGTCTTGTGATCAATGTGACGTTCGACAATCCACGCCGCTCAAGCAACTTGTGGAGCGTTTCCAGCGCCCTTCTTTTCTCCGAAATGTAGTCGTGACCATCGTAGTGTCGAGCCTGCACGCCAGCGATACCGTGAGATTGCAGTCGACCTCGGATGTCCTGCGGTACGCTGGCACTCGCGAGCAGCGTCTCGACGCCGGATCGAATGCGCTTCGCCTGGAAGTCGTTGATCACGTCCAGTGCCGCAGCCGATGCCCAACTGCTCAAAGTGGTGGCTGCGACGTGTGTTTCGCCTTCGTCGGTCGACAAGGCGAACGGTCCGCTCGGTCCGCACTCGGCGAGCGCGTTCTGAGCCTCCTTCGTCAAGGGCACCATGTGGGGACGAGGCGGCCGTCCCGGGCGGCCTTTGCCATCATGTAGCATGATCGACTTCGGCTCGATATCCGCCGTCTTGAGGTTTACCAGTTGTTCGATGCGCTGGCCGCCTGTGAGCAGGTGCAGGCGCAGGAGGGAGCCTCTGAAGCCGGGCAGGCGCTTGATTGCGTGCCAGTAGCCGCGCATTTCGTCTGCGCTCATGGGTCGCTTGTCGGCGCGGTTCTGTGCCTCGTCGGGCTCAGTCTCCGCAACCGGATTCGAAGCGATCTCGTACGCCTTGAACGAGACCGGAATACTCGGCTTGGATTTAGCTGCCTTGCCAGTCTGATACGCGGCGCGCGCGTAGCTGCGTAGCTTATTGGCTGTGCGACCCTTGCCCGCGTCGATCAACCTGCGCATCATGTCTGCGAATTGCTCGCCGCGAACCTCCTTCGCGGGCATCGCGACCACCTTCGGCCAGGCCTCGATCACATGCAGCTTGAAAATGCTTCGCGCATCCTTATGCGAGCGGCGCCCAATCTTCTCCAGGTGATCGCAATAGTCGTTCAGCAAGTTCTCCAGGCTATTGGCAGCGGCCCGGCGCTTTGTCTCTATAGCCGCTTGTTTAGCGTGGCGCTGCGCAGCCAAGAGTGCTGGGCGCCCGCCTTCATCGCGATGTTGGTGATGCTCGAGCGCCAGAGATTCAGCCCTGCGCGTAGCAGCGGCTAGCGAGTAGCCGGAAGGTGTAGGAGTCAGGCTCTTTGGCGCTGCGCCGGAGTCGTAGAGGCCGATGGCGACGCGTTCGCTCGACGTGCCGATGCTGTAGCGCCAATACAGAGTGATCGCGCCCGAGGCCTGCCGTCGGGCCTGCAATGCGCCCATCGGGTTGATCTTCTCGAGTGTCTTGAAGATGCCTGGCGGGAGGTCCTTGAGCAATTCGCCGGTCGTTTTCGCTGTCATCAGTTCGAGTCCGTCAGCAGTTCCGTTGCCAGAATATTGCCAGAATTTCGCTGGATGGTGGTGGACGGTTACGGACTAGTTTGGACCATTCTTCCCCGCAAAACCACGGACCCAAGGCCGTTGCCAGTCCGGAGACGTGCGCTAGCGTCTGGTATTGTCGGACTCTTAATCCGTAGGTCGAGTGTTCGAGTCACTCAGGGCCCACCAGAAAAGGCGGGGGACAGCCGGTTAGCGCCTGCTGTCCCTTTGTCCTTCTAGGGAGGCTCGGTGCCAGTCTGGTGCCACTGCCGGCTAGTGTCCGCGCGCCGCCGCGGCGACGAGCATCCCCGCCATCAGCCGCGCCGTCTTCGTGTCGCAGCGGATGCCACCGGCGAGGCGGGCGTTCATCGCGAACCCGTCGAACGCCATCAGCGCGACGCCGGCGATGACCCGGCCATCGGCCGCCGGCACGGCGAGCGACCCGCCGATCCAGTCGGCGACGCGGGCCTGGAACAGGCGGCGCAGGCGCGGGTCGTAAGGCTCGCCCTGGGCGCTGCTCGAGAGCGCCTGCATCACGTTGTTGGCGAAGCCGTGCGTGGCGCGGGGCAGGTCGCGCCAGAGGGCGAGCAGCAGCCGTTCGAGGCGCAGGCGCGGGTCGGCAATCGCGGCCAGCGCCTTGTCGAGCCGGTCGAGCCGCTCGACCAGCCAGGGCTCGTAGAGCGTGTAGAGGATGGCGAGCTTGGAGGGGAAATAGCGGTAGACATTGGCCGTCGAGATGCCGGCCGCCGCGGCGATGGCCGGAATCGTCGTCTCGCCGTAGCCGCGCGCCGAGAACTGCGCGAACGCCGCCACAAGGATAGCCTCATGGACGTCGCCCTTCTTGGTCTGCGCCATGGCGCGCCACCTCCTCTTCCGTATAAATGAATGGTATTCGCTATTGACTTTCCCGGCCGGGCTTTTACAGTGGATTCGTCGCCCGCCCGAGGTCTCTCGCATGCATGCCGCCATTCGCGCCCAGGAGATCAACCCGGCTCGCCTCGCCGGCCTCTACCGTCGGCAGTTCGAGCTCTGCCGCGTCGGCCCGGGCCAGACGGTCGCCGTCGTCAGCGACCTGGGCACCCGGCGCGAATACATCGAGGCCGCCTTCGCCGCTGCCGAGGAGATGGGCTTCGACATCTACGAGATGTGCGTCAACGCCATCCCCGGCTGGACCAGCGTCGGCGTGCCGACGATCGGCAAGTGCAAGGGCACGCTCGAGGCGCTCTGCGCCGCCGACATGATCCTGATCTTCCACGTGCCGCTGTTCTCGAAATGGCTGCGCGAGGTGCAGGCCAAGGGCGTGCGCGTGCAGATGGTGATCGACGCGCCCGACGATCTCCACCAGTTGCAGTCGCCGCCGGGCCTGAAGGAGGCGATCCTGCACGCGCAGAACCTCTACGCCGCGACCCGGGAAGTACGCGTCACCAGCCGTGCCGGCACCGATCTCACCTACCGTTGCGGCGAATATCCGGTGATGAGCCAGTACGGGATGGCAGACGAGCCCGGCCGCTTCGACCACTGGGGTGTCGGCCTCTTGCACACGTTCCCGAACGAAGGCAGCGCGCACGGCAAGGTGGTGATCGCGCCGGGCGACATCGTCATCCTGCCGTACTGCCGCTATGTCGTCGACACCGTCACGCTCGACATCCGCGAAGGCCACATCGTGAAGATCGAGGGCGGCGTCGATGCGGCGCTGATGCGCGAATGGCTCGCCGAAGGCGAGACCGGCCCGACCGATCGCGACCCCTATGCGGTCTCGCACTGCGGCTGGGGCCTCAACCCGCAATGCCGCTGGGATGCGATCGCCCTATACGGCGACGCACCCGAGCGAGCCCGCGCCGCGGCACGCAGCTTTCCCGGCAACTTCCTGTTCTCGACCGGCCCGAACACGCAAGGCGGCGGCAAACGCACGACGCGCGGCCACTACGACGTGCCGATGCGCGGTTGCACGATCGCGCTCGACGGGCGCGCCGTCGTCGAGGACGGCCGCATCGTCGATCCGGCGATGAAGGTCGCGCGCGTCGCGCGCTGAGGCCCGAAGCTTCGAGCTCGGTCCCGCAGATGCTGATCGACGGCTCCTTCGAGGTCGCGGCGCCACCCGCCCGGGTGCTTGCGCATCTGTTCGACGCGCGCCTGATGGCGTCGTGCCTGCCCGGCTGCGAATCGCTCGAGATGATCGACGCCGACCGCTACCGGGCCGTCATTGCCGTCGCGCTCGCCGGCGTGAAGGCGCGCTTCGACCTCGTCGTGCAAATCACCGGCCGCGACGCCGACGGCGTGCGCGCCGAGACGCGCGGTGACGAGGGCGGCAACGCGAGCACGCTCTCGGCGACGAGCGAAGTGCGCCTGGCGTCGGTGGCCGCCGGCACCCGTGTCTTCTACACCTCGGACGTCGCCGTCACCGGCCGGCTCGGCCGCTTCGCGCTCGGCATGATGAAGAAGCAGGCGCAGAACTTCGGCGATGCGTTCGCGGCGAACCTGCAGGCGAAGTTGGCGCAGGAGGAAGTGCCTGTCGTCGCTCCCGCACCAACGCACAACGCCTTGGTGCGTTGGCTGCGCCGTCTTGTCGGCCTCGACCGCGCCGCCTCGCGCGCGCCGCACTGAGATGCCCCCGCTCGCCGGCATGCTCTGGCCGCGCACCGTCGATGAGGCGACGGCGTGGCTCACCGAGGATCCCGAGGCCAAGCCCCTGGCCGGCGGCGCCACGCTGGTCGCGATGATGAATGCGCGCGTCGTCGAGCCGCGCTGCCTCGTCAACCTCTCGCGCATCGACGAGCTGCGCGGCATCCGCATCGACGGCGACGGCCGCGTGCGCATCGGTGCCTTCACGCGCCACCGCGAGACCTCCGAGTGCCAGGCGCTGACCGGCACGGCCGCCGTCGTGCCGCGCGCCGCGGCGCAGATCGCCAACGCGACGGTGCGCAACATGGGAACGATTGGCGGCTCGATCGCCTTCGCCGACCCGGGACTCGACTACCCGCCGGCGATCTGCGCGGCCGGCGCCGAGATCGAGATCGCCGGGGCGTCGGGCCGTCGCCGCGTCGCCGCGAAGGATTTCTTCGTCGACTGGTACACGACGGCGCTCGAGCCCGGCGAGATCGTCACCGCGGTGATCGTGCCGCGCCGCCCGGGCGGCGCGGCCTACGAGAAGCACGCCCGCGTCGCTGGCGACTACGCCACCGTCGCCGCGGCCGTGTCCATCGATTCCGGCGGCCGCGTGCGCGCAGTCATCGGCGCCTGCGGCCCGACGCCGATCGCCGACGACGGTGCCGACGCGCTGCTCTCGTCCGACCGCAGCGACGCCGCCGTGGCGCGCGCCGGCGCGATGCTCGAAGCGCGCGCCGATCCGCTCGACGACGTGCGCGGCAGCGCCGAGTACCGGCGCATGCTGATTCCGCGGCTGTTGCTGCGTGCGCTGCGGCGCGCCGAGGCCGACCTGCGAGACGCCTCATGAACGTGCCGGCGCTGGCGTCGATGCAAGGCGAGCGCCTCGCGCTCGACATCAACGGCGAGCGCGTCGCCGTGCATGCCGTGCTGTCGACGACGCTCCTCACCGCGCTGCGCGACGAACTCCACCTCACCGCCGCCAAGCGCGGCTGCAACCAGGGCGTGTGCGGCGCGTGCACGGTGTCGATCGACGGCGAGCCGATGCGCGCCTGCCTTTCGCTGGCGCACGGCTGCCCCGGCCGCGACGTGCGCACGCTCGAAGGCCTCGCCGACGAGCCGCGCATGCAGGCCCTGCAGCGCGCCTTCGCCGAGGGCGGCGCGTTCCAGTGCGGCTTCTGCACGCCCGGCATGCTGGTTGCGGCGTATGCGCTGCTCGGCCGCAACGCCGACCCCGGCGAAGCGGCCGTGCGCACCGCGCTCTCGGGCAACCTGTGCCGTTGCACCGGCTACGTGAAGATCGTTGCCGCCGTGCGCGCCGCGGCCCGCGCGCTCGAAGGTCGCGCATGACGGTCCTCGAAGGCGCCGTCGGCCAGCCGCTCGCCCAGCTCGAGGGCGACGAGAAGGCGGCCGGCAGCGCCCTCTACATCGCCGACCTGTACCGCTCGGGCATGCTCCACGGCGCGCTCGTCCAGAGCCCGCACGCGCATGCGTTGATCCGCGGCTACGACATCGCGGCGGCCCGCGCGCTGCCTGGCGTGCGCGCCGTCGTCACCGGCGCCGACCTCGACCCGAAGCACCGCATGGGCGCCTTCATCAAGGACGAGCCTGCGTTCGCGCAAGGCAAGGTGCGCTATGTCGGCGAGATCGTCGCCGCCGTCGCGGCCGACACCGAGGCGATCGCGCGCGAGGCCGCACGACTCGTCCGCGTCGACTACGAAGTGCTGCCGGCCGTCGTCGACCCGGCCGCCGCGCTCGAGCCCGGCGCGCCGCTCGTCCACGACGATGCCGCGGCCTACGTGAAGGTGTTCGACGCCGGCACCGACGGCAACGTCTGCTCCCGCACCGAGTTCCGGACCGGCGATGCCGCCTCGGCCTGGGCGCAATGCGACCTCGTCGTCGAGGAGATCTACACGACGCAGGCGCAAGCGCATCTTTCGCTCGAGCCTTGCGGCGCTCTCGCCGAGATCGATGCTGCCGGACGCATCACACTCTGGTCGGCGAACCAGTCGGTGTTCCGCGTGCAGGCGAACGTATGCGAGTCGCTCGGGCTGCCGATGACCAGGCTGCGCTGCCTCACGCCGCGCGTGGGCGCAGGCTTCGGCAACAAGATGGAGGCGCACGTCCAGCCGGCGGTGGTGCTGCTGGCGATGAAGACGCGCCGGCCGGTGAAGCTCGTACTGAGCCGCGAGGAAGACTTCGAGACGGTGCGCGCGCGCCATCCGTTCAGGATCCGGGTCAAGACCGGCGCCAGGGCCGACGGCACGCTCGTCGCGCGCGAGATCGAGTTGCTTCTCGACGGTGGTGCCTACGGCGACGACAGCCCCGGCGTGCTCGGCTACGCGCTCCTGATGCAGTGCGGGCCGTACCGCATTCCGCACGTGCTCGCGCACGGCCGCGTCGCCTACACGAACAAGCTGCGCTTCGGCGCCTTCCGCGGCTTCGGCGTGCCGCAGGTGACCTTCGCCACCGAGACGCAGCTCGACGCGATCGCCTCGCGGCTCGGCATGGACCCGATCGCGCTGCGGCGCAAGAACATGCTCGTCCCCGGCGATCCGTGGTTCGGCGGCCAGCCGATCCGATCCAACGGGCTCGCCGAATGCGTCGACACGGTCGAGCGCGAGTCGGGCTGGAAGCGCGGGTCCGGCGACAGCGACAGCGACAGCGACAGTGACGGCATGCGCCGCGGCCGCGGCGTGGCGCTCTCCGCCCACATCAGCGGCCTGCTCGCCTCGGGCGCGATCGTGCGCATGCTCGAGGACGGCAGCATCCTGCTCAACACCGGCGCGGTCGATATCGGCCAGGGCTCGAACACGGTGCTGACGCAGATCTGCGCCGAGGCGCTCAAGGTACCGGTCGGCCAGGTCGCCATCGCCAGCCCCGACACCGACGGCTCGCCGTACAACTGGGGCACGACCGCGAGCCGCGTCACCTACGTCGTCGGCCGCTCGGTCGTGGGTGCTGCCGCCGAGGTCGAGAAGAAACTGAAGGAGCACGCCGGCGAAATGCTCGAGTGCTCGGTCGACGACCTCGAGCTGCTGCCAGGCGGGCGGGTCGCGATCAAGGGCGTCGAGGACCGCGCCGTCACCTTCGCGCAGATCTCCGGCCGCGCCCACTGGGCCGCGGGCGGGCCGATCATCGGCACGCACAGCTGGGTGTTCGACCAGAAGACCTTCGACCCGAAGCGCGCCGTTGCGCTCGGCCTCCCGTTCGCGCAGATCGGCATCTTCAGCTTCAACGCCGTCGTCGCCGACGTCGAGGTCGACGAGGCGACCGGCAAGGTGCGCGTCGTCGGCGCCTGGTCGGCGTGCGACATCGGCCGGGCCATCAACCCGCTCATGGCGACCGGCCAGATCGAGGGTGCGTTCGTGCAGGGCATGGGCTTTGCGCTCCTCGAGGAGATGGTCTGGGACGGCGCGCGGCTCGCCAACCCGAGCCTCATGGACTACAAGATCCCGACCTTCGCCGAGCTGCCCGAGACGCTTTGCGCGTACCTGATCGAGTCCGACGAGCCGAGCGGACCGTTCGGCGCGAAGAGTGTCGGCGAGCTCGGCATCAACGGCGTCGCCGCCGCGATCGCCAATGCTGTCGCCGCCGCGACCGGCGTGTGCTTGCGCGACCTGCCGATGACCGGCGAGCGCGTCCTGCGCGGCATGATGGCCGAAGCCGCCAAAGCCTCCGCATGAAGATCGCTGACTACCCGCCGCAGGAGCCGCTCTCGCCGCTCGGTCGTGCGTACCACGAACGTGCGATGGCAAAAGGCGAGGGCGTCGTCGGCCGCGAGTCTTCCTATGGCGACGATCCGTACCGCCAACTCGCCGTGCACGCCGCGGCGGAGCCCACCGGCGACGTCCTCGTCTTCTTCCACGGCGGCGGCTGGACGAGCGGCTGGAAGGAGTGGATGAGCTTCATGGCGCCGGCGTTCGGCGCCGTCGGCGTCACGTTCGTCACCGCCGGCTACCGGCTCGCGCCGGCGCATCTCTTCCCGACCGGCTTCGACGATGCCGCCGACGCGGTCCGGTGGGTCCATGCGAACATCGGCACGTACGGCGGCGATCCGGCGCGGATCTTCGTCGGCGGTCACTCGGCCGGTGGCCACTACGCGGCGCTGCTCGCGGTCACCCGCGCATGGCGCCAGGCGCGCGGACTGCCCGCCGACCTCGTGCGCGGTGCCCTGCCGGTCTCCGGCATCTACCGCTTCGACGCCGCGAGCGGCCTGACGATGCGGCCGCGCTTCCTCGGCCCCGAAGGTCCGGACGACACGGCGCTTTCCGCGTCTCCGCTGCTGCGCATCGAACCCGACGTCGCCGCGCCGTTCCTGCTCACGCACGGCGGGCGCGACTTCCCGCACCTCGTCGCGCAGGCTGCGCAGATGATCGATGCGCTGCGCGCCGCCGGCGTGCAGGCGGATCACCACGTCCTCGAAGACTGCGACCACTTCGAGGCCAGCCTGGCCAGCGGCGATGCGGGATCGGGCTGGCCCGCCCGCGCCGCGAGCTGGATGCAATCGGTCGGCCCGGACACGTCACCACCCAGAGGAGGACCTCCATGACACGCTTTTCAATCCGCCGCGCACTCGTGCTCGCCACGCTCGCGACCGCCACGGCCGCACCGGCCTGGGCGCAGGCCGACAAGCCGCTGCGCATCGGCTTCTCGATGGCCCGCACCGGCATGCTCGCGGTCGCGACGCCATCGCAGATGAACACCTACGAACTCTGGCGCGAGCAGGTGAATGCGCGCGGCGGCATGGACGTCGGCGGCACCCGGCGCAAGGTCGAGTTCGTCACCTACGACGACCAGTCCAAGCCCGAGCAGGCGGTGCGCATCTACGAGAAGCTGATCACCGACGACAAGGTCGACCTGCTGCTCGCGCCCTGGGGCACGCCGTTTCACATCTCGATCGCGCCGGTGCTCGAGAAGTACAAGTTCCCGATGATCGGCAACACCGCGGCCTCCGTCGCGCTGCGCCAGGTCCAGCCCGGCTACATCTGGTTCCCGACCTCGGCCATCCCCGATCGCATCGGCGCCGAGCTCACGGCGATGCTCAAGGCCAACGGGGTCAAATCGGTCGCGGTGCTGTCGAACGTGCTGCCGTTCACCAAGGAGATCAAGAACTTCCTCGAGCCCGAGCTGAAGAAGGCCGGCATCGAGGTCAAGGTCTCGAGCGAGTACCCGCCGGACATCAAGGACCTGACGCCGGTGCTGACCCAGATCCGCAACGCCAACGTCGACGCCGTGCTCGCGCTCGCCTATCCCGGCGACTCGGTGCTCTACGCCAAGCAGGCCAAGGAGCTCAACGTCAATGTCCCGTTCCAGTTCGTCGCCATCGGCCCGAGCGATGCGTTCTTCCCGAAGGCCGTGGGCGCCGCGTCGGCCGACGACGTCGTGACGATCGCGCACTGGGCGCCGCGCGCCGACTGGAAAGGCTCGCAGGCCTTCTACGACGCCTACCTCAAGAAGTTCGGCGAAGACCCCGACTTCCTCAACTCGGCGCTGGCCTGGATGTCGCTCGAGATCCTGGAACAGGCCGTCGCGAAGAGCGGCCTCGACAAGGAAAAGATCCGCGCCTATGTCTCGACGACGACCTTCGACACCATCAACGGCAAGGTGAAGTTCGACGGCGTGCAGAACAGCATCACGCCGACGGCCTTCGTGCAGTACCAGAAAGGCAAGCTCCAGATCGTCTGGCCGGCGAGCATCGCCACCGGCAAGTTCGAGCCGAAGAAGGGCTGGTGACGTGACTCGCCGCGAGCGCTAGCCGATGTCGCTGCTCGAGACGCTGCTCTCGGGGCAGTTCCTGTTCGCGGCGCTCGTCACCGGTTCGCTCTATGCGCTGATCGCGCTGGGGCTGAACCTGGTGTACGGGACGATGCGGATGCTCAACGTCGCCCACGGCGACGTCGTCATGCTGGGGGCCTATGCGTCGTATGGCGCGTTCGCCCTGCTCGGTATCTCCCCTCTGCTGGCCGCGCCGCTGGTGGCCGCCCTCGGCGGCCTCGCCGGCTACGCGCTCTACCGCGGCGTGTTCCGGCGCCTGCTCGCGTCGTCGACGCCGGCCGGCGCCGGCCGGCTCGAGGCGAACTCGCTGCTGCTCTTCTTCGGCCTGTCGATCATCGTCCAGAACGTCGCCGCGCTCGCATTCACGCCGAACACGCGCAGCGTCGCCTACCTCACCGACGTCTGGCGCGTCGGCAACGTGTCGATGACCGGCAACCGGCTGGTCGCACTCGTCGTCGCCGGTACGACCTGCATCGCGGTGGCGTGGTTCCTGTCGCGCAATATCGCCGGGCTGGCGATGCGCGCCGTGATCGAGCGGCGCGAGGCGGCGCTCATCGTCGGTGTCGACGTCGATCGGGTCCAGCGCTCCAGCTTCGTGCTCGGCTTCGCCAGCGCCGCGCTCGCCGGCGCGCTGGTCTCGATGCTCGAGCAGTTCTCGCCGTTCTCGGGCTTCCCGTTCACGATCGCCGGCTTCATCGTCATCATCCTCGGCGGCCTCGGCAACGTGAAGGCGGGGATGCTGGCGGCGCTGCTGCTCGGGGCGATCGAGACCTACGGCGTCGCGCTCACGTCGGCCAACCTGCGCTCGGTGCTGCTCTACGGCAGCTTCGTCGGTGCGCTGCTGCTGTTTCCCGACGGCCTGTTCGCGCGCCGCGCGGCCAGGCGCTGAGGCGAGGGCCGATGCGCGGACTGTTCGCGAGCCGCGTCTGGAACGCCGCGTTCATCGCGGGCTGTGCGCTCCTGGTCGCGTTGCCGTTCTTCGCCGACGACTACGTCATCGGCGTCGGCCTCGCGGTTCTGATGTGGCTCGCGCTCACCGAGAGCTGGTGCGTGCTTTCGAAGATGACGGGCTACGTCTCGCTCGGCTCGGTCGTGTTCTACGGCGTCGGCGCGACGCTCGTCGTCGTCACCTGGCAGAAGATTCCGCTCTGGGTCGCCGTGCCGGCGGCCGGGCTCGTCGCCGCGGCGTTCGCGGGCCTCGTCGGCCTGCCGGTGCTGCGCGTGCGCGGACCTTATTTCGTGATCCTCACCTACGGCCTGGCCGAGCTCGTCAAGTACAGCATCGTCGCCGCCGAGTCGGCGGCGGGCACGGCGAGTCGCATCCTCTTCGGCGCACCCGACCTGGTGACGATCTATTTCGCTATGTTCGCCCTCGCGCTGGCCGCCATCGCGCTGTTCTCGTGGGTGAGCGGCTCGCGCTTCGGCCACGGCCTCCGGTCACTGCGCGAGAACGAGGAGGCGGCCGAGACGCTCGGCGTGCCGGTCGTGCGCTACAAGCTCGCCGCGTTCGTGCTTTCGGCAGCGATTCCCGGCATGGTCGGCGGGGTGATGGCGCTACGCTCGACCTACTTCGTCGTCGGCCAGGTCTTCGACCCGATGCTCTCGGTGACGGTGATCGCGATGGCCGTGCTCGGCGGCGGCGACGACACGCGCGGCCCGCTGCTGGGCGTCGTCTTCCTGGCCCTCCTTTCGGAGATCCTCTGGGCACGCGCGCCGCTGCTCTACATGATCCTGCTCGGCGTGATCCTGTTCGTGTTCGTGCTGCTCGTGCCGCAGGGACTGGTCGGGCTCTTCGACCGCAAGTCGCGCGAAAGGATCGGTGCCACCGGCGAAACGGGCGCGAAGAAATCGCCATGAGCGCACCGCTCCTCGCCGTGCACGGCCTGGGCAAGCGCTTCGGCGGCCTTGTCGCGCTGTCGGACGTGAGCTTCGAGGTGGCGCGGGGCGAGACCGTCGGCGTGATGGGCGCCAACGGCGCCGGCAAGACGACGCTCTTCAGCCTGATTGCCGGCAATGCCCAGCCGACGAGCGGCCGCATCGAGATCGACGGTCGATCGATCGCCGGGATGTCGCCTGATCGCGTCTGCCGCCTCGGAGTCGGCCGCACGTTCCAGATCGTCAAGCCGTTCCCGGCGCTCACCGTGCGCGAGAACCTGCGCACGGCGGCGATGTTCGGCCGCGCCGCGATCCCGAACGCGGCCGCAGCTAATCGGCATACGCAACCGGTGCTCGATGCGCTCGGTCTCGCGGATGCGGCCGACCGGCCCGCCGCCACCCTCACGCTTTCCGGCCAGAAGCGCCTGGAGATCGCGCGCGCGGTCGCGACCGGCGCGAACCTCGTCCTGCTCGACGAGGTGATGGCCGGACTCACGCCGACCGAGGTCGCGCACATGCTCGAGACGCTCCGGCGCCTGCGCGAGTCGTACGGCCTGACGCTACTCGTCATCGAGCATGTGATGCGCGCGCTGATGAACCTCTGTTCGCGCATCGTCGTCCTGCACCACGGCGAGCGCATCGCCGTCGGCACGCCCGACGAGGTCGGCGCCGATCCGCGCGTGCTCGCGGCCTATCTCGGGGGCGAGCATTGAGTGCGCTGCTCGAGGTCGACGAGCTGGTCGGCGGTTACGGCGCGACGCGCATCCTGCATGGCATCTCGATCGCCGTGCAGCCGGGCGGCGCAACCGCGCTGCTCGGCGCCAACGGCGCGGGCAAGACGACGCTGATGAAAACGCTCTGCGGTCTTCTGCCGGCCGCCGGCGGCCGCATCCGCTGGCGCGGCGATGACATCACCCGCGCCTCGTGCGCCGAGCGCGTCGAGGCCGGCCTCGTTCTCGTGCCCGAAGGGCGGATGGTGTTCCCCGGACTCTCGGTGCGCGACAACCTGCGCCTGGGCGGCGTCAACCCGCGCGCGCGTCCGAACGCGCGGCGCGGGCTCGAGCACGTCTACCACCTGTTCCCGATCCTGCGCGACCGCGACCGGCAGCTCGCGGAGACGCTTTCGGGCGGCGAGCAGCAGATGCTCGCGATCGGCCGCGGCCTCATGGCCGAGCCGACGCTGATGCTGCTCGACGAGCCGACGCTCGGCCTGGCGCCGATGGTGGCGCTGCACATGTTCGACCTCGTGCGCGCCCTGGCCGCCGAGTCGATCACCGTCCTGCTCGCCGAGCAGGACGTGCGGTGCACGCTCGCCGTCGCAGGCTACGGCTACGTCATCGAGAACGGCCGCGTCGCCAGCCACGCCGATGCGGCGACGCTCGCCGACGATCCGCAGATTCGCCAGGCCTACCTCGGACTGTGACGACCATGAACCTTGCCGCTCCCTGCCGCGTTCCCGGTCCGCCCGATATCGCTCTCGATCTCGCCGGCGACGGCCGCGGTGGCCTCGTCCTCTTCATGCACGGCATTGGCGGCAACCGGAGCAACTGGCGCGGTCAGCTGCCGGCGTTCGCGCCGCATTTCTCGTGTGCCGCGTGGGACGCCCGCGGCTACGGCGCGAGCGACGACTACCAGACGACGCTCGTCTTCGAGGACTTCGTCGACGACGTGCTGCGCGTGCTCGACCACTTCGGCGCCGAGCGCGCCCATCTCGTCGGCCTGTCGATGGGCGGCCGCATCGCGATGCGAACGGCGCTGCTCCATGCCGATCGGGTCGCCACGCTGACCCTCGTCGACACGCACGAAGGCTTTGCCGCGTTCTCGCCCGAGCAGCGCCAGGCCTTCGTCGAAAGCCGCCGCGCGCCGCTGCTCGCCGGCAAGGAGCCGCGCGACATCGCCGATGGCGTCGCCCGTTCGCTCGTCGGGCCGCACGCGACCGAGGCGCATCTGCAGGAGCTGATCGCAAGCATCGCCGCGCTGCACAAGGCGTCGTACATCCAGTCGCTGCAGGCGACGGTCGAGCAGCTCGACGTCGGCGACATCCGCGCGATCGCTGCGCCGGCTCACTTCATCGTCGGCGCTGACGACCCGCTCACCACGCCGGCGATGCACTTCGAGATGGCGGCCAAGCTCGGCGGCGCGCCGGTGAGCGTGCTGCCGCGGGCCGGTCATCTCAGCAACATCGAGAACGGGGACGCGTTCAACGAGGCGGCGCTGGGGTGGCTGGTGCCACGTTCCGGTTTGGCGGCGGTGCCTGGGCGTTGGCCGGTGCGACGGTCCGATACGACCTGACGCGGGCTCATCCGACGGGGCTCGCAAATTGGAGCGGACTCCGCGCGGCGCCGGGCTTCGCCCTACCCGCAAGGCCATCGCCGCGGACGGGGGTAAACACTGCGTCTTCGCCGTTGCGGCGCCTCGACCGCATCGCAATACTTGGACGCGGCAGCCGACCCGCCGCCAGAACCCAGGAGACACCGAATGACGCAGAAATCTTCAGCGCGCGCCGCCATGCAACGCAGCGCACTGGCCCTCGCCGCCTTGCTGGTCGCGGGCGCCGCCTCGGCCCAGGAGACCTTCAAGGTCGGGATCGTCAGCTTCCTGTCGGGCCAGGCCGCCGAGAGCTTCGGCATTCCCGCGGTCAACGGCGCCAAGAGCCTGGTCGATGCCTTCAACAAGGGCGCGGCACCCGCGCCCTACAACAAGACCGGCTTCGGCGGCATGCGCATCGAGGCGGTCTACGTCGACGAGAACGGCGGCGCCACCAAGCAGGTGCAGGAGCTGAGGAATCTGTACGACCGCGAGAACGTCGACGCGGTCGTCGGCTACGTCGGCTCGGGCGACTGCCTCGCGGTCGCCCCGGCGGCCGAGGAGATGAAGAAGTTCCTCCTCCTCTACGACTGTGGCACGCCGCGCATCTTCGAGGACGGCAAGTACGAGTACGTGTTTCGCACCGCGGCGCACGCGACCATGGACAACGTTGCGCTTGTGCGCTACCTGAAGGCGAAAAACGTCAAGGCAGAGACCTTCAACATGATCAACCAGGACTACGCCTGGGGTCAGGACTCGAAGAAGGACTTCACCTGGTCGATGGAGAAGATTTACCCCAGCGCCAAGCCAGGCGAGGACCAGCTGCCGAAGTTCGGTGCCGGCCAGTACGGCACGGAGATCTCGGCGCTGATGGCCAAGCCCGCCGACGTCACCCACTCCAGCCTCTGGGGCGGCGACCTGCAGGCCTTCATCCTCCAGGCGGCACCGCGCGGCCTGTTCCAGCGCACCCAGGTGGTGTTCTCGGCCGCCGACCACGTGCTGCCCGGCCTCGGCGAGAAGATGCCCAACGGCGTGATCCTCGGCGCCCGCGGCGCCTACGGCCTGATGTCGCCGAAGTCGGCGCTGAACGACTGGTGGTGGGACCTCTATTCCAAGGCATACAACACCTACCCGGTGCAGGCGCCGTACCGCATGGCTCAGGCGCTGCTCGGCCTGAAGCTCGCGGCCGAAAAGGCGATGGCGGCGAACGGCGGCAAGAAGCCGACCCACGAGCAACTCTCCGCCGCGCTCAAGGACCTCGAGTGGGATTCGCCGGCGGGCCGCATCCGCATGGCGCTCGGCAACGGCCACCAGGCGATCCAGGACACCGCCATCGGCCGCACCCGCTACGACGCGGCGAAGAAGATGGTGGTGCTCGACGACATCGTCCGCTTCCCGGCCGACTGCGTGAATCCGCCGGCCACCATGAAGTCGGAGGACTGGATCAAGGCCGGCTTCCCAGGCGCCAAGGGCTGCCCCTGAGCAAGCATGCAGACCGTGGTCACGATCCTGATCGACGGCCTGACGTACGCCTCGTGGCTGTTCATCGTCGCCCTCGGGCTGACGCTGGTGTTCGGGATCCTGAAGATCCTGAACATCGCCCATGGCAGCTTCTACGCGCTTGGCGCCTATGCCGCGGCCAGCTTCGTCGGCTGGGGCGCGTCGCTCAAGTGGGCGCCGGCGTTCTCGATCGTGGCGATGATGCTGGCCGCCGTCGCGGTCGCGGTGGTGGTCGCGCCGCTGACCGAGCGGGTGCTGCTGCGCTTCTTCTACGGCCGCGACGAGGTCCTGCTGGTGCTCGTCACCTACGCCCTCTTCCTGATCATGGAAGACGCGACCAAGCTCCTCTGGGGCGCGAACCCGTACTACGTCTCCGAGCCCTACGGCCTGTTCGGCAACGTCAGCTTCGGCACGCAGACCTGGGTCGGCTATGACTTCGCGCTGGTGGCGCTGGCGGTGGTCGTCGGCGTCGCGGTCTGGTGGGTGCTCAACCGCACCAAGGTCGGCAAGGTCACGCTGGCGGTGGTCCACAGCGCCGAGGTGGCGTCGAGCATGGGGGTCGACGTCTCCAAGGTCTACATGGGGGCGTTCTCGGTCGGCATCTTCCTCGCCGCGCTCGGCGGTGCCTTCACCGCGCCGATGATCTCGGTGCAGCCGGGCGTCTCGGTCGGCGTGATCATCGTCTCGTTCGCGGTCGTGATCATCGGCGGCCTGGGCAGCATCCAGGGTGCGGCCATCGGCGCCCTGATCGTCGGCCTGGCGCGCTCGTTCGCCGTGCACGTGGCGCCGGTGGCCGAGCTGTTCTCGATCTACGTCGTGATGGCCGTCGTTCTGATGTTCCGCCCCGAAGGCCTGTTCCAGCGGACCCAGGCGCGGCTGATCTGATGGCGGCGCCCGCGTCCGTCCCGGTGCCGGCAGGAGCCGTCACGCCACGCGGCAGGGGGAGCGGTTCGGGCCTGCGTCACGCGGCGGTGGCGCTCGGCGCCTTCGCCTTGCTCGCCGCGGGCGGCTCGCTCGCCCCCAAGTGGCTGACGTTCCTGCTGACCATGGCGGCCGGCAACGGCCTGGTCTCGCTCGGCATCGTCGGCCTGATGCGCGGCGGCGTCGTGCCGTTCGGCCAAGGCATGGTGTTCGCGATCGGCGGCTACGCGGCGGCGCTGATCTACAACCGGCTCGGCTTCACCGACGCGATCGGCCTGGCCCTGGCCGGCGGCGTGGCCGCGGTGCTGATTGCGGCGCCGTTCGCGCCGCTGCTCTCGCGCTATCGCGGCATCTTCTTCGCGATGCTGACCCTGGCCCTGTCGATGGTCACCTACGGCCTGCTGATGAAGCTCGAGACCTTCGGCGGCTCCGACGGCTTCAACCTCGGCCGGCCGACGCTGTTCGGCAGGAGGCTCCCCGACGACCGGGTCGGCTTCATCCTCTTTCTCGTCACCGCCGGCTTCGCGGTGGTGATGGCGGCCCTCGCCCGGATCTACTTCGACAGCACCCGCGGCCTCGTCACCCTGGCGACGCGCGAGAACGAGCTGCGCGTCGAGTATCTCGGCGGCTCCGTGCGACAGGCGATGGCGATCAATTTCGTGCTCGCCGCCTTCTGCGGCGGCCTCGGCGGCGCGCTCGTCGTCATGTCGCTGGGCCACATCGAGCCGACCTTCAGCTTCTGGACGACCTCGGGCGAGTTCGTGTTCGTCGCCATCCTCGCCGGCTGGCACAGCGTCGTCGCGGTGTTCGTCGCCAGCACGGTGCTCGAGGTGGTGCGTTCGTTCTCCAGCTCGTACTTCCCCAACACCTGGCAGCTCGCGCTCGGCGTCTTCCTGCTGCTCGTGATCCGCTTCCTGCCGAGGGGCATCGGCTCGCTCTGGCACCGGGAGCGCCGCTGATGACGGCGACGCTGCTCGAAGCGCGCGGGCTGAACAAGCGGTTCGGCGCCGTCGTCGCCGCGGACAACCTGCAGATCGACCTCGCCGCCGGCGAGCGCGTGAGCCTGATCGGCAGCAACGGCGCCGGCAAGACCACGCTGGTCAACATGATCACCGGCTACCTCAAGCCCGACGAGGGTCACATCCTGCTGGAGGGTCGCGACATCACGCAGCTCACGCCGCGGGCGATCACCCGGCTCGGCGTGGCGCGCTCGTTCCAGATCCCGCAGCTCTGCGGCGACCTGACGGTGCTCGACAACATGCTCGTCGCCAACGCCTGCCACGACCCGGGCCTCAGCTTCTGGAAGCCGGCCCGCCGCGCCGAGACGATCGCTCGCGCCGAAGCCCTGCTCGAGCGCTTTCGGCTGCACGAGCATCGCCACCGGCGCGGCGCCGAGCTGCCCGGCGGGGTGAGGAAGCTCCTCGACATCGCCATGGCGCTCTCGGCCGAGCCGCGGCTGCTGCTGCTAGACGAGCCGACCAGCGGCGTCGCCGCCGAAGAGAAGTTCCCGATGATGGACACGATCATGGGCGGGCTCGCCGATGTCGCCATGACGGTGCTCTTCGTCGAGCACGACATGGACATCGTCGCGCGCTACGCCAGCCGGGTGATCGCGTTCTATGCCGGCCGGATCATCGCCGACGGCGCCCCGGGGCCGGCGCTGGCGAGCGAGGACGTGCGCCGCTACGTCACCGGCGAGCTGCTCGCGGAATAGGGCGTCACCGGCCATGCTGCAGATCGAATCGCTCCACGTGAGCATCCAGAACGTCGAGGCCTTGCGCGGCCTGAGCCTGACGGTGCCCGACGGCGCGATGGTCGGCCTGGTCGGCCGCAACGGCGCCGGCAAGACGACGCTGATGCGCAGCGTCATGGGGCACCTGCCGGTCCGCTCGGGCCGCATCGTCTTCGACGGCCAGGATGTGGCCGCGCTGCCGGCCCACCGCCGGGCCGCGCTCGGCATGGGCTACATGCCGGAAGACCGCGGCCTGGTGCCCGAGCTCACCGTCGAGGAGAACATCCTTCTGCCGGTGTGGGTGAGCCGGGCGCTGCGCGCCGAGGAGCGGCTCGAACTGGTCTATCGCGTGCTGCCCGAGCTGAAGGAGATGCGCGAGCGCCGCGCCCTGCTGCTCTCCGGCGGTCAGCAGAAGCTGGTGGCGCTGGCGCGGGCGCTCGCCGTCGGCACGCGCCTGCTGCTGCTCGACGAGCCGTTCGAAGGGGTCGCGCCGGTTCTCTCGAAGCGCCTCGCCGAGGTCATCGCCGGCCTGAAGGGCAGCGCGGTCTCGGTGCTGATGGCGCAGAGCGACCTGAACCACGCCCGCCGTCTGGTCGACCACGAGGTGGTGATCGAGCGCGGAGCGAACGCGGCGCCCGTGACGGCCTGAGAAGCTGTGCAGCCATCGATGAGCCCCTGGCACGCCCACCCGGTGCCGGCGATCCGCCGCGAGGCGCTCTATGGCGATCGCATCGTCCGATGCTTCACGGAGCGGCCGGCGAGCCTGCTGAAGATGTTCGAGCGTGCGCGCGCCGCGCGCGGGAGCCACGAGGCCATGGTCCATGACGGCCGGCGCTGGAGCTATGCCGAGGCCGGCGCGGAGGCGGATCGGCTCGCGGCCGGGTTCGCTGGCCTCGGCATCGGCGCCGGCGACCGGGTGCTGATGCTCTTGTCGAACCGGCCGGAGTTCCTGTTCGTCCTGCTCGCCCTGCAGCGGCTCGGCGCGATCGCCGTGCCGGTGGGCACCCGCGAAGCTCGCCCCGGGCTGGCCTTCATCGCCGGGCAGTGCGGCGCGACCGGCATCGTCTTCGACGACGCGCTCGCCGACCGTGTGCCGCTGCCGGAAGAGGCGCCGGCGCTTGCCCTGCGCCTGGTCGCGTCGAACCTGGACTCCATCGCCACCGGCGACGAGCCGGCGCCGCCTGCGGCGGAGCGGCTCGAAACCGACACCGCGGTGATCCTCTACACCTCGGGCACCACCGGCCGGCCCAAGGGCGCGATGCTCACCCATCTGTCGATCGCGCACAGCGTGCTGCACTACGAGGCCTGCATGCGCCTCGGACCTGCCGACCGGTCGGCGCTGGCCGTTCCGGCCAGCCACGTGACCGGGCTGATCGCGATCATCGCGACGATGTGGCATGTCGGCGGCACCGTGGTCGTCGTGCCCGAATTCAAGGCCGAGCCGTTCGTGCAACTGCTGGCCCGCGAGCGCGTCAGCCACACCATGCTGGTGCCGGCGATGTACCGCCTCTGCCTGATGAGCGCGGCGTTCGGGCGCGACGATCTTTCGCACTGGCGGGTCGGCGGCTACGGCGGCGCGCCGATGCCCGAGGCGACGATCGCCGCCCTCGCCGAGCGGCTGCCCCGTCTCACCCTGCTCAACGCCTACGGCTCCACCGAGACCACCTCGCCGGCGACGGTGATGCCGCACGGCCCGGCGGCGGGCCGGGCCGATTCGGTCGGCGTGCCGGTGCCCTGCGCCGACATCCGGGTGATGGACGACGCCGGCCGCGAGCTGCCGGCCGGCGAGACCGGCGAGCTCTGGATCGGCGGGCCGATGGTCGTGCCAGGCTACTGGGCCAATGCCGAGGCGACCGCGGCATCGTTCACCGCCGGCTTCTGGCATTCCGGCGACCTCGGCTCGATCGATGCCGAGGGCTACGTCCGCATCGTCGACCGCAAGAAGGACATGCTCAATCGCGGCGGCTACAAGGTCTATTCGGTCGAGGTGGAGAACGCGCTGATGGCCTGGCCCGGCGTGGTCGAGGCGGCGGTGATCGGCGTGCCTTGCCCGGTGCTCGGCGAGCGCGTCCATGCGGTCGTTCACGCGCCCGGCCTCGCCCCGGACGACGCGGCGCTGCGCGCCCATTGCGCGGCGCTCCTGGCCGACTACAAGGTGCCGGAGACGATCGCCTGGCGCGCCGAGCCGCTGCCGCGCAACGCCAACGGCAAGGTCATGAAGCGGCTGTTGCGCGCGGGCTGAGCGAAGCAGCCCGCGCAGAGTGCACCGACACGACGCCGAGAGACGCCACGCTCGGCGTCAGCTCGCGGGCAGGTAGCGCACCGCGAGCACGCCGTGGATCGCGGCGAGGCCCGCGAGCACCTCGGGCAGCACCGGGCTGTCGACGTCGACCAGCGTGTAGGCCATGTCGCCGCGCGACTTGTTGACCATGTTGTGGATGTTGAGTCCGGCCTGGGCCATTGCCGTCGAGATCTGGCCGAGCATGTTCGGCACGTTGGCGTTGGCGATCGCCAGCCGGTAGGCCGACTCGCGCGTCATGCTCACCTGCGGAAAGTTGACCGCGTTGCTGAGGTTGCCGTGCTCGAGGTAGTCGCGCAGCTGGTCGACAACCATCACGGCGCAGTTGTCCTCGGCCTCGCGCGTCGAGGCGCCGAGGTGCGGCAGGGCGATCACCTGGGCGTGTCCGTGCAGCGTCGCGCCCGGGAAGTCGCAGACGTACTGGCCGAGCCGGTTCGCCGCCAAGGCGTCGAGCACGGCGCCGTCGCTGACCACGCCTTCGCGGCTGAAGTTGAGGAGCACCGCGCCCGGGCGCATCAGGCCGATGTTGGCGTCGTTGACGAGGTGGCGCGTCGCCTCGACGAGCGGCACGTGCAGGGTCACGAACTGCGCCTGGCGGAGGACGTCGTTGACGCTGCCGGCGCGCCGCACTTGCGACGGCAGGCTCCAGGCGGCGTCCACCGTGATCTCCGGGTCGAAGCCGAGGACGTTCATGCCGAGCTTGATCGCCGCGTCGGCGACCAGGCAACCGATCTTGCCTAGGCCGATGATGCCGAGCGTCTGCCCGGCCAGCTCGTAGCCGGCGAAGGTCTTCTTGCCTTCCTCGACCGCCTTGTCGAGGTCGGGGTGTGCAATGTCGAGGTTGGCGACGAAGCGCAGCGCCGGCGCGATCTGCCGCGCCGCCAGCAGCATCCCGGCGATCACCAGCTCCTTGACGGCATTGGCGTTCGCGCCCGGCGCGTTGAACACCGGCACGCCGCGCTCGCTCATCGCCTCGATCGGGATGTTGTTGGTGCCGACGCCGGCCCGGCCGATCGCGCGCACGCTCGCCGGGATCGCCATGGCATGCAGGTCGGCGGAGCGGAGCAGGATCGCCGCCGGGTCGGCGACGTCCTTGCCGACGCGGTAGTCGGCGGCCGGCAGGCGCGACAGGCCCGACGCCGAGATCTGGTTCAGCACCAGGACGCCGATCCGCTCAGACATGCTCGGCCTCGAACTCCTTCATGTAGGCGACCAGCGCCTGCACGCCCGCGACCGGCATCGCGTTGTAGAGGGAGGCGCGCATGCCGCCCACCGAGCGGTGGCCCTTCAGCTGGATCATGCCGCGCGACTGCGCCCCGTCGAGGAAGGCGTCGTCGAGCGATTCGTCCTTGAGCTTGAACGGCACGTTCATCAGCGAGCGGTCGGCGTGCGCCACCGGGTTGCTGAAGAAGGCGCTTCGGTCGAGGTAGTCGTAGAGGATCGCCGCCTTGGCGCGGTTGTGCTCGGCCATCGCCGCCAGCCCGCCGCGCTCCTTGATCCAGTGGAACACCAGGCCGGCGACGTAGATGGCGTAGGTGGGCGGGGTGTTGAGCATCGAGTCGCTGTCGGCCTGCTGCTTGTAGTCGAAGGCCGAGGGCGTGAGCGGGTGCGCCTGGCCGATCAGGTCGTCGCGGACGATCACGATCGTCAGCCCGGCCGGGCCGATGTTCTTCTGCGCGCCGCCGTAGATCAGGCCGTAGCGGGCGACGTCGACCGGGCGCGACAGGATGTCGCTCGACATGTCGGCGATCAGCGGCACGTCGCCGGTGTCGGGCGTGAAGTGGTACTCGACGCCGCCGATCGTCTCGTTCGAGCAGATGTGGACGTAGGCGGCGTCGCGGTCGAGCTGCCAGCTGTCGCGCGGCGGGATCGACGTGAAGCGGCCCGCCTCGGCGCTCGCCGCGACGTTGATCTTCGCGTACTTGCGCGCCTCGGCGATCGACTTCTTCGACCATTCGCCGGTGTGGATGTAGTCGGCGCCCGTCTTGCCGCGCAGCATGTTCATCGGCACGATCGCGTTCTCGGCGATCGCACCGCCCTGCAGGAAGAGCACCTTGTAGTTGGCGGGAATCGCCAGCAGCTCGCGCAGCAGCGCCTCGGCCTCGGCGTGAATGGCGATGAACTCCTTGCCGCGGTGGCTCATCTCCATCACCGACATGCCGCTGCCGTGCCAGTCGAGCATCTCGTCGGCGGCGCGGCGCAGCACGCTTTCGGGCAGGACCGCCGGACCGGCGCTGAAGTTGAAGACGCGGGACATTGGAAAGGGCTCCGTCGAAGGGCGAGAGGCCGCACCATACAACAACGGTCGCCGGCTGCCGCTGCACCTCCGAACCGGCCTTTCAGCGAGGTCGGAACTCGGGCGCAACCTGCTCGCCGCGGCCGTTGGATCGGCACGATGCGCTAGGGTAACCCGGCCTCCTCGAGGAACGTCGTGACCTCGTGGCCGTTCGGCGTCGTCCAGTAGTACGCGTCGATCACCTCAGGCAACCGGCGCCGTCGCGAGACGTGCGTTCTGCGGGAACATCGCGCGCCGCGCCTCGTCGTCGAACTCGATCTTGAAGGCGTGCCGGGTCTTCAACGCCTCGGCGCGCTGCGCCGCCGGCCGGGCGTTGACGGTATCGAGCAGGCGCTTGACCTGGGGCAGCTTGTCCCAGGGGTCGGTGCCGAGCACATAGGGCACGGCCCGTGCCCAACCCCAGACCGCCATGTCGACGATCGTGTACTCGTCGCCCAGCATCCACGGGCGGCCGGCGAGGCGCTCGTCGATGATCGTCCAATGGCGCCAGGCTTCGAAGTCGTAACGGTTGAGCGCATAGGTCTTGGGCTCCGGCGCGACATGCCTGAAGTGCACCGACTGCCCCGAATAGGGGCCGATGCCGGTGGCCACGAACATCAGCCACGAGAGCATCTCGGCCCGCGCCGACGGCGTGTTCGCCGGCAGGAAGAGCCCGGTCTTCTCGGCCAGGTAGAGCAGGATGGCGTTGCTGTCGAAGACCACCGCTTCGCCGTCGACCAGCGCCGGCGTCTTGCCGTTCGGGTTGATGGCGCGGAACGCCTGCTCGTGCTGATCGCCGCGGCGGGTGTCCACCGGCACCATCTCGTAGGGCAGCGCCGCCTCCTCCAGGAACAGGGCGACCTTGGCCGGGTTGGGCGACGGGTGGTAGTAGAACTTGATCAAGTGGCGATCCTCAGTGGTTGGAAAGAACCTGCTCGCGCAGGGCAGCGAAGCCGTCGACGATGTGGTCGTAGGCCATGTTGGGATGCGGGTCGGGCGGCCCCGCCGGCCCCCACTCGTCGGGGCGGGCGACGAAGGCGGTGCGCAGTCCCGCCGCATGCGCCGCGTTGAGGTCGAAGTTGTGGCAGGCCACCATCAGGATGCGGTCGGGAGCGAGGTTCAGCCAGCGTGCCGCCGTGACGTAGGCGTCGCGATGCGGCTTGTAGACGCCGATCATCTCGCACGAGACGATGGCGTCCCAGGTGATGCCGTTGCGGCGCGACACGTCGATGACAAGGGCCGTCGGCAGCATCGTGAACGAGATCACCGGCACGCGTTCGCGCAGCAAGGACAGCGCCGGTGCGAAGTCGGGCCAGGCACGCAGGCGGTGCCAGGCGCGCCAGAGGTCCAGCCGGCTTTGCGCGTCGAGCGCCGGCAGACCGAACGCCTGCACGGTGTCGTCCAGAGACCTAAGGTGCACATCGTCCATATTGAACGCCGGTTGCGCCTGGCCGACGATGCCCTTCATGGTGCCGCGCCGCCATGCGTTCGCGAACTCGTGCCGGTCGAAGGGCGCGCCGTGCCAGGCGGGCACCCGGGCCAGTTCGTCGACCAGCGATCCGTGCCAGTCGAGCACCGTGCCGCCGGTGTCGAAGGCCAATGCGTCGTATTGCATGGGTTCAGTCCTCTGTCCGTACCGGCCTAGACCGCAGCGGCGTGTTCGCCGCGGGCCGGGTAGTCCTTGGCGATCGCAAAATCCGTTTCGGCTCGACCGCTCCTCGATCGCTTGACTGTAGAGCCGACGCACGGATTGATGGCGGCCATTTGTCCCGACAACCGGACTCGGCGTCCCATGCCGGATCGTCTGACGAGCCTCTTGCAGCGTTTCGAACTGCGCGCCCGCATCTATCGCACGTTTGGTCGAGACGCGTTGCTCGATGAGGGTCTGGATGACGCTGGTCCGGGTGAACTCCAAGCAGGAGGCAGTGGTCAAGCGAAGACGGATGAGCGGATGTGGTTCGACAGCGCGCTCTTGCGTGCCAGCAGGAACGCACTCAGCGTTGCCGGATAGCCGGGGCTGGCAGCGCCCTGGACCGACGCCGTTGCGGCCAGCGCGGCGCGCCAGGCACGGACGCGGGGGGTGCGGGCGAAGAACCCGAAATCCTCGAACTGCTCGAACACGTCGAAGTAGCGGAACACCGGTCCGAACACCGCATCCACCATCGTGAAGCGCTCGCCGGCAAAGTACGGCCCCGTGGTCAGTTCGGCCTCGATCTGCTCGAACCTGCCGCGGATGTCCGCCGCCTTGGCCGTGAGTGCTGCCTCGTCGGACGCGTTGTAGAACGCGCCGATGGCGTTCAGCACCGCCGAGCCGAACTCCATCCAGCCACGATGCCTGGCGCGCTCCAGGGCATCTTGCGGATGCAGCGTCGGTGACGCTGTCTCGTCGAGGTACTCGCAGATCACCGCCGATTCGAAGATCGGCTGTCCGTCGACGAGAAGCACCGGCGTCTTGCCCAAGGGCGAGACCCTGAGAAACCAGTCGGGCTTGTGGGCCAGATCGATGTCGACGCGTTCGAAGGCGATGCCCTTCTCCGACAGCACGATCGCAGCGCGCTGCACGTAGGGGCACAGCTCGTGGCTGACCAGGGTGAGTCTTGCGGTCATGGAGATCTCCTCAAAGCGCGGGAACAAGGAGACTGCTGCGCCGGGCTGCCATCGCGCCGTCGCCGAGCAACCAGAGGGCAATGGATGCCACGGTCAGGAATACCGGGTACTCCCAGCCGCCGTTGGCGCTGGAAAACACCCAGCCGTTGGGCAGATGCACCCAGGCGGCCGCCGCCATGACTGGAACGAGTGCCAGCGAGACCTGACGCGCGTAGACGCCGAACACCAGCGCCAGACCCCCCAGCAGCTCGGCAGCGAACACGGGGTAGGCCAGGAAGCCGGGGAAGCCGACGCTGGCAAAGAACTGGGCGGTGCCGGGCAGCGTGAAGACGAACAGCTTCAGCAGCGCGTGGGCGAGCCACATCACGCCCAGGCTGACGCGAAGCAACGCCACGCCGTAGGGCACGGTGCCAGGGGTATCGGTTGGGTTCATTGCATCTCTCCATCGAGTTGACGATGGCGAGAATGTAGTATTGCGATGAGGCAATGAAAATAGGCGCTTTTGCAAATCATGAATGCATCTACGCAATACAAACTCGGTGCCGCCGATCTGCAGACCGTACTGGCTCTGGTTCGATCCGGCACGCTGGCCGATGCCGGCGAGCGGCTGGGCGTGGACGCCTCCACGGTGTTCCGATCGCTGCAGCGCATCGAGCGCGGCCTCGGGCAGGCGCTGTTCGAGCGTTCGCGCGCGGGGTATCAGGCTTCGGAGCTGGCGCAGTCACTGGCCGGGCACGCCGAGCAACTGGAGTCGGCGCTCGAGTCGGCGCGGTCAGCGGCACAGTTGCGACCCGACGAGGTGTCGGGCAGCGTGCGCATCACCACGACCGACACCATCCTGCACGGCCTGGTGGCGCCGGCGCTGAAGGACCTCAGGGCACTGCACCCGCTGCTGGGCTTCGAGTTGCACACCGGCAATGAGCTGGCCAGCCTGACACGACGCGACGCCGACGTCGCCGTGCGCGCCACCAAGCGGCCGCCGCAGCACCTGGTGGGCAAGCACGTGGGTCCCATTCGGGTGGCGTTGTTCGCCGCGAAGAAGGGGCCCATCAAGCGCTACGCCGATGTCGAAGCCGGCAAGGCGCCTTGGGTGGCACCGGACGACGCACTGCCCGAACACCCTTCGGTGGTGTGGCGCAAGCGGCACTTCCCGAAAGTCGTGCCGAGCTACCGTGTCAGCAGCATCCTGACGGTGATGGAACTGGTCGGCCTGGGCCTCGGTGTAGGTGTGGTGCCGCTGTTCCTGGCCAAGTCCCACCCGAATCTGGTGCCGTTGACCGAAGCGCTCGACGAGTGCCAGACCGAACTGTGGCTGCTGACCCACCCCGAATCACGGCACCTGCGCCGGGTGTCGACGGTGTATGGACACCTTTCCCGGGTGCTCTCCATGGACTGATCGGCGGAAGGACGGGGGAACTGCTGCCGGTCAGGTGGAGAAGAGACATCCAGAGTCTTGCGCTGCCCGGTTCGTACCTTGCCCGAAACCGCGCTGCGTATACTTTCTCCGACCTGGGCGGTGCAGCATTTGCGCCCCGTTCGGCCCGTGTGGCACAACGCGCTCCCTGAAAGAAAACCATGAAGATCCAGCTCGCCTATCTCGCCGCCATGTTGGCCCTGGTCACCTCCGCACACGCGGCGCCGCTGGTCTACATCACACACGATCATTCCAGCGAGGCGGTGCTCGACAACGCGTCGGCGCAGGCGATCTTGAAGGACGGCATGGCCGACAAGCTTGCCAGGCTGGCCAAGCTCTACCCGACGCGGCGCTGGGGCTTCTTGAGCGAGGTTGAAGGCGGCTTCAACGCCAGCAAGACCTGCGTGATCACAGCCCGCGTGTTGATGCTGCCTGTCAGCGGCAAGTCGCTGATCTACAAGCCCAACAAGACGGCCACCACCTTCGACGCCTTGCCCGGCGCCACCCGCGAGCAGTGCCGCGACCTGGCCAAGGCCAAGCTGAAGGAAGCCGTGCAGAGCATGCTGTTCAGTCTTCTCTCGTCCTGAAACACACCCAGCGCCGCGCGTCGACCTTCAGGCGATGAACGCCCAGACGGCGACGAAGGCCAGCACCGTCACCGGCGTCGTGATCCCGCCCGACGCGAAGACCTTCCTGACGCAGGCGCGCCAGCAGGGCCTGCGGCCGAAGGTCATCACGCTCGGCAAGGCGCTCCTCTTTCCCGGTGCGATCGAGGCGCTCGGCGAGCTGGGCGACGGCCTCACGACCGAAGTCTGGTGGAGCCCGTCGCATCCGTTCACGTCGTCGTTGACGAAGCAGAGCGCCAAGGCGCTTGCCGATACCTACGAAGCCGATGCGAAGAGGCAGTGGACCCAGCCGATCGGGTTCGCCCATGCCCTCTTCGAAGTGGCGGCAGACGTCCTCAAGCGAAGCAAGAGCCTCGCCGCGAAGGACGTGCGCGACGCCGTCGCGGCGACCGACCTGTCGACTGTCGTCGGCCCGGTCAAGTGGGGTGGCCCAGGTCCGTTCAAGAACGTCAGCAAGACGCCGCTCGTGCTCGGCCAGTGGGGCAAGGGCACGAAGTACAAGATGGAGCTGACGATCGTCAACAACGAAGCGGCGAAGAACATCCCGACCGGCGGCACGCTGCGTCTGCTTTCCTGAGCAAGCGGATCCGGTCCGGCCAAGGAAGCCCTCGATGTCGTTGCTCGCCCTTCGTTCGGTCAGCAAGTCGTTCGGCGCGCTCAAGGTCACCGACGACATCTCGTTCGCGATCGCCGCGGGCGAGACGCTCGGCATCCTCGGTCCGAACGGCGCCGGCAAGACGACGCTCTTCAACCTGATTTCCGGCGACGTGCGTTGCGACCGCGGCAGCGTGCACTATGAAGGCCGCGACATCACCTCGCTCAAGGCGCACCAGCGCTGCCGTCTCGGCCTCGGCCGCAGCCACCTGGTGCCGCAGCCCTTCGGCCACGTGGGCGCGTTGATCTTCTGGGCGCTGAACAAGTACTTCAGCGACTACGGCACCTGGTACCTGCTCGGCCTCGGGCTGCTGGCGATCGTCGTCACGATCTTCTTCAAGCAGGGCCTGTGGGGTTTCCTGCAGCAACGCTACGGCTGGAGCCTGTTCCCGACCCAGCGCCGACTGCTGCCGCAAGTCAAGCCGAAGCTCGATTGAGACCTCAGGAGGACCGCGATGCGCAACATCACCGAACACAACATCACCGGCGCAGTCATCGCCCGCTTCGAGTCATGCCCGGATCCGCGCCTCAAGGAAGTGCTGACGTCATTGGTGACGCATCTGCATGCCTTTGTCCGCGAGACGAAGCTGACCGAAGCCGAGTGGATGACGGGCATCGAGTTCCTGACCGCGGCGGGGCACATCACCGACGCCAAGCGCCAGGAATTCATCCTGCTGTCCGACACGCTCGGCGTGTCGATGCTCACGGTCGCCCAGAACCACGGAACGGACGCCGGGGCGACAGAGGCGACGGTATTCGGTCCTTTTCACGTCGCCAACGCACCCGAGTTTGCCGACGGTGCCGACATCGGCGGAGGCGCGCCGGGCGAGCCGCTGGTCGCTGACTGCCGCATTCGCGGCACCGAGGGCGAGCCCGTTGCCGGCGCGACGATCGACGTCTGGCAATCCGACCAGGACGGCTACTACGACGTTCAGTACAAGGACAGTGACGAACTCCGTGCGCGCGGTGTTCTGAGGAGCGATGCAGAAGGTCGATTCCGCTTCCGCAGCGTGCTGCCGGTGGCCTACCCGATCCCGACCGACGGCCCCGTGGGCCAGATGCTCGTGGCGAGCGGCCGTCATCCCTGGCGACCGGCGCATGTGCATTTCATGATTCAGGCGCCTGGCTACCAGACCCTGATCACCCACGTATTTCGCGCAGGCGATCCTTACCTGGACAGCGATGTGGTGTTTGGCGTTCGTGCCTCACTGGTGGGTCATTTCGTCCCGCATGCGGCGGGGCAAGGGCCCCACGGCGCGAAGGTGGACGGTCCGTACCACACGCTCTCGTTCGACTTCGTTCTGCCTCGAGCCGGGCAGTCATGAGAGCGTGCGCCGCCACCGATCGCTGCCTTGGCAGCACTTCTTTGCAGAGCCCAAAGCAGCGAGCACGCAGCCCCGGCGTCGGTGAAGCGCTGCTGGTGGCCAAAACATCCGCGACATGACGCCAACGATTGCCAAGGCGGCCAGGCGGCAAAGGGTACTCGGCGAGATCGATCGCTATGCGGACCTCTCATGCATCGCCGAGGCAGCTTCGGCCCCGGCCGCCGCCAAGCCGTAGACCGCAGGTCGGGCGAATTCGCTCGTTCGGCGCCGCCGGTCGCTCGATCATTCGCATCGCGCGCTAGCAACTCGGCAAGGAACTCTTCCGGACGAGCCGCGAGCGCGACGCCGACCGGGCGGCCGAGTCGGTGTGCAGCGAGTGGCCGACCCAGCCTCGACTGGCGCTGCTTGCGCGGCATTCCGCGGACGCGAGCAATGCCGCGCTCGCCAGTGCGGCGGCGTCGAGCCGGCCGTCCATGAGCGTCGATCAGTCGTTCAGCGCGCGGTAGAAATAGCTCGTCGCACACAAGCCGCCGTGGGGCAGCAGCGCATAGCCGGGGATCACGCCGCAGCGCTGCCAGCCGAGGCGGGCATAGAGCCGCTCGGCGTCGCCGCTCGCCGTGTCGAGCACGAGCAGCGTCTTGCCCAGCTCGCGCGCCAGCTGCTCGGCCGCTTCCAACAAGGCCGCGCCGATGCCGCGACGGCGCGCCCGGCGGTGCACGAGCATCTTCGAGACTTCGGCGCGGTGCGGCTGGTTCTCGGGCTGTTCGAGGACGAGCTGTACGGTGCCGACGATGCCGCGCGCGTCTTCAGCGACGAGTACCGCCCGCGCACCTGTCGTCACGTCGTCGGCGATGCGGTGCCAGAAGGCGAGCGCCCTGGTCATCGACAAGGGATGCATGAAGCTGACCGACGCGCCGCCCTCCACGCAGTCGATGAGCAAGTCGGCGAGCGCCTCGATCTGCGGCGCGGTCGGTGCCGAAAGTCGCCGGATGGGCGTGACAGGGGTCGATTCGGTCGCGGTCATGTCATCCTTCGAGCATCCAGACCTGATGGTGCACGCGCGGCGTTCGCGCGCGGGTTTCGTAGTCTGGCCGACACGAGTCTCAGGCGGTGCGCTCCTGCGCCAGGGCGAGCCGCTCGATCATCGTCTTTCGCATCTCGAACTTCTGTGCCTTGCCGGTGGCTGTGAGCGGAAACTGCTCGACGATGCGCACGTATCGCGGCACCTTGTAGTGGGCGATCCGGTCCCTGCAGAAATCGCGCACCTCCTGCTCCGTGAGCGCATGGCCGGGCCGCTGCACGACCCAGGCGCAGACCTCCTCGCCGTACTTGGGGTCGGGCACGCCGAAGACCTGCGCGTCCTGGATCGCCGGGTGGCGCAGCAGGTACTCCTCGACCTCGCGCGGATAGACGTTCTCGCCGCCGCGGATCAGCATGTCCTTGACCCGGCCGACGATGTTGGCGTAGCCCTCGGCGTCGATCGTCGCCAGGTCGCCGCTGTGCATCCAGCCGGCCGCGTCGATCGATTCGCGGGTTCGCGCGTCGTCTTTCCAGTAGCCGCGCATCACCGAGTAGCCGCGCGTGCAGAGCTCGCCCTTCTGGCCGACCGGAACGATCCGCCCTTCGGCGTCGACGATCTTGACCTCGAGATGAGGCTGGACGCGACCGACTGTGGAGACGCGGCGCTCGAGCGGGTCGTCGATGGCCGACTGGAACGAGATCGGCGAGGTCTCGGTCATGCCGTAGGCGATCGTCAGCTCGCGCATGTGCATGCGGGCGACGACCTTGCGCATCGTCTCGATCGGGCAGGGCGCGCCGGCCATGACGCCGGTGCGCAGCGAAGACAGATCGTGTTGCGCGAAGCCCGGGTCGTCGAGCATCGCCGTGAACATCGTCGGCACGCCATGCAGCGCCGTGCAGCGATTCCTGGCGACGGCGCGCAGCGTCTCGGCGGCGTCGAAGCCTTCGCCCGGAAACACCATCGTCGCGCCGCTCACGGTCGCGCACAGCACGCCCAGCACCATGCCGAAGCAGTGGTAGAGCGGCACCGGGATGCACAGCTTGTCGTTGGCGACTAGCGCCATCGCCCTGGCGGAGTAGCGCGCGTTGTTGACGATGTTGAAGTGCGAGAGCGTGGCGCCCTTGGGCGAGCCGGTCGTGCCGCTCGTGAACTGGATGTTGATGGCGTCGTCGGGGTCGAGCGCGGCGCAGAGCGACTCGAGCCGGGCGCGCTGCGCCGGGCCGCCGAGGGCAAGAAGCTGCGCATACGAGAGACAGCGCGGCGGCACCGGCCCGGCGCCGAGCAGCACGACATGCTTCAGTTCGGGCAGGCGCACGCTGTCGAGCACCTCGCTCGCGCCCTTGAAGTGAATCTCGGGCGCGATCTCGCCGAGCATGCCGAGGTAGTCGCTCGTCCTGTGCTGGCGCGCCATCACCAGCGCGCGACAGCCGACCTTGTTCAGCGCGTACTCCAGCTCGACGCTGCGATAGGCCGGATTGATGTTGACGAGGATCAGGCCGACCCGCGCCGTCGCGAACTGCGTGACCAGCCACTCGTGCCGGTTGGGCGCCCAGATGCCGACGCGATTGCCGCGACGCAACCCCAGCGAGAGCAATCCGGCGGCGAGCTCGTCGGCCTTGCGCTTCAGGTCGTACCACGTCAGGCGCAGGCCTTCGGCTTCGAAGATCGCGGCATCGCGCGAGCCGTGCCGCGAGACGGTCTTGTCGAGTTGCTGCGGGATCGTCAGGAAGCGCAGCGGCGTGTGGGTCGAACCCGCCACGTACGACAGCGTGCCCTGTGGCCTGAGGCGGTCGTCGCTGCCGCCGGCGAGCCAGTCCGAGCTGAACGGGTTCGCCGCCACGACCGGTCTCAGAAGTTGCGCCAGTCGCCGAGCTGCTCGAAGGCATGCGCGGCGCGGTAGATCGTCGACTCGTTGTAGTGGGCGCCGACGAGCTGCATGCCGACCGGGAGCCCCGCCGAAAGGCCGCACGGCACGTTCATCGCCGGGTGACCACTGACGTCGAAGGGCGCCGTGTTGGCCAGCATCTCGAAGCCGCGCTGGCAATAGAGCGCGAGCGGCGCATCCTGGGGCGGGATCGGTGTGGCCTTCATCGGCGTCGTCGGCATCAGCAGCAGCTCGTGCCGGGAGAGCGCTTCGTTGTAGGTCTTCTTCAGCAGGCGCGACAGGTTCTGCGCCTTGGCGTAGAAGTGGCCGCGGTACTGCTTCATGAAGTACTCGCCGGCGAACATCGAGATCTTCAGCGTGCGCGAGAGCTGGTTGGCGCGGGCGCGCCAGTTGGCATGCGCGTCGAGCAGGCTGGTCGTGTAGAGGCCCTCCCAATTGAAGCCCATGCCGTTGCCGTGCATCATCTGCGCCTGCAGGCCCTCGAGCGCGATCGGCGTCCAGATGGCGAGGCCGTCGAGGTGCATCGGGATCGAGACCTCCTCGACGATCGCGCCGAGGCTGCGCAAGCGCTCCGCCGCCTCGCGCACCTTCTGCACGACGTCGGGCTCGCAGTTGTCGTGCTGGAAGCCCTCGGTCAGCACGCCGATGCGCATGCCGGCGACGCCACGGCCGAGCGCCGCCGTGTACTTGTCGACACGAACGTTGTACTGGCGCGGATCGAGCCCGTCGGCACCGGCGATCACCTCGAGCAGCAGGGCGCTGTCGGCGACCGTGCCGGTCATCGGCCCGAGGTGGTCGATGGTCGCCTCGATCGGCATCGCGCCGGTATAGGGCACCAGGCCGTGCGTTCCCTTCATGCCGTAGCAGCCCGAGAACGCTCCGGGAATGCGCACCGAGCCGCCCTGGTCGCCGCCGATCGCCATCTCGACTTCGCCGGAACCGACCAGCGCCCCACAGCCGCTCGACGAACCGCCCGCCGAGTAGCCCATCTTGTACGGATTGTGGACGGGTCCGGACTGCGGGGTGTGGCTGCCGCCGGACAGGCAGAACGATTCGCAATGCGCCTTGCCGACGATCGTCCCGCCGGCGTCGAGGATGCGCGTTGCGACGGTCGCGTCGACGTCCGGGACGTAGCCCTCGAGCGACGAGGCGCCGTTCATCATCGGCACGCCGGCGAGGCAGATGTTGTCCTTCAGCACGATCCGTTTGCCCGCGAGCGGACCGTAGGGCGCGCCCTTGATCTCGGACTTGACATACCACGCGCCGAGCGGGTTCTCTGCCGCCGAAGGACGCGTTCCCGGCGTGCGCGGATAGCGGACCTCGGGCAGGTAGTCGGGAAGCTGGGCGACGCGGTCGTAGGCCTGCATCGTGCCTTCGAGGACCTCGAGGTATTCGCCGACCTCGTGGTCCGACATGCTCATGTGCAGCTTGGCGACGATCGCCTTCATCTGCTCGAGCGTGGGGCGCTTGACCATCGACATGTTGTCACCTCGGGAAAGTGGTGGCGCGGGTGGCGCGGTGGACACGGCAGGCGGTCGCGGGCCGCTCGTGGAAGGCCGCTCCGGAATCGGCAGAGGCTGGCTGCGTGCGGGACTCGCGGCCGGCGCGGGGTGCGGCGAGGGCGCCACGACGCGGGCCGTCGTGCCCGGGCGCGTCATGCGCATCGCGCCCATGCCGAGCAGCTCGGCGAGTCCGCCTGCCTGCACGACGTGGGCATCGATCTCGCGCTCGATACGGCCGCGTTCCATGACGACGATGCGGTCGGCGACGTCGAGCACGAGATCGAGGTTCTGTTCGACGACGAGCAGAGACAACTTGTCGCGCTTGCGCAAGGCGGCGAGGATCTCGCCGATCTCCTGCACGATCGAGGGCTGGATGCCTTCGGAGGGCTCGTCGAGGAGCAGCAGCCAGGGCACCGGCATCAAGGCGCGGCCGAGGGCGAGGATCTGCTGCTCGCCGCCCGAGAGCGCGCCGCCCTTGCGGTCGAGAATCGAGGCGAGGCGCGGCAGCGTGTCGACGACGCGCTCGACCGCGGCGCTTTCGGTGTCGCCGGAGTCCGCGGTCCAGGCGAGGCGCAGGTTCTCGAGCGCGGTGAGCCCGGGCAGAATGCCGCGGCCCTGCGGCACGTAGCCGATGCCGAGCCGGCTCCGGTCGTGCGCCTTCATGCGCGTGACGTCGATGCCGTCGATCGTGATGCGGCCGGCCGTCGCGGCGACGAGGCCGATCAGCGTCTTCAGGAAGGTGGTCTTGCCGACGCCGTTGTGGCCGACGATGCCGACGGCCTCGCCGCCGTGCAGCGCGAACGTGATGCCGTGCAGGACCGGTACGTGGCCATAGGCGGCGCGCAGCCCGGCGACGTCGAGGACGACGTCGGGCCCGGCGGCGGCAACGGGCGTGGCGCCGATTCCGGTTTCGATCATTTCGCGCGGCTCCCGATGTAGACCTCGCGCACCTTGGCGTCGGCAAGCACCTCGTCGACCGGGCCTTCGCGCAGGACCGCGCCCTGGTGCAGCACCGTGACGCGTCCGCCGAGCATGCGCACGAACTGCATGTCGTGGTCGACGACGACGACGGTCGCCTTCTGGTTCACCTCGTGGATGATGCGCACCAGCGCTTCCGCCTCGGCGCCGGTGATGCCGGCCGCCGGCTCGTCGAGCAGCAGCAGCCACGGCCGCTGCGCGAGCACGATGCCGATCTCGACGAGCTGGCGCTGGCCATGGGCGAGCTCGCCGACGATGCGGCGGGCGATGCCCTCGAGCGAGACCTGCTTGATGACCTCGGCGACGGTCGCCTGCGCTGCCTCGCGATGGTTGACGCGCCGCGCCGAGAGCCAGAGGTTTTCCTCGACGTTCAGGCCGTTCATCACCGAGGGCACCTGGGTTTTGATGCCGACGCCGAGGCGCACGATCTCGTAGGCACGCCAGCCCGTCACGTCCTGGCCCTTGATGAAGACGCGGCCATGGGAGTGGTCGAGGCGGATCTGGCCCGTAAGGCACTTGAAGAAGGTGCTCTTGCCGGCGCCGTTCGGGCCGATCAGGCAGCGCAGCTCGCGGTCGCGCAGCGAGAAGTTGACGTTGTTGACCGCCTGCACGCCGCCGAAGCGCATCGACAGGTCGCGCGTGTCCAGGACCGTCTCGCTCATTGACCTTCGCCCCGATGGCCGCGCCGGCGTCGCGTGCTGCCCGCCTGCCGCTTGCTCACGCTGGCCCGGTCGCGGCGCGTCCGCCAGCGCGTCAGCGCCGGCAGGATGCCGCTCGGCAGCAGCAACACGACGAGCACGAGGATGAGGCCGAGCACCAGCGAGTTGTCGATCAGCGTCTGCTGGCCGAGCAGCAGCTTGAGATAGCCGAGCACGATCGCGCCGATGATCGGCCCGGCCAGCGTGCCGAGGCCGCCGACGATGGTCCAGATGATCACTTCGGCCGACTGGCCGAGGCTGAACACGCCGGGCGTGACGATCTCGGCCCAGTTGGCGAAGAGGCAGCCGGACAGGCCCGCCATCGCCGCGCTGATGGTGAAGATCGCCGTCTTGTAGAGCGGTGCGCTGTAGCCGAGCAGCTCGACACGCGCCTCGTTCTCGCGGATGCCGATCAGCACCCGGCCGAACCAGGAGCCGAGGATCCAGCGGCAGAGCAGGTAGCAGAGCATCAGCAGCACCGCGACCAGGTAGTAGAACGGCGTGCCGAAGATCTGGATGCTCGTGTCGCCCGGCACGTTGAGGACCGGAAATGCCGGGATGCCGTTGAAGCCGCCGAGCCGCGCCGAGCCGATGCGGTAGGCGTCGCCGGCGGTGGCGTTCATGAACTTGAAGAGGATCAGCGTGACGACGAGCGTGATCACGCCCATGTAGACGTCGCTGATGCGCCCGTAGAACATCATCGCGCCGATCACCGCCGCGAACGCCGCCGGCACGATGATGGCGAGCAGCAGCGGGCCGGTGCTCTCGCCGACGTTGGTCGAGGCGATCGCATAGGTGTAGGCGCCGAGACCGAAGTAGGCGGCATGGCCGAAGCTGAGGATGCCGGCAAAGCCCCACATCAGGCCGAGCGAGAGCGCGAACAGCGCCCAGATGAGCAGAAGCGTCGGCGTGTTCGTCCCCGTCACCGCCGGCAGCAGCAGGAGGATGAGCGAGGCGACGATGAACCAGGCCCAGCGGATCCGCCCGACGCCGAAGTTGG
>JBBRLS010000034.1:0-48283 GCA_038231215.1 Burkholderiales bacterium | reverse complement strand
GCTGTTCGCGGAAGGCCGGCGACCCGCGCGAACCGTCTGCCAGGCGGCGGCCCTTCCGTACGGTGGACGCATCAAGGTCATGGGCGTGGCCGTCAGGGACGCCTGAACCTTTCCGGCCTAGCTAGCCGTCGTACTCCACGTCCAGGGCGACGAAGGCCGCGAGCGCCGCATCGCGGTCGACCATCGTGCTTCGGCTGTGCGGGCGTGCATCCATCATGCGCATGTAGGCGGCATACCGCGGAACGAATCGCTCCAGCATGTCGTCGCCGAAGACGGTCATGCTGGTCTGCCGGATCATGAAGAAGTGAACGTAGGCCACGCAATCGGCGGCGGTGAAGGAAGACCCGAAGATGAACGGCGAGAACGCCGAGAGCCGGTCCACGGCCGCCAGGCCGATCGCCAATCGCTCCTTCGCTTCCCGCTTGGTTTCCTCGGAAACCGCGCCGCCGAAGAACGATTCCTTGTACAGGCGACGCGCCACCCACTCCGAGTTGAGCTCGAGATGCTGGATCAGCTCGCGGCACTTGGCGCGCTGGAACAGGTCCGCGGGATACATCGGATTCGCGGGGTAGCGCTCCTCCAGGAACTCGAGGATGGGCTGGGACTCGGACAAGTCTCCGTCCTCGGTTTCGATGAACGGGATCTTGCCGAGCGGCGAGCAGTGCCGGAAGGTCTCGCGCTCCCACGGGTACACGACGCGCTCCCGAAACGGGATGCCCTTCTCCAGCAGGATCAGCTTGAGCTTGTTGTAGTAGTTGCTGACCCCGAAGCCGCACAAGGTAATCATGGCGTGGCACCTCCCGTGATGCAGTCCTGATAGCCGGCCGCCGAGTGTGCGCCAACCGGCACGCGGCGCGCCTCCCGATTTGCATGCGCTCGCCGTGAGGGCCACTGTCGCGCATCGCGGCCGCCTCCGGAACCCGTGCAGAATCGAACACACCGTGACGCGCGAAGGAACAATGTGGACCGCCTGCACCTGATTGCAGTCTTCGTGGCGGTCGCGGATGCAAGCGGCTTCGCGGGGGCGTCGCGCAAGCTCGGCATTTCTCCGCCTGCCGTCACGCGGGCGATCAACGAGCTGGAGAGTCACCTCGGCGTGCGCCTGCTCACCCGCACCACCCGCGTCGTCAGGCTCACGGAAGACGGGGCGCGCTATGCCGACGACTGCCGGCGCATCCTGGCCGAGCTGGCGGAAGCCGACGACTCGGTGAGCGGCAAGCACGGCTCGCCGCACGGACGTCTCACGCTTACCGCACCAGCGATGTTCGGCTCGAAGTTCGTGACGCCCATCGTCACCGAGTACCTGACGCGCTACCCGAAGGTCAGCGCCGCCTGCTGGTTCCTGGACCGGGTGGTGAACATGATGGACGAAGGCGTGGACGTGGCCGTGCGGATCGGCGAATTGCCCGACTCGTCGATGCAGGCGGTCTCCGTCGGCCGTGTGCGGCGGATCATCTGCGCAGCGCCCAGCTACCTGGAGAAGCACGGCATCCCGCAAACGCCCGAGGCCCTGAGCGCGCACTGCGTCGTATCGGCGAGCCCGGTGACGCCGACCGCCGAATGGCGCCTGATGGACAAGGGCGAGCCGCGCATAGTCAAGCTGCAGGCCCGCATGATCACCACGACCAACGACGCCGCAGTGGCCGCCGCCGTCGGCGGCTTCGGGATCACGCGCCTGCTCTCGTACCAGGTCGCAGAGCAGTTGCGCGACGGCCAGCTGAAGACCGTGCTCACGGAATTCGAACCGACGCCGTTGCCGGTCCACCTGGTCCATCGCGAAGGCCGGCATGCCTCGCAGAAGGCACGCGCCTTTCTCGACCTGGCGCTGGAGCGCCTGCGCGCAAACCCCGCGCTGAACTGAGTCGAGCGGCCTGGGCCTCGCAGCTACAGGTCGAGGGTCAGCTCCGAACCCACTGCGCGAGACACGCAGATGCACATCAAGCCCGCCGTGTCGCGCTCGGCATCGCTGAGCGCCGTGTCGCGGTGCTCAGGTCGACCCTCCAGGACCTTGACCTGACAGGTGCCGCAATTGCCCGCACGGCACCCGGACGGCGCCGGCACGCCCGCCGCTTCGACCGCCTCCAGGATGGTCTCGCCGGCGGCCACGGCAATACGCCTGTTGCTCCGACGGAGCGTCACGGTCACGGGCCGATTGGTCGTCGTGGCGGTGGCGGCCACGAAGCGTTCCGAGCGGACCCGGTCTGCCGGAATACCTGCTGCGCTCGCCGCCTGCTGCACCGCGTCGATCAGGCGGCCGGGACCGCAGACGTAGAACACCGTCCCTGGGGCCGCGTGCGCGATCACCGCCGAGACATCGAGGCGCCGCTGCCGGTCCGCGGCGTACACCTGCAGGTCGTCGCCCAGCGCGCGCTGCAGCGCGTCGAGGTAGGGCGCCTCACCGAGCGACCGTACTGCATAGTGCAGCTGCAGGCCGCGCCCGGTGGACCGCAGGTGCCCGGCCATCGCCTTCATCGGCGTGATGCCGATCCCGCCGGCGATCAACACGGCAGGGCGATCGTCGTCGTGCAGGGCAAAGTCGTTGCCCGGCAGGCCGCACCGCAAGATCGTGCCCAGCTGGACGTGCTCATGCATCGCCGTCGAGCCACCGCTGCCCTGCTCCTCGCGCAGCACTGCGATCTCATAGCAGTCGCGCCGCGCCGGGCTTGATGCGATGGAATAGCGCCGCGTGCTCACCACGCCGTTGGCCAATCGCACCGGAACGTCGATGTGCGAGCCCGCAGAGACCGGCGGGAGCTCGGCGCCGTCCGCGGCGTGCAGCTCGTACGCCCGCACCCACGCCGTGAGCTGCCGAATGCCGGCGACGCGCAGTGCGAGCGGCCCCTTGCCGAGCGATTGCACGGAAGAGGCCGGCGTGGACGAAGCCGGCGCCTCACTCAAGCGCGCGATCTCCGCGCGCAAGGGTGAGATACCTTCCTCGATCTCCTCTCGCGTGAAACGCGGCGTGATGTGCTGCGGGCAGTTCCAGTCGTAGCCTTCGACCGCGATGACCATCGCTCGCTCGATCCGGGCCGCATAGCCCGGCATCGTCAGGCGGGCCATCAGCGCCGCATCGTCACGCGCGTCGACGAGGCGCACTCGGCCCAGGATCTTCAGGCGGCGCTGGTTGGCGTAGTCCATCAGGAAGATCGAGACCCGATCGTTGCCGCTCAGGTTGCCGACGCTGATGTATTGCACATTGCCGCGAAAGTCGGCGTAGGCGATCGTCTTCGCATCGAGGACTTTCAGGAACCCGGCCGGTCCGCCGCGGTGCTGAACGTAAGGCCAACCGGACTCGCTCACGGTCGCCTGGTAGAAACCGTCACGCTCGTGAATGAACGCGACCTCGTTCGCCGTCAGCGCGTCGTGCCGGTCGGTCGCCCGATCCAGCGGCGCGTAGACGGAGCGGCTGCCCAGGCGGGCCTGCACCGCGCGCACGGCAGGCGTGAAAGCGATGTCGGAGTAGGCGCGGCCCATTTCAGCGGCCTCGCGAAGGGAATTTGCGTGCAACTCGTGCGGCGGTCGACAACTGCATGAGTGAACTGTCGCTGGATCGACGCCGGCCTGGAATCACCGTGAAACTCAAGACACCATTCCGTGTCAAGGAACAGTGAAGAACTCCGTCGGGATCGGGCACGAGCCCAGCAGACACGCATGATGAATCGCAGCGCCGCCGGAGACCGTCACTTCGGCCGATAGTAATAGCGGGACTGCGAGAAACGCATCAGACGTCTTGAGGGTCCAGCCATCGAATCATCATTCGCTGCAGGTCCACCTGCGAGAAAGGCTTGCCGAGGTGATCGTCGAACCCGGCTTCAAGACAGCGCTCTCTGTCGCCGGCCATCGCGTTGGCTGTCAGGGCGATCACCGGGGTGCGCCTACCGACGACGCGCCCCTTCTCGCGAAAGCGCCATTGCTCCACTGCCTCATAGCCGTCCATGTTGGGCATCTGGCAGTCCATCAGAACAATGTCGAAGGCCTCCTTCGCCAGCGCCTCAAGTGCAAGCACGCCGTCTAAAGCCGGTATGACCTGGACACCCAGCCGTTCGAGTTGCGTTTGGGCGACGATCATATTGACCGCGTTGTCTTCAACCAGCAACGCGCGGCGTCCAGACCAGTCAGGACTCACAAAGTCTGGCGCAAAGCTCGAATCGGGGCCCTCGTCCGCTACATCAAACGGCAGCTCTACCCAAAACAAGGAGCCGTGACCGAGGCAGCTCTGCAAGCCGATCTGACCACCCATGAGTTCAACTAAGTGCCTGGAGATCGTCAATCCCAGTCCGGTCCCGCCAAAGCGCCGCGTTGTTGATTCATCGGCTTGCGCAAAGGGCTGGAAGAGTCGATCCACGACTTCCGGAGGTATTCCCAAGCCGGTATCTTCGACCTCTACGCGCAGCACTGTGTGCGGATTGATGGTCGTGTCGAAAGGCCTCAGGAAGACGCGCAACGTCACGGCGCCGCGCTCAGTAAATTTGACGGCGTTGCCCAGTAGGTTGCCGAGGATCTGCTTCAGGCGATCCGTGTCGCCAAGCAAGATAGCCGGCAGGGGCGCCTGGAAGTCGATCTGCAGCGGGAGGCTCTTGGCCTGTGCCTGTATCGCATACATGCGTGCCAACTGCCCGACTACTTCGTGGAGATCGAAAGCAATGCGTTCGATCCTAAGCTGGCCGGCCTCGATTTTCGAGAAGTCGAGGATGTCGTTGATGATGACGAGCAGCGTACGCCCCGAGTCGACCAACAGCTGAACGCGTTCGTGCTGCTTTGCAGACAGGGGCTCGTCGAGGAGTAGGCCCGCCATGCCGAGCAAACCGTTCATGGGCGTCCTGATCTCGTGACTCATGTTGGCAAGAAAGCGCGACTTGGCAGCGCTCGCCGAGTCGGCTTCCTTCTTGGCAGCGCGCAATGCCGCATCCGCCTCGATGCGCTCAGTGATGTCGCGAGCGAGGCCGTGGTAGCCGGCAAAAGTCCGGTCAACACCGTAGATCGGCTCACCGCTGACCTCGATATAGCGGCTGGAACCGTCGGGTCCACGGCGCCGTAACAACAAATCGTGGAATGGCTGCCGTGCTTCGAGTGTGTCCCGGTGATCCTGCCAGGTGATGTCTACAGGTTCGGTATTGGGAAGCTCCCAACGACGCAGCCCAAGGTGCTGCTGAGGCGTCAGACCCCCTCGATCTTCGCTGCGACTGGCCGTGTCAATGAAGCAAAGCTCGGCATCCTGCTCCCAGTACCAGTTCGAGGACAGTCGAGTGAGTGACTTGAATCTCGCCTCGCTTGCGAGCAATTGCCTCTGCAACTCCTCCGAAGAACGATGGTCCGTCCTGGACTCTTCGGCACCTGCCGGAGTTGATGAGTCGCCTTGCGGGAAGATGGGGACGGTCGACAATGGGAGCTGTGGATATCGGCCTTCGCGCTGAGATAAATGTAGCCGTGACAACATCTGACCGTCAGCGGACATTGCTAAGGTTTCGTGTCGCAATCGCCAACTGTCGCCGACATTTGGCGGAGATGCCCAGCGAGTGGCGCTGGTGCAAATGGGAAGCGCGAGCGAAATGCGGCGCGAGGTTGATCGGTCAGTCAGACCGAAACCGCATTCCAATCAACGGACGCAGTGGCCTCTTGAGACGTCCGGCGAGGCTGAAGTGTCCCTTGCGGATTCGGTGCATGAGTCCGGCCAGCGCTGGTGATGGCTGCGTGCTTGAAGCGCAGCGGCAGCCCCAAGATCAGGCTCGTCAAGCATGCTTCTTCGCCTCCTGCCGACTAGGCGCCTGCTAGCCCAAAAGACAGAAGGGCCTGACATCGCTGCCAGGCCCTTCTTTTACCTCTGGTGGGCCCTGAGTGACTCGAACACTCGACCTACGGATTAAGAGTCCGCTGCTCTACCAACTGAGCTAAGAGCCCGAAACTGATGCCGCTGTCTCGGTGGGTTTGGTGTGGGTTGTGCGGGGCTCGAACCCACGACCTACGGATTAAAAGTCCGCTGCTCTACCAACTGAGCTAACAACCCGCCGAGCCCATGATTATAGGGTGGCGGTGATGCTCGGCCGGTGGAATGACAGCGCCGCAAATTCTAGCGCACGGGTCGCGGCCACCATGCCGAAGGTCGCGGTCACGCCGACGCTCGATCCATAGCCGTGGCAGTTGAGCGTGCCGTCGGTCTCGCACGCGGCTTCATCGGCGGCGGGCATCTCCACCGGCTCGCGCGAAAAGACGCAGGCGATGCCAATGTCGCCGATGCGCGGCGCGTCGTTGAACTTGCGAAGGCGCTGTCGCAACGACGCCAGCACCGGATCGTGCGTCACCTTGGCCAGGTCGCCGACCTCGACGCGCTCGGCGGCGCGCTTCCCACCTGCCGCACCGACCGTCACGAGCGGCGTCCTCGTCGCCAGCGCCCAGCCGGCGATCGCCGCCTTGGCACGCACCTGATCGCAGGCGTCGACGACGACGTCGACCCGCTCCGGCAAGAGGTCCGGCCAGTTCGTCTCGTCGACGAACTCCTCGACGGCGTGGACCGCGCAGCCCGGATGGATGTCGGCGATGCGCCGACGCAAGGCCTCGACCTTGGCCATGCCAAGGGTGCTGGCCAGCGCCTGCACCTGGCGATTGATGTTGGACTCGGCGACGTGATCGAGGTCGATCAAGGTGAGCGACGCGACGCCGCTGCGCGCCAACGCCTCGGCCACCCACGAGCCGACGCCACCGACGCCGACGACCGCAACGCGCGCCGCGCGGATGCGCAGGTAGGCTGCATCGCCGTAAAGCCGGCGCAGTCCGCCGAAACGGCGTTCGAGGTCCGCCTCGGTGTCGGGAAGCTCTGTCATCCCGAGCGCAGCGAAGGATCGCGACCTGCGCGGAGATCCTTCACTTCGTTCAGGATGACAGGACGGCTGCGGCTCATTTCAACGACACCAGCCGCTCCTTGCCGGCCTGCGCGGCCTCCGACTTCGGATAGGTGCGCACCAATTCGTCGATCGTCTTGCGCGCGCCCTTGACGTCCTTCAGCTCGGCCTGGCAGTTGGCGATCGCGAGCAGCGCTTCTGGCGCCCGCGGGCTCTGCGGCGAGGCGGCGACCAGGCTGCGGAACGAGACGATCGCGTCCTTGTACTCGCGCCGCCCGTACTGCGCGTTGCCCATCCAGAACAGCGCCGACTCGCGGTAGCCGGTGGCCGGAAAGCGCTTCAGCAACGTGCCGAACCCCGTCGACGCGCGGTCGAACTGGCCGCTGCGAAAACCGCCGAGCGCGTCGTCGTAGAGGCGCTTTTCCTCGGGGTCGACGGTGATCTCCTGGTCGTCGAGGGTGACCTTCTGCGGCTCCATCTTGCGGATGCGATCGTCAACGCCTTGCTGGATGTCGGATTGCTTCCTTTGCAACTCAGCGACGCTGCGCGCGAGTTCCTCCATCTGGCCGCGCAGTTTGGCGTTGTCGGCGCGTTGCAGCTCGATCTGGCTGTTCAGGTCGAGCAGGCTGCGCTTGAGCTGGGCGAGCTGGTCCGACATCGTCGCCATCTGCTCGGCCTGGCGCACCCGCGCCTGCTCGTTGCTCTGCTCGAGCTTCTGGCGCAGGTCGAGAATGGCGCGCCGCGCTTCGTCGTCGTCGAAGATGCCGGCGCGCGCCGGCGCGGCCATGCCGAAGCCGAGCGCAAGCGCCAACAGCGCCGCGCCGCCCACGCCCCTGGCCGTGAACAAGCCCGCTCTCACTGGCTCGCCAGCAGCTCGGCGCGGCGATTCTTCGCCCACGCTTCCTCGTTCTCGCCCTGCACCGCCGGGCGCTCCTTGCCGAAGCTCGTCGCTTCGAGCTGGCCCGGCTGCGCGCCGAGCAGCGTCAGCGACTTGACGACCGCCTCGGCCCGGCGCTGGCCGAGCGCGAGGTTGTATTCGCTGCTGCCGCGATCGTCGGTGTGACCCTGCACGGCCATGTGGCGCTTCGGATTGGAGACGAGCACCTTGGCGTTGGCCTCGACGACGGGGCGGAACTCGTCCTTGACGACGTAGCTGTCGTAGTCGAAGTAGACGATGCGCGGCAGGTTCGACATCGCGGCCAGGTCGGCGGCGGTAGCGTCGACCGGTGCGACTCGCGTTTGCGAGCCGGCCGCGGCGTCGCGTGCCGCGTTCTGGTTGCTCGGGACGGCGCCGGTGCGCGATTCGACGGGCGCGGCGTCGTCGAGCTTGACGCTCGAGCACGCCGCGAGCGAGGCTGCGGCCAACAAGGTCAGCAAGTATCGGTGGGTAGATCTCATGGAAGATTTCCTTTGCTCAGTGAAGTGCGCGTCTCCGCGAGGGAGTTGCGGCTATCGCCCGTAAGGGCCCCATACCGGCTCGCGCAGATCGGCCGTCGTCGACGGCAGGCGAGCCTTGATCTTGCCATCGAGCGTGGTCGTCATCAACACGCTGCGGCCTTGCATTCGGGTGGCGTAGACGAGCAGCCGGCCGTTCGGCGCAAAGCTCGGGTGCTCGTCGTCGGCGCTGTCGGTGAGCGGCGCGGGCTGCGCGCCGGGCGACGAGAGGTCGAGCGACATGAGGCGAAATGCGTTGCCGCTGCGCGTGACGTAGGCCAGCGTTCGCCCGTCGGGGCTGAGCGCGGCGCTGATGTTGTAGTTGCCCGAAAAGGTGACGCGCTCGGCGTTGCCGCCGCCGGCCGGCATGCGGTAGATCTGCGGGCCGCCGCCGCGGTCGCTGGTGAAGTAGATCCAGCGCCCGTCGGCGGAAAAGCGCGCCTCGGTATCGATCGCCTGACTCGTCGTGATGCGGCGCGGGCTCTCGCCGTTCTTGCCGATCAGAAAGAGCTGCGAGCCGCCCTCACGCGACAACGTGACCGCCAGCGACTGCCCGTCGGGCGACCAGGCCGGCGCACTGTTCGAGCCGCGAAAGTCGGCGATGGCGCGGCGCTCGCCGGTCGCCACGTTGTGCACATAGACAACCGCCTTCTGCTTCTCGAACGAGACGTAGGCCAGTTCCTTGCCGTTCGGCGACCAGGCCGGCGAGATGATGGGCTGCGTGCTGTTGAGGGCGATCTGGTCGTTGACGCCGTCGGCATCGGCCACCCGCAGCGTGTGGCGCGTGCCGGCCCGCGTGACGTAGGCGATGCGCGTCGAGAACACACCCTTTTCTCCGGTGAGCTTTTCGTAGATGAAGTCGGCGATGCGGTGCGACTCGAGGCGCACTTCGCTGGCGTCGACGGCATGGCTCTGGCCGCCGAGTTCGCTGCCCTTGACGACGTCCCAGAGCTTGAAGCGGATATCGAAGCGGCCGTCGGCCAGGCGATTGACCGAGCCTGCCGCCAACGCGTCGGCCGAGCGGGCGCGCCACTCGCCCCACTGCGGCTGGCTCGTCTCGTCGAGGCTGGCCGAGTTGTCGACGCCGCGAAAGGCGCCGCTGCGTTCGAGGTCGGCGCGGATGATGGCCGAGGGCGACTGGCCGCTCTTGTCTTCGTCGCGAAAGCGGGCAATGGCGATCGGCAACTGCGTGGCGCCGACGCCCGAAATCTCGACCTTGAACTGGGCGCGTACCGGCGCCGCGAGAAAAGCGGCCGAGGCCGCGCAGAAAACGCGTCTGTGCATGGGCATGAAGGGGCCTGACCCGCAATCGGGCGGTTGGTTCATTGCAAAGGTAACGCCGCGAGTCAACGCTTCGTTGGCAATCGGCGTGCGTGCTCGGCTATTTTCAGGTAGCGCCAAAAGGTTCCTTCCGCCACGTAGACGGCCACGGCCAGGCCGGCGGCACCGTCGAGAAAGCCGCACTTGCAGACATAGCCGCGCACGAAAGCCCACGCCGCGTGGCCGATCGCCGCCGCCGCACCGCCGCGCTGGCCCTTGGCCGCGCGCTCGGCCGCGCTCTCGCTGCTGTAGCGATTCATCTTGGCGAGCGCGTCGTCGATGGTCGGCATCGTGTCGTGCAAAAGCTCGCCTTCGAGCCGACCGGTCGGTCCGTCGACGATCACGCGCTCGTGCACGCGATCGGCCGAGAAGCACGCGCGGTCGCGCCGGAACAGACGCAGCACACGGTCGGGGTACCAGTCGCCGTGACGGATCCAGTGGCCGCTGAAGCTCGACAGCCGAGACAGCTCGTAGGCGATGGGGCCGCCCTCGCCCGCGCCGATGGCGCGCTGGATGCTCGCCGCCAGTTCCGGCGTGACGCGCTCGTCGGCGTCGATGGCGAGCACCCATTGCCCGGTCGCGCGGTCGAGGGCGCGCTGCTTCTGCGCGCCGAAGCCGGGCCAGTCGGCGAACGAGAAGACCTGGGCACCGGCCTGGCGCGCGCGCTGCGCGGTGTCGTCGCTGCTCTCCGAGTCGACGACGATCCATTCGTCGGCGAACGCCACCGAGGCGAGGCACGCATCGATGCGCGCCGATTCGTTTTTCGTGATGACGATGACCGAGAGATGGGGGGCGGGCATGCGTCGGGTCGAGCGGCGCAGCGATTGTAGGCAGCGGCGTGGGCGTGGCCGCCTGGGCACGCCCCCGATAATGCCGCGCCATGACGTCCTCTGCGTCGCCGTTGCGCGAGCGCCTTCTCCGCATCGCACCGTATTTCGCGAGCAGCCGGCGCGGCTTCGTCATCGCCTTCTTCGGCTCCGTGCTCGGCGCCTCGACCGAGCCGATGATCCCGTTGCTGCTCAAATGGCTGCTCGATCAGGGCTTTCAGCTCGGTGGCGTGCCGCTCTGGCTGGTGCCGCTCGCCGTCATCGGCCTCACCAGCGTTCGCGGCGGCGCCGGCTTCGTGGCGCAGTACGGCATGGCGTGGGCCGCCAACCGCGGGGTGCTCGAGATGCGCACCGCCATGTTCGGCCGCCTGCTCGACGCCGAGCCCGCGCTCTTCACGCGCACCACCGCGAGCAGTCTCATCAACACCCTGACTTACGAGGTGCAGAACGGCGCCAACCAGCTCGTGAACACGCTGCAGAGCCTGATCCGCGACTCGCTGACGCTGGTCGCCATGCTCGGCGTGCTGCTCTACCTCAACTGGCAGCTCACGCTGGTCGTCGCGGTGATGCTGCCGGCGGTCGCCTTCGTCATGCGCTACTACAGCCGGCGCCTGCATCGCTTCACCGTCGAGGCGCAGAAGGCGACCGACGACCTCGCCTACGTCGTCGAAGAGAACGTGCTCGCCTGGAGGAGCGTTCGCCTGCATGCCGCCGGCAAAGCCCAGGCGTCGCGCTTCGGCGCGGTCAGCGACCAGCTGCGCCGTGTCTCGCTGAAGGCAGTCACCGCGTCGGCGACGATGACGCCCTTCACCCAGGTGCTTGCCTCGTGCGCGCTGGCCGCCGTGATCACGGCGGCGCTCTGGCAAAGCGGCCACGACAAGGCGACGGTCGGCGGCTTCGCCGCCTTCATCCTGGCGCTGATCCAGTTGATCCAGCCGATCAAGCACCTCTCGGAAAGCTCGGCGCCGATCACGCGCGGCCTGGCCGCGCTAGACCGCGGCGTCGACCTCGTCGCGACGACACCAGCCGAGCACGGCGGCAGCTTCGACCCGGGCCGCGCCAGGGGCCGCATCGAGCTGCGCGACGTGAGCCTGGCCTATCGTGGCGCCGACACGGCGCCGGCGCTCGATCACGTCACGCTCACGCTCGAGCCGGGCGAAAGCGTCGCCCTCGTCGGCCCTTCGGGCGCCGGCAAGTCGACGCTCGTCAACCTGCTGCCGCGGTTTCTCGAGCCGAGCTCGGGCAGCGTCGTGCTCGACGGCACGCCGCTCGGGCAATGGGACGTCGCCGCCTTGCGCCGGCAGATCGCGCTCGTCAGCCAGGACGTCTCGCTCTTCAACGACAGCGTCGCCGCCAACGTCGCGCTCGGCGAGACGGTCGACCGCGAGCGCGTGCGCCAGGCCTTGAAGGCCGCCAACCTGCTCGAGTTCGCCAACGCCCTGCCCTCGGGCATCGACACCGTCGTCGGCCACAACGCGAGCGAGTTCTCCGGTGGGCAGCGGCAGCGCCTGGCGATCGCCCGCGCCATCTACCGCGACGCGCCCATCCTCATCCTCGACGAGGCGACCTCGGCGCTCGACTCGGAGTCGGAGCGGCTCGTGCAGCAGGCGCTCGAGACGCTGATGCGCGGCCGCACCAGCCTCGTCATCGCGCACCGGCTCTCGACCATCGAGCGGGCCAGCCGCATCGTCGCGCTCGACGCCGGCCGCGTCGTCGAGCAGGGCTCGCACGCCGAGCTGCTGGCCCAGGGCGGCCTCTATGCGCGTCTGCACGCGCTGCAATTCAGGAGTTGACGATGAGCGATGCCCAGCCGATCAGCCGCTTTCCCGTGCCCGAGCTCGCCGACCTGCCCGACGACGTGCGCGAGAAGATTCTCGAGGTGCAGGAGAAGGCTGGCTTCGTACCCAACGTGTTCCTCGCTTTCGCGCATCGGCCCGCCGAATTTCGCGCCTTCTTCGCGTACCACGACGCTCTGCTCCTGCGCGAATCGGGTCTCAGCAAGGGCGAGAAGGAAATGATCATCGTCGCCACCAGCGGCGCCAACCAGTGCCTCTACTGTGTCGTCGCGCACGGTGCGCTGCTGCGCATCTACGAGAAGAAGCCGCTCGTCGCCGACCAGGTGGCGGTGAACTACCGCAAGGCCGACATCGGCGATCGGCAGAAGGCGATGCTGGCGTTCGCGATGAAGGTCTGCAACGACTCGGCGGCGCTGGGCGATGCCGACTTCGCCGCTCTGCGCCAGCACGGCTTCGGCGACGAGGACGCGTGGGACATCGCCGCCATCACGGCCCTGTTCGGGCTCTCGAATCGCATGGCCAATTTCACGTCGATGCGGCCGAACGACGAGTTCTACCTGATGGGTCGTGTGCCCAGGCCGGCGAAGCCCGGCTGAGGCGAGCCGAGAACATGACTAGAACGCCAGGAAAGCCTGCGGCGTGATGACGCGGCCGCGCATGGCGCGATCGCGAAGCAGCCGCTTGTCGCTGGTGACGAGCACCAGGTCGGCGCGCGCGGCGAGCAGGTCCCAGAGCATCTGATCGCCCGGATCGGGCGCCGGCGGCGAGCCGGCGACGGGCGTCACGACGATCGCGTGGCGGGCGATCCCGGCGAGCACGGATTCGATGCCGCCGTCCTCGAGCTCATGCAGCTTCTGCAACTCAGGCCGGCCGAGCACTTCGCGGTATTCGTCGAGCAAGGGCTCGGAGACGGCGAAGGGAAACGCGGCGTTCAGCATGCCTTGCAGGATGCCGGCGAACGGCAACTCCGTGCGCCGTATCGGAAAGCCGGCGACGACGACGTTGGTGTCGACGATGACCGTTGCATTCACTACAGCACGATGCCGCATTGAGGATGCATCCAACAAGACATATTTGAAATCCACTTCGTCTGGCCAGTGCATTAACTCGGCCAGCGCCATGGTCAGTCTGCGCGCCTCAAGCTCCGGCCACGAACTCGCGCGGTGAGATCACGCGCTTGCGCATGCCCGGGGCCTTGAGCAGCAACTTGTCGCCGGTGACAAGCAGCAGGTCTGCCCTCGCTGCGAGCAACTCCCACAAGAACTGATCGCCGGGGTCGGGAGCCGGCGGGGCGGCGACGGGCGTCATCACGATCGCGTGCTGAGCGATGTCGGTCAGGATGGTTTCCACTTCAGCGACCGTGAGCCCGTGCAGCTTGCGCAGGCTCGGCCGCACGAGCACCGTGCGGTACTCGGCCAGCAGGGCCTCGGACACGACGAAGGGAAACGCGGCGACCAGCATGCCGTCGAGGATGCGGGCGACGGGCGAGGCGTCGTCGCCGGTCAACAGGCCGGCGATGACGACATTCGTGTCGACGATGACCGTCTGGCGACTCACGACTTTCGGCGCACTGCCCGTACCTGCTCCTGGGCTGCTGCCACCGCCTGGTCATCGGTCAGCTTGCCGTGCGCTCGCGCGCGGCGCACGAGGTCGCGCGCGACTTCCCGTGACTTGATGCCGTAGAAGTCCAGGCTCTCGTCGATCAGTTGCCCGATGGTCTTGTCGCGTTGGGCGGACGCTTCCTTGAGTGCCCGGTAGCGGGCCTCGGACAGGGTGATGGTCAATCGGCTCATGGGGCCTCACATTGGTGCGTTAACACCAATATGTTAGCGCACATGGCAAGCGGGAAGCGGCTACACCCGCGAACCCTTACAGCAGGACGATGTCGTACTGCTCAGGAGAGGCGAAGGGCTCGGCGCGCAGCGAGATCGGCTTGCCGATGAAGTCCGACAGGCCGGCGAGGTGCTGGCTCTCCTCGTCGAGCAGCATCTCGACCACCGAGGCAGAGGCGACGACGCGAAACTCCTTCGGGTTGAACTGGCGCGCCTCGCGCAGGATCTCGCGCAGGATGTCGTGGCAGACGCTGCGCGCCGTCTTCACCTCGCCGCGGCCGGCACACGTGGGGCACGGCTCGCACAGCATGTGGGCGAGCGATTCGCGCGTGCGCTTCCTCGTCATCTCCACCAGGCCGAGCTGCGTGAAGCCGCTCACCGTGATCCTGGTGCGGTCGCGCGCGAGCTGCTTCTTCAACTCGGCGAGCACCGACGTGCGATGCTCCTCGCGCGTCATGTCGATGAAATCGATGATGATGATGCCGCCGAGGTTGCGCAGGCGCAGTTGCCGGCCGATCGCCTGCGCCGCCTCGAGGTTGGTCTTGAAGATCGTGTCGTCGAAGTTGCGCGCGCCGACGAAGCCGCCGGTGTTGACATCGACCGTCGTCAACGCCTCGGTCTGGTCGATGATCAGGTAGCCGCCCGACTTGAGGTCGACGCGGCGCAGCAGTGCCTTGGCGATCTCCTCGTCGACCCCGAACAGGTCGAAGATCGGCCGCTCGCCGGCATAGTGCTGGAGCTTGCCGACGGCGCCCGGGGTGAACTCGCGGCCGAATTTCGAGAGCTCGTCGAACTGCATTTTCGAGTCGATGCGGATCGTCTGCGTGCGATCGTCGACGAGGTCGCGCAGCACACGCTCCGCGAGGCTCAGGTCCTGGTGCAGCAGCGTTCCCGGCGGCGACTTGAAGGAGCGATCGCGCACGCCGCGCCAGGTCTTCTTCAGGTAGCGGATGTCGTCGGCCAGCTCGGCGTCGCTCGCTTCGGCGGCGTTGGTGCGCAGGATGAAGCCGCCGCCACCTTTCGCGTCGCCGGCTTCGGCGCCGGCCTCGTCGTCGGCCTGCGAGAGCGCAGCCATGCGGGTGCGCAGTTGTTCGCGCAACTCCTGCGAGCCGATCTTCTGGGAGATGCCGATGTGATCGTCCTGCGGCAGGAAGACGAGCAGCCGTCCGGCGATCGAGATCTGTGTCGACAGGCGCGCGCCCTTGCTGCCGATCGGGTCCTTGATGACCTGCACCGTCAGCGTCTGCCCCTCGAAGACGAGGCGCTCGATCGGCGGCGGCGGCGCCGCGCCGGGCGTGTGATCGTTGCGCGAGGTGCCGTTGCCGAAGAACACGTCGGCGATGTGCAGGAAGGCGGCGCGCTCCAGGCCGATGTCGACGAAGGCCGACTGCATGCCCGGCAGCACGCGCGCGATCTTGCCCGTGTAGATGTTGCCGACCCGTCCGCGCTCCAACTCGCGCTCGAAGTGCAACTCCTGCACGGCGCCGTTCTCGACGATGGCGACGCGCGTCTCCTGCGGTGCCCAGTTGATGAGGATGTCTTGCATCGTGGGCTGAGGCCTGTGGTCTCGGGCTCTTGTCTACGGCGAGGATGCGACGCCGGCCCAGCAGAGCAGCGTCGACGTCTCGTATAGCGGCAAACCCATGATACCGGTGTAGCTGCCGTCGATACGCGCGATCCAGGCCGCCGCCGCGCTCTGGATCGCGTAGGCGCCGGCCTTGCCGAAGGGCTCGCCGCTGGCGACGTAGGCGTCGATCTCTGCCGTGCTGACCGGTGCGAAGTGGACGTGCGAGACGCTTGCAAGCAGCTTCGATCGCCGCCCGTCCGCGACTGCGACGGCCGTGATGACGCGATGCGTGCGGCCCGCGAGCAGCGCCAGCGTGCGCGCCGCGTCTTCGGCATCGCGCGGCTTGCCGAGGATGCGGCGGCCGAGCGCGACGGTCGTGTCGGCGCAGAGGATGGGTGCTTCGGGCAGCACCCGAATCGCGAGTCGGCGCCGCGCCGCCCCGAGCTTGGCGCGCGTGACGCGCTCGACGTAGACCGCGGGCAACTCGCCGGCAACTTCGGCCTCCAGCGCTTCGGCATCTTCGTCGTCGTCAGGCGAAAGCAGTTCGTGGCGTACGCCGATCTGCCCGAGCAGCTCGCGCCGGCGTGGGCTCTGCGACGCCAGATAGACGAACGTCGACAAAGCCTTCATTCCCGATGGTAAGGATGGCCCGCCGTCACCGACCACGCGCGGTAGAGCGCCTCGGCGACGAGCACGCGCACGAAGGCGTGCGGCAAGGTCAGGTCGGAGAGACGCAGGCTCTCGTCGCAACTCGCCTTGAGGTCAGCGTCCAGGCCGTCCGGCCCACCGATCAGCAAGGCTGCGTCACGACCCTCGCCTTGCCAGGCGAGCAGTCGGTCGGCGAGCCGTCGCGTGGTCACGCGCTCGCCCAGTTCGTCGAGAGCGATGCGACGCGCGCCACGCGGAATCGCCGCCTCGATGCGCTTCGCCTCGGCCGCCATCAGTTGCACCGGCGTTCGCGAATCGCGCGGTTCGGCCTTGGCCGCCTTCAGCTCCAGGCGTAGCTCGGGCGGAAAGCGTTTCGCATACTCCTCGAAGGCCGTCGCCGCCCAAGCCGGCGGGCGCTGGCCGATGGCGACGAGAACGAGCTTCACAAGCGCGGCGCGGCGGGCAGCCGCGCTATCGCTTGGCGGCCGGCTTCTTCGCGGCGGCCTTCTTCGCGGCCGGGCGCGGGCTTCGAGCCGCCTTCGCCGCCGCACTCTTCACGCCGACGGTACGAATGACAACGCGCTTGGCTGGCGTCGTGCGCGATGGCGCGGCGCGCTTGGCCGGCGTCGCCCGCTTGGCGGGAGATGCCCGCTTTGCCGTGGCCACGGGCCGCTCGGCCGCACCGGCTCGCGACGGCGACCGGGCACTCGCCGAAGCAGCGTCGCGCCGCGCCGCTGCCGGCTCGCGCGCCGGCGCAGACGCCTTGACGAGACGTGGCGTCGCCGACTCGATCTTCATCTTCACGGGCTTTTCGCCCCAGAGCTCTTCGAGGTGGTAGTAGTCGCGAATGGCAGGCTGCATGACGTGGACGACGGCGGCGCCGCAGTCGACGATGATCCACTCGCCGTTGGCCTCGCCCTCGGTGCGCGGCGGCGGATCGCCGGCCGCCTTGACCGCGTCGCGGACGCTCGCTGCGAGCGACTTCGTTTGCCGGTTGCTCGTTCCCGAGGCGACGATCACGCGCTCGAAGAGCGGCGACAGGTGCTCGGTGTTGAAGACCATGATGTTCTGGGCCTTGACGTCCTCCAGTCCATCGACGATGACGCGTTGCAGTTTGCGAATGTCCATTCAGCTCCTGGTGTTGCCCGCCTCGCGATAGAGGCGGTGTTGCTCAATATAGCGCGCGACCGCGTCGGGGACGAGGCCGGCGATCGATTCCCCTGCGGCGACGCGGCGCCGCACTTCGGTCGAAGAGATATCCATCATCGGCAGCAGCATCGCCTGGTGCTCGACCCTGGCGATCTGCGTGTTCACGGCAAGCGCCGCGCCCGGCCGGTTGGCGATGGCCAGGGTGACGAGGCCGAGCAGCTCGCGCCAGTCACGCCAGGTGTGCAGGCTCGCGTACTGGTCCTGGCCGAGGATGAGAAAGCGTTCGGCGGTCGGGTCGGCGACGACTTGTTCGCGCACCGTGTCGAGGGTGAAGCTCGGGCCGCGACGGCGCAATTCGCTGCGGTCGAGCACGAAGCGTGGCTCGCCGGCGATCTCCAGCCGCACCATCGCTTCGCGGTCGGCGGCGTCGGCGAGCTGTCGCGTCTTCTGCCACGGCTGGCCGACCGGAATCCAGCGCACCTCGTCGAGCTTGAGCTGATCGAGCGCCGTCCGCGCGAGCGCGAGGTGCGCGTCGTGCACCGGGTCGAAGCTGCCGCCGAACAGGCCGACGCGCTTCATGCCGCCGCCTCGCCGGCCCAGTCTCGCGGGCGCAGGAAGTCGCTGTACAGGCGCGCCTCGGGGGTGCCCGGCTCCGGACGCCAGTCGTAGCGCCAGGTCACGACCGGCGGCATCGACATCAGGATGCTCTCGGTGCGCCCGCCCGACTGCAGGCCGAACAGCGTGCCGCGGTCGAACACGAGGTTGAACTCGACGTAGCGGCCACGCCGATAGGTCTGGAAGTCGCGCTCGCGCGCGCCGTGCGGCGTGTCGCAGCGGCGCCTGACGATCGGCACATAGGCGTCGAGAAAGGCATCGCCGACGCCGCGCATCATGGCGAAGCTGGCCTCGAAGCCGCCTTCCGAGAAGTCGTCGAAGAAGACGCCGCCGATGCCGCGCGGCTCGCTGCGGTGCTTGAGGAAGAAGTACTCGTCGCACCAGCGCTTGAAGCGCGGGTACTTGTCGACGCCGAAGGGGGCGAGCGCGTCGCGGTTGACGACGTGGAAGTGGCGCGCATCTTCCTCGAAGCCGTAGTACGGCGTCAGGTCCATGCCGCCGCCGAACCAGACCACGGGGTCGCGACCCACCGGCATGGCGGCGAGCATGCGAACGTTCATGTGCACGGTCGGCACGTAGGGGTTGCGCGGATGAAAGACCAGCGACACGCCCATCGCCTCGAACGGCGCATCGGCCAGCTCGGCGCCGCGATGCTGCGTCGCCGAGGCCGGCAGCGCCTGACCCTTGACGTGCGAGAAGCCGCAGCCGCCGCGCTCGAGCAAGCTGCCGCCCTCGACGAGCCGCGAGATGCCGTCGCCCTCGAGCTTGCCGCCCGGCTCGCGCTGCCATGCATCGTGGACGAAAGCGTCGCCGCCTTCGGCTTCCATGGCAGCAACGATGCGGCCCTGCAGGCCGAGCAGATATTCCCGAACGGTGGCCGTGTTCAACGCTTCAGAGCCCGAGACCCGATGTCACGGCGGTACTGTGCGCCCGCAAACGAGATTCCGCGTATCACCTCGTAAGCTCGCTGCTGGGCCAGGCGCGTCGAATCGGCGAGCGTCGTGACGCACAGCACGCGCCCGCCGGCCGTCACCGGCTGGCCATCGCGCAACTCGGTGCCGGCGTGGAACACCTTGACGTCCTCGCTCTCCGCCGGAAGGCCGCTGATCAGGTCGCCGCGCTTCGGGTCGGCCGGGTAGCCGGCAGCGGCCATCACGACGCCGAGCGCGACGCGCCGGTCCCAGTGCAGCTCGACGTCGGCGAGCGCGTGCGCCGGGTCGTGCGCGGTCGCCTGCATGAGCAGCTCGAACAGATCGCTCTTCAGGCGCATCAGGATCGGCTGCGTCTCGGGGTCGCCGAGGCGGCAGTTGAACTCGACGGTCTTCGCCGCGCCGTGCGCATCGATCATCAGGCCGGCGTAGAGAAAGCCGCTGAAGGGCATGCCCTCGTCGGCCATGCCGGCGATCGTCGGCGCGACGATCTCGTGCATGACGCGGGCGTGCACGTTGGGCGTGACCACAGGCGCAGGCGAGTAGGCGCCCATGCCGCCGGTGTTGGGCCCGGTGTCGCCGTCGCCGATGCGCTTGTGGTCCTGGCTGGTGGCGAGCGAGAGCACGCCGCCGCCGTCGCAGAGGACCATGAAGCTCGCTTCCTCGCCTTCGAGAAACTCTTCGATGACGACGCGCGAGCCCGGCTTGGCCGCGCCGCCGAGCATCGCATCGACGGCCGCGTGCGCCTCTTCCCGCGTCGCCGCGACGACGACGCCCTTGCCCGCCGCCAGGCCGTCGGCCTTGACGACGATCGGCACCGGCGACGCGTCGACGTGCGCGTGCGCGGCCGCCGCGGCCTCGAACACTTCGTAGCCGGCGGTCGGGATCGCGTGCCGTTTCATGAAGGCCTTGGCGAAGGCTTTCGAGCTCTCGAGCTGCGCGGCGGCTTTGGTCGGTCCGAAGATGCGCAGGCCCTTGGCGCGAAAGATGTCGACCGCTCCCGCGGCCAACGCCGCCTCGGGGCCGACGACGGTGAGCGCGATCTTCTCGGCGAGCGCGAAGTCCGCGAGCTTGTCGAGATCGGCGATGGCGACGTTCCTGATCTGCGGCTCGGCCGCCGTGCCGGCGTTGCCGGGCGCGACGAACACAGTCTGCACGCGCGACGACTGCGCCATCTTCCAGGCCAGCGCATGCTCGCGCCCGCCGCCGCCGATGACGAGCACCTTCATACCGGACCGGCGCCGGGCCGCCCCAAGCCGGCCCGCGCCCCCTCGGGGGGCAGCGCAGCGGCGCCAGCCGCAAACGTGGGGGCCCTGCTCACGGAAGCTCGGCGTTGTGGAAGACCGCCTGCACGTCGTCGAGGTCCTCGATCACGTCGAGCAGCTTCTGCATGCGCGCGGCATCCTCGCCTTCGAGGCTGACGGTGTTCTCGGGCCGCATCGTCACCTCGGCATGGTCGGCCTTCAGACCGCCCGCTTCGAGCGCCTTCTGCGCCGCCTCGAAGCCGACCGGCGACGAGATCACCTCGATGGCGCCGTCCTCATCGGTGATCACGTCGTCGGCGCCGGCATCGAGCGCGACCTCCATCACCTTGTCCTCGCTCGTACCGGGCGCGAACAGGAACTGGCCGCAATGCTTGAACTGGAACGCGACCGAGCCTTCGGCGCCGAGATGGCCGCCGTATTTGCTGAACGCATGGCGCACCTCGGCGACGGTGCGCACGCGGTTGTCTGTCACGCAGTCGACGATGATGGCCGCGCCGCCGATGCCGTAGCCCTCGTAGCGGATCTCCTCGTAGTGCATGCCTTCGAGGTTGCCGGTCGCCTTGTCGATGTTCTTCTTGATCGTCTCGGCAGGCATGTTCGAGCCCTTGGCCTTCTCGACGGCCAGGCGCAGGCGCGGGTTCATGCCGAGGTCGCCGCCGCCATGGCGCGCCGCGACGACGATCTCGCGGATCAGGCGTGTCCAGACCTTGCCGCGCTTCTCGTCCTGGCGGCCCTTGCGGTGCTGGATGTTGGCCCACTTGGAATGACCGGCCATGAAATTCGTCGCGGCCTGGGGCCAGGCGCGGTCGCATTGGAAAGACGCCGATTTTAGGGCGCGCGCCGCACTCGATCGGTCGGCCCGCGTCGCGCTCGCGCGCAGGGCCACCTTAAACTGCCCGGACACTCCTGCGAGCACCCTTCATGACCGACCCGATCCTGCTGGCGAAGCACGAGAGCATCGAATGCTTCCTGCTGCCCGAGATGGCCAATCGCCACGGCCTCGTCACCGGCGCCACCGGCACCGGCAAGACGGTGACCTTGCAGACGATTGCCGAAGCCTTCAGCCGACGCGGCGTGCCGGTCTTCATGGCCGACGTCAAAGGCGATCTCGCCGGCATCACGCAAGCCGGCTCGGTGAGCGAGAAGCTCGCCGCGGTGCTGAAGGAGCGCGGCATCGAGGCGCAGCCTCCCGCGGCCTGCCCGGCCACCCTGTGGGACGTCTACGCCGATGACACCTCGGCCAGCGGCCACCCGGTGCGCGCGACGGTCAGCGACATGGGCCCGCTGCTCATCGCGCGCATGCTCGACCTGAACGAGATCCAGCAAGGCGTGCTGCAGCTCGTCTTCAAGATCGCCGACGACAACGGCCTCCTGCTGCTCGACCTGAAGGATCTGCGCGCCATGCTGCAGCACGTCGGCGACAACGCGGCGCAGTTCCAGACCGAGTACGGCAACGTCAGCGCCGCCAGCATCGGCGCGATCCAGCGCGGCCTGATGCAGATCGGCGCACAGGGCGGCGACCGCTTCTTCGGCGAGCCGATGCTCGACATCGCCGACTTCATGCAGACCGCGCCGGCGCCGGGCGGCAAGGCCCAGGGCGTCATCAACATCCTCGCCGCCGACAAGCTGCTCACCAGCCCTCGCCTCTACGCGACCTTCCTGCTCTGGATGCTCTCCGAGCTGTTCGAGCGCCTGCCCGAAGTCGGCGACCTCGACAAGCCGAAGATCGTCTTCTTCTTCGACGAGGCGCACCTGCTCTTCGACGAGGCGCCGAAGGTGCTGCTCGAACGCATCGAGCTGGTCGTGCGCCTGGTGCGCAGCAAGGGCGTCGGCGTGTACTTCGTGACGCAGAACCCCCTCGACGTGCCCGACAGCATCCTCGCCCAGCTCGGCAACCGCGTGCAGCATGCCTTGCGCGCCTTCACGCCGCGCGACCAGAAGGCAGTGAAGGCGGCCGCGAGCACGATGCGCGCCAATCCCGAGCTCGACATCGAGACCGCGATCAGCGAACTCGGCACGGGCGAGGCGCTGGTCAGCCTGCTCGACGAGAAAGGGCGGCCGAGCGTCACCGAGCGTGTCTTCGTCATCCCCCCGGCGAGCCGCATCGGCGCGGTCAGTGCCGACGAGCGCAAGGCGCTGATCGCGGGCTCCCTGGTTGCCGGTGTCTACGAGAAGAGCGTCGATCGCGAGTCGGCCTACGAGAAGCTCAAGGGCCGCGCCGCGGCCGGCGGAACGGCGACCGGCGGAACGGCAGCGCCCGCACCGGCCGGAGCACCGACGACCCCCTTGCCCGGAACGGCCCAGGCGCCCGCCCCGGCCGACGCGGGCGGGGGCGTCTTCGGCGGCCTGAAGGACGTCGTCTTCGGCTCGACCGGCCCGCGCGGCGGCAGGCACGAAGGCCTCGCCGAATCGGCGGCGCGCTCGGCGATGCGATCGATCGGCTCGAGCGTCGGCCGCGAGATCATCCGCGGCGTGCTCGGCTCCATCCTGGGCGGCAGCTCGCGGCGCCGCTGAGCTTGTCATCCTGAGCAACGCGAAGGATCTCATCGCGGCCAGCGAGATCCTTCGCTTCGCTCAGGATGACGGGAGCGGCCTCAGATGCCGCCGTACCACTCGTAGCCTTCGTCTTCCCAGTAGCCGCCCTTGCCGCCACGAATGCTCGCGAAGCTGGCGACCAGCTCGATCGCCTTGACGTACTTGGCCTGCTTGTAGCCGAGCTGGCGCTCGACGCGGCAACGCAGCGGCGCGCCGTTGATCACCGGCAGCGCCTTGTCGTTCAGGTCGTAGGCCAGGATGGTCTGCGTGTGGTGCGCTTCGTCGAGGTCGATGCTCTCGTAGTAGCGCGAGTCGCGGCCGTCGAGGGTCGGGCCATCCATCGAATCGAAGCAGCGGAAGACGACGAACTTCGCCTGCGCCGTCGGCTTGACGGCATCGAGCAGCAGGCCGAGCGGCACACCCTTCCACTTGCCGATGCAGCTCCAGCCCTCGACGCAGTCGTGGCGCGTGATCTGCGTCCGCGACGGCATGGCGCGAAGCTGCTCGAGCGTGTATTCGCCGGGCGCCTCGACGAGCCCGCTCACCTTCAGCTTGTAGTCGGCGAAGCCCGCCTGCTGCAGTGTCTTGTAGTCGGCGTCCTGCGGGTCGAGCGTGCCGTTGCCGCGGAACGTCGGCGCCACATCGGCCGGGCTGAACTCCTGCGCCATCGCCGACTTCGGCGCGACGATCCGGGCGGCGGCGTGGCTCAGGTTCTGCGCGCTCTTCAGCGTCTCGACGAAGGACGCGTTGTTCGAGAGCTTGTCGCAGCCGGTCAGCATCGCCGCGCCGGCCGCGGCCACCGCACCGCGCAGCAGGTGCCGGCGGTCGCGCTGGCGGGCCCGCATCAAGGTGAAGGTCTTGCTCACGGTTGCACCTCCTTCGCGGCGGGGTCGGCGGGCACCTTGTACCAGCCGGTGATCATCGAGCGCATCTCGTTCCAGACGCCGGCAACGATGACCTCGAAGACGTGCACGAGCACGAACAACAAGAGGCCCATGGCGGCGAGAAAATGCAGCGAGCGCGCCGACTGGCGGCCGCCGAGCAGGTCGACCCAGCCGGTGAAGACGGTGTCGATGCGCGGCGAGAGCGCCATGCCCGCGAGCACGACCAGTGGCAGCAGGCCGAAGATGACGATCAGGTAGGCCAGGCTCTGCAGCACGTTGTATCGCGTCGCGGCGTCGCCGGTCGGGTGCTTGAACTTGATGTGGTCGACGATCGAGCGGCCGATGTTCTTCAGCTCGAGCTTCGTGGGCACGAGGTGGAGCACGAGGTGGCGGCTGAAGATCGTGTAGAGCACGTAGGCGATGCCGTTGACGACGAAGATCCAGGCGAAGAAGAGATGCCAGTGCCGCGCCATCGCCAGCCACTGCGGGCCGGGAATCGTCGCCCAGCTCGGAAAGCCGCGGCTGGTCGTCTCGCCGTTCACCTTGGAGACGCCGAGCACGCCGGTCGTGTCGAAGTCCTGACCGGCGATGCGCGTCTTGCCGATCGGACCGTTCGGTGTGTTCTGGCCGTACAACATCAGCCACGGCTGCACCGTCACCGAGTCGTTGCCCCAGTAGAGCGCCGGGTGCGCGTTGAAGATGTTGAGGCCGCTGCCGAGCAGGATCGTCAGGCAGACGACGTTGATCCAGTGCATCAGGCGCACCGGCAGGCGATGCCGGTAGATGCTTCGCGCCGCGGTCGCCGGCGCGGCCTCGATAGGCGCAGCGGTCGCTGTCGTGTCCATTCCAAATCCCCTCGGTCTTGATCGGTCCAAGTATCGGATAGTTCTACGCGCCGGATCGACTTCCTGGATTCAGTGGCCCGGCAACTCCGCTTCGTCAGCGCGGCGTCGCCCTTCTTACAGGATCAAGGCACGGCCGTCGTGCGCAGCTCGGGACGCAGCAGGACGCGTGCCACCGACTCGACGCGGGCGATCACGCCGTGCGCGACGTAGCCGGCCGGCGACTCGGGCTCGAGCGCAGCGATCGCCAGGTTGGCGAGCGGCTGCTCCAGTGTCACGTAGTAGCTGGCGCCGGGAACGTCGAGCAGCACCGGTTGCGTCTGCACGCGCATCCGCAGCGTCGTCTCGGCGCCGCGGACCTCGCTGCTGCGTCCGGTCTCGCGATAGGTCTCGCCGCGCATCTCGCCGGCGATGTCGAGCTGCTGCACCTCGACGCCGAGCAGGCGAAGGCGCCGCACCGCATCGTTCTCGCTCGCCGCCAGCCAGTAGCCACAGGGGCGCGGCCGGCTCTTGACGACACGCAGCTCGAGCGCCGAGTCCCAGGCGACATTGACGCGACGGATCGCGCCGCTCTGCGCATCGAGCATGGCGAGGTTGTATTCGCTCGGCGTCGGCGCCGCCTCGAGGATGGCCTCGCCCTGGCACGCGCCGGTCGCCACCTCGCGCTCGACGAACTGGCGCAGCTTGATCAGGTCACCCGCATGAGCCGCAGCGCTGGAGAGCACGCTGGCGACGGCCGCGACCTGGACCTGGACGCGCCGCTTGAGGTCGGTCCGCCCGATGCCGCCGCCGCGGCTTTCGACGATCAGGCTGACCGCGTTCTTCAGGCCGTTCGCATTGCGCCCGATCTGCGCGCCGACGCCGCCCATCGTCACCTTGCGATCGGCCGGATCCGCGGACACGGTGTGATACCAGTCGCTCGTCAAGCCCGCCGCGCCCAGGCTATCGGCGAGCGGCGCCCGGAACCACTCCTGCGCCGCCTTGGTGACGAAGGGATGGACGTTGCCGGTGGTCGCGTACTGCAGCAAGGCGTCGAAGCGCTGCACGGCGCCGAACTTGGCGATCCAGAGGGCGGAGTCGACGGCGTATTCGTGCAGGTCGAGAACGACGATGGGGGCGATGTCGCGCTCGAGCTGCGCCTCGGCCAGCGCCTCGGGCGTGTTGAGCAGCAGGTGGTCGCGATTGAGGTCGCTGCCGTCGGCGCTGGCGCGCTGGCCGAGCACGGCGCCGTCGGGATTGGCACGCGGCAGCAGGAACACGTCGACCTGGTTCAGGACGCGATCGAAGCGGCCCGCCGCGAGCTGCTGGGCGACGACGATGAGCGCTTCGGTGCCCGCAGGCTCGTCGCCGTGTTGACCGGCGACGATGAGGACGGCGGGTCGACGCGTCGGCACGGCCGGCGGTGCCGAGGCCGATGCGGCCGCGGCCGACGCAGCCTCGGGCAGTCGCGTGAAGGCGAGCGCCTCGAGCGGCGCGCCGCGTTGCGACGTGCCGAGCGGCAGCACGTCGATGGCCGTGCTGCGCGCCGAGCCGTCGCCGTCGCGAGCGAGGCCGTGCAGGATTGCGCGCAGCTCGTCGTTGCGTGTGAAGGCGGTTCGGCCCGGCTCGAAGGCCGGCGTCGCGAAGCTGACCGACGGCTCCGGAAAGCGTGCCGCGATGGCGGGCGTGATCGCCGGCACGGAGACGACCGGTGGCGTCGGCAAAGGAGCGAGTGTCGGGGGTGGCGCGTTGACCGCGTTCGGCGCAACTGTCGGCGCAGGAAAGACCGCGGCCGGGACGGTGGCGCGCGGTTGCGGCTGCGGCGCGGTCGTTGCCGCTGGGGGCATCGGGGCCGGCGGCCGCGGCGTCGGCATCGGCGACGAGCACGCGCCGATGCCGATCAGGCTCGCACCGGCCAACCAGTACAGGCTTCGCGACCGAGCTTTCCCTTGCATCCGAACTCCCGAAGCGCCCCAGCCGGTGCGGCCGCGCAATATAGCTGCCGCGACCAGACCCCCCCGGGCACAAGGCCGGGCGACTGGCACCCTGCAGCAGGGGTTTCGCGCCGTCGCGCGACACCTCGTCGCATCGGGCTGGCGGCATCGACACCGACACGGCGACAGTGCGGCCCCAGGTCCTTCATCGACAGCCCCGCCGACTCGCTGAAAATCGCTTCATGTCATCGATCGCCGCCCGCCTCCTGCAACGACCCGGCCATTGGCGCCGCTTCGCTTTGCGCGGCGCCAAGACCTGCGCCGCCGCGGTACTGATCGCCCTCTGCATCTGGGCGCTGGCCCGGCACGACTTCGGCACGACGCTCGTCTATTCGCTGTGCATCTCGATCATGTGCTGGCTCTTCATCGACCTGGGCCGCGACCTCGTCGCGAGGCGTGTGGCGATGCCGTCCTTCGGCGCCAGCTCGACGGGCGGCGCCTGGCCCGGCTGGATCTGGATGCTCATCATCGTCTCGGTCGGCGCGATCCTCGGCTATGCGGCGGGCAACGAGGTCGCCAACCGTCTGACCGGCCTGAGCTTGCCCGGCCCGTTCAACGGCGACCTCAAGAACACGCTGTCGCTGCTCGTCCTTGCCCTCCTGCCGGCGGTCGTCATCACCTACTTCTTCCAGTCGCGCGAGGTCATCGCGGCGCAGAAGGCCGAGGTCGAGACGGCGCAGCGGCAGGCCGCCGAGCAGCAACTCAAGCTGCTCGAGTCGCAGCTCGAGCCGCACATGCTCTTCAACACCCTGGCCAACCTGCGCGTCCTGATCGGCGTCGATGCGGCGCGGGCGCAGCAGATGCTCGACCAGCTCATCGCCTTTTTGCGCGCCTCGCTGGCCGGCTCGCGCACCGGCCTGCATCCTCTCGCCGCCGAGTTCGCGCGATTGCACGACTACCTGGCGCTGATGCAGGTGCGCATGGGCGCGCGCCTGGCGACGCAGCTCGAGCTCCCGCCCGAGCTGAACGACGCACAACTGCCGCCGCTGCTGTTGCAGCCGCTGGTCGAGAACAGCATCAAGCACGGCCTCGAGCCGCACGTCGCCGGCGGTCGCATCGCCGTCAGCGCGGCTCGCGAGGGCGACGTGCTGGTGCTGCGCGTGCGCGACAGCGGCGCCGGCCTGAACGAGATCGCGGCCACGAGCGCGGGCTATGGCCTGGCCCATGTGCGCGAACGGCTCGCCACGCTGTACGGCGAGCGCGCGTCGTTCACGCTGGCGCCGGCCGGCGACGCCGAGGGCGGCACACTGGCGACGATCCGCCTGCCCTTGGCCACGGCGCGCGACATCGCCAGGGACACTCGATCATGAAAGCGCGCGCGGTCATCGCCGAAGACGAGCCGCTGCTGGCCGAAGGCCTGCGTACCGAGCTCGCCGCACTGTGGCCCGAACTCGAGGTCGCGGCCGTCGTCGGCGACGGCGAAGGCGCTGTCGTGCAGACGCTGGCGCATCGGCCGGACGTCGTCTTTCTCGACATTCGCATGCCCGGCATGAGCGGACTGGAGGCGGCGCAGGCGCTGGCCGAGGACTGGCCCGACAACGAAGGCCCGTTCCCGCTGCTCGTCTTCGTCACGGCCTACGACCAGTACGCCCTGCAGGCCTTCGAGCGGGCGGCGGTCGACTATCTGCTCAAGCCCGTGCAGACAGCGCGGCTCGAGGCGACCGTCAAGCGCCTGCAGGCGACGCTCGCCGCGCGTTCCGACGCAGCCCCGGCGAAGGAGCTCGGCGCGGTCGTCGAGCGCCTGCGCAGCCTGCTCGGCGCCACCGCCGGCGGGGTGCAGGCGGCCGCCGAGAGCGAGCCGCTGCGCGTGCTGCAGGTGGGAGTGGGCAATGCCATCCACATGGTGCGCATCGACGACGTCGTCTACTTCGAGGCGGCCGACAAGTACGTCCGCGTCATCACCGCGTCGCGCGAGCACCTGATTCGCACCTCGCTGCGCGAGCTCCTGCCGCGCCTCGATGCGAGCCGTTTCTGGCAGATCCATCGGGGCACCGTGGTGCGCGCCGAAGCGATCGCCTCGGCCGAGCGCGAAGAGAGCGGCCGCGTCACGCTGAAGCTGCAGGACCGGCCGGAAAAGCTGGTCGTGAGCCGGCTGCACGCACATCGCTTCAAGGCCATGTAGGCCGATCGGATTCGTGGCGCTCGACGCGGCGCGGCCCGGCCGGCGCTGCACGCGCCGCCGGGCCGCGGATCGAGCGCGGGTCAGGGCTCAGTAGCGATAGAGCTGGCCGTTGTCGAAGCGCACCCGATCGCCGACGCGCAGGTCGTCGATGCGATGGAAGTCCATGTATCGCTGGGCGCCGTTTTCCATCCGCACGCCGACGCGAAAGACCTCGTCGTCGCGCTTGTTCCTTCCCTCGATCGCATTGCCGGCCACCGCACCGCCGACCACGCCGGCACCTGTGGCGAGGGCGCGACCCGAGCCCGAGCCGAACTGGTTGCCGACGACGCCGCCGACGATCGCGCCGATGATCGCGCCGGCGCCCGACGGGCGCGAAGCGATCGAGATGACGTCGATGCTGTCGACCCGGCCGTATTCGCCATAGACCGGCGCGTTGACGACGGGCGCCTGGGCGATGTAGTCATCGCGGCGCGGCGGCGCCGAGGAGCACGCGGTGACCAGGGCGAGCGCGCCGAGCGTAGCGGTCGAAAGCAAAGAGGTTCTGAGTTGCATGATGTTCTCCTGGCGCAAGCGCCCGATGGATGAAGCGACGCGAACAGCGCGCCTCGAATCGCCATCATGCAAAGGCCGGCCCGCGCGGCGCGTCGGACGGCTGACCTACAAGCGGAGAGGCATCGCCGACACCGCTCGTAGGCCAAGGCCGCGCGTCCGGGCTGAAGCGGGCCGGTACGTTGCGATTCAACGCTGCCAGTCGCTCCTAGAATGCCGCTCGCTTCCAGTCCTTTCATGAACAGCCCCAAGGAACCGGCCGCGCCGGCCAGCAACTTCCTGCGCCACATCGTCGAGCGCGACCTGGCGGCGGGCACCTATGTGTCGCGCCGCTTCGCCGGAACGCCCGGTGACGCCGCGCATCACGCCGGCGCGCCCGCCGACCCGGCGCGCATCCGCACGCGCTTTCCGCCCGAGCCGAACGGCTATCTGCACATCGGCCACGCCAAGAGCATCACGCTCAACTTCGGCCTCGCCAGCGAATACGGCGGCATCTGCCACCTGCGCTTCGACGACACCAATCCCGAGAAGGAAGAGCAGGAATACGTCGACGCGATCGTCGACGCGGTGCGCTGGCTCGGCTTCGACTGGCATGCGCCCGAGCCGGCGCGGCCCTTCGAGCCCACGACCTCGCACCTCTACTTCGCGAGCGACTATTTCGACTTCATGTACCGCGCTGCCGAAGCGCTCGTCGAGGCGGGTCACGCCTACGTCGACGAGCAGAGCGCCGACGAGATGCGCGCGCATCGTGGCGACTTCGCGGCGCCCGGCGTCGCCAGCCCGTTCCGCGATCGCTCGCCGGCCGAGAACCTCGCGCGCCTGCGCCAGATGAAGAACGGCGAACTCGCCGACGGCGCCGCCGTGCTGCGCGCGAAGATCGACATGGCGAGCCCGAACATCAACATGCGCGACCCGGCGCTCTACCGCATCAAGCGGGCGACGCATCACAACACGGGCGACCGCTGGTGCATCTATCCGATGTACACCTTCGCCCATCCGATCGAGGACGCGCTGGAGAACATCACGCACTCGATCTGCACGCTCGAGTTCGAGGACCAGCGGCCGTTCTACGACTGGCTGCTCGACTGGCTGTGCCGGCTCGGCCTGCTCGCCCAGCCGCGGCCGCACCAGCACGAGTTCGCGCGGCTCAACGTCACCTACGTCATCACGAGCAAGCGCAAGCTGAGGCAACTGGTCGACGAGCAGATCGTCGCCGGCTGGGACGACCCGCGCATGCCGACCCTCGCCGGCCTGCGCCGACGCGGCTACACGCCCGAGTCCATCCGCACGCTCTGCGAGCGCGCCGGCACGAGCAAGGCCGGCGGCTGGACCGACTACGCAAGCCTCGACATCGCGCTGCGCGACGACCTCGACCCGACGGCGCCGCGGGCGATGGCGGTGCTAGACCCGGTCGTGCTTCGCCTCACCAACTGGGCGGCGACGTTCGGCAGCGAATCGCATCGCGAGCATTGCCACGCGCCGGTCCACCCGCAGCATGGCGAGCTCGGCGAGCGCCGCTTTCATCTCGGCCCCGAGGTCTGGATCGAGCGCGACGATTTCGCCGAGCTGCCGTCCAAGGGCTTCTTTCGCCTCTTCCCCGGCAACCGCGTGCGCCTGAAGTACGGCTATGTCGTCGAGTGCACGGGCTGCGAGAAGGACGCGTTCGGCCGCGTCACGGCGGTTCTTGCGAACCTCGTCGCCGATACGCGCAGCGGCACGCCGGGCGCCGACGCGGTCAAGGTCAAGGGCACCGTCACCTGGGTCGCCACCGACGACTGCGTCGAGGCCGAAGTGCGCCTGTACGACCGCCTTTTCACGGATCCGCAGCCCGATGCCGGCGGCAAGGACTTCAAGGCCAGCCTGAACGCGCAGAGTCTGCGTGTCGTCACCGGCCGCGTCGAGGCGGCGCTCGCCCGGGCCGAGCCCGGAGAGCGCTTCCAGATCGAGCGGCACGGCTACTTCGTGACCGATCGATACGATCACGCGCCGGGACGGCCGGTGCTGAACCGCATCACGACCCTTCGAGACACCTGGAGCAAATGACGGCCTCGGCCGCGCAGATCATGACCCCATCACCTTCCCTCTCCCTGCCCCGAATCGGGCTCGCGCTCGCCGCCGCCCTGGCCCTGTCCCTGCCGTCGCTCGCGATGGCGCAGAAGGCCGCGCCTGCGGCGAGCGGTGTCACCACGCCGAGCGGCCTCGTCTACGCTTCGATCAAGGAGGGCAAGGGACCGAGCCCGACCGCCGCCGACACGGTGAAGGTCAACTACCGCGGCACCTTCCCCGATGGCAAGGAGTTCGACAGCTCGTATGCCCGCAACGCGCCGGCGACCTTTCCGCTCGGCCGCGTCATCCCGTGCTGGACCGAAGGCGTGCAACGCATGAAAGTCGGCGGCCAGGCGAAGCTCGTATGCCCGCCGCAGATCGCCTACGGCGAACGCGGCGCAGGCGGCGTGATCCCGCCGAACGCGACGCTGAATTTCGAGATCGAGCTGCTCGAGATCAATCCGCGCTAAGCAATCGGCGCCAGGTCATGCGTCCATCGGCCCGCATCGCTCTCGCTCTCGCGTCGCTGCTCGCAGCGTGGCTGGCAGGCTGCGGCGGTGGCGGCGGTTCCGGAGCGGGCGGGCCGCCGCCTACCGGCCTGATCGACGCGACGGCGTACTCGACCGCAGTGGGAGCGTCGCTCGGCACGGCCGACGAAGCCGCCTCGGTCACGTCGCACACCATCGTGCTCGGCGGCGCGACGATCGCCTACACCGCGACCGCCGGCCATCTCAATGCGCGCGCGCCGGTCGGCGGCGCGCCCGAGGCCTCGATGTTCTACGTGGCCTACACCGTGCCCTCGCTGGCCGGGCCGAACCGGCCGGTCTTCTACTTCTACAACGGCGGGCCGGGCTCGTCGACGGTCTGGCTGCACCTCGGCTCGTTCGCACCGCGCCGCATCGTCATGCATGCGCCGGCGACCACGGTGCCGCAGCCCTTCCAGCTCGTCGACAACGCGGAAAGCCTGATCGACGTCGCCGACCTCGTCTTCGTCGATGCGGTCGGCACCGGCTACTCGGAGGCAATCGCGCCGTTCATCAACCAGAGCTTCTGGGGCGTCGACAGCGACGCCGGGGTGATGCGCGACTTCATCGCCCGCTACACCGCCGTCAACCAGCGGCAGACCTCGCCGACCTATCTGTTCGGCGAGTCCTACGGCACGACGCGCTCGGCCGTGCTCGCGCACCTGATGGTCGCCGCCTCGATGCGGCTCGACGGCGTCGTGCTGCAGTCCTCGGTCCTCGACTACAACTCGAACTGCGATGTGTTCTTCCCGCTTGTCACGGTGAGCTGCGAAGGGAGCTTTCCGAGCTACGGCATGGTTGGCGCCTGGTTCGGGCTGACGCAACCGGTGCCCGCCGACGCCGACGCCTACGCCCAACAGTTGCGCGCCTTCAGCGCAACGAGCTACGGGCCTGCGGCGACGGCCTGGCTGCAGCTGCACCAACCGGCCTCATCGGCTTTGCTGAGCCAGCTCGTCGCGCTGACCGGCGCACCGCCTGACGCGTGGACCACCAACCTGAACCTCGATGCGGCGACCTTTCGCAGCCGCCTCGTCGCCGGTCAACTGCTCGGCCGCTACGACGCGCGCATCGCCGCGGCGAACGGCAGCGCGCTCGCCGTCGGCGGCGACCCGTCGTCGACCCTCATCACGGCGCCCTTCACTGCCGCGGCGAGGAGCCTCTTCACGAACGAGTTGCAGTACACGGCGACGGCGACCTACACGCTGCTCTCCGGCGCGATCAACAGCTGGGACTTCGCTCACGACGGTCGCAGCCCACCGGACACCATCCCGGATCTTGCCGCCGCGATCACGTTGCGCCCTTCGCTGAAGATCCTGTCGCTTGCCGGCTATCACGATCTGGCGACGCCGTTCCGGCAGACCGAACTCGACACGGCGCGGCTCGGCACCCAGCCCGGTCTGTCCTTGCGCGTCTACCCGGGCGGCCACATGACCTACCTCGACGATGGCTCGCGGCCGCGCATCAAGGCCGACGTCGCAGCCATGATCGCTGCACCCGCGCCGATGTCGACGGTAGCGGCTGCGCTCGCCACAACGCAGCCGCCGGGAGCTTCGATCAGCGCGAGCCCGTCGCCGCGTTCGAGAGCCGCCGCGCTTCCAGGCACCACGGCGACGATCGCGTCGCCCGACCGAAGCGGGCTCGCGCAAGGCGGCGACCCTTACCTGCCGCCGGCCCTGCGCGTCGCGCCGACCGCGCCGTCACCGAGCGGTGCGGCGCTGAAGGCCCTGGTCGAGCGCAAGATCGCCGAGCGCAGTGCCGACGTCTATCGGTAGACCTGCTCGCCGCGGTTGGCCTTCCACGCGTTCTCGAAATAGCTCGCGTCCTCGTCGCTCTTCGGGCGCACGGCCATCAGGATGCCGCCTTCGCGGATGCCCTTTTCGTACTCCTTGACGCGCTCTTCCGGGATGCCCCAGCCGATCAACGCGCCGACGATGCCGCCGGTCACCGCACCCGCGCCCGCGCCGGCGATCGCCGCCGCGAGCGGGCCGGCGATGACGAGGCCGAGTCCCGGCAGCGCGATCGTCGTGCCGACGGCAGCAATGGCCGCGGCGATGGCGCCGAGGCTGCCGCCGATCGCGCCGCCGATGCCGGCACCTTCGGCCGCCTTGTTGCCGAGTTCGGTCTCGCGGCGGTCGGTGGACGAGAAGTGGCGCTTGCGTGTGTCGTCGGACATGACGAGGTCGACGTCTTCTCGTCCGTAGCCGCGGTCCGAGATCGACTGGTAGGCGCGCTCGGCGCTGTCGCGGTCGCGGAACAGCCCGGTCAGCATGGGTTTGTCGATCGTGGTCTCCATCGTGTGGCTCCTGTGAGGGGGATAAGCAAGCAAGGTTGCCGCAGGCCAGGCCGCCGTCGAAGCGGCTGGCGCGCCAGCCGCCGGTCGTCTCGAGCGACCGGGCGCCGTCGGCGGGCTCCTACAAGCCACACACGCTGGACCTCGTCGGCAGGTGCCGGGGACGACCGACAGGACAATCCGGCACAGGCCTACGGGCGCATGCCGCACACAGCGCGATAGTCCCGTCGTCATCTTTGAGAATCCCGTCGATGAAGCCTTCGTCCGTTCTTTCGATCCTTGCGCCCCTGGCCGCCGCCGCCCTGCTTGCCGCCTGCGGCGAGAGTGCGACACTGCCGCTCGCCGCCGGCTTCGGCCCGTCGCCGCAATTGCCCGAGCCGCGCAGGACCTTGCTGCCCACCGTCAACATCGCTCCCGCCAAGGGCTGGAGCGAAGACGCCAGGCCGGTCGCGGCGGCCGGTCTCTTGGTCGCTGCCTATGCGTCGGGGCTCGATCACCCGCGCTGGCTCTACGTGCTGCCGAACGGCGACGTGCTCGTCGCTGAAACCAACGCGCCGCCCAAGCCGGAAGACGGCAAGGGCATCCGCGGCTTCGTCATGAAACAGGTGATGAAGCGGGCCGGCGCCGGCACGCCGAGCGCCGACCGAATCACGCTGCTGCGCGGCATCCGCGCCGACGGCAGCGCCGAGACGCGGACGGTATTCCTCGAGCATCTGAGCTCGCCGTTCGGCATGGCGCTGGTCGGCAACGATTTCTATGTCGCCAACTCGGACGCCGTGGTTCGCTATACCTACGCGCCGGGCCAGACGCACCTTGACGGCGCAGGCACGAAGATCGTCGACCTTCCCGCCGGGCCGATCAACCACCACTGGACCAAGAACCTGATCGCCAGCCCCGACGGCACGAAGCTCTATGCCACGGTGGGCTCGAACAGCAACGTCGGCGAGAACGGCCTCGCCGCCGAAGAAGGCCGCGCCGCGATCTGGGAGATCGATCGCGCCACGGGCACGCATCGCGTCTTCGCCTCGGGCCTGCGCAACCCCAACGGCATGGCCTGGACGGTGGGCAAAGCCGCGGGATCGGCGACGCTCTGGACGGTTGCCAACGAGCGCGACGAGATCGGCAGCGACCTCGTGCCCGACTACCTGACTTCCGTTCGCGACGGCGCCTTCTACGGCTGGCCGTTCAGCTATTACGGCCAGCACGTCGATGCGCGCGTCCAGTCGGCGCAGCCGGACATGGTGGCCAAGGCGATCGCGCCCGACTACGCGCTCGGTGCGCACACGGCGTCGCTCGGCCTCGCGTCGTCGGAAGGCTCCAGCCTTTCCGGCGTGTTCGCGAACGGCATGTTCGTGGGCCAGCACGGCTCGTGGAATCGCAAGCCGCACAGCGGCTACAAGGTGATCTTCGTGCCCTTCTCCGAAGGCCGGCCGCAAGGCGACCCGGTCGACGTGCTGAGCGGCTTTCTGAGCGCGGAGGGCGACGCCTACGGACGCCCGGTCGGCGTGGCGATCGACAAGACCGGCGCCCTGCTCGTTGCCGACGACGTCGGCAACGTCATCTGGCGCGTCACCGGCGGCGCGCCGCAGATGGCGGCGCGCTAGCGCCTGCGCGTGCTAAGTCGCGCGACCCCAGCTCGCCCAGTATCCGGCGCTGCCGGCCAGCGTCGTGATGACGCCGCCCCAGGTCCAGTCGATGAGGCTGAGGCGCACCGGCCAATCGCGCACGACGGCCATGTTGGTGAGGTCGTAGGCGCCGTAGGCCGCCAGACCGAGCACCGCCGAACGCAGCGCCGCGTCGAGCAAGCTCGCGGGCTGGTTCCAGAGCACGAGGTAGACCACCGCGAGCGGATAGAGCACGTAGAACAGGGCGGCTGGAACGACGCGTACCGGGTCGGCCATCAGGCTGCCCATCTCGCGCTGGTAGAGGCCCTTGGCGACGAGGCCCAGCCAGACTGCGTCGAGCACGGCGACAGCGACGATCACCGCCAGGTAGGCGATGCCGGCCTGCGCCAGCGTCATGCGCGAAGGCATCATGACCGCGCCCTCACTTGCGCACGTTGTCGAGTGCGGCAGGGGCCTTGAAGCCCAGCTCTTCGGCACGCGCTTCGTAAGGCGAGGCCAGGGCCGGCTGGTCGGCCTTGCGGTAATAGACGGCGAGCTCGTAGCTGGCCGGAGCGTTGCCGAGTGCGGCCGCGTATTGCAACCAGCCGATGTAGCGCGAGGAATTGGCCTCGACGCCGCCGTCGCCGTCGCGGTACAGCCGCGCCATGCGCGCCGCCGCGTCCTTGTCGGCGAGCGCCGCCTTGCGCACGTCGTCGTACAGCGTCGGTGCAGCGCCGCGCACGAGAAAGTCGCCGCGATAGAGGCGGATGTCGCTGCGCTCGAGCAGGCGCTTGGTGTTGCGCGCCTTCTCCAGGTCGGCGCGCGCCGACGCCGCCGAGGGACCGCTCGGGTAGCTCGTGACGTAGCGGTCGGCGACGACGACGATGTCGGCGGGCCAGCGCGCGTCCTGCAGCTCCTGGCTTAGCGCCGGCTCGGGCGCTGGCGGGAACGGTGCGGCCAAGGCCGCACCGCCGACCGCACAGGCGGCGATGAAGAGGGCGATCAAGCGTCGCGAAGACAGCGTCGAAAGGGTCATTGGCGGGCCTTCGTCTGTGAAAAGTCCTTGACCGCGGACAGCGTCTTCTCGACGTGCCGGCTCGGATTGAGGCTCTGGTAGTTGTACAGGACCTTGCCGTTCGGCGCGATCACGTAGGAGACGCGGTTGGCGTAGTCGGGGCGCAGCATCATGATCGCGTCATACGACTTCATGATGCTCTGCGAGTTGTCGGAGGCGACCGGAAACTTGCCCTGGCAGGCCTGCACGGAGAACTTGCCGAGCGTATCGATGTCGTCGCTCGAGACGCCGATCACGGTGGCGCCGAGCGCCTCGAACTTGGCGATCGACTCGGCGAACTCGTGCGCCTCGATCGAGCAGCCCACCGAGAACGCGGCGGGGAAGAAATAGAGTACGACCGGCCCCTTGGCCAGCGAATCGGCGAGCGAGAACTTGTAGACCTTTCCCGCCAGCGCGGCCTGGGCTGTAAAGTTAGGTGCTGCATCTCCGACATCCAATGCAGCGTATGTCGAAACCGAGACCAGCAACCCCAGGAACGCAATGAGCTTCTTCATGGCAGCCTCCGTTATGGCGCGTTCTTCATCTTACGAGAAACGGCAAGGGGCCGAGGCGCGCGGACGATTTGCCGGCGACGACGCCCCTCCCGTCCTGCCGGGCCGGCGCCGCCGGCTCGAGCGGTTCGCCGCGGCGGCGCTGGCTGCCTGTGCGGTGATCCTGGCCGGCTGCGGCACGCTGCCGACGAACGTCGGCAAGACCGACACCGTGGCCCTGCCGCTCAATGGCGACAGCCCGCTGGTGAAGATCGCCCGCGTCTCGTCGCCGGCCGAAGACCAGACCGGCGTGCGCCTGATGCCGCTCGGCGCGTTTTCGCTCGACACGCGGATCCAGCTCGCGCAGCGCGCCACGACCTCGCTCGACGTCCAGTACTACCAGTTCGAAAACGATGCGACCGGGCGCCTGCTGATGTCGGCCTTGCGCGACGCATCGGTGCGCGGGGTACGCGTGCGCCTGCTGGTCGACGACCTGTACACCACGCACACCGACCCGCTTTTGCGCGGCCTGTCGTCGTTTCCGAACTTCGAGGTGCGCCTCTTCAACCCGTTCTGCTGCGCCAGGACGAGCGGGGTCGCCGGCCGCTACACGGCCTCGATCTTCGATTTCGGGCGGCTCAACCACCGCATGCACAACAAGATGTTCCTCGCCGACGGCGTGATGGCCGTGGTCGGCGGGCGCAACATCGCCGACGAATACTTTCAGCGCAGCACGGAGTCGAACTTCGTCGACATGGACGCCTTCGTCATGGGCGCGGTCGTCAAGGACATGTCTGCCATCTTCGATCGCTACTGGAACAGCGAGGTCGTCTTCCCGATCGAGGCCGTCGGCGAGCCGATCGGCGACGCCGCGGCGCGCCAGAAGGCCTTCGACGCCTTGCTGGCCGGCCTGCCGCCCTCGCCGATGATCGACGCGCCAGCCGTCGACCTGCTCGGCTACGGGCCGCTCAGCGAGGACCTGGACACCGGCCAGGTCGGCCTGCTGTGGGGCAAGGCGCGCGCCTTCGCCGACCCGCCGGAAAAGCTCTTGGCGATGACGCCGAAGATCGCCTTCGAGATGAGCGTCACCAACGACGTGATGATGCAGGTCTGGCAGGCGAAGAGCGACCTTGTCCTGACCTCCCCCTACATGATCCCGGGCGAAGCCGGCATGGCGTCGATCCGCAAGCTCGACGGCGACAAGGTCAAGGTGACGGTGATCACCAATTCGCTCGCCGCCACCGACGAGCCGCTGGTGCATAACGGCTACGCCCGCTGGCGCCCGGCCATGCTCCAGGCCCACGTCGACCTCTACGAGCTGAGCCCGACGCGGACCCAGATGACCAAGCGGCTCGGCATGTTCGGCCACTCGCTCGGCCGCCTGCACGCCAAGACGGCGATCATCGACAAGCGGATCATCTTCATCGGCTCGATGAACCTCGACCCCCGCTCGGCGAGCACCAACACCGAGTTCGGCATGTTCATCGACAACCCGGGGCTGGCCAAGGAGCTGCTGCGCGTCATCAACATCAGCAAGCTCGAGGGCGCCTACAAGGTCCGCTTCGCGCCGAAGAGCACCGACCTGCAATGGCTGACGATCGAGAACGACCAGGAGGTCATCCTGACCGCCGAGCCGGAGTCGACGTTCTGGCTGCGCCTGCACAACACGCTGCTCGGCTGGTTCGTCTCCGACGAGCTTCTCTAAGCCGGCTGCCGGGCCCGAGGGTCGCGGCACAATCGCCGTGACCCCGGAGGAGACCCATGAGCGCAGAACAACAGGCATTCGACTACGTCATCGTCGGCGGCGGCTCCGCTGGCTGCGTGCTGGCGGCGCGACTTAGCGAGGATCCGGACGTCACCGTGTGCCTCCTCGAAGCCGGGCCGGTCGACACGAGCGTGCTCATCCACTGTCCGGCCGGTCTCGCCTTGCTGGCGCAAACGGGCAGCGCGAACTGGGCCTTCGAGACGGTGCCGCAGGCCGGCCTGAACGGGCGCCGCGGCTACCAGCCGCGCGGCAAGGTGCTGGGCGGCTCGAGTTCGGTCAACGCCATGATCTACCTGCGCGGCCAAGCCGCGGACTACGACGCCTGGGCGGCCGAGGGCAACCCCGGCTGGGCCTGGGCCGACGTGCTCCCGTACTTCAAGCGTGCCGAGCACAACGAGCGCGGCCCCGATGCCTTTCACGGCGCCGGCGGCCCGCTCAACGTCAAGGACCTGACCAGCCCGAACCGCTTCGGCCCGATCTTCGTCGAGGCCGGAAGGCAGGCCGGCTATTCCGTCAACCCCGACTTCAACGGCGCGACGCAGGAAGGCGTCGGCATGTACCAGGTGACGCACAAGGACGGCGAGCGCTTCAGCGCCGCCAAGGCCTACCTGAAGCCGAACCTCGGGCGGCCGAACCTCAGCGTCGTGACCTCGGCACACACGACACGGCTGCTGCTCGAAGGTCGCCGTGCCACGGGCGTCGAGTTCCGCGTCGGCGCCGAGACCCGCACGGTCGCAGCGCGGCGCGAAGTGCTGCTCTGCGCAGGCGCCCTGCAATCGCCGCAACTTCTGATGCTCTCGGGCATCGGCCCCGGCGACCATTTGCGCTCGATGGGCATCGAGGTGCGCCACGACCTGCCCGGTGTCGGCCGTCACCTGCACGACCACATCGACATCGTGCAGGTGCTCGACGCGCCGAAGCTGACCGAGCTGTTCGGCCTGTCGCTCACCGGCGCGATCGACGCGATCAAGGGCATCTTCGAATGGCGGCGCCATCGGACCGGCATGCTGACGACCAACTTCGCCGAGGCCGGCGGCTTCATCCGCAGCGGCGCGAACGAAGCCCGACCGGATCTTCAGCTGCATTTCGTGATCGGCAAGCTCGTCGACCATGGTCGCAAGACCGTGTTCGGCCACGGCTACTCATGCCACGTCTGCCTGTTGCGGCCGAAGAGCCGCGGCAGCGTCACGCTGGCCAGCGCCGACCCGAACGCCGCACCGGCGATCGACCTGAACTTCCTCGCCGAGCGCGCCGACCTCGATCGCCTGGTTCGCGGCTTCAAGGCGATGCGGCGCATCCTCGGCCAGCCGGCCCTGGCTTCGCACGGCGCGCGCGAGCTGGCCGCATCGGCAAGCGCACAAAGCGACGCCGAGATCGAGGCCTTCATCCGCAACCATGCCGACACGATCTATCACCCGGTCGGTAGCTGCCGCATGGGCCCCGGGCCGCTCGATGTCGTCGATGCCGAGTTGCGCGTGCACGGGCTGCAGGGCCTTCGCGTCGTCGATGCGTCGATCATGCCGAACATCGTCAGCGGCAACACCAATGCGCCGACGATCATGATCGCCGAGAAGGCGGCGGACATGATCAAGGCCGCAGCCAGGGCTTCCCTCACCCCGGCTCTCTCCCGCGAGCGGGAGAGAGAGGCGTCGCTGTGAAGACGCGCGCCGCGGTCGCCTGGAAGGCGGGTGCGCCGCTGACGATCGAGACCGTCGACCTCGAAGGGCCGAAGGCAGGCGAGGTGCTCGTCGAAGTCAAGGCGACGGGCATCTGTCACACCGACTGGTTCACGCTCTCGGGCGAAGACCCCGAGGGGCTCTTCCCGGCGATCCTCGGTCACGAAGGCGCGGGCGTCGTGCTCGAGGTCGGCGCCGGGGTGACGACGCTGGCGGCCGGCGACCACGTCATCCCGCTCTACACGCCGGAATGCCGGCAGTGCAAGTTCTGCCTGTCGAGGAAGACCAACCTCTGCCAGAAAATCCGCGCCACGCAGGGCAAGGGACTGATGCCCGACGGCACCAGCCGCTTTTCGATCGGCGGCAAGCCCTTGCTGCACTACATGGGCACCTCGACCTTCGCCAACCACATCGTCGTGCCCGAGATCGCGCTGGCGAAGATCAGGAAGGATGCGCCCTTCGACGTCGTCTGCTACATCGGCTGCGGCGTCACCACCGGCGTCGGCGCGGTGCTCTTCACCGCCAAGGTCGAGGCCGGTGCGAACGTCGTCGTGTTCGGCCTCGGCGGCATCGGCCTCAACGTCATCCAGGGCGCGAAGCTGGTCGGCGCCGACAGGATCATCGGCGTCGACCTCAACCCGGGCCGCGAAGCGATGGCGCGCAAGTTCGGCATGACGCACTTCGTCAATCCGAAGGACGTGCCGAACGTCGTCGACAGCATCGTCCAGCTCACCGACGGCGGCGCCGACTACAGCTTCGAGTGCATCGGCAACACGACGACGATGCGCCAGGCGCTCGAGTGCTGCCACAAGGGCTGGGGCCAGGCCATCATCATCGGCGTGGCGCCGTCCGGCGCAGAGATCGCGACGCGGCCCTTCCAACTCGTCACCGGACGTGTCTGGAAAGGCTCGGCCTTCGGCGGCGCGCGCGGCCGCACCGACGTGCCGAGGATCGTCGACTGGTACATGGACAAGAAGATCGCCATCGACGAGCTGATCACGCATCGCCTGAAGCTCGAGGACATCAACGAGGGCTTTGCGCTGATGAAGCGCGGCGAGTCGATCCGCTCCGTCGTCGTTTACTGAGGCCGCGCGGACGGTGCGTCCGGCGGCGTAACGTCGCTTTCGCCTCGTCACAGCTTCGCGCCGCCGCCGGGACTAAGGTCGGCCTTTTACAGCGATGCGGCGGACCGGAAATGAAGACCACCTGGCGGACCCTCTGGCAGCAGCAAGACATCGTCGTCTACCGCGACGAGGTCGAGGTCGACCGGCTCGCGGCCCCGCGGATCGGCAGCGTCTACCTCGTCTACCGCGGCGCCGGCGATTCGCCGGGCGACATCGGCATGAGCGTGGTCGAGCTCGACGAGGGCTACGCCTTGTTCGAGGCGCAGACCGGCTTTGCGGGACGCGTGAACTTCGAGCGCCACGCCTTCTGGCGGGCCAGGGAATGCGTCTACTGGGTGTCGGCGGCGAGCGCATCGCTGCCCTGGCGGCTGCGTCTGGGCACCTGGCCCGCGGCTTCGCCCGGGCGCGCCTTCCGGCGTCTCGAGCGCACCGAGCTCGAAGGCTGCATCGCCAACTGGGCGCTCGAAGGGCCCGAAACCTGGGAGGACCGCAAGAAGCGGCGCCTGGAGCGCAGCCGACCGTTCGGCTTCAGCTCGCAGGCACGGGCCTGATTCTCCAGTCGCCCATGAAAAAGCCCGGCCGGGGCCGGGCTTTTCCGTTTGTTCGAGTTATGTCTCGCGGGGCTCAGGGGGCCGAGGCCGCCTTCTTCATCTTCTTGGCCTTCATGTGCTTCTTGGCCATCGGCGCGGAGGCCGGGGCGGCCATGGGCGCTGCCATCGGCTTGGCCATCGGGGCCGCGGCGCCCTTTTCGGTGTGGCTCGCGGCGACGGCGCCAAGGCTGAATGCCGAAACGACGGCGGCGACGATGAGGGTCTTCATTCGGTTTCTCTCCCGGGGAATGGTTGTTGGAGCTGATTGCTCGGCGACACAACGCCGGCCGTCATAACCTGGTTGACATTGCTTATTCGAATTTCCCCTCGCGCATCCATTTGGTGGCGACCCACTTCTCCCCCGCCGTGACGGGCGCCCCGCCGTGCAGCGACCGCGTCGACGGATGCGGCCGGTCGTAGCTGAAGAAGACGGCGTTGCCGCGCACCGGGGCGACCTCGAGGCCGACGTCGGGGAAGACGGTCGCACCGCCGGCCGCCGGCGTGTTGAGGTAGCAGACGATCGAGCCGACGCGCTGGCCGCCGCGCTTCAGGATGGTCGGCGTGCCGGGCTCGGCCGGGTCGAAGTAGTCGTAGTGCGGCTTGTACTCGGCGCCCGGCGGGTAGCGCAGGATCTGCAAGCCCTCGCCGTTCTCGAGCGGCCAGTCGAGCAGCCTGGCGATGCGCGCCTCGAGCCGGGCGCAGACCGGGTTTTCGCCGGGCAGGAAGAACATGCCCTCGCTGGTGCGCGCCTCGTTGACCTCGCTCGCGCCGGTGCGCGTCTCGACCGTCTCGGAGCGGGCGAGCCGGGCGCGGGCCAGAGCGATCAGCGCCTCGCATTCGTCGGCCGAGAGCAGGTCGCCGAAGACGACCACGCGTGGGTACGACATCGCCATCAGCACGGCGACCTCGCGGTCGCCGGCCAGGAGATGCGGCGTGGCGGCCGAGATGCGCCGTCCGGGCAGCGGCCGCGGCGGCTCTTCGGCATCGACGGGACTGCCGATCGGCGCATCAAGGTGACTCTGCAGGGTCGTCTCGAGCGCGACCATGGCGACCGACTCTTCCCAGCCGCTCGCCTTCATGGCGTCGAGAACGACCTCGGGCGAATGGCCGGCTGCTGCTTGCGAGACGATCCACTCGCGCAATTCGGCGCTGACGATCTGGGTGTCCATCTGGGGCCGATTTTGCCGGAGCCACCGGGGCCGTCGCCGCGCCACCGACTACGGCCCGGCTTCGGTACGCACGGGCGTGAAGCGAACCCGCGTCAGCGAAAGTCGCGGCTGCGGCTGACCAGCCCCTGCAACAGCGGCGTGTGATCGATCAGCCGGGCAGCGAGCAGGTGCATCACCGCCCGGTCACCCTCGCCTTCACGTTGCCACTGGCCGTAGACGGTGAGCAGGGTCGCGCCGAGCAACGGCTTTCTCTGCTGCTCGGCGACCTTGGGCCAAACGATGACGTTGACGGCACCGGTCTCGTCTTCGAGGGTGACGAAGACCGTGCCCTTGGCCGTCTCCGGCCGCTGCCGGTGCGTGACCAGGCCGCTGGCGCGCGCCAGCCGGCCGTGCGGAAAGCCGCGCAGGCGCGACGCCGGCTCGATCTTGAACTCGGCGAGCTGGCTTCTGAGCAAGGCGAGCGGATGGCGATGCAGGCTGAGGCCGAGGGCGCGGTAGTCGGCCAGCGTGCGCTCGGCCTCGCTCGGCGGCGCGAGCCGCACCGCCTCTTCGTCGGTGCGCGTGGAGCGCAGCATCTCGGTCGGCCGCGTGTCGATGCCGGCGACCGCCCAGGCGGCTTGATGCCGGTGACCGTCGAGCCCGTGCAGCGCGTCGGCATTGGCCAAAGCGGCCAGGGCATGGGCATCGAGGCGGGCGCGCCGGGCCAGGTCTTCGGTGCTCGCGAAGGGCGCCTCGGCGCGCGCCGCGACGATGCGCTGGCCGACCTCTTCGGCGAGGCCGCCGATGCGGTCCAGGCCGAGGCGCACGGGGCGCAGGCTCCCGGCCCGTCCTTCTTCTTCTTCCTCCTCCAGCGTGCTCTCCCAGGCACTGACGCGTACATCGACCGGCCGCACCTCGACGCCGTGCTCGCGCGCATCGCGCACCAGTTGCGCCGGCGCGTAGAAGCCCATCGGCTGGGCGTTGAGCAGGCCGCAGAGAAAGGCGTCGGGGTGATGGCACTTGATCCAGCTGCTCACGTAGGCGAGCAACGCAAAGCCGGCGGCATGACTCTCGGGGAAGCCGTATTCGCCGAAGCCCTGGATCTGCTTGAAGATGCGCTCGGCGTAGTCGCGCTCGTAGCCCTTTTCGACCATGCGGCCGACCAGCCGCTCGTGAAACGGCGAGAGGCCGCCGCGTCTTTTCCAGGCCGCCATGGCGCGGCGTAGCGAATCGGCCTCGCCGGGCGTGAAGTCGGCGGCGATGATGGCGATCTGCATCACCTGCTCCTGGAAGATCGGCACGCCCTTGGTCCGCGCCAGCGCCGGCCACAGGGCCGGCGGGCAATCGATCTCTGCCATCGGCTTGCCGCGGTTCTTCAGGTACGGATGGACCATGCCGCCCTGGATCGGCCCCGGCCGCACGATCGCCACCTCGACCACCAGGTCGTAGTAGCAGCGCGGCTGCAGGCGCGGCAGCATGCTCATCTGCGCCCGGCTCTCGATCTGGAAGACGCCGACCGTGTCGGCGCGGCAGATCATGTCGTAGGTGGGCGTGTCGCCGTCTTCGATCTCCTGCATGAGAAGCGGCGCGGGGCGGCCGAGCTTGGTCATGCCGATGTATTCGAGCGAGCGGCGGATCGCGCTCAGCATGCCGATGGCGAGGATGTCGACCTTGAGCAGGCCGAGCGACTCGAGGTCGTCCTTGTCCCACTGGATGACGCTGCGCTTGTCCATGGCCGCGTTCTCGACGGGAACGAGCTCTTCGATGCGGCCCTTGGTGATGACGAAACCGCCCGGATGCTGCGAGAGGTGGCGCGGAAAGCCGATGAGCTGCGCCGTCAGCTCCATCCACAGGCGCACCAGCGGCGCTTCGGGGTCGAAACCGTTCTCGCGCAGGCGCTCGGGCGCGATGCCGCGGCCGTCGAACCAGTGCTGGCTCTTCGAGACCGCATCGATGCGCTGCAGGTCGATGCCGAGGGCGCGGCCGACGTCGCGCAGCGCCGAGCGCGGCCGGTAGCTGATGACCACCCCGGCCAGGGCGGCGCGATGCCGGCCGTACTTGCCGTAGATGTACTGGATGACCTCTTCGCGCCGCTGGTGCTCGAAGTCGACGTCGATGTCGGGCGCCTCGTCGCGCTCGACGCTGATGAAGCGGCCGAACAGCAGGTTGGCGCGCTCGGGATCGACCTCGGTGACCTCGAGGCAATAGCAGACGATCGAGTTGGCGGCGCTGCCGCGGCCCTGGCAGAGGATGCCCTGGGTGCGCGCCCAGGCGACGATGTCGGCCACGGTCAGGAAGTAGGCCTCGTACTTCAGCGTCGCGATGACGTCGAGCTCGATTTCGATCTGCGGCCGGTACTTGTCGAGCAGCGCCGCCTTCGAAAATCTCCTGGCGGCGCCCGCGTAGGTGAGCTTGCGCAGATGCGAGGCCGCCGTCTCGCCCGGCGGCACGATCTCGTCGGGGTATTCGTAGCGCAGCTCGTCGAGCGAGAAGCGGCATTGGCCGGCGATCGCCATCGTGCGGTCGAGCCACTCCGGCTGGCCACCGTAGAGGGCCGCGAGGCGGCCGCGCGAGCGCAGATGCTGCTCGGCATTGGGCTCGAGCGCGAAGCCGCATTCGGCGACCGGCTTGCCGAGGCGCGTGGCGGTGAGCGTGTCCTGCAAGGGCTTGCGCGAGCGCAGGTGCATGAGTACGTCGCCGACGGCGACGACGGGCAGCGCGGCCAGCTCGCCGATGCGCACGACGCGCTCGACCCGCTCGTCGTCGCCGGGACGATGCAGCAGCTCGAGGGCGACATAAGCGCGCTCCTGGAACCAGGTCTTCAGCCACAACGCGTGGGCGAAGGTCTCCTCGAAGGACTGCGTCGCCAGCGACGGCACGAGCAAGGCGATGCACTCGGGCAGGCCCGCCAGCGTCGGCGCGTTCGGCACCTTGCCTTCGATGTCGCCCGGATGCGCGAGGTAGCTGCCCTTGGCGGCGCGGCGACGTGCCACCGTGATCCAGTGCGAGAGGTTGCCGTAGCCGCGCCGCGACTGGGCCAGCAGCACGAGCCGCGCGTGCGGCGCGCCGCTGTTCGGCATGACCAGCCGCATCTCGCTGCCGATGACGAGATGCATGCCCCGCGTCTTGGCCTCCGCGTGCGCGCGCACGACGCCGGCGAGCGAGCACTCGTCGGTGATGGCGATCGCGCCATAGCCCAGCTCGGCCGCGCGCTGCACCAGCTCCTCGGGGTGCGAGGCACCCGTCAGGAAGCTGAAGTTGCTGCGGCAGTGAAGCTCGGCGTAACGCGGTAACACGGAAAGGAAGGCTCGCGGGCGCGCGGAGGCGAACGACGGGCGGCGAAGCCGCGGCCGGCAGCGTCGGGGTCGTCCGCGTCGCCGTGGCCCTGGTCGTCGCGCGGGTGGTCGGGGCGGTGGTCGTCGCGATATCTCTTTTCGTCGACGTCGACACCGCCCCGATCGGTGGCCAGCATCAGGCCGTCGAGCGGGCTCGCGGTGCCCGCGGCCGCCGACTGCAGGACGTGCGTGTAGATCATCGTCGTGCTGACATCGGCGTGACCGAGCAACTGCTGCACCGTGCGGATGTCGGCGCCGGCCTGCAGCAGATGGGTGGCGAACGAATGGCGCAGGGTGTGCACGGTGGCCGGCTTGGCGATGCCCGAGGCGTGCACGGCGGCGTGCAGGTCGCGCTGCAGGCGCTTCTCGTGGATGTGGTGGCGGTGCAGCGCATCGCTGCGCGGATCCTTGCTGATCGTGGCGGCCGGAAATATCCAGAACCAGGCCCAGCTCTCCGCGGCGCGCCGGTACTTGGCGGCCAGGGCGTTAGGCAGGTAGACGCCCGCCTGGTCGCGCTCGTGATCGGCCTGCCAGACGCGCCGCGCTTCGCGCAGCTGCAGGCGCAGGGCGCCGTCGAGCGAGCGCGGCAGCATGACGACGCGGTCCTTGCCGCCCTTGCCGTCGCGCACGATGATCACCTGGCGGACGAAATCGACGTCCTTGACGCGCAGGCGGATGCCTTCGAGCAGGCGCATGCCGGTGCCGTAGAGCAGGCGGCCGAGCAGCCCGGTGACGCCGTCGCCCATGCGCGCGAGCAGCGTCTGCACCTCGACGTGCGTGAGCACGACCGGGATGCGCTTCTTCGGCACCGGGCGGCCGAGCTCGCGTAGCCACGGCATGTCGACGCCGAGCACTTCGCGGTAGAGAAAGAGCAGCGCGCTCAGGGCCTGGCGATGCGTCGCCGCCGCGACCCGCCGCTCGTTGGCGAGCATGATGAGAAAGTCCTGCACCTCCCTGGCCCCGAGCTCGCGCGGATGACGCCAGCCCGACCAGCGCACGAAGCCGCGCACCCAATAGACATAGGCCTCCTCGGTGCGTAAGCTGTAATGCATGTACCGCAGACGCTCGCGCAAGGTATCGAGCAGGCGCAGCTGCCGGCCTTGCGCCATCGCTGGCGCTGCTGGCCGCCCCTGCGCCGGGTCAAGCGCCCGGGCCGGGGCCGGGGCCGATGCAGCGCGATCCGGGTCTGCCGACGGAACGCCCGCGTCGGCGTTCGCAACGACTGCGCGGGGAAAGGGCCCGGCGGGGGCGGGGCCGGAAGCGGGAAGCGGATTCTTTGCGATGATCTTCCCCGCGCGAACCGCCCGCCCCGGCCGTCCACTTTCTTCCTCGTCGTCCCCGTCGTACTTGTCCACTTCCACACCTCGCCGCCATACTGTACGTTTATACAGTAACAACATCGAAGTCCATCGTCAATCGGAATCGGACGCGCACACACTCCCACCCCCCGTCCGGTTTCGCACCACGACTCGCCCGGTGAAAGTGGACGATGCGATGTCGTCGATATCACGTT
>JBBRLS010000033.1:0-49078 GCA_038231215.1 Burkholderiales bacterium | reverse complement strand
CGCGAGAGCGAGCAGAGATTTTTTCATTGCAACTATCTCCTAGGTTGAACAAGAGGTCCCGATCACCGATTGCCCGCACTGGAGCAGATCAGGTACAACCCCCTTTGCGGAAGTTGTGTGTATTGCACCAGAGGGGCCCCGGCCTGCAAAGCCTTGCAGATCAAAAAAAGGGCTTATGTTGTCTTGGCACAACGAGGATTTCGCCGGATGTATCAGGCATCGCCGAGCTATCCTTTCATCCCATGGAACCAATTGCTTTAACCCCGTTCGACCGCGCGCTGGCCGGCCTCGATCAGGCCCTTCGGTCGCTCACCGGTACGCCGCACGCCGGCCGGCCGCAGCCGAAAGCGACGCAGCCCGACGCTCCGCTCGACGACGCGGCTCGGCGCGAGTCGGGTGCCCTGATGCGCGTCAATCATGTAGGCGAAGTCTGCGCCCAAGCCCTTTACAGCGCCCAGGCACTCGCCACACCCAACCCGGCATTGCGCCGCCAGTTCGCGAGCGCCGCTGCCGAGGAAACCGACCACCTGGCATGGACCGCGGAGCGGCTGCGCCAGCTCGGCGCGCGGCCCAGCCTGCTCAATCCGCTCTGGTATCTGGGCGCCTTCGGCATCGGCCTGGTGGCCGGCCGGATGGGCGATGCGGCGAGCCTGGGCTTCGTCGTCGAGACCGAACGCCAGGTCGAGCAGCACCTCGGCAGCCACCTGGATCGCCTGCCGACCGGCGACCTGACGTCTCGCGCCATCGTCGGCCAGATGAAGGCCGACGAAGCCGGTCACGCCCTCGCCGCAGAGAACGCGGGCGCCTCGCGTCTGCCCTGGCCGATGCGCCTCGCGATGCGCGCCGCCGGCCGCGTCATGACGACCACGGCCCACTACATCTGAGGCGCGGCGGCAGGCGCTGTCGCTCCCTCGCCGCCTTCGGAGCGAATCTCGAAGCTGGTCGTGATCTCGGCCGTCTTGCCGAGCATGATCGTCGCCGAGCAGTACTTCTCGTGCGAGAGCGCAATGGCCCGATCGACCACGACCGGCGCGAGATTCGCACCGGTCACGACGAAGTGCATGTGGATCGTCGTGAACACCTTCGGATCCTGGGCGGCCCGCTCCGAGGTCACCTTGACGCGGCAGCCGTGCACGTCGTGGCGGCCGCGGCGCAGGATGAGGACGACGTCGTAGGCGGCGCAAGCGCCCGTGCCGGCAAGCACCGTTTCCATCGGCCGCGGCGCGAGATTTCGGCCGCCGCCGTCGGGCGAGCCGTCCATCGTCAGCAGATGACCGCTGCCCGTCTCCGCTGAAAACGCCATGCCGTTCGCCGGCATCCAGTCGATCGTGCACTCCATGTCGTTCGTCCTCCGGGTGCGTTATTGCACTGCAACAAAAAAGGCCATACACTCGTTTTCAGGCGGTCAAACGAACGAGCATTGAGGGCCTCGCGGCACCCACCGCACCGATTGTCTCCTCCACCTCCTCCATTGGTGGATTCAGCCCAGGGCAGCAATGTCTTGGGCTTTTTTCTGGGCGGCTGCGCAAGACCCGGCGCCGCCGCGTGGCACGGCGCCACGTATGATGCGGCGCCGCAATCGTCAGCCGCTGGGAGACATCGAAAGGCATGGCGAATTCGTCCCGAAAACCCGCGCCGCAGAAGGCGCCGCCGCGCCGCGCCCTGCCGCTCGCAGGCTACCTGCAGAAGATCCTGACGGCGCGGGTCTACGACGTCGCCATCGAGTCGGCGCTCGACGCCGCGCCGCGACTGTCGGCACGCCTTCGCAACCGCGTCCTCTTCAAGCGCGAGGACACGCAGCCCGTCTTCAGCTTCAAGCTGCGCGGCGCCTACAACAAGATGGCGCATCTCCCGCCCGAGGCGCTGGCGCGCGGCGTGATCTGCGCCTCAGCCGGCAACCATGCGCAAGGCGTGGCGCTGGCCGCCAGCAAGCTCGGCTGCAAGGCACTCGTCGTCATGCCGACGACGACGCCGACGCTGAAGATCGCGGCCGTGCGCGCGCTCGGCGCCGAAGTCGTGCTGCATGGCGACAGCTACTCCGACGCGCACGCCCATGCACAGCAACTCGAAGCCGAGCGCGGCCTCAGCTTCGTGCATCCCTTCGACGACCCCGACGTGATCGCCGGCCAGGGCACGATCGCAATGGAGATCCTGCGCCAGCATCAAGGCCCGATCGACGCCATCTTCGTCGCCATCGGCGGCGGCGGACTCGTCTCGGGGATCGCCGCCTACGTCAAGGCGGTGCGGCCCGAGATCCGCATCGTCGGCGTGCAGATGAACGACTCCGACGCGATGCTGCGCTCGGTGCGCGCCGGCCGGCGCATCGAGCTCGCCGATGTCGGTCTGTTCTCCGACGGAACGGCGGTCAAGAAGGTCGGCGCGGAAACTTTTCGCCTCGCGCGCCGGCTCGTCGACGACTGGATCGTCGTCGACACCGACGCCGTCTGCGCCGCGATCAAGGACGTCTTCGAGGACACGCGCAGCATCCTCGAGCCGGCCGGCGCGCTCGGCGTCGCCGCCATCAAGCAATACGTGCAGAAGCACCGCACCACCGGCGAGACCTACGTCGCCATCACCTGCGGCGCGAACATGAATTTCGACCGGCTGCGCTTCGTCGCCGAACGGGCCGAGGTCGGCGAGGCGCGCGAGGCCCTGTTCGCGGTGACGATCCCCGAAGAGCGCGGCAGCTTCCGGCGCTTTTGCGAGCTGGTCGGTCCGCGCGCCGTGACCGAGTTCAACTACCGGATCTCCGGCGCTGACGAGGCGCACGTTTTCGTCGGCCTCGCCACCGTCGACCGGGCCGAATCGGCGCGCCTGGCGCGGCACTTCAAAAGCCACGGCTTCCCGGCGCTCGACCTCACCGGCGACGAGCTGGCCAAGGAACATGTGCGCCACTTGGTCGGCGGGCGCAGCGCCCTGGCCCACGACGAGCGTCTCTATCGCTTCGTCTTCCCCGAGCGGCCGGGCGCCTTGATGCGCTTTCTCTCGAGCATGCCGGCCGGCTGGAACATCAGCCTGTTCCACTACCGCAACCAGGGCGCCGACTACGGGCGGATCCTCGTCGGCATCCAGGTGCCGCCGGCGGACGAACAGGCATTCAGCGACTTCCTGGAAACGCTGGCCTACCCGTGCGCCGACGAGACCGGCAACCCGGCGTATCGACTGTTTCTGCAGTGACGGTTGCCGCGCCTACTGGGCGCGGAAGTTGTCGGGCGACGGAAGATTCGGGTTCGCCGGCAGCTGATTGGCGGAGCCGGGTACCGGCGCAGCCGGCTGCATCGTCGGCGGTAGCGTGATTCCAGGCGACATCATCGGAGGGACGCCGGGCACCGGCACGGCATTCGGCCGCGGCGGCAACACGACGGGATTGCCTGCCGGCGGCGGCGCGCCCGGCGCGGGCAAGACGCCGGTGGCCGGCGCCGGCAAGGCCGGCAGTTCGAGCAGCACGCTGCGCGCACCTTGGGCCGGTCCGAGCGACGCGGTGCGCAGACCGACCGACTGGAGCACGAGATCGCTGTCGAGCTTGGCGCCGACCGCAAAGGCGCGCGGCGGTTTGCCATCCACCGCGATCAGCGCCAGCCCGTAGGCGCCGGTTCCCTGCGACATGCTCGACTTCGGCGCCATGACGCCGATCAGGCGAAAGCGCGAAGGCGCCTCGGGCCGGGCCTCTTCGGCCATCGCGAGCACCGGAGCAGCGCCGAACAGGCGGGCGAGATCGCCGCGCGGCGGCGCGGCGCGGTCGATCGGCACCGCATAGGCCGGCGCCTGCGCCACCTGGACGCCGAAGCGCAGCGCCCAGAACACCGCGCTGGCCGCGACGAGCGACCAGATCACGAATGCAGACAGGCGCGCGAACATGCGGCGATTATGATCGAGCCCCCTCGCCACCGAGGCAGCCGACCGGTAGAACTCCACGATGCGATTGCCGACAAAACACCTGCGGCGAAGCCGCGGCTTCACCCTGATCGAGCTGATGGTCGTGCTCGTCATCATCGGCGTGCTGGCGGCGCTGATCGTCCCGAACATGCTCGACCGCGCCGACGACGCGCGCGTCACCGCAGCGCGCACCGACGTCAACAACCTGATGCAGGCGCTCAAGCTCTACAAGCTCGACAACCTGCGCTATCCGAACGGCGAGCAAGGCCTGCAGGCGCTGGTGGCCAAGCCGACGGTGGGCGTGATTCCGCCGAACTGGCGGCCCTATCTCGACAAGCTGCCGGCCGACCCCTGGGGTCACCCGTATCAGTTCGCCAATCCGGGTCTGAAAGGCGAGATCGACGTCTACAGCTTCGGTGCCGATGGCGTGGTCGGCGGCGAAGGCAGAAATGCGGACATCGGCAACTGGCAGTGAGCCGGCGCCTCGATACCGCGCTCGTCCCGCGCGCGGCTTCACGCTGATCGAGCTGATCGTCGTCGTCGCGTTGATCGCGATCGCGACGGCCGTGGCCAGCCTGGCGCTGCGCGATCCGGCCGCTTCCAAGCTCGAGCAGGAGGCAGCGCGCCTGGCGGCGCTGCTCGAGTCGGCGCGCGCCGAGGCGCGCTCTTCCGGCGTTGGCGCGCGCTGGGAGCCGCTCGAGCAACAGGCCGACGGCGCGGGCTTTCGCTTCGTCGGTCTCTCGGCCACCAACCCCTTGCCGACGCACTGGCTCGAGCCCGGCACGGCGGCCCAGGTGATCGGCGCACGCGCCGTCGTGCTCGGCCCCGAGCCGCTGATCGGCGAGCAGCGCATCGTCCTGCGTCTCGAGGACCAGCGCCTGACGCTGGCGACCGACGGCATCGGCCCGTTCGTCGTCAGCGACGGCAGCGTCGCTCCACAGTGAGCGCCGCCGGGCCGCGGCTCCAATGAGATCGAAAACCGCGCGCGGTTTCACCTTGATCGAGGTGCTGGTCGCGCTCGCGATCGTCGCCATCACGCTCGGCGCCGGCGTCAAGGCAGCCGGCTCCCTGACCAACAACACGGCGCGCCTGGCCGAGGTGACTGCCGCCCAGTGGTGCGCCGACAACCAGCTCACCGGGCTCAAGCTGGCGCACCGCTATCCCGACATCGGCGAGAGCGTCTTCACCTGCGACCAGCTCGGCCGCAGCTACGCCGGCAAGCTCGTCGTCAAGAACACGCCGAACCCCAACTTCCGGCGCGTCGACGCGCAGGTCCAGGACGACAACGGCGTGACCATCCTGCTCCTCTCGACCATCCTCGGGCGCATGTGATGAGGGCACGGCGCGTTGCGGGCTTCACCCTGGTCGAGGTCCTCGTGGCGATGGTCGTGATGGCGGTCATGTCGCTCATGGCCTGGCAAGGCGTCGACGTCATCTCCCGCGCCCGCGAATCGAACCAGACGCACCTCGAGCGGACCTTGCGCCTCGAGACCGTGATCTCGCAATGGGAGCAGGACCTCGCCTCGCTCCAGGACAGCAACGCCGTCCCGGCGCTGACCTGCGATGGCCAGAGCGTTCGCCTGACGCGCCGCACCGAAGGCGGCATGCAGGTCGTGACCTGGGCGCTGCGGCCGGACGCCCACGACTCGATGTGGCAACGCTGGGCCGGCCCGGCGGTGACGACGACGACGGCCTTGCAGCAAAGCTGGCTGCAGACGCAGCAGTTCCAGGGCAACGAGACCGGCCAGTTGCGCGCCCTCGGCGGTCTCGACCAGTGGCAGGTCTACTTCTTCCAGGGCAACGCCTGGGCCAACTGCCAGTCGAGCGGCGACGTCGCCGCGGCGGCGGCTTCAGCGACGGTCGGCGCCACGCGCCAGGCGCTTCCTTCCGGCGTTCGGCTGGTCCTCGCCTTCGCGCCCGGCAGCGGCCTCAACGGCAGCCTGACGCGCGACGTGCTCATCGCCCCATGAGCAGCGACAACGGAGAGCGGCTCCAAAGGAGCCGGCCCCTCCCTCCTGGAGGGAGGGGAGCGAAGCGGGGAGGGAGCGATCCTGTCAGGCGCTCGCGCCCCGGAGGGAGCAATCCTGTCAGGCGCTCGCGCCCCGGAGGGAACGATCCTGTCAGGCGCTCGCGCCGTGAGGAGCGCGGTGCCGCGCTCCTCACGGCGATGATCATCGTCGCCCTGATCTCGACCCTGGCCAGCGCCATGCTCTGGCAGCAATGGCGCGCCATCCAGGTCGAGGCGGCCGAACGAGCGCGCACGCAATCGGCCTGGATTCTTTCCGGCGCGCTCGACTGGGCCCGCCTCATCCTGCGCGAAGACGCGCGCAACGGTGGCACCGATCATCTCGGCGAGCCCTGGGCCGTGCCGCTCGCCGAAGCGCGACTGTCGACCTTTCTCGCCGCCGACAAGAACAACACCGACGACGCGCCCGACGCCTTCCTGTCCGGCTCGATCACCGACGCCCAGGGTCGCTACAACCTCACCAACGTGGCGAGCGCTGGCAAGATCGACCCGGTCGAGATGGCGGCGTTGCAGCGCCTGTGCGAGACGGTCGGCGTCTCGGCCGACGTCGCGGCGCGGATCGCCGGCGGGCTGCGCGACGCCTCGCCGATCCCGCCGCCCGATCCGGGCGCCAGCGGCGCCCCGGCGACGACGGTGACGGCGCCGGAGAACCCGCCGATCATGCCGCGCTCGGCGAGCCAGCTCGCCTGGCTCGGCATCGACCCCGAAGCGCTGCGGGCGCTCGAGCCGTATGTCGTGATCCTGCCCAAGAAGACCTTCGTCAACGTCAACACCGCGCCGCGCGAAGTCCTCGTCGCCGCCGCGCCGGGGCTCGACCTGGCAACGGCCGAGCGCATCGTGCAGTCGCGCCAGCGCGTGCCGATCAAGTCGGTGCAGGTCGACCTGAAAGCGCTGGCACCCTCCTTGCCCGCCACCAGCCTCGAGCGGCTGACGACCGGCTCGAGCTTCTTCGAGGTGCGCGGGCGCCTGCGTCTGGGCGATCTCGTGCTCGAGCAGCGCTCGCTGGTCGAGCGGCTGCCCAACTTCGACGTCCTCGTGCTGCAGCGCGAGCGCGTCTCGGCGCGCGACGCGGGCGGCAGCTGAGACCCGGGAAAAGTGCGCAGCAATACTGCGAAGCCGCTACAACACACCAACGTAAGTCTTTGATTGCGAAGGTTTTCGTTTCTCGGCCACCTAAAATGCAGGTAGCCTTGCCGGCTCGCCATGTCGACCCTCGTCATCCAGCTCCCTGAGCGCCCGCGCTTGCACGCGCGGGCGGCGGACGAGGTTGCGCCCGATCCGGGCCGACGCCGCGAGTACGTCTACGTCACCAGCGCCGACGGCATCGAGTTCGAAGCCCAGGGCGAAGCCTCCGCCGCACTGTTGCCGCGCCGCTCGCAGGTCATCGCCGTCGTGCGCGAGGCCGACGTCGCCTGGCACCGCATCACGCTGCCCAAGGCGCCGGCATCGCGCCTGCGCGCAGCGCTCACCGGTGTCATCGAGGAAGCGCTGCTCGAGGACGCCGAGTCGACGCATCTCGCCGTGGCGCCGCTCGCCGTCGCCGGCACGCCGGCCTGGGTGGCGGCGATGGACAAGACCTGGCTGGAGGAAGAGCTGGCGGCCCTGCAGAAGGGCGGCGTCTTCGTCGATCGCGTCGTGCCGATGGCCTGGCCTGACGAGCCGCCGATCGGCCACTTTCACCTGTCAGCGCCGAGCGACCCGACTTCGCCGGGCGGCACCGTCCTGACCTGGGCGAATGTCGACGGCGTCGCGACCGTGCGCCTCGATGGCGGCCTGGCGCGCGCCCTCGTGCCGCATCCGGCACCGGTCTCGACGCGCTGGACCGCAGCGCCGGTCGCCGCCGTCGCCGCCGAACAATGGCTGGGCGCGCCGGTCACCGTCATGCCGATCGAGCAGCGCCTGCTGCAGGCCGGCCGAAGCCTCTGGAACCTGCGCCAGTTCGATCTGGCGCGCAAGACGCGTGGCGCGCGTGCCGCCCGCGACTGGCTGCGCCAGGCGATGAGCCCGGCGTGGCGGCCGGTGCGCATCGGCGCCGCCGTGCTCGTGGTGGCGCAGATCGCCGGTCTCAATCTCTGGGCATGGCACCAGAAGAACGCCGTCGAAGCGCGGCGCAGCGCCATCCAGGCGCTCGTCAAAGCCACCTACCCTCGCGTCAGCGAGGCCGACATCCAGCGCGACGCCAGCGCGGTGATGCTTCGCGAGACGCAGTCGCTGCGCACGCTCGCCGGCAAGCCCGGCGACAGCGACCTCGAGCCGATGTTGCAGGCCGCCGCTGCGGCCTGGCCGAACGAACGCCCGCCGGTCGAGAACCTGCGCTTCGAGGCCGGCAAGCTGACGCTCGCCGCCAGCGGCTGGAGCGACGCGCAGATCGAGCAATTCCGCGGCGTGCTGCGCCCCGCCGGCTTCCAGGTCGACGCCAGCGAGGGCCGCCTCGTCGTCACCCGTGCGCGCGCCGCGGCGTAGCGATTCATTCATCATGGCCACCGACTCACCCTCTCTGCCGCCTGCGCTCGACGACGCGCGCCAGCAGGCCGGCCGCTTCTGGCAGACGCGGGCGCCGCGCGAGCGGCAGCTCATCGTCGTCATGGGCGTCGCGGTCGGCGCTCTCATCGTCTGGCTGACGCTGCTGCAGCCGGCGCTGCGCACGCTGCGTGAGGCGCCGATCGACCTCGACCGGCTCGACCAGCAGATGCAGCAGATGCAGTTGGCGGCCGGCGAGATGCAGGGCCTGCGCGCCGCTTCTCCGGTGCCAGCGGAACAAGCGGCGACCGCCTTGCGCGCCGCGACGGCGCAGCTCGGCGACAAGGCCAGGCTGGCGATCCAGGGCGATCGCGCCACGCTGACCTTCACCGGCGTTCCGGCCGACGCCTTGCGCGCCTGGCTCGGCGAAGCGCGCAGCGCGGCGCGCGCCCGGCCGACCGAAGCACAGCTCGTCAAGGCGGCGACCGGCTACAGCGGCTCGGTCACCCTGAGTCTCGGAGGCCCGTCGTGATCCGCCGAAAGCGCAATCGCCAGCTCTGGAGCCCGACCGTCGCCGGCAGCGGCTGGAGCGAATCGACCCTGGCCGAGCAGGCCTGGGAGGTCGAGCGCGGCGCGGCGGTGCGCTGGGCCATTGCCGGCGCGTTGTTCGGCATCCTCGCCGGGCTCGTCCTGTTCGCCCCCGCGGCCTGGCTCGCGAAGGCGGTGGCTTCGGCGAGCGACCAACGCCTGCTGCTCAGCGATGCACGCGGCACGATCTGGTCGGGCAGCGCCGTGCCGGTCCTGACCGGCGGCGCCGACAGCCGCGACGCAAGCTACCTGCCGGGCCGCCTCGAGTGGACGCTTTCGCCACGCTTCTACGGTGTCGAGCTGGCGGCGCGCCAGGCCTGCTGCATCAACGGCACGATGGTCGTGCAACTCCGGCCCGGCCTCGGTCGCATCAAGGCCACGCTCGTGCCATCGGCGGCAGGCGCGGTCGGCCAGTGGCCGAGCGCCTGGCTGGGTGGCCTCGGCACGCCGTGGAATACCTTGCAGCTCGGCGGCACGGCGCGCATCGCGACGCCCGGCTTCTCGCTCGAGCAGGTCGAGGGGCGCTGGCGGCTCGACGGCCGGGTCGACCTGGAACTAGAAGGCGTGTCTTCGCGTCTGACCACGCTCGAAACACTCGGCAGCTATCGCGTTTCGCTGACGGGCGGCACGGCAACGAACAGCGCGATGCTGCTCTCGCTTTCCACGCTCGACGGGCCGCTGCAGCTCACCGGCAGCGGCACCTGGGGGCCGGGTGGCGTCAAGTTTCGCGGCGAGGCGCGCTCGGCGACGGTCGACGAAGCGGCGCTCTCGAACCTGCTCAACATCATCGGTCGGCGCGATGGCGCGCGGTCGATCATCTCGATCGGATGACCATGACCTTTCATCGCGACAAGCGCCAGCGAGCCGCCACACGAGCCGGCAGCGTGGCCATCACGGCGGCGCTTCTGATCGCCTCGCTGCCGCTGCCCGCGGCGACACCCGCCGCCACGTCCGGCGTCGCGCCGGTGCCACGCTTTCGCGGCGCCTCGGTCACGCTCAACTTCGTCAACGCCGACATCGAGGGCGTGGCCCGCGCCATGGCGGCGATCCTGCGGCGTCAGTTCATCGTCGACCCGCGGGTGCGCGGCTCGATCACGCTTTACAGCGAAGAGCCGCTGACGCCGAACGAGGCCTATCTCAACTTTCTCGCCGCGCTGCGCGGGCTCGGCTTCACGGTCGTCGAAGTGAACGGCATCTTCAAGGTCGTGCCCGAGGCCGACGCCAAGCTGCAGGCCGGCACCGTCTCGATCGACAGCGTCTCGCGCCGCGGCGATCAGGTCATCACGCAGATCTTTCGCCTCAACCACGAGAACGCGAACAACCTCGTGCCGGTGCTGCGGCCGCTCATCACGCCGAACAACACGATCAACGCCAACCCCGGCAACAACACGCTCGTCATCACCGACTATGCCGACAACCTGCAGCGGCTCGGCCAGATCATCGCCGCGATGGACACGCCGGCGGCCGGCGACGTCGAGGTGATTCCCCTGCGCTACGCGGTCGCGTCCGATATCGCGCCCTTGCTGCAGCGTCTGACCGACGGCAACACGCCCGGCGCCGCCCCGGGCCAGGGCGCGAGCAGCACGGCGGCGCCTTCGATCCTGATCGACACGCGCAGCAACTCTCTGATCGTGCGCAGCGCCAATCCGAGCAAGATGGCCGGCGTCAAGTCGCTCATCGCCAAGCTCGACGTGCAGCCTCAGGGCTCGGCGGTGAGCGGCAACATCTGGGTCGTGCATCTGAAGAACGCCGACGCGACCAAGCTGGCGCAGGTGCTGCGCGCCGCCTTCAGCGCGGGCTCGGGGGGCGCATCGTCTGGCGGCAGCACGCCCACGACGAGCCCGCTCGGAGCGAACCCGGCGGGCGCCGCCGGCACGAACAACGCCGTATCGGCTGCGGCCTCTCCGCTCGCCCCTTCCGCAGGGCCCTCGACCGGCGGCTTCATCCAGGCCGACCCCTCGACCAACTCGCTCGTCATCACCGCGCCCGAGCCGCTCTATCGCCAGGTGCGCGGCATGATCGACCAGCTCGACGAGCGCCGCGCGCAGGTCTACATCGAAAGCTTGATCGTCGAGGTGAGCGGCAGCAACACCGCCGACTTCGGCTTCCAGTGGCAGGGTCTGCTCGGCGGCAAGAACAGCTCGAACATCATCGCCGGCGGCACCAACTTCAGCACGACCGGGACGAACCTGATCGATATCGACAAGGCCCAGCTTTCCGGCAATGCCAGCGGCATCAGCCTGAGCCCAGGCCTCAACGTCGGCCTGGTGCGCAACTTCGTCGGCAGCCTCGGTCTGGCGGCGATCGCCAACTTCCTGCAGTCGCAGGCCAACACCAACATCATGTCGACGCCGAACCTGGTGACGCTCGACAACGAAGAGGCCAAGATCATCGTCGGCAGCAACGTGCCGTTCGTGACCGGCCAGTTTACGCAGACCGGCGGCGCGCTGACCAACCCTTTCCAGACGATCGAGCGCAAGGACGTGGGCATCACCTTGCGCATCAAGCCGCAGATCGGCGAGAACGGCTCGATCCGCATGACGATCTTCCAGGAGTCGTCGAGTCTGTCGCTCCTCACCGCCCCCGGCACCTCGAACGCCGGGCCCTCGACCAACAAGCGCTCGATCGAGTCGAACGTCGTCGTCGACGATGGCCAGATCCTGGTCCTCGGCGGCCTGATCGAAGACACCTACATCGACAACAAGTCGAAGGTGCCGCTGCTCGGCGACATTCCCTACCTCGGCAACCTGTTCCGCAGCGAAACGCGGACCAAGAAGCGCACCAACCTGATGGTCTTCCTGCGGCCCACCGTGCTGCGCGACGCCGAAAGCGCGAACAAGCTTTCGGTCGATCGCTACGACCTGATCCGCTCGTTCCAGAAGGATCAGCAGCCCACGCCGAACCTCCTTCTTCCGGTCGCCGACTCGCCGATCGTGCCGCCGCTGCGCAGGCTCGAAGACACGACGGTGCCGATCGCCGCACCGCAGACCTCGCCGGGCACGACACCCGGCGCCCTGCAGAAGCCCAAGCCTGCGCCCGCAGACCCGGCGGCCGCCGTCTCCGTGCCGGTGCCCGCCGTGCCGCCCGCTCCGGCTCCGGCGCCGACGCCGACGCCGACGAACTGACCCCCCGCATGGGCGCGCGCCATCCCCTGCCCTACGCCTACGCCAAGGCGCACACGCTGCTGCTCGAAGACGACGGCGCGCGCCTCGTCCTCTGGGCGCCCGAGACGGTCGGCCTGCCGGCGCTTTCGGAAGTGCTGCGCCACTACGACGTCGATGCCTTCGAGCGCGAGTCGGCCGACACGCTGGTGGGACGCATCGCCGCCGCGTATGCGGGCGGCGAGTCGAGCGCGGCGGTCGTCATCGGCGAGGTCGAAAGCGCCGTCGACCTCTCACGCATGATGCAGGAGCTGCCGGCCATCGAAGACCTGCTCGAGGCCTCAAACGACGCGCCCATCATCCGCATGCTCAACGCCCTGCTCACGCAGGCAGCCAAGGACGGCGCGAGCGACATCCACATCGAGCCCTACGAGCGGTCGAGCTCGGTGCGCTTTCGCGTCGACGGCACCTTGCGCGAAGTCGTGCAGCCGAACCGGGCGCTGCACGCGGCGCTGATCTCGCGACTGAAGATCATGGCCGAGCTCGACATCGCCGAGCGACGCTTGCCGCAGGACGGTCGCATCTCGCTGCGCATCGGCGGCCGCGCCGTCGACGTGCGCGTCTCGACGCTGCCTTCGGCGCACGGCGAGCGCGCCGTGCTGCGCCTGCTCGACAAGGCCGAATCGAAGTTCACGCTCGAAGGCCTGGGCATGAGCGGCGACGTGCTGACGAGCTTCGACGCGCTCATCCACCAGCCGCACGGCATCATCCTCGTCACCGGGCCCACCGGCTCGGGCAAGACGACGACGCTCTACGCCTCGCTCGGCCGCATCGACACCGCCGGCACCAACGTGCTGACGGTCGAGGATCCGGTCGAGTACGAGCTCGCCGGCATCGGCCAGACGCAGGTCAACGCGAAGATCGACCTCACCTTCGCGAAGGCGCTTCGCGCGATCCTGCGCCAGGACCCCGACGTCATCATGATCGGCGAGATCCGCGACTACGAGACGGCGCAGATCGCCATCCAGGCCTCGCTCACCGGCCACCTCGTGCTCGCCACCGTGCACACCAACGACGCGCCGAGCACGGTGACGCGGATGATCGACATGGGCGTCGAGCCCTTCCTGCTTTCGTCGAGCCTGATCGGCGTGCTGGCGCAGCGCCTGGTGCGCAAGCTCTGCCTGCATTGCCGGAAGCTTGGCGCGATGGGCCGCTACCACCCGGTCGGTTGCGACCAGTGCGGCATGACCGGCTACAAGGGCCGCACCGGCGTCTATGAGCTGATGAAGGTCGGCGACGAGATCCAGGCGCTGATCCACAACCGCGCACCCGAATCGCAGATCTTCGCAGTGGCCGAGGCGTCGGGACTGCACTCGATGCGCGAAGACGGCGAACGGCTCGTCGCCGAAGGCATCACCTCGGCCGAAGAAGTGATCCGGGTCACGAGAGAGTGAACGAAACCCCCACGCTTGTCGCTTCGCGCCTGCGCTGCCCCCCGAGGGGGCGCGGCCCGGCTTGGGGCGGCCCGGCGCCCGGCCGGCGCTAGGGCGATGCCCGCCTTTCGCTTCGAGGCGCTCGACGCTCTCGGCAAGTCGACCAGCGGCCTGCTCGAAGCCGACAACCCGCGCGCCGCGCGCTCGCAATTGCGCGCCCAGGCGCTGGTGCCGCTGGCCGTCACGCAGGTCATGTCGGCGGGTACCGGCAGCGCGGGCGGCCTGCGGATCGGCGGCCGCGTCTTCGACTCGACCGGCCTGGCGGTGTGGACGCGCCAGCTCGCCGGCCTGGTCGGCTCCGGTCTGCCGCTCGAACGTGCGCTGACGGCCCTGAGCGACGAAGCCGAGGACTCGAAGCAGCGCGAGCTGGTCGCCCACCTGCGCAGCGAGGTCAACGCCGGCCAGCCGTTCGCACGTGCGCTGGCGAGCGCGCCGCGCGAATTCGACGACGTGTACCGCGGCGTCGTCGCCGCCGGCGAGCAGAGCGGTGCGCTCGGCGGCGTCCTCGAGCGCCTGGCCGACGATCTCGAGGCCCGCCAGGAGCTGAAGGGCCGCCTCATCGGCGCGACGCTTTATCCGGCGATCGTCTCGGTGATCGCGATCGTCATCGTCGTCTTCCTCGTCACCTACGTCGTGCCGCAGGTTGCCACGGTCTTCACGAGCTCGAAGCGCGCGCTGCCCATCCTCACACTCGCCATGATGGCGATCAGCGGCTTCCTGCGCAGTTGGGGCTGGCTGCTCGTGCTGTTTATTGCGGCAGGCGTCGGCGCGCTGCTGCTCGCCTTGCGCAACGAGCCGTTCCGCGAGCGCTTCGATGCGGGCTGGCTCAACCTGCCGCTGATCGGCCGGCTGGCGCGCGGCTACAACGCGGCGCGCTTCGCCGGCACGCTGGCCATGCTGGCGGGCGCCGGCGTGCCCATCCTCAAGGCCTTGCAGGCGGCGGCCGAGACACTCTCGAACCGGGCCATGCGTGCCGACGCGATGGACGCGCTCGTGCAGGTGCGCGAAGGCGCGCCGCTCGCCTCGGCACTGGCCGGCAAGAAGCGCTTCCCGGGCATCCTTGCCATGTTCGCGCGCCTCGGCGAGCAGACCGGTCAGTTGCCGACGATGCTCGAGCGGGCCGCCAAGCAACTTTCGGCCGAAGTGCAGCGACGGGCGATGCAGATGGCGACGATTCTCGAGCCGTTGCTCATCGTCGGCATGGGCGGAGTCGTGATGTTGATCGTGCTGGCGGTGCTCCTGCCAATCATCCAACTGAACAGCTTCGTGAAATGACGAGCGCGCAGCGCCTGTCATCCTGAGCCTCACCGAACGACCGCCAGCCATCGTCATCCTGAGCGCCGGCGAAGGATCTCTGCGCGACGAGATCCTTCGCTTCGCTCAGGGTGACAAGGGGCGGCTCAGGGTGACAGGGGGCGGCTCAGGGTGACAGGGGGCGGCTCGGGTGACAGGGTGGCGGCTCGGGTGACAGGGTGGCGGCTCGGGATGACAAGGTGGCGGCTCGTATCATGGTTCCATGCCCGCTTCGCTCGAAGGTCAGCTCGTCGTCGCGATCTCGTCGCGGGCGCTGTTCGACTTCGAGGAAGAAAACCGCCACTTCGAGGCCCACGACGACCGCGCCTACATGCAGCTCCAGCTCGAGCGCATCGAGCAGGCGGCCAAGCCGGGCGTCGCCTTCTCGCTGGTGCAAAAGCTGCTCGCCTTCAACGACGCAACGACGCAGCGCGTCGAGGTCGTGATCCTGTCGCGCAACGACCCGGTCTCGGGCATGCGCGTGTTCCGCTCGGCGCAGGCCTACGGCATGCCGATCCAGCGCGGCGTCTTCACGCGCGGCGAGTCGCCCTGGCGCTACCTGCGGCCGCTCGCCGCCAACCTCTTTCTCTCGACCAACGAGGCCGACGTGCGCTCTGCCCTCGAGGCCGGCGTGCCGGCAGCGCGCGTCTATCCGCACTCGGCGCGCGCCTCGGACGCGCACCCGAAGGAAGTGCGCATTGCCTTCGACGGCGACGCCGTGCTCTTTTCCGACGAGGCCGAGCGCGTCTTCCAGAAGAGCGGCCTCGACGCGTTCCAGGCCCACGAGCGCGACCAGGCCGCGACGCCGCTGGCCGCCGGCCCGTTCAAGCCGCTCCTGCAAGCCCTGCAGCGGTTGCAGCACGAGCCGGTGCATGGCATGGGCATACGCACTGCGCTCGTCACGGCGCGCAGCGCGCCGGCGCACGAACGGGCGATCCGCACGCTGATGCAATGGAACGTCGAGATCGACGAGGCGATGTTTCTCGGCGGCCTCGCCAAGGGTGAGTTCCTGCGCGAGTTCGAGCCCGACTTCTTCTTCGACGACCAGACCGGGCACATCGAGAACGCCGCCGCGCACGTGCCGGCCGGGCACGTCGCAGCGGGGATCGCCAACGAGGACGGCGCCTGACGAGCGCCGGAATTCAGCGCGGGCGGATCTCCCAGCGCTGCAGTTGCCCGTCGCTGTCGCCGGTGATCGCGGTCGTGCCGTCGGCGCCGAGCGCGAAGGTCGCGACGCTGCGCCGCACCTGGACCAGGCCGCCGAGCGGCTTGCCGGTCAGCGCATCGTGCACGGCGAAGTTGCCGCCCTGCTCGAAGGAGATCACGCGCAGGCCGTCGCGCGTATAAGCCAGCTGTAGCGCCGGCCCGTGGACGTAGGTCACGCCGTTGACGGCGCCATAGTCGAAGGCAGCCGAGGCCTTGCCGGTGGCGACGTCGATCAAGCGCACCGACACGTCCTCGCCGGCGACCGCCAGCCTGGTGCCATCGGGAGCGAGCGCCAGCGCCGTGACGCGATCGATGCGCTCGCCGGCGACCACCCTGCCGGTCACCCCCTTGACCGGGCCGAGCAGCGAAGCACCGCTCACCCCGTCGAAGACCTGCACCGTGTTGTCCGAGTAGGCGACGGCTACGCGCTTGCCGTCGGCACTGGCCGCGAGGAGCGCCGGCTCCTTGGAGAGTGCCGCCAGCCGCTTGGACTGCTTGCTCGTCCAGTCGAGGGCAAGCAGCGCGCCGCCGCGGCCCGCCGCCGCTTTGCCGGACTTGTCTGCGCCGGACCCGCCGGGCGCGGTAGCGAACAGCCGTGCCCCGGTCGAAGCCGGAATCGCCAGGCCGGCCGGGTCGCGATGGCCCTTCCATGGCGCCTGCGCCGGCTTCAGGCTGGCCGCGTCCAGGACGAGCAGCGCCGCGTCCGTGTCGACGACGAGTTGCCGGCCGTCGCCGGCGAACGCGACCGCATTGATGCCCGCTGGTTCGATCGGCAGCGGATTGCCGACCGGGCGGATCCAGTCGGCGTCGGCGGCGATCGCCGGCGTCACCGCTCCGGCAGCGGCATTCATGAGCGCTGCGCAGGCGAGCAGACGCACCGGAGTCAGAAGGGTCGGCGCCCAGCGGCGGCTGCGCAACGGATTCATGGGATCTCCTTGGTCAGCGAATTCTTCGGCCGGCCCACCCGGTGCCTTCTCAGCGCAGGTTGCCGGTGTGGCCGAGCGAGTAGCGGCCCGGTTGCGGCCAGACCGTGAGCCCGTGCGGCTCCTTGCCGACCTTGACCTTGTCGACGGCGCCGCTCGCGGTGTCGATGCGATAGACGACGTCGTCGAAGCGTCCCGACAGCCAGAGGTACTTGCCGTCGGCGCTGACGTTGCCCATGTCGGGGCTGCCGCCGCCCGGGATCGGCCAGGTCTGCACCACCTTGCCGGTGGCGAAGTCCAGCACCGAGACGCCGCCCGGGCCGTTCGGCTTGCCGCGGATCAGGTTGCTGCCGCGGTTGGCGACATAAAGGCGCTTGCCGTCGCGGCTCGGGTACAGGCCATGCGCGCCGATCCCGGTCTCGACGAAGCCGATCTGCCTGAGGCTCTCGCCGTCCACGACGTGGACGCCGTCGGCCATCATGTCGGCGACGTAGAAGCGCTTGCCGTCGGGCGAAATGCGGATGTCCTGCGGCATGCCCGGCGTGGTGCAGATCTCGCCGCTGCCGGATGGGTCGGGCAGCTTCACCGGCTTCCTGCCCGGCTTGTCGATCACCGCGAGCACGTCGGGGCGCGCGAAGTAGCGGCTCAGGCGCAACGTGCCCAGCACCTTGCGGTTCACCAGGTCGATCTTCGTCACCGCGCCGGAGAACTCGCAGGTGAAGATCGCGTAGCGGCCGTCGATCGAGAAGTCGGCGTGGTTGATGCCCGCGCACTGCGGCGCGGCGATCGAGCCTTCGACCTTCATCGTCACGGCGTCGCGGAAGTCGAGCCGCTTGAACGCCTCGACGACGACGATCGCCTGCTTGCCGTCGGGCGTCCAGTACATGTTGTAGGGGTCCTCGACGGCAATGCTCTTGCCGGGCTTGCCGGTCGCCGGGTCGATCGGCGTCAGGCTGCCGTCCTTGCGCCCCTCGGCGTTGTTGGCGACCCAGAGCGTCTTCAGGTCCCACGCCGGCACGATGTGCTGCGGGTTGATGCCGACCTTGAAGGTGTCGACGACCTTCAGCGTCTCGGGGTCGATCACGGAGACCGTGTTGGCGGAGCGGTTGGGCACGTAGACGCGGACCAAGGCCCCGTTGACCGCGGCAGAGAGGTGGCCGCTCGCGGTCTCGCTATAGAGGTTGTCGCGGTCGGCAACGCCCGGCATGCCGGGCACGCTCGCCACGGCGGCCGGTGCCGAGGCTGCGCCGGGTTGCGCCGCCACCCACCATGCCGACACGCTGAGTGCGGCGAACAGGCTCGCGCCGAGGCCGAGCCGAATCTTCTTCTGCATGCGATGGGTTCGTCGTTGAATTTCGAAAGCCTTCGATTATCGAACGACGGCTCGACGGATCGCGTTGACACTGCGCGCGACGATCAGATCGACGCCGAGCTGGCCGAGGGCGGCGGTCGAGGGGCGTGGATCGCCAAAGACGCCGTCGCCAGCCGCAGGCGCTGCGGCCAATCGATCGGCACGCACCAGGCGCGGGTCGACGGCGAGCATCAGCGAGGTGTCGGCGGCACCGGCATGGAGACCGATCTGCGCGTCGGTCAGGCTGTGCTCCCGCAATGCTTGCGCATAGGGCTCGACGCCGGCCCGGTAATAGTCGGCGATGAAATGGGCGCGCACGGGCGTCGCCGCCCATTCGCGATTGAGCCTGGCCGCGACGGCCGCGAGCTCGCTCTGATAGCCGCCGTGGTCGCCGATCAGCACGACGTCGCGAAAGCCGGCGCGGCGCAGGCTCCGCGCCGCGCCTTCGAGCACCGCCTTGAAGGCGTCGCTCGGCACCGAGATCGTGCCGGGATACTTCATGTGCCCGCTCGTCGCGTCGACCGGCCCTTCGGGCACGTAGGCCACCACCGGCGCGACCAGCGCGTTGCCGAGCTGCACGGCGATGCGCCCCGCCAGCACATGCGCGCGAACGTTGTGCTTGCCGAGCGCCATGTGCGGACCGCTCTGCTCGGTGCCGCCGACCGGCACGATGACGGTGGTGCGGCCGGCGGCGACGGCGTCGCGCACATCGGTCCAGGTCAGCTCGTCGATGAACACGCTCTCCGCAGCAGCGACCGCCGGTGCGGTGACCGAAAACGACGACGCAAGCAACAGCGCGACGAGAAAGAGCTTCATGGCACGACCTTAGCGCATGCCGTAGCCGCGCAGCCGCTCGAGATCGAGCACGCGCAAGCCGCCGTACTCGACGCGAATCGCGCCGCTCTCGGCGAGTCGCGAGAGCGCCTCGTTGACGCGTTGTCTCGACAGGCCGACCAGGTAGCCGAGCTCCTGCTGCGTGATGCGCAAGAGCGAGCCGACGCCCGGATAGAGGATCGGATGGAACAGCGCGGCCAGGCTGCGCGCGACGCGCGCGTCGGGGTCGCTCAGGCGGTCGATCTCGCGCGCCGCCATGAACTGCCCGAGCCGCTCGTTGAGCTGCTGCAGGATGAAGCGGTTGAACGGGATGCTGCGGTCGAGCAGCCAATGAAAGGTCGCGACGCTCAAGCCCGCGACGGTGCTGCGGCGCAACGCCTGGATGTTGTAGCGGTAGGCCTCGCGCTTGATCACCGTGCCCTCGCCGAACCAGCCGCCGGGCGGCAGGCCGGTGAAGGTGATGGGGATGCCGATCGAGCTGTCGTTGCTCGTCTTCAGCAGGCCGTCGATGACGCCGAACCAGTAGGTCACCGGCCGGCCGACGCGGCAGAGCAGCTCGCCCACCTCGACGTTCACCACCTTCAGGTCGGCCAGGGCTCGCTCTCGCTCGTTCGGCAACAGGCCGTGCAGCCATGCGATGTCGGCCAGCTCGGTCGGCTCGGGCGTGCGCGCGCGGGCAAGCAGATAGGCGGCGGAAGAGGATCGCGACACGGTGCGGCTATTGTCGTCGCCGGCGATATCGACACCCATTGACCAAACAAGTGTTTGTCTTTCTAATCCAGCCATGGACACGACCCGCCGGCGCGGCAACAGCCGCTTGCCGCAATTGCTCGACGAAGCGGCACGCGCCTTCGCCGGGCGTGGCTTCGCCGCCGCCTCGGTGCGCGAGATCGTCGGTCCGGTCGGCATGCTGCCGGGCTCGCTCTATTGCCACTTCGCGACAAAAGAAGCCCTGCTCCTCGCCGTCTACAAGGAAGGGGTCGAGCGCATCTCGGCGGCCGTCGACACCGCCGTTTCGCCGCTCGCCGACGCCTGGCCGCGGCTCGAGGCGGCGTGCGTCGCGCACCTGAGCTCGCTGCTCGACCAGACCGACTACTCGCAGGTCGTGATCCGGGTGCGGCCGAGCGACGCCCCCGCCGTCGCCGACGAGCTGATCGCCCTGCGCGATTCCTACGAGGCGCGATGGACGCAACTCATCGCCGACCTGCCGCTCGGTCGCGCCGTGAACAGAGGGGACCTGCGCCTCTTTCTGATGGGCGCGCTCAACTGGAGCCAGACCTGGTATCGCGACGACGGCGCGTCGTCTCCGGCGCGGATCGCGAAGCGTTTCGTCGGGCTGTTCAAAACCAGCATCGCCGACAAGATGAAGGAACCGGCATGAGCAGAGAAGAAACGTTCCGGCCGCGCGTGCTGGTGACCAAGATCGGCCTCGACGGCCACGACCGCGGCAGCCGCATCGTCGCCGCAGCCTGCCGCGACGCCGGCATGGAGGTGATCTACACGCCGCCCTGGCAGGCGATTGCCGCCGTCGTCAAGCTGGCGCTCGAAGAAGACGTCGACGTGATCGGCATCTCCTCGCTCGCCACCGACCATCTCATCGTCCCCAAGCTGATGAACGCGCTGCGCGACGCCGGTCTCGGCCACATGCGCGTCGTCGTCGGCGGGATCGTTCCCGACAACGAGGAAAAGATGCTGCTCGACTGCGGCGTGCGTCAGGTCTTTCACCCCGGCAGCACGATGGACGACATCACCTCGCGCATCCGCGACTACGCACGCGAGGCAAGGCAGGCCGGCGCGCACGCCGATCAGGAGCAAGCGACATGAACAAGCCCCTGGGCCCGCAGATCCTGGCCGGCGACGCGTCCGACGCCAAGGCGCGCTGGGAACGCGAGTACCGCGAATCGATCGGCACCGATCGCTCGACCCACAACGTCTCTGGCATTCCGATCCAGCCGCTCTACGGCCCCGACGACTGGGCCGGCTACGGCCGGGCCGAACCGCTCGGCTACCCCGGCCAGCCCGACTACACGCGCGGCATCTACGCCACCATGCACCGCGGCCGCACCTGGACGCAGCGGCAACTCATCGGCCTCGGCACGCCGGCCGACTACAACGAGCGCCTGCTTGGCATCATGGCGCAAGGCGCCACCGCGGTCTCGCTGATTCCGTGCAACTCGGTCTATCGCGGCTACGACATGGACTCGGTCGAACCCGAGTTGCTCGGCACCTGCGGCACCGTGATCGACAACGCCGATCACATGGACCGCTGCCTCGAAGGCGTCGACCTCTCGCGCATCTCATGCGCGCTCAACGACCCTTCGCCGTTCACGCTGCTCGCCTTCATGCTCGTCACCGCCGAGCGGCGCGGCGTTGATTGGACGAGCGTCACGGGCACCTCGAACCAGAGCGACTACATCTCTCACTACGTTGCCAACCACATGTTCTACCGGCTCTCGCTGCCGGGGGCGCGGCGCGTACTGATGGACCACATCGCCTTCTGCAACGAGAAGGTGCCGCGCTGGAACCCGATGTCGGTGGTGGGCCAGCACACCCAGCAGGCCGGCGCCACGCCCGCCGAGGCGATGGCGTTCACGCTCGCCACCGCGGTGCAGAACGCCGAGGACTGCATCGGCCGTGGCATGGACCCCGACCAGTTCCTGCCGCGCTTCACCTTCTTCTTCGACATCTCGCTCAGCTTCTTCGAGGAAGTCGCGAAGTTCCGCGCCGGCCGGCGCATCTGGGCGCGGCTGGCGCGCGAGCGGCTGGGCGCGAAGAAGCCGGCCGCCTGGCGCTTCAAGTTCCACGCCCAGACCTCGGGCGTCGACCTGACGCGACAGCAGCCGCTCAACAACATCGCCCGTGTCACAGCGCAAGCGATGGCCGGCATCTTCGGCGGCCTGCAGTCGCTGCACACCGACTCGTACGACGAGGTCTTCCAGGTCCCCGGCGAGGCGGCGGCGCGCATCGCCGTGGCGACGCAGAACATCCTGCGCGAGGAAGCGCACCTCACCGACGTGATCGATCCGCTCGGCGGCTCGTTCTACGTCGAGTCGCTGACCGATGCGATGGAAGAGAAGATCCTCGCGATCATGAAGTCGATCGATGACGCCGGCGGCATGTACAAGGCGGTCGAATCGGGCCTCGTGCAGCGCATGATCGGCGCCTCGGCGCTGCGCTTCCAGCAGCGCGTCGACAGCGGCGAGCAGACCATCGTCGGCGTCAACGCCTATCGCGCCGACGACGCAGCGGAAGCGCGCCCGGCCGTCGAGCGGCCCGATGTGAAGAAGATGCAGCAGCACCTCGACGCCTTCGCCGCGTGGAAGGCCGGCCGCTCGGCGTCGGCCGTCGGCGCCGCGCTCGACAGCCTGACGCGCGCCGCCGAAGACCCGAAGGCCAACGTCTTCGCGGCGGTCGTCGATGGCGCTCGTGCCGGCCTGACGAACGAGGAGATCTGCGCCAGACTGCGCCGCGACCTCGGCTTCGGCCAGCCACTCGCCTTCGTGTGACGCGACAAGCAGCGGCAGTCATCCCGAGCGACGCGAAGGATCTCGTGAATCGCCGTCGTCGAGATCCTTCGCTTCGCTCAGGATGACATCGCGACTCGTCACCCGAGCGCTCGCCGGCGACCGGCGCGCGATCGCTCGCGTGCTGACGCTGTTCGACGACGACGGCCCGGGCGCCGCCGAAGCAGCCCATGCCATGAAGGCGCGCGCCGGCCGAGCCCGCGTGCTCGGCGTGACCGGCGTGCCGGGCAGCGGCAAGTCGACACTCGTCAACGCCGTGCTCGGCGCCTGGCTGGAACGTGGCCTCAACGTGGCCGTGATCGCCTTCGACCCGTCGAGCCCGATCAGCGGCGGCGCCGTGCTCGGCGACCGCATCCGCATGGGCGAGCACGGCGCCAACCCGAACGCCTTCGTGCGCTCGTTCTCGGCGCGCGGCGAGCTCGGCGGCCTGTCGCGTGCGGCACGCGCCGCGACCGATTGCCTGGACGCCTGCGGCTTCGACCGCGTCATCGTCGAGACGGTGGGCACCGGCCAGTCGGAGACGGGCATCGCCGCACTCGCCGACACGCGCGTCGTCGTCTGCCCACCGGGACTTGGCGACGACGTGCAGGCGCTGAAAGCCGGCACGCTCGAGATCGCCGACGTGCTCGCGGTGAGCAAGGGCGACCTGCCGCTGGCCGAGCGCACGGCCGGCGAGATGCGCGAGATGCTGAGCCTGCGCCGGGCGCCGGCGCAAGGCGTCTGGCAGCCGCGCGTGGTGCTCGTGCGTGCGCTGGCCGAGCACGGCATCGACGCGCTGCTCGAGGCGGTCGATGCGCATGCCCATGCGGTCGGTGCCGGCTGGCGCCTGCGCGAGGTCGCTGCGCCGCCGCGCGTTGCCGCATCCGCGGTCGCGATACCTGCCATCGACGACGCCGAAGGATGGAAGGCGCGTCTGCAAGCTCTCGCCGAGCGCGACGGCCTGTGCGCGACGCTCGGCATTTCGGTGCTCGCCGGTGGCCCCGGTCGCGCCGAAGTCGCCATGACGGTCGACCTGCGGCACCTCAACTTCAACGGCGGTTGCCACGGCGGCGCCATCTTCGCCCTGGCCGACAGCGCCTTCGGCCTGGCCTCCAATTCGCACGGGCCGCTCGCCTCGGGCATCGCCGCGCACATCACCTACCAGGTCGGCGTCGCGAAGGGCGATCGCCTCGTGGCGCGCGCCAGCGAAGCGAGCCGCAGCCGGCGCGTCGCGGTGTACCGCATCGACCTGATCCGGCGCGAGCCCGACGGCAGCGAGACGGCGGTCTCGAGCTTCACGGGAACCGTCTCCATCAAGGCCTGAGCCGCCATGAGGCGAGGGATACACCCGAGGGTGTTGTCCCGTAGATTGTCGGCAGAACGACAACTTGGCGTCAAAATTTTCCTAGAGTCGCCACTGACGCAGAGCGCCTCGCGCCGAGCGCGCCCTGCCCCTCTCGAATCGACGACCGTGGCCACGACATTTCCGCAACTCCTCTTCGATCACGCGACGCGCCGTCCGGCCGCGCCTGCCCTGCGCGAGAAGGAATTCGGCATCTGGCAGACGCTCTCGTGGCGCGAGCTCGCCGCGCTGGTGCGGGCACTCGCCTGCGGCTTGGCCGAGGCAGGGCTGCAGCGCGGCCAGCATCTCGTCGTCATCGGCGAGAACCGGCCGCGGCTCTACGCGTCCATGCTCGCCGCGCAGTCGCTCGGCGCCGTGCCCGTGCCGCTCTACCAGGACGCGGCGGCGCAGGAGTTCGTGTTCCCGATCGGCAACGCCGACGTCGCCTTCGCCATCGTCGAAGACCAGGAGCAGGTCGACAAGATGATCGAAGTGCGCGCCTCGTGTCCGCTTCTGACGCGCATCTGGTTCGACGACGCGCGCGGCCTGCGCCACTACGACGAGCCGGGTCTCGCGCCGCTCGACGCGCTGGTCGCCGCCGGTCGCGCCTGGGACGAGCGGCACCCGGGCTTCTTCGACGCCGAGGTGGCGAAGGCCAAGCCCTCCGACGTGGCGGCGATGTTCTTCACCTCGGGGACGACCGGCCATCCCAAGGGCGTGGTTCACACCCACCACACGCTGATCGACCGCGCCGCCGCCGGTGCCCGCTTCGACAAGCTGACCGCCGACGACGAAGTGCTTGCCTACCTGCCGCCCGCCTGGATCGGCCAGAACATCTTCTCGTATGCGCAGTGGCTGGTCTGCGGCTACGTCGTCAACTGCCCCGAATCGGCAAGCACGGTGACGATCGACCTGAAGGAGATCGGCCCGACCTACTACTTCGCGCCACCGCGCGTCTTCGAGGGACTGTTGACGAGCGTGATGATCCGCATGGAAGACGCCGGCCGATTCAAGCGCTGGCTGTTCGACCGGGCGATGACGCTGGCCCGCCGCGTCGGCCCGGCGCTGATGGATGGCAAGCCGGTCGCCGCGCTCGACCGCCTTCGCTACGCGCTGGGCAAGCTGCTGATCTACGCGCCGCTGCGCAACACGCTCGGCCTGTCGCGCGTGCGCATCGCCTACACCGCGGGCGAGGCGATCGGCCCCGACCTCTTCACTTTCTATCGCTCGATCGGCATCAACCTGAAGCAGCTCTACGGCTCGACCGAGACCGCCGTGTTCGTCTGCCTGCAGCCCGACAACGAAGCCCGCTCCGACACCGTCGGCATACCCATCGAAGGTGTGGAGATCCGCGTCGAAGCGAGTGGCGAGATCCTGGTGCGATCGCCCGGCCTGCTCAAGGAGTACTACAAGAATCCCGAGGCGACCGCCGAGGTACTGACCGGCGACGGCTGGTACCGCACCGGCGACGCCGGCTTCATCGACGCGGCCGGGCACGTCAAGATCATCGACCGCGCCAGGGATGTCGGCCGCATCTTCGGCGGCGCCAACGACGGCGCCCTCTTCGCGCCGAAGTACGTCGAGAACAAGCTGAAGTTCTTTCCCTACATCAAGGAGGCGGTGGCCTTCGGCGACCGGCGCGACAAGGTCTGCGCCTTCGTCAACATCGACCTCGAGGCGGTCGGCAGCTGGGCCGAGAAGCGCAACCTGCCTTACGGCGGCTACACCGAGCTGTCGCAGAAGCCGCAAGTGTCTGCGTTGATCCGCGAGTGCGTCGAAAAGGTCAACGCCGACCTCGCTGCCGACGACAAGCTCGCCGGCAGCCAGATCAGCCGCTTCCTGATCCTGCACAAGGAGCTCGACGCCGACGACGGCGAGCTGACGCGCACGCGCAAGGTCCGGCGCGGCTACATCGCCGAGCGCTACCAGGTGCTGGTCGACGCACTCTACGGCGGCAAGACCGAGCAGTACGTCGAGACCGCTGTGAAGTTCGAGGATGGCCGCACCGGCAAGGTCGCGGCGACGCTCAAGATCATCGACGTGCCGACCTTCGCCGCCGTCGGGCGCGCCGCGTGATGGCGGCGCGGCAAACCGGCGAGGTCATTCTCGACGTGCACGACATCAGCCTGAGCTTCGGCGGGGTGAGGGCGCTCTCGGAGGTCAGCTTCGACGTTCGCGAGCACGAGATCCGCGCCATCATCGGCCCGAACGGCGCGGGCAAGAGCTCGATGCTCAACTGCATCAACGGCGTCTACCAGCCGCAGCAGGGCTCGATCAGCCTGCGCGGCAAGACCTTCCGGCACATGAATTCGCGCGCCGTCGCCGAGATGGGCGTGGCGCGCACGTTCCAGAACCTGGCCCTCTTCAAGGGCATGAGCGTGCTCGACAACATCATGACCGGGCGCAACCTGAAGATGAGGACCAATCTGCTCCAGCAGGCGATCCGCTGGGGCGCGGCCGAGCGAGAGGAGACGACGCAGCGCATCGTCGTCGAGCGGATCATCGACTTCCTCGAGATCCAGCCCTACCGCAAGACGCAGGTCGGCCGCCTCCCGTACGGGCTGCAGAAGCGCGTCGACCTCGGCCGCGCGCTCGCGATGGAGCCGCAGATCCTGCTCCTCGACGAGCCGATGGCGGGCATGAACGTCGAGGAAAAGCAGGACATGAGCCGCTTCATCCTCGACGTCAACGACGAATTCGGCACCACCATCGTCCTGATCGAGCACGACATGGGCGTCGTGATGGACATCAGCGACCGCGTCGTCGTCCTCGACTACGGCAGGAAGATCGGCGACGGCTCGCCCGCCGAGGTGCGCGACAACCCCGAAGTCATCCAGGCCTACCTGGGCACCGCCCACTAGGCAGGGGCGCGATCATGGCCTTCTTCCTCGAAACCCTACTCGGCGGCCTGATGGTCGGCATGCTCTATTCGCTGATCGCACTCGGCTTCGTCCTGATCTTCAAGGCGTCGGGCGTCTTCAACTTCGCGCAGGGGACGATGGTGCTGTTCGCCGCGCTCGCCATGGCGCGCTTCGCCGAATGGATCCCCGGCTGGACCGGCCTCGAGTCGAAGTGGCTGGTCAACGCGCTCGCGTTCGCGGTGGCGATGGCGATCATGATCGCCCTGGCCTGGCTGGTCGAGCGCCTCGTCCTCGGCAAGCTGGTGAACCAGGAGGGCATCACGCTGCTCATGGCGACGCTCGGCATCTCCTACTTCCTCGAGGGCTTCGGCCAGAGCGTGTTCGGCAACGACATCTACAAGATCGACGTCGGCATGCCGAAGGAGCCGACCTTCATCCTCGACCAGGTGTTCCCCGGCGGCCTGCTCATCAGCCAGGAGGATCTGTACGCGGCGCTCGTCGCCGCCGCGCTGGTCGCCGTGCTCGCGCTGTTCTTCCAGAAAACCGCAACCGGCCGCGCGCTGCGCGCCGTCGCCGACGACCACCAGGCGGCGCAGTCGATCGGCATTCCGCTCGGGCGCATCTGGATCATCGTCTGGAGCGTCGCCGGCTTCGTCGCGCTGGTCGCCGGCATCATCTGGGGCAGCAAGCTCGGCGTCCAGTTCTCGCTCTCGCTGGTCGCGCTGAAGGCGCTGCCGGTCGTCATCCTCGGCGGGCTGACCTCGGTCCCCGGTGCGATCCTCGGGGGCCTGATCATCGGCGTCGGCGAGAAGCTCTCCGAGATCTACATCGGCCCCCTGATCGGCGGCGGCATCGAGATCTGGTTTGCCTACGTGCTCGCCCTCGCCTTCCTGCTGATCCGGCCCCAGGGCCTGTTCGGCGAGAAGATCATCGATCGGGTCTGAGGGGAAGACCCGATGCTGTACCGCGAGAACGGCCAGTTCAAGACCAGCTACCGCGCCGACCAGCAGGTATTTCCGATCCTGCAGGACCGGATCGCGGTCGCCATCCTGCTCGCCCTGGCCGCCGTTGCCGTGCCGATGCTGGCATCGGAATACCTGCTTCGCGCGATCCTGACGCCGTTTCTCATCCTCTCGCTGGCCGCGCTCGGCCTCAACATCCTGGTCGGCTATTGCGGCCAGATCTCGCTCGGCACGGGCGCGTTCATGGCGGTGGGGGCCTACGCGGCCTACAACTTCATGGTCCGCATTCCGGGCATGCCGCTGGTCCCGGCGCTGCTGCTGGGGGGGCTCTGCGCCACGGTGGTCGGCGTGCTGTTCGGCATCCCGAGCCTGCGCATCCGCGGCCTCTACCTGGCGGTCGCAACGCTGGCGGCGCAGTTCTTCATCGACTGGGCGTTCCTGCGCATTCCCTGGTTCACCCACGATTCCTCGTCCGGCTCGGTCAGCGTCGCCGGGCTCGAGGTGCTCGGCTTCGCGATCCGGACGCCGGCGCAGAAGTACCTGTTCTGCCTCGCCTTCCTTGCCGTGTTCGCGGTGCTCGCGAAGAACCTCGTGCGCGGCCACATCGGCCGCGAATGGATGGCGATCCGCGACATGGACGTCGCCGCCGCGGTGATCGGCATCCGCCCGGTGTACGCGAAGCTGACGGCATTCGCCGTCTCGAGCTTCATCGTCGGCGTCGCCGGCGGCCTCTGGGGGTTCGTCCACCTCGGCTCGTGGGAGCCGGCGGCGTTCAACATCGACCGCTCGTTCCAGCTGCTCTTCATGATCATCATCGGCGGCCTCGGCTCGATCATGGGCAGCTTCTTCGGCGCCGCCTTCATCGTCGCCTTGCCGATCATCCTCGACAACCTGCCGGAGTGGTTCGGCCTGCCGATCGACACCGCGCTGGCCTCGCATCTCACGTTCATGATCTTCGGTGCGCTGATCGTCTTCTTCCTGATCGTCGAGCCGCACGGCCTGGCCCGCCTGTGGTCGATCGGCAAGGAAAAGCTGAGGCTGTGGCCGTTTCCCCATTGAACCAGGAGCCCCCGGTCGATTCCAACCCGCGCTGAGAAGCAGTGCACCTCTCACCCATCACTCACGGAGACAACCATGAAACTTCGATCCTTTGCTCTCGCGGCTGCCGTGGCGGCGGCAACGGCGGCCTCGGCGCTCGCCCCGGGCGACGCCACCGCGCAGGGTGCCAAAGAGCAGTTTTTCCCGGTGCTCGTCTACCGCACCGGAGCCTATGCGCCGAACGGCGTGCCCTTCGCCGACGGCTACGTCGACTACCTGAAGCTCGTCAATGCGCGCGGCGGCATCAACGGCGTGAAGGTGAGCTGGGAGGAGTGCGAGACCGGCTACGCCACCGACAAGGGCGTCGAGTGCTACGAGCGGCTGAAGGGCAAGAACGGCGGCGCCACGGTGTTCCAGCCGCTGTCCACCGGCATCACCTTCGCTCTCACCGAGAAGGCGCCGGGCGACAAGATCCCGCTCATCACCTCGGGCTACGGCCGCGCCGACAGCGCCGACGGCAATGTCTTCAAGTGGAACTTCCCGCTGATCGGCACCTACTGGGTCGCCGCCGACATCCTGATCGAGCACCTGGCCAAGGTCGACGGCGGGTTCGGCAAGCTCAAGGGCAAGAAGATCGCCCTCGTCTACCACGACAGCCCCTACGGCAAGGAACCGATCCCGATGCTGCAAGAGCTCTCGAAGATGTACGGTTTCGAGATGCAGCTACTGCCGGTCGCGCATCCGGGGATCGAGCAGAAGTCGACCTGGCTGCAGATCCGCCAGAACCGTCCCGACTACGTCTTCCTGTGGGGCTGGGGCGTGATGAACTCGACGGCGCTCAAGGAGGCGGTCGCCACGGGCTATCCGCGCGACAAGATGTACGGCGTCTGGTGGGCCGGCGCCGAGCCCGACGTGAAGGACGTCGCCGAGGGGGCCAAGGGCTATCACGCGCTGGCCATGCAGCATGGCGCCGAGCCGAATGCGGCGGTGACGAAGGAGATCCTCGCCAAGGTCTACGACAAGGGCCAGGGCACGGGTCCGAAGGAGCAGGTCGGCCAGGTGCTCTACATGCGCGGCGTGCTGTCAGCGATGCTCGGCGTCGAGGGCGTCAAGCGCGGCCAGGACCGGTACGGCAAGGGCAAGGTCATGACCGGCGAGCAGGTTCGCTGGGGCCTCGAGAACCTCGCGCTCGACCAGAAGAAGCTCGACGCGCTCGGCTTCGCCGGCGTGATGCGGCCGGTCTCGACCTCTTGCGCCGACCACATGGGGTCGGCCTGGGCACGGATCCAGACCTGGGACGGCTCCAAGTGGAACTTCACTTCCGACTGGTACCAGGCCGACGATTCGATCATCAAGCCGATGGTCAAGGCCTCGGCGGACAAGTACGCGGCCGAGAAGAAGATCGAGCGCCGCACGCCGGCGGACTGTCAGACCTGAGCCGCTCCCTCCCCAACCCCTCCCTTCGAGAGGGAGGGGCGAGCCCCGTTGGGGCTCCTTTTCAAAGCGTCGTGCACGATGCTTCGACAAGGACAAGAAGATGAGCACTGAATCCGTTCTCGATGCCGCGAGCCCTGCCGTCTCGGCACAAGCGCCCGTCGCCGCGCAGGCGCCCGCGCTTCTGGATGTGAACGGCATCGAGGTCATCTACAACCACGTCATCCTGGTGTTGAAGGGCGTCTCGCTGCAGGTGCCCGAGGGCAAGGTGGTCGCCCTGCTCGGAGGAAACGGGGCTGGCAAGACGACCACGCTGCGCGCGATCAGCAACCTGCTGCGCGGCGAGCGCGGCGAGGTGACCAAGGGCTCGATCGAACTTCGCGGCGAGCGCATCGAGCGCCTGAGCACGTCGCAGATGGTCGAGCGCGGCGTCGTCCAGGTGATGGAGGGGCGCCACTGCTTCGCCCACCTGACGATCGAGGAGAACCTGCTGACCGGCGCCTATACGCGCCGCGACGGCAAGGGCGCGGTGGCGGCGACCCTCGACAAGGTCTACCGCTACTTCCCGCGCCTGAAAGAGCGCCGCACCTCGCAGGCCGCGTATACCTCGGGCGGCGAGCAGCAGATGTGCGCGATCGGCCGCGCCCTGATGGCCAACCCGACCATGGTGCTGCTCGACGAGCCGTCGATGGGCCTTGCGCCGCAGATCGTCGCCGAGGTGTTCGAGATCGTGAAGGACCTGAACCAGAGGGAAGGCGTCACCTTTCTGCTCGCCGAGCAGAACACCAACATGGCGCTGCGCTTCGCCGACTACGGCTACATCCTGGAGAGCGGCCGGATCGTCATGGACGGCGCCGCCGCGATGCTGCGCGAGAACGAGGACGTGAAGGAGTTCTATCTCGGCACCGGCGCCGCTTCCGGCGAGCGCCGAAGCTACCGCGAAGTCAAGAGCTACAAGCGCCGCAAGCGCTGGCTCTCCTGAGGGACGCGACATGGCACGCGCCGACGCCGAGGCCCTGAAGACGCTCGCGCCCCTGCTGCGCCAGCTGCGCGAGATCAAGGGCGTCAAGGAGAAGAGCCCCGGCATCTTCCATGGCCGCAACGACGCCTTCGTCCACTTTCACGACGAGGGCGGCGTGCTCCACGCCGACCTGAAGAAGCCAGGCGGCTCGGGCTTCGACCGCTACCCGCTGGCGACGCCGGCCGAGCAGCGCAAGCTCGTCGAAGACGCGAAGCTGCGCGCGCGTCGCTTCGACGACGAATAGACGCCCGCCAACCTCACCTTCCATCGTGACTGAATTCTTCGACGGGCTCGAGACGCGCGATCCGGCTGTGCGCGAAGCTGCGCTGTTGGCCGGGCTCGCCGCACAGGTCGCGCACGCCCACGCGCACGCGCCCGCTTATGCCGAGCGCTTCGCCCGCATCGACGCCGCATCGATGAACTCGCGCGCCGCGCTCGCCACGCTGCCGGTGCTGCGCAAGCACGAGCTGCTCGAGCAACAGAAGGCCTGGACCGGCGATGCGTTCGGCGGCTTCGCCGCGATCGGCTGGGGCCGCGAGCGCGATGCCTCGCGCCGTGCCGCGCGCGTATTCGCGTCGCCCGGCCCGATCCACGAGCCGGACAGCCTGCGCGCCGACTACTGGCGCATGGGGCGCGCGCTCTTCGCTGCCGGCCTTCGTGCCGGCGAGCTGGTGCACAACAGCTTCAGCTATCACTTCACACCGGCCGGGGCGATGATGGAAAGCGGCGCCGCGGCGGTCGGTTGCACGGTCTTTCCGGCCGGCACGGGGCAGACCGAGCAGCAGGTCCAGGCCATGGCCACGCTCGAGCCGAGCGGCTACATCGGCACGCCGAGCTTCCTGCGCATCATTCTCGAGAAGGCCGACGAGATGGGCGTGCCCTTGCCCTCGCTCGTCAAGGCGTCGCTCGGCGGCGAGGCCTTTCCGCTCGTGCTGCGCGAGTGGCTGCGCGAGCGCGGCATCGCCGGCTACCAGAGCTACGGCACCGCCGACCTGGGCCTCGTCGCCTACGAGACCGAGGCCCGCGAAGGGCTGGTCGTCGACGAAGGCGTGATCGTCGAGATCGTGCGGCCCGGCACCGGTGACCCGGTCGCCGATGGCGAAGTCGGCGAACTCGTCGTGACCACGCTCAACCCCGACTATCCCTTGATCCGCTTCGGCACCGGCGACCTGTCGGCGATGCTGCCCGGACCGTGCCCGACCGGCCGCACGAATCGACGCATCCGCGGCTGGCTCGGCCGCGCCGATCAGTCGGCCAAGGTGCGCGGCATGTTCGTGCACCCGCCGCAGGTGGCCGAGATCGCGCGACGCCATCCCGAGGTCAAGCGCGCCCGTCTCGTCGTCAGCGGCGAGCGCGCCGACGACCGCATGTGCCTCGAGATCGAGGTCGAGGGCACGGCACCCGAAGGCCTGGCCGAGCGCGTCGCCGAGACGATTCGCGACGTCACCAAGCTGCGCGGCACGGTGGCGATCCGCGCACCGGGCAGCCTGCCGAACGACGGCAAGGTCATCGAGGACGCAAGGCGCTACGACTGAGCGCGCCTCGCGGTGATTCGCGACCGACGGCTTCCCGCCTGCGAGACCTGCCGGCGTTCGAGGCTAAAGGGCGACCCGCGTGCCAAGCTCCACGACGCAGTTCGCTGGCAGGCAGAAGAACTCGGCGACGCTGCCGGCGTTGCGCGCCATCGCTGCGAACAGCGACTCGCGCCAGTACGGCATCGCCGCGCCGCGGCGCGGTACGAGGGTCTCGCGGCTCAGGAAATACGAGACCGCGAATAGGTTGATGTCGAGGCCCTGCGACGTGCAGGCCGCGAGCGCTGCGGGGATGTCCGGCGGTTCCATGAACCCGTAGGCGACGCCGACGCGCCAGAAGCCGTGACCTAGCGGCTCCACGCGGACACGTTCGTCGGCGGGCACCGTAGGTTCGTCGCGAAAATTCACCGTGAGCACGAGGTTGCGGTCGTGCAGCACGGCGTTGTGCTTGATGTTGTGCAGCAGCGCCTGCGGCGCGCGGCTCGGGTCGGCGACCGCATAGACGGCGGTGCGCGGGCTGCGTGGCAGGCCTTGGCTGGCGAGCGATTCGATCAGCGGCAGCAACTCGGGATCGTCGGCGTGCACATGCTCCTGCAGCAACTGGCGGCCGCGCTTCCAGGTCGCCATTAGGCCGAAGATCCCCGCGCCGAGGACCAGCGGGAACCACCCTCCGTCGACAAACTTGAGCGCGCACGAAACCACGAGCAGCGCGTCGAAGGCGAGGAAGGCACCGGTGGCAGCGAGCGCCACCGGCAGCGGGTAGCCCCAGCCGTAGCGGACGACGAAGAAGGTGAGTAGCGTGGTGATGAACATCGTGGCCGTGACGGCGATCCCGTAGGCCGCGGCGAGCGCCGTCGAGCTGCCGAACGAGAGCGTCGCGATGAGCACGGCGACGAGCAGCACGCGGTTCACCTCGGGCATGTAGATCTGCCCCGCCTCGCTCGCTGAGGTGAAGACGATGCGCATGCGGGGCAGGAAGCCGAGCTGGATCGCCTGGCGCGTCATCGAGTAGGCGCCGGAGATCACCGCCTGCGAGGCGATCACGGCGGCGCAGAAGGCGAGGATCACCGCCGGGATCAGCCAGGCCTCGGAGAACATGCGGAAGAACGGGTTCTCGAGCGCGCCCGGCTCGCGCATCAATAGCGCGCCCTGGCCCATGTAGTTGATCGCCAGTGCCGGCAGTACGAGGCCGAGCCAGGCGATCCGGATCGGCTTCGGGCCGAAGTGGCCCATGTCGGCGTAGAGCGCCTCGGCGCCGGTGAGCGCGAGCACGATCGCGCCTATGGCGACGAATAGGTGCCAGCCCTGCGCCTGCAGGAAAAAGAATGCGTAGCGCGGGTCGAGCGACTGCAGGATCACCGGCGCGTGCGCGATCTGCCAGGCGCCGGTGCCGGCGAGGGTGACGAACCAGAGCACGATCACTGGCCCGAAGATCACGCCAACACGCTGCGTGCCGAAGCGCTGCACGACGAAGAGGCCGAGCAGCACGCCGAGCGAGATCGGCAGCACCCACGCCTTGAGCGCCGGCGCCACCACCTCCAGCCCCTCGGCCGCGCCGAGCACCGAGATCGCGGGCGTGATGACGCTGTCGCCGTAGAAGAGCGCCGCGCCGAGCACGCCAGTGAGCAGCAGCGCAGTGCGGGCGCGCGGCGTGCGTCCGGCCCAACGGGCCGCCAGCGCGGTCAGGGCCATGATGCCGCCCTCGCCCTTGTTGTCGGCGCGCAGGATCAGCAGTACGTACTTGAGCGTGACGACGAACATCAGTCCCCAGAAGACCGTCGACACCGCGCCGATGATGTGCCGCTCGTCCAGCGGCACGCCCACGCCGGGGCTGAAGATTTCCTTCATCGTGTAGAGCGGGCTGGTGCCGATGTCGCCGTAGACGACACCGATGGCGCCCAGCGTCAGGGCTGCCAGGCTTTGGCGGCGGGTTTCGAGGTTCATGGGGGGGCCGGTTGCGATGCAACCGCGATTGGAGGCGCTACCGCATCAGGAACGCATAAGCTCGGCGGCGCCCGTGTGCGCCGTCAGTCGATCGCGAAGCGATAGCCGACGCCGATCTCGGTCAGCAGGAAGCGCGGCTCCGAGGGCTGGCGCTCGAGCTTGGCGCGCAGCTGGCCCATGTAGAGGCGCAGATAGTGGGTGTCGGCCAGGTGCTCCACGCCCCACACGTCGGCGAGCAGCTGGCGGTGCGTGACGATCCGCCCGCCGCTGCGCACCAGGCGGGCGAGCAATTCGAACTCGGTGGGCGTGAGATGCACGGTCACGCCATCACGCTCAATGCGGCGGGCATCGAGGTCGATGGTCAGACCGTCGCGTTCGACGTGGCGGAGGGCGGGCTGCCGGGGCGAACCGCGATGGCGCAGGGCAACGCGGATGCGCGCAAGCAGCTCGCCGATGCTGAATGGCTTGACCAGGTAGTCGTCGGCGCCTGAGTCGAGCAGCGCGATCTTGCTCGCCTCATCGTGTCGTGCCGATGCCACGACGATTGGCAGCGCGCTCTGACTCCGCACCACGCGCACCAGCGCGGCGCCATCGCCGTCGGGCAGTCCGAGGTCGAGGATGACGAGATCGGGCGGTTGGTGCTTCAGCAGAGCCGTCGCCTCGCTGACGGAAACCGCGGTCGTCACCTCGAAGCCCTCCGCTGCAAGCGCGGAGCGCAGAAGCCCACGGATCGCGGCGTCGTCCTCGACGACCAGCACGTTCAGCGTCATGCGCCCGCGTCGGGTTGTGCTTCTAGCGGCAGGGCGAGCGTGAAGCTGCTGCCGCCGTGACGCCGCCGGGCATAGGCGAGCGTGCCGCCATGCGCCTCGGCGATCGCCTTGCAGAGCGCAAGGCCGAGGCCGGCACCGTCCCGCGCGCTCTTCGCCTCGCCGCGGAAGAAGGCGTCAAACAGGCGCGCCTCGGTCTTGGGTGCGATGCCCGGTCCGCGGTCCTTCACGCTGACGGTGACCGCGTCGGGCGTGCGGAACGCGGCGAGCTCGACCGGACCCTCGCTGTACTTGCAGGCGTTGTCGAGCAGGTTGGTGAGGAGCTGGGCGAGCAGGGTCGCGTTGCCGCGCACCAGCGGCAGCGCGACCTCGACCCGGGCCCGAATGCGCGCGCCACACGCACCACCACGCAAGCGGCCGACGAGGCTGCCGACGATCTCCTCGAGCGACTGCCATTCGCGCTGCGGCGCCAGCGGCGCCGAGGCGAGGCTCACGAGCTGCAATGTGTTTTCCGTGATGTCGGAGAGATAGCGGGCCTGACTCGCGATGCTCGCCAGCATGCGCTCCCGCTCAGCGACGGGAAGCCGCTCACGCTGCTCCAACAGCGACGAGACCGCGGCGACGATCGCGGCCAACGGCGTGCGCATGTCGTGCGACACCGCGGCGAGGAAAGTACTTTGCAGCTGCTGGCGCTGCAGCCCAGCCCGGGCCTCGAGCCCGGCCGCAGCGGCGCGCAGCCGCCAGAGGCCCTGGGCAAGCACGCTGGCGAGCGCGGTCGCGTGTTCGCGCCCCAGCTCGTCGGCCGCCGGGGCGGGCTCGATACGTACTGCGCCGATCACGTGCCCGCGCGAGCCGAGCGGCAGGACCCAGGCATCGATCCCCGGCCAGCGGCCGGTGCCCGGGCCGATCACCGCCGCCTCGTCGATGGCGCAGCGCAGCGACTGCAGCACCGGCTGCGGCAGTCCCTCGGCCGGATGCAGCCCGCCTTCGGCATCGAGCGTGACGAGCACGACCCGATCGAAGGCGCTGCGCAAGGCCCGTACGCCCGCGACCAAGGCGCTCGCCTCGTCGCCGGCGTCGAGCAGCTCGGTGGCAAGAGCGCTCAGCTCGCGCGCCCGGCGCTCACTCTCGGCGGCGAGCCGCGACTCGGTTCGTACTCGGGCCGAAAGCCAGCTCACGAGCAGTGCAAGGCCGAGCATCGTCGCCAGCGCGATCAGGTGCTCACGGTTCTCGACTTCAAGGGTGTAGCGGGGCGGCACAAAGAAGAAGTTGAGTGCCGTCACTGCGGCGACAGCACTCGCCAGCGCGACCGCCCGGTCGCAGGCGTAGGCCGCGATCACCACGGCCACCAGGTAGAGCATCGCCTGGCTGGTGAGCGAGACGTGATGGTCCAACGCGGCAGAAAGGGCAGTGGCGGCGGTGATGAGCAGCGCGGCGGTCGCGGCGGAGCGTCGCGCCTCGGAGGCGTCCGGCCGCAGGTTGGAGTTCATGCGAGAAGCGTAGCAGCGACGGCATCAGGATCGCGTTAGTCCACGACCGTCCGCTTTCTGGAATTCATCTGGGGCAAAGGAAATTCCGCTCAGGGTCCACCGGAGACAGCAAGCGCAGCCGGCTGAACGGTCGTTAGCTGGCTCCAGCCGACACCCGTCGAGGGTCCTCCGAGTTGCCGCTGCGCCTACTCAGTCATGAACGCAGAACAGAGCGGCGCACCGCACTAGCTCTCGACCTTGACGTCGGCGTCCTTCACGACCTTCGCCCACTTGGCGATCTCGGTGTGGATGAAGGTCGCGAACTTCTCGCTCGAGCCGCCGCCGTCTTCGGCGCCGTAGGTGTCCATCCTCTCCTGCACGTCGGGCAGGGCGAGCACGAGATTGACGTCCTGGTTGATCTTCTGGGCGATCGCCGGCGACAGGCCCTTCGGCCCCGCGAGCCCGTACCAGGTAGTCGCCTCGAAGCCGTCGAAGCCTTGCTCCTGCATCGTCGGCACGGTCGGATGGCCTTTGGCGCGGCGGGTCCGCGTCTGCGCGATGGCGACTACCCGCCCGCTTTTCACATGCGGCGTCGCCGCCGTCATGGTCTCGAAGCTGTACTGGATCTGGCCGCCGATCAGGTCCTGCAGCAGCGGCCCGCTGCCCTTGTAGGGAACGTGCAAGGCATCGACCTTGGCCTGCAGCTTGAACATCTCGAGCGCGAGATGCTGGGCCGAGCCGGAGCCGGCCGAGCCGAAGCTCACCGCGCCGGGCTGCGCCTTGCACAGCGCGACGATGTCCTTCACCGTCAAGGCCTTCTGCGCCGGGTTGGCGATGAGCAGGTTGGGCGTGACGCCGACCAGCACGATGGGCACGAAGTCGCGCTCGGCGTTGTAGCGAAGCTTGGGTTGCAGGCTGGGCGCGAGGGCGTGGCTGTTGATGTGCGCCATCAGCAGGGTGCTGCCGTCGCCCGGTTGCTGGGCGACGTAGTCGGCGGCGAGCACGCCGGCGACGCCGGCCTTGGTCTCGACGATGGCCTGCTGGCTCCAGATGATGCTCAGCTTCTGGCCGATGACGCGGGCCAACGCATCGGTACCGCCGCCCGGCGGGAAGCCGACGATGATGCGCACCGGCCCGGTCGGCCAGGCCTGCGCGCGAAGAGCGGGAACGCCGAGCGTGGCGGCAGCCGCAGCGCCGGCCTGGAGAAGGAGACGTCGTTGCATGGCTTGGAACTCCGAACAGGTGAGAAGCGTGGCTCAGGCCGCGGCCTTCAAGGGCGCTTGCTGTGGATGCGATGCGAAGAAATCCATGACCGCCTGGACGCCGCTGCCGGCCAGGCCGATGCCGGCAAGCTTCAATCCCATCTCGACGCCGGCGAGCGCCGCCAGGAGCGTCAGGTCGTTGCTGTCGCCGAGGTGGCCGATGCGGAACATGCGTCCCTTCACCTTGCCGAGGCCGGTGCCGAGAGAGAGGTCGAAGCGCTCGTGGATGAGCTCGCGGAGCGCATCGGCATCGACGCCCGCCGGCGTGACCACGCCGGTGAGCAGCGGCGAGCAGGCGGCCGCGTCGGCGCACTGGATCGGCAGCCCCCAGGCGCGCACTGCGCCGCGTACCGCCTCGCCCCAGCGCTGGTGACGTGCGAACACGGCGTCGAGCCCCTGCTCGAAAAGCATGTCGATCGATTCGGCGAGGCCGTAGAGCAGGTTGGTGTTCGGCGTCGACGGCCAGTAGCCGCCCTTGTTCATCTCGAGGATCTCGTCCCAGGCCCAGTACGCCTTCGGCAGCCTTGCCGCCTTGCTCGCCTCGATCGCCTTGGGCGAGAGGGCGTTGAAGGAGATGCCCGGCGGCAGCATCAGGCCCTTCTGCGAGCCGCCCATCGCCACGTCGACGCCCCATTCGTCGTGGCGATAGTCGGCGCAGCCGAGCCCGGAGATCGTGTCGACAAGCAGCAGCGCCGGATGACCGGCGGCGTCGATCGCTCGCCGCACCGCGGCGATGTCGGAGATGACGCCGGTCGAGGTTTCGCTGTGCACGATGCAGACGGCGCGGATCGCGTGCGCGCGGTCCTCGCGCAATCTCGCTTCGATCAGCTCGGGTTGCACTGCGCGCCGCCAGGCCCACGGCAGCCCGGTCGCGGCGTCGGTGCCGGGCACGCTCAGGAACTCGGGCGCAAGGCCGAGGCGCAGCGCGATCTTGTGCCAGAGAAAAGCGAAGTGGCCGGTCTCGAACATGAGCACGGCGTCGCCCGGGCTCGTCAGGTTGACCAGCGCCGCTTCCCATGCGCCCGTGCCCGAGGCCGGATAGATGACGACCGGATGCCGCGTCTGGAAAACGCGCTGAATGCCGGAGAGCACGCGCTTGCCGAGCACCGCGAACTCGGGCCCGCGGTGGTCGATGGTGGGCCGGCCGATCGCGCGCAGGATGCGGTCGGGCACCGGCGTCGGCCCGGGAATCTGCAGGAAGTGGCGACCGCTGGGGTGTTGGTCGAGGGCGATCATGAGAGCTCCATCGGGCTGTCAGTCTTGCATGCGAGGAGGCCTTGTCAAGCGGCACTTCCTCCATGCGCACCCGGCGGCGTCGCCGGGTTCTTGCCTTCAAAATCCGTCGTCATGGTCCCCACATGAACGCGCCGCTGCCGACCGTCGTCACGCGCGAGAACGCCGCCCGCGCGGCTGCGACGATCGCGCGCCTCGGCGGTCCAGAAGCGGCCAAGCTCGCGCACCGCCTCGCGACCGAAACCGAAGGCGAGGTGCTGTTCGACGCAGCCTCGCGCGGCCGCTACGCCACCGACGCATCGATCTACCAGGTGATGCCGGTCGGCGTGTTCGCGCCGCGCCGGGAGGAAGACATCGCGACCGCGATCGCGATCGCACGCGAGCTCGGAACGCCATTCCTTTCGCGCGGCGCCGGCACCTCGCAGTGCGGTCAGACGACCGGCGCCGCGCTCGTCGTCGACTCGAGCAAGCATCTGCGCAAGCTCGTCGCCTTCGACAAGGAAGCGATGACCGCCGAGGTCGAGCCCGGCCTCGTGCTGGACGCGCTCAACGCGCAGCTCAAGCCGCACGGACTCTGGTTTCCTGTCGACGTCTCGACCAGCGCGCAGGCGACGATCGGCGGCATGGCCGGCAACAACTCGTGCGGCTCGCGCTCGATCGCCTACGGCAACATGGTGCACAACGTGCTCGGCATCGACGCCTGGCTGAGCGACGGCAGCAGCGTGTCGTTCGGCCCGGTCGCCGGCCTCGGCGCGAAGGAGCGCGCGATCGCCGACTTCGTGCGCGACCTCGCTGCCTCGACGCGCACCGAGATCGAAGCGCATTGGCCGAAGGTAATGCGCCGCGTCGGCGGCTACAACCTCGATATCTTCGAGGCACAAAGCGAGCGGCCGTACACCGCCGATGGCAGCGTCAACCTCGCGCACCTGCTGGTCGGCAGCGAAGGTACGTTGGCCGTCTACAAGCGCCTGAAGTTGAAGCTTGCGCCGCTGCCGCGCGCCAAGGTGCTCGGCGTCGTCAACTTCCCGACCTTTCGCGCCGCGATGTCGGCTGCGCAGCACCTCGTGACGCTCGGCCCGACCGCGGTCGAGCTCGTCGATGGCACGATGATCGAACTGGCGCGCGCGAACCCCGCGTTCCGGCCGACCATCGAAGCGGCGCTGATCGGCGCGCCGGCGGCGATCCTGCTCGTCGAGTTCACCGGCGACGAGCTCGGCGCCCTGCTGCGCAAGCTCAAGGCGCTGGTCGAACTCGTCGCCGACCTCGGAATGCCCGACGCCGTCGTCGCCATGCCTGACGACATGCCGCAAAAAGCGCTCTGGGAAGTGCGCAAGGCCGGCCTCAACATCATGATGAGCCTGAAGGGCGACGGCAAGCCGGTCAGCTTCATCGAGGACTGCGCGGTGCCGCTCGAACACCTGGCCGACTACACCGACGCGCTGACCGAGGTCTTCGCGCGCCACGGCACGCGCGGCACCTGGTACGCGCACGCGTCGGTCGGCACCTTGCACGTGCGGCCCATCCTCGACATGCGACGCGATGGTGCCGCGAAGATGCGCGCCATCGCCGAGGAAGCGAGCGAGCTCGTGCGACGCTTCAAGGGCGCGTACAGCGGCGAGCACGGCGATGGCCTGTGTCGCGGCGAGTGGATTCGCTGGCAGTTCGGGCCGAAGATCGACGAGGCCTTTCGTGCCATCAAGTCGCACCTCGATCCGATCGGCCTGCTCGCGCCCAAGCGCATCGTCGATCCACCGAGGATGGACGACGCCGGCCTGTTCCGCTACGCGCGCGGCTACAAGACGATCGCCTTGAAGCCGGTCCTCGACTGGTCAGCCTGGGACGTGCAGAACGATCCGCTGACGGAAGCGACGACCGCGCCTGGCAGCGGCGGCGATCCGAGTGGCGGCCTCGCCAAGGCCGTCGAAATGTGCAACAACAACGGCCACTGCCGCAAGTTCGACGCCGGCACGATGTGCCCGAGCTTTCGCGTCACGCGCGACGAGCAGCATCTGACGCGTGGGCGTGCGAACACCTTGCGGCTGGCGTTGTCCGGTCAGCTTGGTGCTGCTGACGACGAGCACCCGCTGGCCAGCGACTCGGTGCACGACGCGCTCTCGCTCTGTGTCGGCTGCAAGGGCTGCAAGCGCGACTGCCCAACCGGCGTCGACATGGCGCGCATGAAGATCGAGGTCACGGCGCAGCGCAAGGCGCGCCACGGCTACTCGCTGCGCGACCGTTGCATCGCCGCGCTGCCGGAGATTGCGCGCGTCGCCAGCCGGGTCGCGTGGTTGCCCAATCTGCGCAATCGCGTGGACCTGTTGGCCCGACTGTCCGAGCGCTGGTTGGGTCTCTCGTCTCGACGCTCGCTGCCAAGTTGGCGCCGCGACACCTTCTGGCATGTCGCGCCGACGCTCGGCCTGGCGAACCGCGAGGCCACCCTCGCGGCGGCGAAGTCAGTTGTTCTTTTCGTCGATACCTTCAACGCGACATTCGAGACCGAGAACGCGATCGCCGCAGTGCGCGTGCTGCAGGCGTCCGGCTACGCGGTTCATGTCGCCGAGAAGCCGGGCACGGCGCTGTGCTGCGGCCGCACCTGGCTCGCCGCCGGCATGCCCGAGCGCGCCAAGGCCAAGGCCGCGGAGCTGCTCGCCGCCTTCCTGCCCTTCGCCGAACGCGGCGTCGCCATCGTCGGCCTCGAGCCTTCGTGCCTGCTGACCCTGCGCGACGAGATGCTGGTGATGGGTCTGGGCGGAGCAGCCACCACGGTCGCGGCGAATGCACTGCTCTTCGAAGAGTTCATCGCTCGCGAAGTGCGCGCCGGGCGCTTCGCGCTCGATCTGAAATCCGCCGGGCAACCGATCCTCGTGCATGGCCACTGCCACCAGAAGGCGTTCGGCGCGATGCCGCAAGTGCTCGAGGTGCTGCGCCTCATTCCCGGCGCCGAGCCGATGCTGATCGAGAGTTCCTGCTGCGGCATGGCGGGAAGCTTCGGCTATGAAGCCGAGCACTTCGACATTTCGATGGCGATGGCCGAGCTGAGCCTGCTGCCGGCGGTGCGCAATGCGCCCGATGCGCTGATCGTGGCCGACGGAACGAGCTGCCGGAATCAGATCGCCGACGGTGCCGGACGCGAGGCCAGGCACGTGGCGCGCGTGCTCAGCGATCTTCTCGTCCGATCCGTCGTCTGCGGGTCGTTGCCCGTCAACGTCGCACGAGAAGAGGAATCGTCACTGGCCCGTCGTTGACGAGATGCACCTGCATGTCGGCGCCGAACTCGCCGCTAGCCATGATCGGATGCCGTGCCGAAGCACTCGCGAGAACGCGCTCGTAGAGTCGCTTGCCGAGTTCGGGCCGGGCCGCGCCGGAGAATCCCGGCCGGTTGCCGCTCGAGGTGTCGGCGGCGAGGGTGAACTGGCTCACCACCAAGAGGCCGCCGCCGACGGCCGCGAGGTCGAGGTTCATCTTGCCGGCGGCGTCGGCGAAAACACGCAGCTTCAGCACCTTGTCGACGAGCTTGTCGGCGACGGCGTCGTCATCGTCGGGCTCGGCGCAGACGAACAGCAGCAGGCCGCGGCCGATCGCGCCGCGCACCCGTCCCTCGATGTCGACGCGTGCCTCGGCGACCCGCTGCACCAGCGCGATCAATGCAGCTCCTGCGCCGTATTGAACTGCGCCTCGACGTTCGAGGGCAGCAGCTGGATCGAGGCGCGCAGGCCCTCGACCTCGTTCATCAGCGCCTGCTCGACCTCGCCACGCATTTGGGCCGCGCGACCCAGCGTCCAGGTCTCGGGGACGTGCATGTGCACGTCGAGAAAGCGCCGGCGGCCGGCGCGCCGCGTCACCATGTCGTCGAAGCGCACCGACGCCTCGGTGAAGCGCGCCAGCGTGCGATCGATGCGCTGTTGCACTTCGGGCTCGACCGCCTTGTCCATCAGGCCCTCGATGGAGCCCCAGACGACACGTGCGCCTTCGCGCACGATGTTGGCGGCGACGAGCACCGCTGCGGCCGGATCGATCCAGAGCCAGCCCGTCAGGTGGACGAGGATCAGGCCGACGACGACGCCCGCGGAGGTCCAGACGTCGGCATAGAGATGGCGCGCGTCGGCCTCGAGAACGATCGAGCGATGCTGGCGAGACGCCGCCATCATCTTCCAGGCGAGCAGGCCGTTGATCGCCGAGCTGGCGACCGTCAGCGTCACGCCCACGCCGAGCGCCTCCAGCGGTCGCGGGTTCATGAAGCGGACCGCCGCAGCCCACGCAATGGCCACGGCGGCACCAGCGATGAGCAGGCCCTCGAAGCCGCTCGCGAAATACTCGGCCTTGGTGTGGCCGAAAGGGTGATCGTCGTCGGCCGGTCGCGCCGCGATGGTGACCATGGCCAGGGCGAACAGCGCCGACGCGAGGTTGACGAAGGACTCCATGGCGTCGGAGAGCAGGCCGACCGAGCCCGTGATCCACCAGGCGAGAGTCTTCGTCGCGATGGCGATGACGGCCGCCGCGACGGAAAGACGGAGCAGGGTCCGCACCTGCACTGCCGGCTCCGACTCAGCTCAAGGTGACGCGGGCGAACTTGCGCTTGCCGACCTGAACGACGAAGGTCCCGGCCGCAAGCTTCAGCGAGCGGTCGGAGACGACGGCGCCTTCGACCCGCACGCCGCCACCTTCGATGAGGCGCATCGCTTCGCTGGTCGAGGGCGCGAGGCGGGCCTGTTTCAGCACGGTGCCGATGCCCATCGGCGCTCCGTGAAGGGCCACAACCTCGATCTCGTCGGGGATGCCGCCCCGGGCGCGCAAGTTGAAGTCGGCCTCGCCCCCTTCTGCGGCGGCCGCGCCATGGAAGCGCGCCGTGATCTCCTTGGCCAAGCTGACCTTGGCGTCGCGTGGATTGCGGCCAGCGACTGTCTCGGCGCGCCAGCGGGCGACTTCGATTTCGCTGCGGCCACTCAGCAGATCGAAGTATTTCCACATGAGATCGTCGCTGATGGACATCAGTTTGGCGAACATGTCGTTCGGCGGCTCGGTGATGGCGATGTAGTTGCCCTTCGACTTGGACATCTTCTCGACGCCGTCCAGGCCCTCCAGCAGGGGCATCGTCATGATGCATTGCGGCTCTTGCCCGTACTCGGTTTGCAAGGACCGGCCCACCAGGAGATTGAATTTCTGGTCGGTGCCGCCGAGCTCGAGGTCCGACTTGAGGGCCACCGAGTCATAGCCTTGCATCAGCGGGTACAGGAACTCGTGAATGCTGATCGGCGTTCCCGCCTTGAAGCGCTTGGAGAAATCGTCGCGCTCCATGATCCGCGCCACTGTGTAGCGCGACGCAAGCTGGATCATTCCGCGGGCGCCGAGCGGGTCGCTCCACTCGGAGTTGTAACGTATCTCGGTCTTTGCACTGTCGAGAATCAGGCCCGCCTGCGCCTGGTAGGTCTTCGCGTTGGCTTCAATCTGCTCGCGCGTGAGCGGCGGGCGCGTCGTGTTGCGGCCGGACGGGTCGCCGATCATCGATGTGAAGTCGCCGATCAGGAAGATGACGGTGTGACCGAGGTCCTGCAGTTCGCGCAGCTTGTTCAATACGACCGTGTGGCCGAGATGAATGTCCGGCGCGGTCGGATCCAGCCCCAATTTGATGCGGAGTGGCACGCCTGTTGCTTGCGATCGCGCCAGTTTGGCGAGCCAGTCGGACTCCGGCAAAAGCTCGCTGCAACGGCGCTTCGAGATTTCCATGGCCCGCAAGACGGCATCGTCGACAGGGCTTGCCGGGTCCGGAGTCCCGGCAACAGAAGATACAAACATAGGGGGAAATGAGGTGAAGGGAGCGCCGGACCGGCCCGCTATACTGCGCGGCGGCGTCCTACAGCGCCGCGTCGACACATCCTACGAGGCCAGTCGGGAGCCCACGATTCTAGTGGCGCCCCGGCGGCGACGATCAACCGAAGCGCGAGCCGACCCAGCAAGCGCCGACCCACCTGAGCGACCGCGCTCCGCTGAAATTGAAATCGTTGGCTCCCCTTGGGCTCGCTTGGGCATACGCCTCGGCGCATGCCGCCAGTTTTGCCTCCAGCTACCCGAAGACCTTGGCCGTTTCGGTCTCGGTCGGCCTGGCCGGATTTGCCGCTACTGCTTTCGGCGTCTCGACGATGGTGCCTGACGCTGCCAACCTGCCCAGGCGCGTGGTGACGGAAAGCGTGGCCACTGCCGACCTGCGGCCGCAACTCGAAGCGCTGGCCGAGCACGACTACGACCTCTTCCGCAGCGATGCCACCCGCGCCAGCGACACCGCCGATTCCCTGCTGCGGCGCCTGGGCGTCAACGACGCCACCGCTGCCGCCTTCCTCCGCACCGACCCCGTGGCCAGAAAGCTGCTCGACGGGCGCGCCGGCAAGCGCGTTCAGGTGCGAGCCGACGCCGAGGGCCGGCTCGAAGAACTCGTGGCGCGCTACGCCGCGCCGGGCAACGACAAGCTGCCAACGCAGTTCGCACGCCTGCGCATCGAACGCGTCGCCGGCAAGCTCGTCGCTTACGTCGCGCTCGCGCCGCTGGCTTCGCAACAACTCCTGGCCAGCGGAACCGTCCGCTCGTCGCTGTTCGCGGCCACCGACGAGGCGGGCATTCCCGATCCGGTGGCGACGCAGATCGCCGAGATCTTCGCCACCGACATCGATTTCCGCCGCGAGCTGAAGAAGGGCGCGACCTTCTCGGTGGTCTACGAATCGCTCACCGCCGACGGCGAGCCGATCACCTGGGGTTCGAGTGCCGGTCGCGTCCTCGCCGCCGAGTTCGTCAACAAGAACCAGACCTTCTCGGCCATGTGGTTCAAGGAGGGCGATGGCAAGGGCGCCTACTTCGGCCTCGATGGTCAAAGCAAGCAGCGCACCTTTCTCGCCAGCCCGCTCGAGTTTTCGCGCGTGACCTCGGCCTTTGCGATGCGCATGCATCCGATCCTCAACACCTGGAAGCAGCACAACGGCGTCGACTACGGTGCACCCAGCGGCACGCCGGTGCGAACGATCGGCGACGGCGTCGTCGAGTTCGCCGGCTGGCAGAACGGCTACGGCAACGTCGTGCACATCAAGCACGGCAACGAGTTGGCCACGGTCTATGCGCACCTGAGCCGCATCGATGTCGCCAAGGGCGCCAAGGTCGAGCAAGGCGAGACGATAGGCGCCGTCGGCCAGACCGGCTGGGCGACCGGCCCGCACCTGCACTTCGAGGTCAAGGTCGACGGCGTTCAGCAGGATCCGGTGCTCGTCGCGCAGTCGTCCGAAGGCGTGCTGCTGTCGCCCGCGGCGAAGGTTCACCTGACCGAGCTGTCGCAGACCGTCCGCGCAAAACTCGGCGTGGCGCAGACACTGGCCCACGCCCAGGTCCTCGGCGAATAAGCGCCCGGTGCCATGAGGCCGCCGGGCCGCCCCGAGGGCGAACACCCGAGCGCGCAGCCCGAAGGTCGTCCGGTCAGCAACGTGTTCATCGGCCTCATGTCGGGCACGTCGCTCGACGGCATCGACGGTGTGCTCGTCGATTTCCTGCCCGCTTCGGGGTCGGCGCCGTTGCAGGTGCTTGCCCATGTGCACCGCGAATTTCCGGCGGCCTTGCGTGCCGAGTTGATGGCCCTCAATCGTTCTGGCGCCGACGAGATCCATCGGGTCGCGCTCGCTGGCAACGCCTTGGCGCGCAGCTACGCCGAAGTCGTCGAATCGCTGCTCGCGGCGGCAGGGCTCGCGCGCGACCGAGTTGCGGCGATAGGCTGCCACGGCCAGACGGTGCGACATCGGCCGGGCGAATTCGACGGCACCGGCTACACGATGCAGGTCAACGCGCCGGCGCTGTTGGCCGAGCTGTGCGGCATCGATGTCATCGCCGACTTCCGCAGTCGCGACCTTGCCGCCGGTGGCCAGGGCGCGCCGCTCGTGCCCGCCTTTCATCGGGCGCTGTTCGCCCGGCCGGGGCAGGCCACTGCGGTCTTGAACCTCGGCGGCATCGCCAACCTCTCGGCAATCGGCGCCGACGGCGTCACGACCGGCTTCGATTGCGGCCCGGCCAACGGCCTGCTCGACCTGTGGTCGTTGGCGTCGACCGGGCGACGCTTCGATGCCGGCGGTGCATGGGCGGCGACCGGCCGCGTCGACGCCCGGCTGCTCGATGCGATGAGGGCCGAGCCGTTTTTCGCCCTGCCGGCGCCCAAGAGCACAGGCCGGGACCTCTTCAATGCCGAGTGGCTCAACCTCCATCTTTCGGCAACCGACGCCCGTGGACGGCTACACGCCGAGGACGTGCAGGCGACACTTGCCGAGCTGACCGCCAGAACGTGTGCCGAGGCCTTGCGCCTCTACGCGGCCGGCGCTCACGAACTGATCGTCTGTGGAGGCGGTGCGTTCAACACGGATCTGATGACGAGGCTGAGGCTCGCTCTGGCGTCGACAGCCGTTGTCGCGAGCGACGAGCGCGGCCTGCCGGCCGATCAGGTGGAAGCCTGTGCCTTCGCCTGGCTGGCTCGCGCCTTCATGCGCCGCGAAGCGGGCAACATCGACACGGTGACCGGCGCAGCGGGTCCGCGTCTCTTAGGCGCGCTGTACCCCGCGGGAGCGACAGCGCAGGCGTGAAAAAGCCGCCTCGCGGCGGCTCGTCCAGCGAACGCGAGGAGAGGCCGCTCAGGCCGAAAAACTCGAGCCGCAGCCGCAGGTCGTCGTCGCGTTCGGATTCTTGATCACGAACTGGGCGCCTTGCAGGTCGTCCTTGTAGTCGATCTCGGCGCCGGCGAGATACTGCAGGCTCATCGCGTCGATCAGCAGGGTGACGCCGTTCTTGGCCATCTGCGTGTCGTCGTCGTTGACGATCTCGTCGAAGGTGAAGCCGTACTGGAAGCCCGAGCAACCGCCGCCTTGTACGAACACGCGCAGCTTCAGTTCAGGGTTCCCTTCCTCGTCGACCAGCTCTTTCACCTTGTTGGCGGCGCTGTCGGTGAAGACGAGCGGCGTGGGCGGTGCGTCGACGTCCGGCGTGGTGACGATGTGATCGGCTACTGCACTCATGGAACCGCTCCTGCGAAAAGATGCAACGACATTATCGCAGTTGGGCGAAAGACCGCACAAACCGGAAGCCGCCCGCAGGCGGCTTCCGGTTGCAAGTCGCAAGGCGATCTCAGCGCTTGCTGAATTGCTTGCGACGGCGGGCGCCGTGCAGGCCGACCTTCTTGCGCTCGACCTCGCGGGCGTCGCGCGTGACGAAGCCGGCGCGGCTCAATTCGGGCTTCAGGGCAGCGTCGTAGTCGATCAGGGCACGCGTGATGCCGTGGCGCACCGCGCCGGCCTGGCCGGTCTCGCCACCGCCGTGAACGTTGACCTTGACGTCGAAGGCGGCGTCATTGGCGGTCAGCAACAACGGTTGCCGAACGACCATGATCGAGGTCTGACGGCCGAAATATTCCTCGACCGGCTTGCCGTTGATCAGGATCTGCCCCGTGCCCTTCTTCATGAAGACGCGCGCCACCGACGACTTGCGCCGGCCGGTTCCGTAGTTCCAGTTTCCGATCATTTCGGCGCGTCCTGAAGAATGTCGAGCT
>JBBRLS010000032.1:0-50300 GCA_038231215.1 Burkholderiales bacterium | reverse complement strand
GCTGACATCGATCTACCGCAAGCTCATCAAGGAGCTCAGTCTCTTTCGCCGCCTCAATCTCGCCGACGGCGTGCTCATGCCGATCTCGGTCGGAGAGCACCGGCAGATCGTCAAGGCGATCGCCTCCGGTGACCGCGACGCGGCCGGGCTTGCGATGTACAGCCACGTCATGGACAGCAAGGAACGAATGATCAAGAACCATCCCCGACCGCGCGTCGCGGTTGCGCCACCCCCGGGGACGGACAAGGCGCCGCGATGATCGAGGTCAACGGACGCAACTACCGTCTCGCGCATCAGCCCACCGTCGTCGTCTGCGTCGACGGCTGCGAGCCCGACTACATCGCCCAGGCGGTGGCGCACGGCTACACGCCGTGGCTGAAGGAAGTGCTGGCCACCGGCACGGTGCTGGTCGCCGACTGCGTCATCCCGAGCTTCACCAACCCGAACAATCTCTCGATCGTCACGGGCGTTCCACCCTCGGTGCACGGCATCTGCGGCAACTACCTCTTCGACGTCGCCTCGGGCACCGAAGTGATGATGAACGACCCGAAGTGGCTGCGCGTGCCGACCCTTCTCGCCGCCTTGTCGAACGCCGGCCAGTCGGTCGCCGTCATCACCGCCAAGGACAAGCTGAGAAAGCTGCTCGGCCACGGCATGAAGGGCATCTGCTTTTCGGCCGAGAAGGCCGACGAGGCCAACGAAGACGAGAACGGCATTGCCGACGTCGTCGAGCGCGTCGGCATGCCGGTGCCCTCGGTCTACAGCGCCGCGCTCTCGGAGTTCGTGTTCGCCGCCGGCGTCGAGCTGATGTCGCACGAGCGCCGGCCCGACGTGATGTACCTCTCGACCACCGATTACGTGCAGCACAAGCACGCGCCGGGCACCGAAGGCGCCGACGCCTTCTACCGGATGATGGACGGCTACCTCGGCAAGCTCGACGCGATGGGCTGCGCGATCGCCCTCACCGCCGACCACGGCATGAACGCGAAGACGAAGATGGACGGCACGCCCGACGTCCTCTATCTGCAGGACCTGCTCGACGGCTGGCTCGGCACCGGCCGGGCGCGGGTGATCCTGCCCATCACCGATCCCTACGTCGTGCATCACGGCGCGCTCGGTTCGTTCGCCACCGTCTACCTGCCCGCCGACGTCGACTCGCCAGCGCTGGCGGCGCGGATCGCCGCGCTGCGCGGCGTCGAGAGCGTGCGCTCGCGCGAGGCGGCCGCTGCGTTCTTCGAGCTGCCTGTCGACCGGATCGGCGACCTGATCGTCGTCTCGGAACGATCGAAGGTGATCGGCACCTCGGCGGCGCGCCACGACCTCTCGGCGCTCGAGGTGCCGCTGCGCTCGCACGGCGGCGTCTCCGAGCAGCGCGTGCCGCTGATCGTCAACCGCAAGCTGAAGGACATCGATCCCGACCGGCGCTGGCGCAACTTCGATGCCTTCGACCTGGTGCTGAACCATGTCGATTGAATTCCGCCACGAAGCGATGCGCATTGCCGGCCAGAAGGTCGGCGCCGAGCGCGGCGGCGCGCGCACGATCGAGGTCTTCAATCCCTACACACGGCAGCGCATCGGCAGCGTTCCGAAGGCGACCGTCGAGGAAGTGCGCCGCGCTTTCGCCATCGCGCGCGGCTTCAAGGCGCGGCTGACACGCTTCGAGCGCGCCAATGTGCTCAACAAGGCGGCGGCCGCGGTACGCTCGCGCACGGAAGAGATCGCCGCGCTGATCAGTGCCGAGTCGGGCCTGTGCATCAAGGACGCACGTTATGAATCCGGCCGGGTCGCCGACGTCCTCGTCTTCGGCGCCAACGAGGCGCTGAAGGACGACGGCCAGATCTTCAGCTGCGACCTCACGCCGCACGGCAAGCAACGCCGCGTCTACACCCAGCGCAGCCCGCTGCTCGGCGCGATCTGCGCCATCACGCCCTTCAACCATCCAATGAACCAGGTCGCGCACAAGGTCGTGCCCTCGGTGGCGACGAACAACCGCATGGTGCTCAAGCCCTCGGAGAAAGTGCCGCTCTCCGCCCTGCTCTTCGCCGACTTGCTGTACGAGGCCGGGCTGCCGCCCGAGATGCTCTCGGTCGTCACCGGCGACCCGAAGGAGATCGCCGACGAGCTCGTCACCAACGAAAACGTCGACCTCGTCACCTTCACCGGCGGCGTGGCGATCGGCAAGGCGATCGCGGCCAAGGCCGGCTACCGGCGCATCGTCCTCGAACTGGGCGGCAACGACCCGATCATCGTCATGGAAGACGCCGACCTCGACGAGGCATCGACGCTCGCCGTGCAAGGCTCCTACAAGAACTCCGGGCAACGCTGCACCGCCGTCAAGCGCATGCTGGTGCACGAGAGCGTGGCCGCGCGATTCACCGAGCTCGTCGTCGAGAAGACGCGCGCCTGGACCTTCGGCGATCCGGCCGATGTCGCGAACGACATGGGCACGGTGATCGACGAGGCCGCGGCGTGCCTCTTCGAAGCGCGCGTCGACGAAGCGGTGGCGCAAGGCGCGCGGCTGCTCGTCGGCAACCGGCGCGAAGGCGCACTCTATTCGCCGACGGTGCTCGACCGCGTGCGCCCCGAGATGACGCTGGTGCGCGAGGAAACCTTCGGCCCGGTCTCGCCGATCCTGACGTTTCGCGACATCGACGAGGCGATCCGCATCGCCAACGGCACGGCCTACGGCCTCTCGTCCTCGCTGTGCACGAACCGGCTCGACACCATCACCCGCTTCGTCGCCGAGCTCGACGTCGGCACCGTCAACGTGCGCGAGGTGCCGGGCTACCGGCTCGAGCTCACGCCCTTCGGCGGCATCAAGGACTCGGGCCTCGGCTACAAGGAAGGCGTGCAGGAAGCGATGAAGAGCTTCACCAACCTCAAGACCTACTCGCTGCCGTGGAGCTGATCGACTCTTGATCCACCTCCTCAATCTGCTCGCCGCGATCGCGCTGCTCGTCTGGGGCACGCACATCGTGCGCACCGGCATGCTGCGCGTGTTCGGCGAGAACCTGCGCCGCATCCTGGCGGCGAGCTTCGGCAATCGCTTCCGCTCGCTCATCGCCGGGCTCGGCGTGACGAGCCTGGTGCAATCGAGCACCGCCACCTGCCTGATCGTCGCCTCGTTCGTCGGCAAGAACCTGGTCACGACGAGCGCCGCGCTCGCCGTGATGCTCGGCGCCGACGTCGGCACGAGTGTGATGGCGGTGGTCTTCTCGCTCGACCTGTCGTGGCTTTCGCCGCTGCTCATCTTCGTCGGCGTCGTCGTCTTCATTTCGCGCCAGAACAGCGGCATCGGCGCGGTCGGCCGGGTGCTGATCGGCCTCGGCCTCATCACGCTGGCACTGCAGCTCATCGTCGCGGCGACGCGGCCGCTCACCGAGTCACCGGCGGTGCGCGCGCTGCTCGTGGCGCTGCCCAACGAGGTGATGCTCGACGTCGTCGTCGGCGCCGTGCTGACGGTGCTGTCGTACTCGAGCCTCGCCGTCGTGCTGCTCATCGCCACGCTCGCAAGCTCGGCGATCATTCCGGAGACGGTGGCGCTCGGACTCGTCATCGGCGCCAACATCGGCAGCGGCGTGCTCGCCCTGCTCGCCACCGCCAACGCCTCGCCGCAGGTTCGCCGCCTGCCGCTCGGCAACCTGATCTTCAAGTCGCTGGGCGCTCTGCTCTTCATCGCCTTCCTGCCGCAAGTGCACGTACTGCTGCAGCAGGTCGCGCCGACCGTGCATCAGCAGGTCGTGGGCTTTCATCTGTTCTTCAACGTCGTCCTCGCTGCCCTCTTCATCGGCTGCACCGGCCTGGTCGGGCGCAGCGTCGACCGCTGGCTCGTCGACCCCGGCCCCGGCGCCGGGACGCTGCGGCCGCGACACCTCGACCCGCTCGCGCTCAACATGCCGTCGCTCGCCATCTCGTGCGCGGCCCGCGAAGCGCTGCACCAGGCCGACGTCGTCGAGACCATGCTGCGCGGCGTCCTGCCGGTGCTGCGCAAGAACGACCTGCGCCTCTCCGAAGAGTTGAGAAAGCTCGACGACACCGTCGACGAGCTCTACTCGGCGATCAAGTTCTACCTGACGCAGATCTCCGGCGAGGCGCTGTCGAAGGAAGAGAGCCGGCGCTGGACCGACATCGTCTCCTTCACCATCAACATGGAGCAGATCGGCGACATCATCGAGCGCGTGCTGCAGGACATCGAGGACAAGCTGGTCAAGAAGTCGCGCAGCTTCTCCGAGGCCGGCATGGCCGAGATCGTCCATCTGCACGAGCGGCTGCTCTCGAACCTGCGCCTGGCGATGAGTGTCTTTCTCGACGGCCACGTGCGCGATGCCAAGCGGCTGCTCGAGGAGAAGGCGCACTTCCGCGACCTCGAGCACGAGTACGCCGCCAACCACATCGCGCGCCTGCGCGACAACACGGCGCAAAGCATAGAGACCAGCTCGCTGCACCTCGACCTGATCAGCGAGCTGAAGCGCATCAACTCGCACATCTGCGGCGTCGCCTACCCGATCCTCGAGTCGGCCGGCGCGCTGACGGCGACGCGCATCCGCCAGTCGCAGTTCGCCGCGCTGGGCGCCGCCGAGGAACCACGCAAGGCCTGAGGCAAGGAGGACCACCATGCTGACCCTCGAAGACATCGAGCTGCTCTTCTCGCGCCACGGCAACGCGCAGTACAGCGGCGAGCCGGTAACTCAGCTCGGGCACGCGCTGCAGACCGCCCACCTCGCCGAGCAGAGCGACGCCAGCGACGAGCTCGTCACCGCCTGCCTGCTGCACGACCTCGGCCACCTGCTGAACGAACAGGGAGAGACGCCGACGCTGCGCGGCATCGACGACACGCATCAATACTTCGCCTTGCCCTTCCTGCGCGGCCTCTTCCCGGGCGCGGTGCTCGACGCGATCAAGCTGCACGTCGACGCCAAGCGCTATCTGTGCCGGGCCAACGAGGGTTACTTCGCCCGCCTCTCCGCCGACTCCAAGCGCAGCCTCGAGCTGCAGGGCGGCATCTTCGACACGACCCAGGCCGCCGCCTTTCTGGCGCAGCCCGGAGCGCGCGACGCCGTCATGCTGCGCCAGTGGGACGACCTCGCCAAGCAGGAGGACTGGCGCACGCCTTCGCTCGCCCACTTCATGGCGCGTGCCGCACGCTGCGCGTCGACCGCCGCCGCATGATTCTTTCGCTGACGTGGACTATCGTCGCGGCGGTCCTGTTCAGTGCCCTGCTGCACGCGTCGTGGAACGCGCTCGTCAAGTCGGGCGTCGACAAGGCGCTCGACACGGCCCTGATCCACGCGCTCGGCTGCGGCGTCGGCGCGGTGCTGGTGGCCGTCGTCGGCCTGCCGCGCAGCGAGGCCTGGCCCTGGCTCGCCGCGTCGATCGTCATCCACATCGGCTACTACATCACGCTGGTCGGTGCCTACAAGCACGGCGAGCTCGGCTTCGCCTACCCGATCATGCGCGGCTCGGCGCCGTTGCTCGTCGCCTTGCTCAGCGGCCGGCTGATCGGCGAGCACCTGCCGCTCGCGGCCTGGCTGGGCATCGGCGGCATCAGTGCCGGGGTGCTGACGATCGGCCTGACACGTTCGGCAGCGCGCGGCGGCGGCTCACGACGCCACGCGCTGGGCTATGCGCTGGCCAACGCCTGCATCATCGCCAGCTACACGATCGTCGACGGCATCGGCGTGCGTGCCTCGGGCGACGCACTGCAGTACGTCGGGCTGCTCTTCCTGGTCGACGGCCTGCCCTACTTCGCCCTCGTCATGTGGCAGCGCCGGCATGCGCTTGCACCGTCTCTCGCCTTCATCCGCGAGCGCTGGCCGGTCGCGCTGCTCGGCTCCTGCGCCTCGATGGGCGCCTACGGCATCGCGCTCTGGGCGATGACGCACGCACCGGTCGCCTCGGTGGCTGCGCTGCGCGAGACCTCGGTCCTGTTCGCCGCGGTGATCGGCATGCTGCTGCTCAAGGAGCGCTTCCGCTTCCAGCGCGCGGTCGGCACCGGCGCAATCATCGCCGGGGTGATGGCGCTGCGCCTGGCGTGACCGCATGACGCTGCCGGGGCATTCACGAATCGTCGTCGTCGGTGGCGGCATCGTCGGCTGCTCGACGGCGTATCACTTGGCCAAGCTCGGAGAGAAGGACGTGCTGCTCCTCGAGCAGGGCACGCTCACCTGCGGCACCACGTGGCACGCGGCGGGGCTGGTCGGCCAAATGCGGCCCAACCGCAACATGACGCGCATGAGCCGCTACGGCATCGAGCTCTATGCCACGCTCGAAGCCGAGACGGGCCTGGCCACTGGCTGGAAGCAGTGCGGCAGCGTCAACGTCGCCGGCACGCCCGAGCGCATGAAGGTGCTCCGCCGGCAGCTTGCGCTGGCGCGCAGCTTCGGCGTCGAGTGCGAGGAGATCAGCCCCGCGCGCGCCGGCGATCTGTTCCCCGTCATGCGCACCGACGACCTCGCCGGCGCCATCTGGATCCCCGGTGACGGCAAGGCCAACCCGGCCGACCTCTGCATGTCGCTCGCCAAAGGGGCGCGGCGGCGCGGCGTGAAGATCGTCGAAGGCGTCGAGGTGATCGGTGTCGCCGCGGAATCGACGGGCTCGCGCCGGACGGCCACCGGCGTGCGCGTCCGCCACGAGGGCGAGGAGCACGACATCGCCTGCGAGGTCGTCGTCAACTGCGCCGGCCAGTGGGCGCGCCAGTTCGGCGCGCTGGCCGGCGTCAGCGTGCCGCTCTGGTCGGCCGAGCACTTCTACATCGTCACCGACCGCATCGAGGGCGTGCACCCGATGCTGCCGGTGATGCGCGATCCCGACGGCTTCATCTACTACAAGGAAGAAGTCGGCGGCCTGGTCATGGGCGGCTTCGAGCCCAAGGCCAAGCCGTGGACGGTCGATCCCATTCCTTCGACCTTCCGCTTCGAGTTGCTCGGCGAGGACTGGGATCAGTTCGAGCCGCTCATGCGAGCCGCCCTTCACCGCACGCCCTGCCTCGAGACGGCGCAGGTGAAGATGCTGCTGAACGGCCCCGAGAGCTTCACGCCCGACGGCAACTTCATCCTCGGCGAAGCACCCGAGCTCGGCCGCTACTTCGTCGCCGCCGGCTTCAACTCGGCCGGCATCGCCAACTCCGGTGGCGCCGGCCGAATGATCGCCGAGTGGGTGATCGCAGGCAGCCCGCAAAGCGATCTCTCCGACGTCGACATCCGCCGCTTCGGGCCGTTCATGGCCAACAAGAAGCTGCTCGCCGAGCGCACCGGCGAAACGCTAGGGCTGCACTACGCGATGCGCTGGCCGCGCCAGGAGCTCGAGTCGGCGCGACCGTTGCGCACGTCGCCGCTCTACGACCTGCTCGCGGCGAAGGGGGCGGTGTTCGGCGCGAAGAACGGCTGGGAGCGCGTCAACTACTTCGTGCGCGCCAACGCCGGTGGCGACGCGAAGGCGAGCAAGCTCGTCCACTCGCACACGCTCGACAAGCCGCACTGGCTGCCCGACGTCGTCGCCGAGCAAAAGGCGACCCGCGAGACAGTCGCGCTGTACGACCAGACCTCGTTCGGCAAGCTCATGCTGCAAGGCCGCGACGCGCTCGCCGTGCTCGAGCGCCTGTGCGCCAACGCCATCGACGTCGCGCCGGGACGCATGGTCTACACCGCGCTGCTCAACGAGCGCGGCGGCTTCGAGAGCGACCTGACGATCACGCGGCTCGGCGCCGAGAGCTTCCTGCTCGTCACCGGCTCGGCACAGCCGACACGCGACGCCGACTGGATCGCGCGCCACGTCCATGCGAACGAGTCGGCGGTGCTGACCGACGTGAGTGCGATGACCGCGGTCCTCTCCGTCATGGGTCCGAACGCGAAAGCGCTGCTCGCGCGCGCCGGCGCGGCGGGCACCGCCGAGCAGATCGGTCACGAGCGGCTTCGCTTCTCGCACACGACCGCCATCGACCTCGGCTTCGCGCGGGTTCGCGCGGCGCGCATGAGCTATGTCGGCGGGCCCGGCTTCGAGCTCTACGTGCCGATCGAGATGGCCCGCCACATCTACCTCGCGCTGCACGAGGCGAGCGAAGGCCTGGGCCTTTCCGACGCCGGCTACTACGCGCTCGACGCCTTGCGCATCGAGGCCGGCCGGCGCGCTTGGGGGGCGGAACTGGGCCCCGACGAAACGCCCTTCGAGGCGGCGACGATGTTCGCCGTCAAGCTCGACAGGGCGGCCGACTTCATCGGCAAGAGCGCCCTGCTCGCGCGTCGCGACCAGCCCGCGGCGAAGCGCCTGGTGACGCTGGTGTTCGACTCGGCCGAGGCCTATGCCTGGGGTGGCGAAGCGCTCGGCCTCGATGGCGAGGCGGCCGGCGAGATCACCTCGGCCGGCTGGAGCCCGAAGGCCGGCGCCTGCGTCGCGCTCGGCTACCTGCGCGGCGCGGCGGCGGCACTGCCGCATGTCGGAACGAAGATCGATGTCGATCTGTGGGGCGTGCGCGCGACCGCAAAGGCGTGGGACGATGCTGCCCTCGCCTTGCGAACCCCGTGACCGAACCGACGACCGACTTCTCGCTGCGCCAGATCGCCGTCCCGGCATTCGGCCCGTCGCTGCTGTTCGGACTCGGCGAAGGCGCGATCCTGCCCATCGTCGCCCTCAGCGTTCGCGACCTGGGCGGCTCGGTCGCGCTGGCGGCGTTGATGGTCACGCTGATCGGCATCGGCTCCCTGGTCTGCAACATTCCGGCGTCGATCATCACGACGCGCTTCGGCGAGCGTTGGGCCATGGTCGGCGCCGGCGTGTGGTGCGCCATCGCCATGGCGATCTGCATGCTCGTGCCTCACCTGGCCGCTTTCGCCCTGGGCGTGTTCATGATCGGCATGGCCGGCTCGGTCTTCAGCCTGGCGAGGCAAAGCTACCTCGCCGAGGCCGTGCCCTTCCACTATCGGGCGCGCGCCTTGTCGACGCTGGGCGGCGTGATGCGGATCGGTCTCTTCCTCGGCCCGTTTCTCGGCGCGGCGCTGATCCCGTTCGCCGGCCTGGCGGGCGCTTACGGCGTCGGCGTCGTCGCCATGCTTCTATCGGCAGCGCTCGCCGTCGGCATGCCGGAGTTGCCTGGCGACTCTCGTCACGCCACCGTCGTCACCGCCGACGGCGCGGCGCGGCCGCCGACGATCCTGTCCGTGACCTCGGGGCACGCGAAGATCTTTCTCACCGTCGGCATCGGCACTTTGCTCGTCAGCGCCGTACGCGCGTCGCGCCAGGCGGTTGTTCCGCTCTGGGCGGAACAGATCGGCCTCGATGCGGCGACCACCTCGCTGATCTACGGCCTGGCCGGCGGCATCGACATGCTCGTCTTCTATCCGGCCGGCAAGGTCATGGACAGCAAGGGACGCAACTGGGTCGCCGTGCCGTCGATGCTGTTGATGGGCGTGGCGATGCTGGCAATGCCCTTCACGCACGGCGCGAAGACGCTGCTGCTGGCGGCGATGCTGATGGGCTTCGGCAACGGCATCGGCTCGGGAATGATCATGACGCTCGGCGCCGACTATTCGCCGAGCGCCGGTCGCGCCCACTTTCTCGGCATCTGGCGGCTCTTGTCCGACATCGGCTCGACCGCAGGACCGGCCGTGCTTGCCGGCGTGACGGCGCTGCTCTCGCTCGCCTCGGGCATCTGGTGCACCGGGCTGATCGCCTTCGCGGCCAGCGGTGTGCTCTGGTACTGGATCCCGCGCATCGCCAAGCGGCCGCGCGATCAGGATCCGGGCAAGGCCTTGCGCCAGGCTTCGTAGCGCGCCTTCGTCGCCTCGTCGGCGGGATAGAGCCCAGGCAAGGGCAGGCCCGACTCGACCTCGCGCATGATCCAGCCCTCGAACCGCTCCTGCTCGAGCGCGGCGTCGAGCACTTCGTCGAGCAGCGCCGCAGGAATGACGACCGCGCCGTCGCCGTCGGCGACGATCACGTCGTTGGGCAACACGCAGACGCCACCGCAACCGATCGTCTCCTGCCAGGCGACGAAGGTGAGCCCCGCCACCGACGCAGGCGCGGCCGTGCCCTGACACCACACCGGCAAGCCAGTCGAGACGACACCGGCGAGATCGCGCACGACGCCGTCGCTGACCAGTGCGGCGACGTCGCGCTGCGCCATGCGTGCGCACAGGATGTCGCCGAAGATGCCGGCGTCGGTCGTGCCCATCGCGTCGACGACGGCGATCGCGCCGGGCGGCATCGCCTCGATGGCCGTGCGCGTCGAGATCGGCGAAGCCCACGACGCCGGCGTCGCGAGATCCTCGCGCGCCGGAACGAAGCGCAAGGTGAAGGCGCGGCCGGCGCGGCGCTGTGCCGAAGCGGCGGCGACTATCGGCCGCGCGCCGCGGATCCAGACGTTGCGCAAGCCCTTCTTCAGGAGCACAGTGGTCAGCGTCGCTGTCGTTACCGACTCGAGCGCTTCGACAGTCGCGGCGGCCAGGGGCAAGGGGGCGATGGCGTTCATGCTGCAAGCGGCAATGGAGACGGCAGATTGTGAGCGGCGGCGATCCTTCGTACGGGGGGTCGCCGCGTCGACCCGTGCGACATAGAGTGCCGCACGCCGCTTCGCGATCGCGATCTGCCTGCCACACGGACGATGAATTTCGTAACCATTGGTAGCGGTAACCCCGCCTCCGTAGAGATGACAGGTGACTCGGACGACGAATTTGTCTAGCCTGCTGCTTCAAACAAGAAGAACGTCGTGGCGATGAAGACCTACCCTTGCGCGATCGTCTCGTTCGACGTGCGAAGCGACGCGACCGCGTCCGTCATCGCGGCGCTGGGCGCCGACGCGCGGATCAAGGTGCTCGCGACGGGCGCCGCCAGTGCCGGCGCGGCGGCCGACTGTGCCGGCGCGGTGTTCGTCGCCGACGCGCTCTCGTTCGACCGCGCGCTCAACTTCATCGAGAGCTGGCGCAAGGAATTTCCGGCGGCCGCGCTCATCGTCGCGGGCATCGATCTGGACGCTGCGAAGCTGACCGCATTGTTGGCCTGCGGTGTGCACGACTTCGTCTCGGTACCCTTTGCACCGCAGGAATTGCTGACGCGCCTGCGGCGCGCCCTCGGCCTGGCCGTGTGTGAGCCCGCGGTGCGCGAGTTGCCGGCCGACCCGCGGCTGCGCCACTTCATCGGCAGCCACCCCAGCTTCACCGACCAGGTCGCCAAGCTGCCGACGCTCGCCGGCTGCGATGCGAGTGTGCTCATCCTCGGCGAGACCGGTACCGGCAAGGAAGTCTGCGCGCAAGCGATCCACTATCTCTCGGCGCGCACCTCGCGGCCGTGGGTGGCGGTGAACTGCGGCGCCATGCCGACCGAGCTGGTCGAAAACGAACTGTTCGGCCACGTCAAGGGCGCCTACACGACGGCCCATGCCGGGCGCAGCGGCCTGGTCCGCGAAGCCGAAGGCGGCACGCTGTTTCTCGACGACGTCGATTGCCTGCCGCTCTCGGCGCAGGTCAAGCTGCTGCGCTTCGTGCAGGAACGCGAGTACCGCGCCGTCGGCTCGAACTCCGTGCAGCATGCCGACGTGCGCCTGATTGCGGCCAGCAACCATCGCCTGCCGCAGATGGTGGCGCGCGGCGAGTTCCGCCAGGACCTGTACTTTCGCCTCAACGTGCTGACGCTCGAGCTGCCGCCGCTGCGCGAGCGACGCAGCGACATCGCATTGCTGGCACAGCACTTCATGCGCCGCTTCAGCGAGCGACACGGGCGGCGCATCGCCGCCTTTTCGCCGCGCGCGCTCGAGCGCCTGATCGCCCACGACTGGCCCGGCAACGTGCGCGAGCTGCAGCACGCCATCGAGCGCGCCGTGCTGCTGGCGCGCGGGCCGACGCTCGGCGAGGACGATGTCGAGATCGACGGCGCCGGCCCCGCCGAATCCACCGACGCCACCTTTCGCGCCGCCAAGGACCGCGTCGTGCGCCAGTTCGAGCGCGGCTACATCGAGAGGTTGCTCGCGAGCTGCGGCGGCAACGTCACCCACGCTGCCATGCAGGCGGGAAAGAATCGACGCGCGTTCTTCGAGCTGATGAGGAAGCACGACATCGCGGCGGCGCAGTTTCGCGCCGATGGTCGAGCGAATCGCTAGCGCGACGCCAGATTGCCGCTACCTGACGCGCCCCTTGCCCGTGCCTGGCTTGCTCGCGCTTCGCTTCGCCGCCGGCTTGGCCGCGCGCGGCTTGGCGCCTCTCGGCGAAAGCAACGCGCCGCCGCCGACCAGGGTCTGGATCGGCAGACGCAGACGCAAGGTGTCGAGCGCCGACGCCGGCAACTGCACGTCCTGCAACAGCACCGTCCCCGCAGCCAGCGTCAACGGCGCCACCGAGGCAGGCACCTTCTCGGCGCCATTGCTGACGACGAGGCCGAGCTTCTTGTCGGCCCCCACCCAGGCCGCGACATCGGCCGGCACGACGATCGCGTAGTAGCCGGCGCTGTCTACCTCGACCGGCGCCACACCGGGCACCGGCGTGCCCTTCTCATCGGTGAGCGTCACCGTCACCGGGCCGGCGGCACGGTTGGCGTCGTCGGTGATACGGCCGTGCAGCAGCGCTTCGGTCTTGGTCACCATCGGCACGCGGGTGATCGCGACGTCGACCTCCGTGTCGATCATGTCGACACGGTCGAGAATCTTCCGCCCGCTCGCCAGGAGAACGGCGATGCGGTCGTCGCCGGGCGCGACCGCGGCGAGGCGGCCGGCCTCCGCGTCGAGCAGAAGCTGCGCCGCAAGCTGCAGCTCGCGCACCTGCGCGAGCATCGCCGTGCGGTCGGCCTGGATGCCTTCGTAGACGGAGAGCAGATCGGCCTTGAAGGAAGACTCGCCGCGGTTGATGACTTCGATCGGCGGGCGCTCGATGCCGATCAGGCGGTTCGGGTCGGTGAATGAAAACGTGGCCATGGCGTCGGCTCCTCAGGTCTTGATGGTGGCGGCGATCGGCTTGAAGAGCAGCGCCGCGATCATGTTGAAGCTCGCGCACTGCTTGCCCGGCAGCATCACCTGGTTGCCGGGCTGCACCGTGCTCGGCGGCGCCGGGTCGGTGTCCTGCGCGACGATGCAGTGGTCGCCCTGGTTCAGGCTGGTGTCGTTGGCGCGTGTCGCGATCGTCAACATCGAGAGGTTGGTCGCTGCGTCGCGCTCGCGCAGCCGGTTGCCGATGGCGCGCAGGGTCGCGGCGACGATGAAGGTGTTGACGAACACGTTGGCCGTCTGGTCGGTGTGGCACTGGTTCATGCCGAAGCCGATGTCGTCGTAGCCGATCAACAGCTGCGTCACCGGCGAGCGGTGCGCCGCGCCGGCGCGCACCTGGTTGTCGTTGAAGAGCGTGGCACCGACGGGCAACAGCGGTGCGACGCGAACCGCCAGCGCCAGCACCGTCTGCAGGCGCGCATTCGTGCCGACACCGACCCGCTGGTCGCCACCGCCCACGGCGATCGGCTGCGCCGGGCCCGGAGCCGTGGCGACCGCGCCGGTGGTCTGCATCCCCAGTCCGGCCGCCTGCACGCCCGCCAGGTTAGCGATCATCACCGTACCGGCCAGCGCGTCGAGGCCGCCGACCGCCGAGCGCTCGCTGGCCAGGACGTTGTCGTTGACCATGAGCGGGCCGAAGGCGCGCACGTAGAGCGCGCAGCCCACCGGTTGCTCGACGTGATTGGCCAGGATGCGTGCCGCGCTCGCCGCCGCGCCGGCGTCGCTTGCGCCGTTGCGCAGTTTTGCAAACAAGCCGAAGTTGGCAACCAGGCCGAACACGATGCCGCCGCGCATGCCGTCGGCGATCACCGCGTTGGCGGCGGTCGGCGCGACGCCGTTGTCGAGGATGACGTTGCGTGCGATCTCGACCGACTCGCCGTACTGCACGAAGACGCCGCACACCGGGTCGGCGCCGCTGCGTCCGTTGCCTTCGATGCGATTGCCGGTAAGGGCCAGATCGTCGACGAGGCCGAGCGAGATACCGCCCAGGCCGCGCGTCGTGGCGACGGCGCGCATCCTCGCGTCGAAGGGCGTGCGCAGGTTGTTGAGCAGGCGGTTGTCGCGAATCGCCAGGCCGATCACCGGCGAGCCGAGCAAGGCTTGGGCGCGCACGAAGCTCACCAGGCGGCTGGCGACGGCGGGCAAGGGGACGCCGATGCCATTCAGGCCCATCGCCTCGATGCGGTTTCGCTCGATCGCGATGTCGTAGAGGAAGCCGCTCTCTGGCGCCGGTGCGGCCGCGCTTGCCTTCAGCACGACGGTGAGAACCACGATGTTGCGGCCTTCGGGTCGCTGCACGTCGATCTTGTCGATGTCGAAGCCGACCGCGCCTTCGCTCACCTCATAGGTGCCGTCGCCAAAGCCACCCATGAAGCGGCCCGACGCATCGGACGTGAAGGTGCGCAACGCGCCGTCGGGCGTGCGCGTCAGCGTGATCTGCACGCCGGCCATCGGCTTGCCGTCGGGCCCGAGCACGACACCCATCAGCGTACCTTCGCGCATCTGGAAGCTCGGTGCCGGCGATGGCGGCGGTGGCGCGACGCTGGCCGCACCGAGCGTCACGCCGTTGCCGGCGCCGCCGACGACGCGGTTCTCGAGCACGCGAACCCGCTCCGAGCCGCCACGCACCTGGATGCCACCCAGCGCGATGTAGGGCTTGAGGATGCCGAGGATGATCTTGATCGGCAGCTTGATGGCCCAGAACGCGTTGATGTATTGCGTGAAGACGAGCGGCCGCGTGTAGACGAGCTGCAGCTTTGCGCAGGGATCGACCGGGTCGAGCGGATCCTCCGGGTCGTTGGGGTCGACCGGCGGCGTGCGCTCGGCCGGCACCAGCGCGATGTCGTTGCGCTCGATCAGCGTGTCGTCCGAAGAGACGTCGATCGCCGCGAGCCCGCCCTCCTTGTCGAACATGCGGATCCGGTTGTGCGCGATCACCAGGTTCGAGGCGTTCCGCGCGAAGACGGCGTGCGTGCAGGCGAGGATGCGGTGGTGCGCGATGACGACGTCGTCGCAGGAACCTGGCTTCGTGCCTTCGATCCAGATCGCCGTGCCGCCGAGGGTGACGAAGTCGATGTGCTCGATCTCGACGCGCGTCGAGTCGACGACCGAGATGATCGGCTGGTCCAGCGTCTTCTCGCGCGGCAACACGCGCGTGCGCGCGCCGCAGCCACGAATCGTCACGTTGACGCGATTGGCGATGATCGCGTTGGTCGTGTGCAGGCCTGGCAGCAGGCAGATCTCGCCGCCCGAGGCGGGCAGGTGACGCAACGCGAGCTCGATCGAATTGAAGTCGCCGAAGCTCGAATGCCCGTCGCCGACGATGTAGCTGCAGCAGATCTTCTGCTGGCTGAGCGGCCGGAAGATGTGCCGGCAGTCGCTGATCTGGCCGAGATCCCAGCTGGCGGTCTTGTCGGCCTGCCAGGCGATGACGCCGAGCGCGACGCGTCGATAAGCGATGCCGGCGGCGGGGGCGTTGGCCGGCCAGACCGGCGGGTCGAAGCTCGCGCCGGTGGTGCGCACCGGGAAAGCCCAGTAGTCGCCGGGCCGGTAGTTGCTGCCGTCGGCGGCGGGCGCATCGAACTCGAGCTCGATGCCGTCGATCAACGGCACGGGCGCGCCAGTCGCGTAGCTGGCCACGTCGGCGACGCCGTCCCACAGGCGGAAGAAGGCGGTACCGGTTGCCGGCGCGGGCCAGACGCCGCTCGTGCTGGTCAGCGCCAGCACGCCGTCGACGCTCCGGCTCGCGACCGCCGTGAAGGTCACTTCCCACGCGCCCGCGGCAGCGTCGAAAGCCAGTGCCTCGAAGAAGAAGCTGGCGATGCCGCAGGTGTTGATGGCCTGGTCGTTGGCGGTGATCGTCACCGTGCCCGTCGCCGGCACGGCGCCAACCGCGAAGATGCCGCGACCCACGAGGCCGCCGTTGTAGCGCGACCATTTGAAGCGCGGCTTCCCACCCGCGCCGGGCGCAGCGATCTCGATGCGATAGAGATAGTGCTCGAGGCCGGTGTAGCCGCCGCCCGCCTCGAGCGGGCAGTCGCCGGCGATGACGATCGAGGGCGACGGTGTCACGCTCAGATGACCACGCGCCGACGGGTCGTCGACGAGCGCGGCGACCGCGCTGCAATCCTCGTTCGTGCCGAGGCGGAGCAGGCGCACTGCGCTGAAGGCGCGCACGCGCTCGGTGGTGTCGGGGCCGCCGAGCGCGGGCTCGATCAGCGCCGGGTCCTGAAAGGCGCTGACCGTGTCTTCCCACACCTCGAGCATGACCGCGTCGCGAATGCCAGCGCCTATCGTCGAAGGATCCGTGACCGGTGCGAGCGGCGGCGTCAGGTAGGTCGCATCGAAGGTCGCGCTCGCCGAGAGGCTCACCGGCAGCCCCGCGGCCCAGGCCCGGCCAGCGTCGAGCGCGACGTGCACGCCGGTCGCATCGGCAAGGGCCGAGAGCACCTGGAACGACGACGACGATGCAGCCGGCACGGCCAGCACATTCGGCCCGAAGGCGTCGGCGGCGACGGCGTTGCGCCACGTCGCCTCGATCTCCTGTGCGTCGTTCCAGTCGCGGTCGAGCAGGACGCGGCCCTGCTGGTGGCGCACGCCGGTGTACTGGCTCTCCGGGTCGAAACCCAGCAAAGAAAAATCGCCTTTCATGAGAGCTTCCTCAGGTGACGGGGATGAGCAGGACGCGCACCCCCACCGGCGCGAATTCGCGCAGGCGAATGCCGATGTTTTTCCACTTGTGCGTGCCGAGCAGGAAACCGAATGCGCCCATCTCGTCGGCGTTCGGGCCGTCGTCGCAGATGCGGCGATCGACGGCGAGCGCGAGTTGCGCATAGGCCGGCGCGCCGAAGCGCTCGGCGTTGAAGCGCAGCACGGCGCCGGGCCCGAATACGCAGCCGACGTGCTGCGGCAGCCGGTCCGCGTCGCCCGAAAACCAGCTCGCGCGGATGCAGCTTCCGGCCTTGGCGAACTCGGCGAAGACGTCGCCCGCACCGGTCGCACCGCGCACCGCGAACAGCGGGCCGACGTGGCTGTCCTGGTTGTCGTGCACTTCGAGCCGACGCACGAAGAGCGCGCCCTCGCCGCGCGCCCGCTCGACGCGGCTGCGGCCGAAGATCGTTGCGCCAGCGAAAGCGATCGGCGCGCCCCAGGTCTTCTCGGGATCGCCTGTCGCCGCGCCGATGGCGATCGACGATGGGCCGTCGAGCACGCCGGCGCCGGCATCGATGATGCAAGCCTCGACGCCGACGAGATACGCATCATCGATCGCCAGCGCACCGCAGATCGAGTGGCGCAACGAGATCTCCGGTACCTGTACGAAGGCCTGGCGCTCGGCGACGGTGAGGCCGCGCGTCGCGGGCAGGCGAAGCGCGTCGCGCATCGGCGCGCGGCTGCCGGTCGCGCTGCCGTCGAGCACGAGCGCGCCGCCCGGGTCGAGCGTGCAGCCATCGATCTCGAGCCGGTTCACGACCGCCTGCTCGATGAGCGCCGAGCCCGCCGGAAAGATCGCATCGCGCGTGAGGTAGAGGCCTTGCAAGCGAACGTTCTGCAGCGCCTGCAGGTCGATGGCGCTGCCGACGATGGACTGCGGCCGGATGCGCAGCGGCTGCGCCAGCCGGATCACCGGCCGCTCGCCGCTCGCGGCGCGAATCGTCAGCGGCCAGGGACGCACACCGCTCGCATCGGGCTGCGGTTGCCGCAGGCGCAGCGAGAACACGCCGCCGACGCTGCCGATGCCGGCGACGGTCGAAAGATCGAGCACGTGCGTGTCGCTGTTGACGATCTCGACGACGAGCGGCTGCGTGCGCAGGGCGAGGTCGGCGAGCGCGTCGGCGAGCGTCGTCGTCACGCCGTCGACGGCAACGAAGGCGGCGCCAGCCGGCAAGGGATCGAAGACGCGCGGCAGCGGTTGGGCGCCGACGCTGCCGTCCTTGCGGCGCGCGCCCATCGCGCCGGTCGCTGCCGACACGCGCAGCCCGGCGGCGAGCGGGTCGGCGAACGCGGCGGTGGTCGCACCGGTCACGCCGAAGACGACGCGCCCGTGCTCGGGATCGACCGCGATCTCGAAGGGCCGCAGCGGCGGGAACAGGCCTGCTTCCCATGCGCACAGTTCGGCGCCGCGAAACGTCCAGGGCATGCCGGCGAAGGGAACGGCAGGCAGATGCAGGACGAGGCCCGGCGCGTCGTCGCCGGGCTCCGACGGCGTCGCCACGTAAGTCTCGACGCGGACGTAGGCTTCGGGACGAGCGGCCGGGTCGCCGGTCGTCAGGCGCGCCGTCGGCATCGGCGCGGGCACGGCGTCGATCGTCGCGAGATTCGGCGGCTCGGCGTCGGCGGCGTAGCGCCAGGTGTTGAACAGCACCATCGGTTCGCCTTGCGGATGGAGCTCGAAGCGCACTGCAAAGGCGGCGGCACCGGGCGCTGCCGGGATCGCCTCGATCGCATTCCACGGTGCGAGCGGAGGGCTCGGCCGCGACACCGGCGCCTGGTAGTCGGAGAGGCGCCAGAGAAAGACGCCGAGGTTGGGCAGATTCGGCGCGATGCGGCCGACCGGCGGATCGAGCAGCACCAGCGGCGGCTTGACATCGGCAACGTGCGCGAAAGGATCGAAAGGCGAGCCGACGAACGACAGCCAGGCGGGAGAGCGCAACGCCGCCGTGCCGCCGCGGATCGGCCGCGTCATCTGGTTGAAGGGCGCGCGCCCGAACGGCGAGCCGCCGCCGACGTCGGGACGCAAATGGTTGAGCGGCTGGTTCCAGGCCATGCGCTCGCGCAGCTCGCTGGCGTGCACCGCCCAGCCCGAGAGCGCATGGACCTGCGACTCGACGGCACCCAGCGTTCCCTTGCGACGGCGGTTCTTGACCGTGCGTGCCACGTCGGCGCGCAGCGTCCACGGGTCGCCCTTGAGGTGCGAGGTGCCGACCAGATCGGCGAGGTAGGCAACGACCCAGTCAGCGCAACTGTCGATGAAGAGGTCGTCGTACTGCGCGCCGACCTGTGCCGCGAGCGCCTGCAGCACGGTGTCGATGGCGCCGACGAAGGCCCGCAGCGGCGCCAGCGGCGTCTGCTCGAGATCGCGCTGGCGATACAGCTCGGGCAGGCGCTCGTAGAGGCTCGGACGCGTTGCGAGAACGCTCATGGCAACGCCTCCTCGGGATCAGCGACAAAGCGGATCGCGAGCCCCATTTGCGCCAGCGAGAAAAGCTGGTCGGCGCGCGCGCGCAGGCTGCGCCGGCTGGGCGGCGTGACGCGGGCGAAGCCGCCGACACTCAGGCTCGCCGGCAAGCCCGGTGCGATTGGCAAGGTCGACGCAGCGACCAGGGTCGGCGCGGCCGGCGCAAGTTGCAGCCGATCGATCTCGACCCAGCGCACGCCGGCGACGTTCTGCACCGCCGCCAGGATCTGCGAGCCGTGTACGCCATCGCCGAAGTTGCGCATGCGCCAGTGCAAGAGGCCGCGTGCGCCGAGATCGATGTCGTCGGCCGGATCGTCGTCTTCGATGCCGAGTGCCGCCGAGATGGCAACGGCGATGTCGTCGGCGCGCAAGGTCGGATCGATGGCGACCGCCAGGCCGATGACGATGCGTTGCCGCGCGCCGATGCGCACCATGAGCGGCCAGCGCGCCGGCCCGCGCGCTGCCAGGGCGCGGCGCAGGGCGATGTCGATCGCGGCCGCGTCTGCGGCCTCGCCCGACGCGCACAGCACGGTCAGGACGACGAGCGGTGCGCCGTCCTGCAACTGCCACGCGGCACGCGCCTTGAGCACCCCCGGCAGCGACAAGGCCTCGGCCTCGAAGTCGGCCAGGCTGACAATGCGGCCGAGGCTTTGCATCGTGCCCGGCGCTGCGAGGCGCGCGTTCGCGGCGCTCTCGGGCACGGCGCCGCCGGTCGCCGGCTCGAGCATCCACACGTCGTCGAAGCCGGGCAGGCGTTTCGCTGCCGCAGGCTTGTCGCTACCGGCCGGCAAACCGTGCGCGCCGCTGCCGGTGCGCCAGTGCGCGACGACGTTGCCCTTGCCCGAAGGCAGGCGCGCGCCGGTGCGGCCGTCGCCGAACTGGACGAAGGACTTGCCGTCCTTGTCTTCGCGAACGATGTAGAGGGGCTCGCGCGGGCCGCGGCCGAAGAAGCTCGTCACGCGCTGCCGGAGCACGCCGCCGACGCGAATCTCGAGCTCGGGCAGTTGCGGCGGCGAGCTCGCCGGGTCGAGCAGATAGGTGAGCGGCGTCTTGGGCAGGGCGAAGGTCTGGAAGACCTCGCGCGCGTCGCCGTCGCCGAGGGGCGCATCGACCTCGGTCTTGCCTTCGGTGCTGTCGACGAGATTGCCATAGACATCGACGGTCGGCGTGTCGTGCGCGAACCCGGCGAGCGTCAGCGTGCTGTCGAGCGTCAGCGCGTAGAAGCGCGGATCGCTGGCACTTCCGCTCGCGTCGACGGCCTGCACCTGCACGGGATGCGGGCCTTCGGGCAGGTCGAGCAGCAGCGTCCGCTCGGCGAGCGCGAGCGCGTCGTCGTGATTGCCGAAGTAGTCGAGCGCGTGACCACTCGTCGCGCCAGTCGGCTGCGACGCGGCGCGGATGCGGAAGCCTGCGCCGACGACCAAGTGCACGGTGACACCGCGGATGTCGGCGTAGCGCAGCGTCGTGCCCGAATCGGTGATCGACAGGTCGTCGTCGAGCTGCAGCACGGTGCTCGCGCCGGTCAGGCTGCCCCAGGCAAGCGACTGCCGGTCGACCTGCGAGATGCCGCGCTCGAGCACGCGCTTGCGTGCCGCCGACCCATCGGCGTTGGCCGACAGATTGGCCTCGACCAGCACCTTGGTGCCGGCGCTGAAGGCGGGCACCTCGCCTTCGAGCGGCCACTGCGCGGGCCTCAGCGCAGGGCCGGCAGGATCGCCCTGGTTGGCGTCGAGGCGGCGCAGGTAGGGGACGCCGACTTCGCTGGCATGCCCGTCGCCGTCGATGGCGACACGCGTGGCCGACGCGTTGTGCCCGAAGTGGCGCACCGATGCGCCGAGCTTGTAGGCCTGCAGCGACGCTGCGGAGTCGAGCAGCGCGAGGCCGAGGCCGGCGTTGAGCAGTCCCGAGAACGCCGGGAGGAACGAGATGCCGCTCGACAGCGCACTGGCCGACGCGAGAAGCGAAGCCGGCGAGAACGGAAGCATCGGCGCGATCGCAATCGCTGGCGCGGCGGGTGCCGAAAGCGACAGCGTGGCGAGCGCTGCAGGATTGAGCGTCAGCGCAGGCGCGATATGACCGAACACGTGACCACCGAGCAGCGAGGCGACGTGGCCGCTCGTCTTGACGATGCGCACGCCGAACGCCTCGGTCACTTTCTCGACGATCAGGATCTGCGTGTGCGTCAGCGTCGTGCCGCTCGCCATGCCGACGAGCAGGCGGTCGCCCTTGGCGAGGGCGAGCTCGTTGCCGGCGTCGAGCTGGAAGGTGTCGAGGCCGTTGACGATCTGCGGGATGAAGCGCGGGCGGTAGAGATGGAACTTCGAGAGCGCCGGTCGCGCGTCGAAGGCCGCGGTCGTCTCGAACTGCACCGGCTTCGGCGCCGAGGGCAGCTTGGCGGTGATCGCGAAGCCCTTCGGAATCGCGACCGGCTTGTCGCCCTTGACGGCGAGCGCGAAGCGCGCCTTGCCGCCGAGCCCGGGCGCGAGCCGATAGCCGAGCACGCGCACCAGTTCTGCCACCGAATCGCGCCATTGCGCGGTGCGCAGGTAGGCCTCGTTGGCGTAGGTCTCCTGGTAGAGCGCGAGGATGTCGCCGACGATCGCCGCCGCCTCGACCAGGGCGATGCCGGGATCGTCGGGCAGGCGATGCGTCCAGCCGGCGAGAGCGGGGTCGGCATCGATCTGCGCCAGCATGTGCGCTCGCATCGCGACGTAGTCGCCGATGCGATAGTCGATCGCATCCAACCCGGGACGATTGAAGATCGCGCGCGGGAAGGCCGGGTCGCGCGCACAGTCGTGGTCGCAGCTCATTTCCTGCCTCCACGGATATCGAAGACGATGCGGCCGCGCTCGAGCCGGTCCGGGTCGTTGGCGACGACGAGGATCTCGAAAGGTCCGATCGGCAGCGTCGCCACCTGCGCGATCGGCAGGTCGCCGGGCTTGAGGGTGACGGTGACGAGGCCGCCGCCTGCGCCGGGATTGAAGCGGCGCATCGAGAGCTGCAGCACCTTGTCGAGGCCTTGCACGGCGAGCGCGCGGCCGATCACCTGGCTGGCATGCAGCGACTGGCCGAAGGTCCAGGCATCGGGGTTGAAAAAGCCAGGCCGGCCGTCCGCCGTCCACGCGTCGGAGAACTCGGCCTCCAGCTCGGCGCGCAGGTCCTCGATCCAGTAGGCCGGGTCGGCGCAGAGCACGAGCTCGATGTCGAGCGGTACATAGGCGGCGGCGCGGATCTCGACGTCGTCGCCGATCAGGCGCAAGGCGTCGAGCGACGCCTCGAGGCGATCGACGAGGTCGACGCTGAGGTCAGCGCCGCCGACCGGGTCGATCACCACCTGCGCGGCGCGCCACGAGCCGCACCACGCATAGCGGGCGCGTGCATGCGAGACGCCGGCGATGCCCTCGGCCGCCTTCGCGTAGTCGGCCAGCGTCACGGCGCGCTTCTGCACGACGCGATAGGCCTCGGGCGCGCGGCGCACGATGTCGTCGCGCGCTTCGGGCTCGAGCCCGTTCGTGATGTCGAAGGGATTCCAGACCGCCGCGACGTCGACGCTCGACGTCGTCAGCCGGTCGGCGCCGACGTTGCCTGAGAAGCCCTGCCCGCTTTGATAGCGGCAGGTGACGATCGCATCGGGCGGCAAGGGCGCGCCGTTGATGCCGTCGCCGAAGCGCAGCCGGCTCACCTGGTCTTCGTCGGTCTCGACGACGAAGTGCTCCTGGCTGCCGTCGCTTTCGATCAGGTCGATCTGCTCGACCCAGGCGCGTGTCGCGCCGAAGCTCGTCACTTCGACGACAAGGGTCGAGCGCGGCGGCGCGCTACCGTCGGCGGCGCTCGGCCGGTAGGCGAGCGCCGCGATGGTCGGGTCGAGCGGCAGCCGCGCCACGGCACCCGTGACGACGGTGGCGCTGCCGTTCGGCCGCGTCGCGACACTCCACTCGGCGGCGTCGGTCGTGACGAGCGCCGGGTTCACCGGCAGCACCGCACGGCCGCCCTGCGGCACGAAGATCGTCTCGTGCGGCCGACCGTGCGCGACTTCGGCGAGATTGCCGAAGAAAAGGCTGACGTCGTCCTTGGCGACGCCGCCGCAATCGGCGACGAAGCAGAAGTTGGCGGCCAACGCGTCGGCGTCGGCCCAGCGGATGCGGCAGAACCAGTCGCCGGTGACCGGGTCCTGCATCGCCTCGGCGCGCGCCGTGCCGGCGACGAGGTGCAGCACCTGGCGACGGTCGAGATGGTGGCCGTTGGGCGTGCCGGTGTCGGGGTTCAGCACCTCGGCGACGACGAGCCGGTCGACGCTCGCATCGACGTCGGCAGGCGCGCCCTGCTGCTCGACCGCGTCGCCGCGCAGCAGATCCTGCAATCGCAAGGCGCGCGCCTGGCTCAGCACGCCGGGACCGGGCGGATCGATGAGCAGCACGATGTCGGCGCTGGTCGCGCCCTTGGGCAGCGCGGTGACGGTTCCGCCCCAGCCGTAGAGGCGCAGCCGGTTCAACTCCGCAAAGACGCGCCGCCGCCAGCGCGGCCGGTCGGCGAAGGTCGCGAAGACGACCGCGTCGTCGGCCTGCCACGACCTGCCGTTGCACACGGCCCAGGCGATCTCGGGGGCCGGCGGCAGATCGCTCGGTGGCCCGGCAAGCGCTTCGACGACCAGCGTCGCCGTCGCCTGCTGGCCCTGGTGCACGTGATAGTCGACGAGGCGTGCGTGGCGGGCCAGCGAGACGCGCTTCCTCGCCGTCGCGATCGCGCGCTCGGCCATGACGCGATCGTGCGCATCGGCCAGCTCATCGCCGCGCGCGGCGATGAGGTCGATCAGCACCTGGTCGAGGTCGGCCTCGCTGGTCGGCGCCCAGCCGCGCACGCGCGCGGACATCGCGCTCATCAGCACGTGGCGAAACGAGTCGTAGTCGCGGGCGAGATAGCCGATCGCCGGCGCGATGTCGGCTGGCGGCGGCCCCGACTTCTCGGGCGCGCACGAGAGGTTGAAGCAGCCGGGCCGGAACTTGAAAGGCAAGGCGTTGAAGAGCGGGTCCATCGCCCGCGGCAAGGCGTCGCCCGGCGCCACGAGCGAACTCACTGTCGTCGAGAGCGTGTAGGTCGAGTAATCACCGACCGGCTCGATGGTCAGGCGCAGTGTGTCGGGTTGCCCGGCGACGGCGGCGACCGACGTGACCAGCACCGCCGACCGGTTGCGCCGCACGCCGCCTTCGACGACGAAGGCCTCCTTCGGCGGCAGCGGCACCAGCGCCTGCGTGTTGACGAACTCGACGTCGAGCGTCGCGAACAGCGGCGGATCGGTCGGGTCGAGCGTGACGTAGGCGAGCCGGAAGCCGTTCTTGCCCAGGCCGTCGAGCGTGTTCGCGCGATCGGCGAGCATTTCCGGATCGAGGATTGCGTTCATCGCAGTTCGCCTCAGCGGCTCGGGCCCTGCAGGCGCATGCCGCGCACTTCGCCGGTGGCGACAATGCGATAGCTGAGCCGCACGTCGAGCTCGGAATCGATCGCATCGACCTTGAGCGACTCGACGGCGACGCGCTGACCGAGCCATTTCGAGAGGTTGCGGCTCACCGTCGCATTGGCCAGGCCGGCGGCGACCGGGTCGTTGCGCTCGAAGACGAGCCGCTTCAGGCCGGCGCCGAACGACGGCAGGAACGGCCGCTCGCCGGGCGCCGTGAGCAGAAGCTGGATCAGCTCGCCGCGCACGTGGTCGGCGATATCGACCGGCGCGGCCGTGCGGCCGTCGCTGCCGATGCGAAACGGGAAGGCGAGGTGGCGGCCGTTCATCGCATCGCTTTCATGAGTCGGTGAAGTCGAACGCCATCTGGTGGCTGTGACCGTTGAGGACATCGTCGTGCACGACATCGGTCACCAGGTCGGCGCGATGCGCGTAGAGATAGCGCAGCACGCCTTTGGCGACTGCCGCGAAGAGGATCTTGCGGTCGAGCTCGCCGGCGCCGCCGGGCAAGGGCGAGCCGTAGGCGATCTGCCACTCTTCCTGCATCGCCGCGTCGATCGCCGCAGCCATGCCGTCGCCGAGGTTGCGCGCCGTGCCTGCGGTGAGGGGATTCGCCATCGTTGCCTCGCGCGCTCAGCCAGTCTTCACGCGCGTCGAGAGCAGCGCGGGCGTGGCCGGAGGAAAGGGCGGCGTCGGAATCATCGGCGTCACCGGAATGCCGAGCACCGTCTCGCCGACGTGCGTGTGCGTGCTGAAGATCTGCACGAGCTGGTTCAGGTACTGCAGCAGTTCGTCGCCGAAGACGAGCGGATGGGCGGCGCCGTCGGTGAGCTCGATCTGCGGCGCTTCGATGACGACCTTCGTCGCGGCCAGCACCTTGACCTGACCGTCGTCGACCTTGATCGTCACCAGGTTGCTGCCGTTGCGATCGGAGAGCGTGGCGGTGTGCGCGTCGTCGTCGAAGGCGAGCAGCAGCCCGGACTCGCTCTTCAGGATCTTCTTCGGCGGCGTGGCCGCGCTGCCCTGCTCGTTCTTCGGCGGGTCGTCGCGGCCCCACCAGCCGCCGACCCAGATCGGCCGCGACGGGTCGCCGGCCTCGAACTCGATCCACACGCCGGCTCCTACCGGTGGCACCGCGTGCAGGCCGACGTCGGGACCGGCATAGGTGCTGCACGGCCAGGCCCAGGGCGAGACCTCGGTGTCGAGCACCTCGGGCACGTTGGCGCGGATCCGCGCCAGGCCTTCCGGATCGTTCACGTCCTGCACGACGCCGCGGTACTTGCCGTAGAAGCGCGTGCGCGTCTGCGTCGCGAGCTCGACGACCAGACGCTCGATGCCGCCGTCGTTCATCAGAAGACTCCCGAGCCTGGGCCGCCGCCACCCGCATCGCCGGCCGAGCGGGCGTTGCGCGAGAGCGAGAAGCTCTGCCGGTAGCCGCTATCGTCGATCTCGTGCAGCACGCGCGCGACCATGTAGTCGCCGGAGAGCTGCGGCCCGACGCCGGTGACGGTGAGCTTGCGATAGGGGCGCAGCACGCCGGCATAGAGATCGCTGTCGACTTCGCCGCGGGCCGAGAAGGCCCACGACGAGATGTCGACGACGGCGGCCGTCGCGGCGTCGAGGTCGCTCTGCTCCTCGCGCGTCTGGCTGAGCAGCGTCGTTGCCGCCGTGACGATGGCGTGCGACGCTTCGTCGCCGAGCGCGATCTCGCTTGCGGTGGCGGCGTTGCCGCTGAGCTGCTCCTTGTCGATGGCGCGCACCATGCCGGCCTTCGCGGCCTGCGGCCGGAGCGCATCGAACTCGGCGCTGAAGCTGGCGATGTTGCGATCGGCGCCGAGCAGCACGATGCCGGGCAGGCCCTCGTCCTTCGCCGCCGCCGCCTCGAACACGCCGACCGACCGGCCCGGCCTGTCGCCCGGCTCGACGTAGACGAACATGCCGAAGCGCTTGGCCAGCGCGCGCAGCGTCTGCATGTTGGTGCCGCGCTGGACGACGAAGCGATCGACCGCGGAGGCCGCGTCGGGCAGACCTGGCGCCACGCGCGCGGTCAGGCCCGGCTCCTCGATCAGGTTCTGCACGAGCGTGGCGAGCGCGACGTTCTCGAACACCACGACCTTCTCGTCGCGGTCGAGCAGCACGCTGTCGTCGTGGGCGATGACGACGAGCTTGCTCGAATCGGGCTGCGCGTCGAGCTCGAAGCGCTGGCCGACGACCGGGCCGTCGAGCAGCGGCACGAAGTCGGCGTCGTCGAGCTTGATCTCGATGCGCACGCGCGTGAAAGGCTGCGCCGAGGGCTCGTCGAAGCCGCTCCAGACGCCGTCGGCGTCGGGCACCAGCGAGAGCTGCAGCTCGGCCGCCGCCGCCATGCCGACCGCCTGCTCGACGCGGATGCGCGAGAACGACGCGAGCTGCTCGGGGCTCGCGGCGACGTTGTCGACGAAGAGGCGGAACTGGGCGGCGGGCATGGCGATCGGGCTCGGTGCGTGCTCAGCTCGACGGCACGTCGATGACGCGGCCGCTCGTGCGCGTCAGCTCCGCCGCCTCGAGCTCGGTGTTGGCGTCGGCGATGTGCCAGTAGCGCGTCGCGTCGCTGGCGTAGAGCGTCTCGCTCATCGCATCGAACTGATCGTGGGCACGGATCGCCGTCGGCTTGCCCGCGGCGTCGGGCAGCGGGCGCAGCTTGACGACGACGACGCTGCCGTCGGATCGCGGCCCCCGCGACTTGACGGTCGGTTGCGCGGCGTAGCGGGAATTCTTGAGGAACATGGTTCGGCTCGGCGGCGTGGCGGTTCAGAGCGGGACCAGGTCGACGGCGAACTCGATGACCTTGGCCAGGTTGAGCGTCGCCTGCGTGTCCTTGATCATTTGCGAGTAGCCCCAGGCGCCGACGGCGACGGCGTCGGCCGGCGACGGCGTCGAGACGACCGAGAGGCCGATCTGCACCTCGGCCTCGACCGGATTGAGCAGCATGTCGTACTGCTTCTCGTTGATCGACATCGAGGTGATGCGCACCGGCAGGACGCGCGTCGGCCCCCAGATGAAGAGCAGGCGCGGCACCTTCTGCGGCGGCACCGGCCGCGTCGCCGCGGCGCCGGCGCCGCTGCTCAGTGCGCCGCCGACGGCGTCGATGTCGGCGCCGATCAGGCCGCCCGGCGGCATCACCGGATAGACCATCTTCTCGAGTGCGGCGATCTGCGGACCGACGCCGAACAGGCGCGGCACGACGCCGACAGCGCCGCCGGTTCCCAGGTCGTCGGCGGCCGAGAACTGCGCCGTGATGGTGAAGCTCTCGACGGCGGGCGCCTCGGTCGTCGCGACCTCGCGCCGCGGCCGGTTGGCGGCACTGTTGTTCGCCGTTGCCGCCTGCGGGATCGTGATCGTGCGGCTGAGCGTTTCCGGGTTGAACTGGAAGATGACGATGTTCGGGATCGGCCCGAGAAACTGGCCGCCGTACTCGACGAGGGCGCCGCGCATCGGGATCAGAGCCATGTCGTCTCCTCGCCGCTTTCGCCCGGTGCTTCGGCACGCCGGCGCTCGTCGCCGATGGCATCGGCGAGACGCGCAGCAATCGCCTGGACCAGCGCGCGGCCGCGCAGCGCCGTTTCCAGCGGCGCGTCGTCGTGATCGGTCGCGGCGTCGTCACCGCCCGGCGCCGCGCCGAGCCGCGTCTCGAGCACCGCCGACAGCTCGGCCGAGAGCAGCCGCGCGTCGCTCGGCGAGACGCCGTCGAGCGTCAATTCGATGCGGTCGATGAAGAGGTTCATGCGGCGCCCTCAAGCAGATGGGCGTAGACGCCGAACTGTTCGCCGGCGACCTCGCGGCCGCCTTTCTCGAGCTCGTTCTTCACCGCCTGCACGACCTCGGTCATGGTTACGCTCGGCTTGCCCCCGTGCGCTGCCGCCTGCAGGCAGGCGTTGAAGGCGGCCGAGCGGATCGCGCCGCCCGCCACCTCGAAGCGCCGCGACAGGAACTCGACGTCGAGGCCGCTCGTGTCGACCGCCTCGGGAAAGACCTGGCGCCAGATGAGCGCGCGCTCGGCCACGCCCGGCACCGGAAACTCGACGACATAGCGCAGCCGCCGCATGAAGGCGTCGTCGAGGTCCTTGCGCCGGTTGGTGGCGAGCACGGCAAGGCCCTTGAAGCGCTCCATGCGCTCCAGCAGGTAGCTGATCTCGATGTTGGCGAAGCGGTCGTGCGCATCCTTCACTTCGGTGCGCTTGCCGAACAACGCGTCGGCCTCGTCGAAGAAGAGCAGGCAGTCGGCGGCTTCGGCGGCGTCGAAGATGCGGCGCAGGTTCTTCTCGGTCTCGCCGATGTACTTGTTGACGACCTGCGAGAGGTCGATGCGGTACATCGGCAGCGCCAGCTCGTGCGCCAGCGCCTCGGCGGCCATCGTCTTGCCGGTGCCGGGCGGGCCGCAGAACATGACGGCGAGACCGCCTTCGTTCCAGGCCTTCGCCGCGCCCCATTCGTAGTGGACGCGGCCGAGCGTCCGCATCGCCGTGACGATGGCCTGCAGCGACCTCGTCTCGCGCGGCGGCAGCACGAGCTGCTTCAGCTCGAAGCGCGGCTCGACGGGAGCCGCGAGCTGCGCCATGTCGGTGGCCGCCTCGGCACGCGCCAGCTCGAACAGGTCGGCACGCAAGCCGCTCGCACGATCGATCTCGAGCGCGCGTTCAATGCGCCCCAGCGAGCGCTCCTGGACGCGAAAGCGCCGCGCCGCCTCGGCTGCGCGGGCGCGCGCGGCCTTCTTCTCACGGGCCGGCAGGCCGGCCGCGGCGGCGATCGAGAGCCGGCTCGAACGCTCGGCCATCGACAAGACCGGTACGACGCAGGCGGGTGCGACCAGCGCGCCCGGCCAGTGGCGCGGTGCCGCGCCCTCTTCCACCGGCACGTACCAGCGCACCGGGATGGCCATCAACCCGGCGAGCTCGTCGTTGCCGTGCGCGTGACCGGCACCGTCCATCCACGACTCGGGCGCGAGGATCTCGACGCCGTGCAGCCACGCCGCCGCGGCGATGCCGGCGAGCGCCGGATGCTGCGGCAGGACGTCGGCATCGAGCGCGAATACTTGCGTACCTGCCGCCGCGGCGACCGAAGCGACGGTGCCTGCCGTGTCGCCGCCGCGTGGACCCTGCACGGGCACGATCTGCATGCCGGCGACCGGTGTCGCGCGCAGCCAGTGCGCGAGCGCCTGCATCGGCACTTTCGCTTCGGCGGCGCCGCGCCCTTCACGATCCGCGACAGGTGGCAAGGCGCGCAACACGGCCGGCAAGGCCATGGCGCGCGGGTCGCCGAGCAATGCACGCGCCACCGCAGCCGGCACCTGAAGCGGAACGTTCCAGTCGTTGCCGTCGCGCGCCGCAGGCGCCGCGAGCAGGCCGCTGCGATAGAGCGGATGCGCTGCATCGGCGCAGGCCAGCACGGCGAGCGGGTCGTCCCACAGGCGCTGCGCGAGAGCCAGCGTCGGGAAGGGCCGGCTTGCGTCGTTGAGGGCGCTCGCCGCGACTGCGCCGAAGGCCGCATCGGCGCGCGCCGCCAGTCCGCAGGCAAGCACGAAGCAGGCGGCCGGGTCGAGATCGAGCGCCTCGACGGCGCGCTGCCAGCGACTGGTCGCCGTACGCTTTTCCGGCGCGGAAATGACGGTCGCCTCGGCGATGCGCTCGCCGAGCCACCGTGCCGTCACGTCGTCGGCGAAGAAGGCGTCGCGGGCATCGTGAAAGCGCAGCAGGTCGAGACTGTCCTGTGCCGGATCGGCGGACGGCGCGGCGTCCTCCGCCACGCCGCCGCGCTGCCGGCGCAGCCAGGCGATCTCGCGGCGCAAGCGCAGCGTCACTTGCGTCAACCAGGCCGCAACCTGCGCATCGGCGACGCGCAGGTCGGGGTTGAGCAGGGCCGGTGCGTCGCGCTTCATCGTCAGACCCAGGCGAGCGTCGGCGAATCGATCGCCTGCTGACCGTTGACGCGGACCACGACCGCGTAGTTGCCCGGCGGCAGTGCGCCCGCGGGCGGCACCGTGAATTCGAGCTGCGTCATGGTCGACGTCGGTTCGGCCGCGAACAGGCCGTTGGCGACGCCGTTGCCGAACAGCGTCGCGAACACCGAGGCAGCGCTGCCGCCGAGCTGCGTGCCGGTGACACGGAAGCTGCCGTGGCGCAGCGCGTTCGGCCCGGGTGGCGGCAGGATCGTGAGCGGCCCGTTCAGCACCGTGCCGGTGACGATCGGCATCAGCTCGGCGAGCAGCGCGTTGCTCGTGATCGTGCGCCCGCTCGGCAGCGTGCGCGAGATGCACAGGCCGTAGCCGTTGGCGGCGATCGCCGCAGCGGCGGGAACGACGAAGGTCGCGACGCCCTCGGGGCCGGTGGCCAGCGGCAGCGCGCTGCTGCCGAGGATCGCCTGGTCGTAGCCGGCGAAATCGGTGCCGCTCAAGGTCACCGTCGTGCCAGCGACGAAGCGCTCGGGCTCGATGGCCTCGAGCACCGCGCCCAGGCTCGGCAGCACGACGATGCCGGGGTTGGCCGGTGGGCCGATCGTCTTGACGAGCGGCGCGTACGCAGGCGGGGATTCGAGCTCGAGCATCACCGGCCGCACCTGCACCGCGATCGAGACGCGGTACTTCTCGTCGCTGCCCTGCATCAGCTTCGAAAGCAGATCCACGTTGGCATCTTCGAAGGTCAGCCTGAGCGGATCGGGACTCCTGGACAGCGCGAGATTGGCAACCGGCGCCCGCATGTAGTTGAGGCCCTGCAACGCCGTCATGCCCTGGCCGAGCAGGCGGTGCGCGTTGCTCGAGTCGCTCTCGCCACCGTCGTCGAAAGCGGTCATGAGGTAATGCAGCGAGAGCCACAGCGGCGGCATCTGGCCGCGGTCGAGCGGCTCGTTGCGCAGGTGCGGGTCGATGGCGACGCCGTAGAGAAAGAGGTTGAGCGAGCGCTGGCCGCCACTCGCCGCCTCCGGCCGGCCGACCGTCACCAGCACGTTGTTCAGGGCCGAAGACAGGCGTGTGCGCAGCAGCTCGCTGGTCGCCCCGATCGCCTCGCCGCTCGGCGTCGTCACGCTCAGCTCCAGCGCAGGTAATGGCGGCTCGCCGAGAAGCCGAGGCCTTCGCGCGAACGCGCCGGTGCGGTGGCGGCAAGCGCCTGCGCCACCGGCGCAACCAGGGGAGCGGCCGGCGGTGGCGTGGCGGCCGGCGCCTTCACCGTCAGCGAGATGGCGCCGATATGAACGCTTAACCTGTCGCGCCTGGCGCGCGGCGGCGTGGCACTGCGAGCCGCCGACTCGTCGTCGCGTTCGACCCGTGCGACAGGCAGCGGGCTCGCTGCGCGCATCGACGCCCGCGCGCGCTCTGCTGCGGACGTGTCGTGCTCGCGTTCGATGTGCGGGTCGATACGCGCGACGGGAGATGGCTCGGTGGCCAGCGGGAGCGGCAACGAAGCTGCCTCGCGCACCGAAGTCATGTCGATCGCCGGCTCGGGCCGCTGCGCGCGAGCCGGCGCGACACGCGGTGCTGCGACGACTGGCGCCACTTCGATCCCGCGTTCCGCACCGGTCGCGGGCGAGAAGGGCGGCAACGCAGGTGCTTCGACGGCCATCGGCCGTTCGACGCCCGCGCGAGTCTCGCGCGGCACTGCGTGCGCTGCCTCCAGGGACCGATCAGCGAGCGATGTCGGCCCCGCCGGTGCGGCATGCGGGCGCGCGGCCGCGATCTCCTCGTGGACCTCGCCGAGGGTCGCGGCAGCCGGCACAGCCGCATGAGGCGTCGTCACGCGCATCGATGTCTCCGCGGGCCTTGCCAGCGTCGCCAGGTAACTCATGGCACCGCCTCGTCGAATCCTTCGGCGTCGAGGCGATCGAGGTAGCAGTCGCGTCGCCACGCCGGCATGCGCGCGATGTCGGCCTCGGCCCAGTGAAAGGCACGCGCGAGTCGCGCGATCTTTCGCAACAAGGCCTGCTGCTCTCTCGCGAAGGTCCCGAGCAACTGCGCTTCCAGGTCGACGATACGTTGCTGCGCAGTGCCACATGCGGGGCAGACCAGCTGGAGCTTCAGCTCGCGCGCCGGATCGGCCTGGGCCAGCGCCGCGTCGAGCGCGTCGATCACCGCCGGGTCGGGATCGGTCGAATCGAGCAGGCTCGCCGCGACGAGATGAAGCGGCGTTGGTTCCTGCTGCCAGCGTGCCTGGTCGGCGCCGGTAGGCAGGCGTGCACGCATCGCCTTTCCGTCGACCGGGAACTCGATCGTCGTGGCAGCGCCCTTGGTGCGGCACACGGCGAGGTCGATCTCCGCCTCGAAGCGCTCCGTGCAGTCCGCTGCCTTGCACTGGAACACCACCCACTCGGTGCGCGCCCCGCCGGCTTCGCGGATCGCGGCGAGCGCATCGAGACGTGCGACCACCGTCCAGCGCCGAACCGCTTCGACGTCGGGACGACGGCCCGACGCATCGTGCAGGCACGACGCGAGCAGGGCATCGGTCGACGCGACCGGCCGCGACGCGTCGATCGGCACGTCCAGGTCGACCGCATCGGTCGCGAACGGTCGAGCCACGAAAGCATCGCGGCCCGAGGCCGAAGGCGCGGCGGCGCGCGCTGCGGAACGCATGTCAGGCGACCCGTCGAGTCAGGGTCTGGATCAGGCGGCCTCCGAGGGCTCCGTCGTGTCGACGTCGCGGGTCCAGCCTTCGAGCTCGAGCTTGAGGCTCTGGATCGCCGTCGCGTTGGCGTTGGCGTCGAGGTCAGGCAGCGCCGTGAATTCGCTGACCCAGCAGCGGAAGAGGAAGTAGCGCAAGGCGACCTGGCCGCGCTCGTTCATGACCTCGAGCGTCAGGTCCTTCTTGTACCCGGCGAGGTCCATGCTGGCGTCGCCTTCGTAGCTGTGCACCTTGTTCGCCCACTTCTCGAACTCGAGGTCGTGGGTGACGCCGCGCTCCATGCTCACGCCCTCGAAACTGCTGCGGCCGGGCGACTTGTGGTCGTGGCTGTTGTCGCCGCCGCTGCGGTGCTTGACGACCTCGGTGGTGCGCTTGAGCGCGCCGCACTTCGAGATGCCGAGGACGGCCTTGCCGTCCCAGAGCACGCGAAACTTGAAGTTCTTGTAGGGGTCGACGCGCTGTGCGTTGACGACGAAGCCGGTATTGGCCATGAATTGCTCCTCGGGTGTCGGCTCAGAGTTGGCCGGCGATCTGCTGGATCTGGATGACGACGAACTCGGCGGGCTTGAGCGGCGCGAAGCCGACCTCGATGTTGACGATCCCCTTGTTGCGGTCGTCCTGCGTCGTCGTCTCGGAATCGCACTTGACGAAGAAGGCATCCTTCGGCGTCGTGCCCTGGAACGCGCCCTGCCGGAACAGCGAGGTCATGTAGGCGCCGATGTTGAGGCGGATGCGCGCCCAGAGCGGTTCGTCGTTGGGCTCGAAGACGACCCACTTGGTGCCGCGGAACAGCGACTCCTCGAGCATCAGTGCGAGGCGGCGGATCGGCGTGTACTTCCACTCCGAACCGGTCTGGTCGGCGCCGTCGAGCGTGCGCGCGCCCCAGCTGACCAGCCCGTAGACCGGGAACATGCGGATGCAGTTGATGGCGAGCGGATTGAGCGTGCCGTTCTCGGCATCGCTCAGCCGGTAGTCGAGGTCGTCGACGCCGAGCAGCGTCGCCTCGATGCCGGCGGGCGCCTTCCACACGCCGCGGTCGTTGTCGGTGCGGGCGAAGATGCCGGCCATCGTGCCGCTGCTGCCGAACGAGCGCAGCCGATAGTTGGCGGCCGGGTCGGCGATCTTCAGGCGCGGGAAGAAGACCGCCGAGTTGCGGCTGCGGAAATTGCCGTGCGCGTCGAGCCAGTCCTTCATCTCGGCGACCTCGTTCACGCTCTCGGGAATGTCGACGAGCATGAAGGCGCGCCTCGACTCGCAGAAGGCGATCGACTTCTCGACCACCTGGCGCATCAACGTGTCGCCGTTGGCCTCCGCCGCCATCGTCGCGGCGCGCGGGATGCAAAGCAGGTTGAACAGGTCGGCCTTGCGCAAGGCGTAGATGCCGCGGTCATTGGCATCGGCGACGGCGCCGACCAGTGCATCGGCGTCCGGTGGCAGGCCGTCGGCGCCGGTCGTTCCCTGCTGATACGCGGCGGCGCTGACGAGCGCCGAGCCGAGCGGGTATTGCTGGACGTTGAGCGTGGCCCCGGCAGCGGCCAGGCCGATGTCGGTGGCAGAGGTGTCGGCGCCGGCGTTGGTGAAGGCGATCGTGTCGGTCATGGCCCGCGCCGGGTCGCCGCGACCAGCGGTGACGACGAGCTTGCTGTTGCCGACGACGGTGACCGTCGCGCCGGTGAGCGAAGGCGGCGTTGGCGCGGCGGCAAGCGTCGTGTCGACAGCCGTTCGGAGCGCCAGCTCGAGCCGTGACGCGAGCTGCGCCGGCGTCTGCACTTCGCCTGCCGCCCAGGTCGCGAAAGTGCCCTCGTAGACGCTGCCGGTGCCGACGGCGACGCGCACCTTGTTCGCCGAGAGCCCGTCGAGCAAGGGCTGCAGCGCCGGCGCGACAGGCAGGGCCGCGCCCATCGTGCCGTTGTTCGCCGGCATGGTCGCGATGGCCGCCGCCGGCACCGTCGCGTTCACCAGCCTGGAGTCGGAGGCGAGGATCTTGACGACGTCGCGCGAGCTTGTCGGGTCGAGCGTGACGTTGAGGTACTGCTCCTGGCCGATCGCCGCCGCGTTCGCGGCGCTCGAGGCGTAGCGCGTGATCGTGAGATTGAAGAACTTGGTCGGATCCGCGGTTCGGTGATCGATGTCGGCGCGCAGGGTGTTGCCCCATGCGCCTTCGCTGCGCGCCGTGATCGTCATCGCCACCGCCGCCGCCACGCTCTCGAACACGTTCACGGTCGCCGCGGCGAGCGGATGGGCCACGGTGCCGCTGTGGCTGCGCACGACGATCGCGTCCGAGCCGCCGTTCAGGAAGAACTGGGCGATCGCATAGCTGGCGTCGCTTCGCGCGTCGATGCCGCCAAAGACGCGGCCGAAGTCGGAGAGGCCGAAGATCTCGGTCGCGACGTTCATCGGCCCTTCGGCGAAGAAGTCGACGAACGCCGTGATCGAGGTTCCGACGTTGGTGATGGTGCGGACGCCGCTCGGCACTTCCTGGATGTAGACGCCGGGATAGCTGACTTGGGCCATGAAGAATCTCCTTGCTGGTTCAATGCAACTCGTTCGAATCCCGCGTCATCTGCTCGAGCTCGCGGTCGCTCGCCGCATCGACGCGGTGGCGCCGGTACAGCCAGTTCCCGTCGAGGGTCGAGAACTTCGTCAGCAGGCCGCGCCCTCGCAACTCCTCGAGCAAAGGCAACATCTCGGACTCGCCGACGTCGAGCCCGGCCGGCATCCACCAGCGCGCGATTCCCGCCGCCGTGTCGCAAGCCTGCGCGTTGGCGCGCAGGTAGTGCGACAAGACGCGACGCAACACCGGCGATCGATCCTTGTTGGCCATGCTCGACTCGGCACGAGATCGATGGCCATGCGCAAGAGCGGTGCCATCCCCATCGACAGCGGCAAGTGCTTGATTCGCAAGCGATCGCGCTTTCGCGGCATGCCGACGGGCAGGACAAATCCGGCCACCCTGCGGGTACTTCGAGGCGCCTCGCATGGCCGGATACGACGCAGTTCGCGCCCGGACGTTTTTGTCCGCCCCGCCGTGGCTCGATGTCCCGCCAGCCGGTCGCGGAGCACCGCGTTCGGGCCCGGCACAATGCGTCGCAGGCGCCGGCAGCAGAAAGACGACGCTTCGCTTGCCGCCAGCTTCATCGCCGTGCTGTGCGGATCCAGGACCGCCGTGCTGCGAAAGCAAGGCGGCTTCGACTGACCCATCGATATCGAACGCAGCCGCCCATGTCGCACGACCTCGCCATCGCCCGCGCCAGCCGCCTGCGCCCCATCGCCGAAGTCGCGGAGGCGGCGGGCATTCCGCACGATGCGCTCGACTTCCACGGCAAGCACATCGCCAAGCTCGAGCGCGACTACCTGCTCTCGCTGAGGAGCCGCCCCGACGGCAAGCTCGTGCTCGTGACCGCGATCAACCCGACGCCGGCCGGCGAGGGCAAGACGACGACGACGATCGGCCTCGGCGACGCCCTCAACCGCATCGGCAAGAAGGCGGTGATCGCCCTTCGCGAGCCCTCGTTAGGCCCGGTGTTCGGCGCCAAGGGCGGCGCCACCGGCGGCGGTCGCGCCCAGGTGATGCCGATGGAGCGAATCAACCTGCATTTCACCGGCGACTTTCACGCCATCACATCGGCGCACAACCTGCTCGCGGCGCTCGTCGACAACCACGTCTACTGGGGCAATACGCTCGGCATCGACACGCGACGCATCGTCTGGCGACGCGTCGTCGACATGAACGACCGGGCGCTGCGCGCCATCACGGTCGGGCTCGGCGGCGCCTCGGGCCCGGGCGCGAACGGCTTCGCCCGCGAGAGCGGCTTCGACATCACGGTCGCCTCCGAGGTGATGGCCTGCCTTTGCCTGGCCGGCGACCTCGCCGAGCTCGAAGAACGGCTGGCGCGCATCGTCGTTGCCTACACACGCGATTGGAGGCCGGTCACGGCCGGCGACCTGCAGGCCGCCGGCGCGATGACGGCGCTGCTCAAGGACGCCATCAAGCCCAACCTCGTGCAGACCATCGAAGGCTCGCCCGCGCTCATCCACGGCGGACCTTTCGCCAACATCGCGCACGGCTGCAACTCCGTGATCGCGACGAGGGCGGCGCTGAAGCTCGGCGACTATTGCGTCACCGAGGCCGGCTTCGGCGCCGACCTGGGCGCCGAGAAGTTCTTCGACATCAAGTGCCGCGAGGCGAATCTCTCACCGGCCTGTGCCGTCATCGTCGCCACGGTGCGCGCGCTGAAATACAACGGTGGCGTCCCGGTCGCGCAGCTCGGCGCCGAGAACCTCGCGGCGCTGCAGGGCGGCCTCGTCAACCTCGGCCGGCACGTGCGCAACGTGCGCTCGTTCGGCGTGCCGGTGATCGTCGCCATCAATCACTTCACGTCCGACACCGACGCCGAGCATCGATTGATCGCCGACATCTGCGAGGCCGAGTTCGAGGTCGAGGCGGTGCAATGCCGGCACTGGGCCGACGGCGCTGCCGGGGCCGAGCAGCTCGCGCGCTGCGTCGTCGCGCGCTGCGAATCGGGCGAGGCGAAGTTCGCACCGCTCTATGCCAGCGAGATGCCGCTCGCTGACAAGATCCGCACCATCGCCACTCGCATCTACGGCGCCGCCGACGTCGCCTTCACGCACAAGGCGGCCGCCGACCTCGAGGGCTTTGCCGCTGACGGCTACGGCAAGCTGCCGATCTGCATGGCCAAGACACAGGTGTCGTTCTCCGCCGACCCCAAGCTGCTCGGCGCGCCCTCGGGCCACATGCTGCCGGTGCGCGAAGTGCGGCTGGCTGCAGGTGCTGGATTCATCGTCGCCATATGCGGCGACATCATGACGATGCCCGGTCTACCCAAGGTCCCGGCGGCGCACGCCATCCACGTCACTCCGGACGGCGAGATCGACGGCTTGTTCTGAAATCCGCTCCGACGGCCGCTCTGCCCTCTCAGCCCGAGCGGCCGAAGACGAGGCGAAGGAGCAGCACGACCGCAATGAACACGGCCACGAGCCAAAGCCGGTTGCCCGACTTCGGCACCTCGCCCGGCGCGAGCCCGTTCGTGGCGTCCGAGTCCTTGCCGGCAGCCGGCCCGACGGCGGCCTTCGCCGCCTCGACGCCCCGCCCCATCGTCTCGCGCAGCGCGCGAAGCGCGGCTTCGGGATCATCGGTGCGCAACGCATCGGCCAACGACTTCTGAAGCGACATCGGCGAAGGACCCTTGGCTGCTTGAGCGGGCTTGCGCCGGAGGCGCTGCTCGACGACGTCCTTGGCTTCCTTCAAGCTCAGCCCGGTCGCGGCGCGAAGCAGCTTGATCGCCTCGATGGCGCTGCCGCGCTGGATCGCGTCCACGACGTCGAGCGGCAGCGGGTCGGGGATCAGCGTCATGCCGGTGATCGTATGCCTCGCCGACAATGCCCGTCGATGATCGTGACAACGAGCCGCCGCCCGCCCGCCGATCCGCAGAAGTTCCGCGTCGAGGTCAGGCCGAGCGCCATCGACGGCCAGGGCGCGTTCGCCGCCGAGCCGATCCCGGCGCGGCGCAAGATCGGCGAGATCCGCGGCCAGGCGATCAGCGTGGGCGAGGCGCGCCGGCGTGCGCGCGGGCTGGCGCGCATCATGATCGTCGAGGTCAGCGAGCGTCGCGCTATCGACGCTTCCGGCTCGACCGATGCGCTGCGCTTCACCAATCACTCGTGCGCGCCCAACGCCGTGCTGCGCATTCGCCAGGGCCGCATCGAGTTGTACGCGATGCGCGACCTCGCGCAGGGCGAGGAGCTGACGGTGAACTACGGCGAGTCGCACCACGATGGCCGGCTCGCCTGCCGCTGCGGCGCGCCGCGCTGCGCCGGGCGCTTGTGAGGCGGCGCGGGCAGAAGCCCGAGGCTCACTCGCGCAGCAGATCGGCGAGCTTCATCTGGTCGAAGCGCGCCTCTTTCCAGAACGGGCCGAGATCGGGCGCGGGCTCGAGCAGCAAGATGGCGAGTCCGGGCTCGGCGAGCGTTGTCGCCGGATCGACGAGCAGCACGTAGCGGCCCTCGCCCGGCTCGTCGAGGCGGCCGACCCAGTCGATGCCGATCAGCGTTTCCAGCAAGGGATCGATCTGCAGCGGGTCGGTGCTGAGCGTTCTCGACAAGCCGCCGACGCTCAGGCCGGTCACGCCCGCCTGCTCGGCCCGGCGCAAGGCGCGGACGATGGCCAGGCCGAGATGGAAGCGCGAGCCCGGACCGGCCGGCCAGCGCGCGATCCGCGTGCCCGCGACAGGTGCGTAGGCAGCGACCACCGCGCCGAGCAGAACGATGACCCAGCTCAGGTAGATCCAGACCAGGAAGATCGGCACGGTAGCGAACGCGCCGTAGATCATGTTGTAGGTCGGGACGGTGCCGAAGTAGAGCGCGAGCAGCCGCTTGGCCCCGGCAAAACCGATCGCCACGAACAGGCCGCCGATCAAGGCATGGCGCCAGCGCACATGCGTGTTCGGCACGTAGTGGAAGAGCGCCGCGACGCCAAGGGCGATGAGCACGAACTCGAGCATGCCGAGGACGAAGCCGAAGCCCTGCGGCATGCCTCCGACATAGCCGCGCGCCGCCGAGACAGCGTACGAGGTGGCGGTGAGACTCACGCCGAGCAGCAGCGGGCCGAGCGTCACGGCCGACCAGTAGACGAGCACGCGCTGCCCGATCGGCCGCGGCTTGCGCACGCGCCAGATCGCGTTGAGGGCGCGGTCGATGGTCAGCATCAGGGCGATCGCGCTGAACAGCAGCACGATCAGGCCGACGATGCCGAGCCGGCTGGCGCGGCTCGAGAACTGCGTGATGGCGCCGAGCACCGGCTTGGCGATCAGGTCGGGAAAGACGTTCGCCACGAAGTAGCGCTGCAAGGTGTCCTGCAGCGTCGAGAAGATCGGAAAGGCGCTGAAGAGGGCGAGCATCACCGTCGCCAGCGGCACCAGCGAGATGACCGAGGTAAAGGTGAGGCTGCCCGCGGTGAGGGCGAGCCGGTCCTCGCGAAAGCGGCGCACCAGGGTCAGCGCGGTGCCCAGCCAGGGCCAGGCCTGCAGGCGCTCGAGCGCGCGCGCGGCCACCGGGGTCGGAGCGTTCAAGAGGCAGGCACGGAGGTCATTGCTGGCATCATAAGGACGATGACGCCCTCCCCTGCGCTGCCCGCCACGATCACCTGGACGCGGGCCCTGGCAGTGGCGACGACGCTCGCCCTGATCGCCCTCTGCCTGGCCTGGGAGCTCTGGCTCGCGCCGACCGGCCGCGGCACGCTCGCCATCAAGGCCCTGCCTCTGGTGCCGTCGCTGGTCGGCCTGTACCGCATGCGTCTCTACACCTACCGGTGGATGAGCCTGCTGGTCTGGCTCTATGCCGCCGAAGGGTCGGTTCGCGCCGCCAGCGAGCGCGGCACCGGCGCGTTGCTGGCGACGCTCGAGGTGATCCTGGCGATTGCCCTCTTCGTCGTCTGCGCGATCCACGTGCGAGCGCGGCTGCGCAACGCCGCGGCGGTGATGTCGTGAGCCTGCTCGAGAAGCTGCGCGACGTCGTCGGTGCAGCCAACGTGTTGAGAGAAGGCGACCTCTCCGCCTGGGAGGTCGACTGGCGCAAGCGCTATCGCGGCCGTGCCCTCGCCGTCGTGCGCCCCGCGTCGACCGACGAGGTCGCCGCCGTGGTGCGGCTCTGCGCCGGGCACGGCACGAGCATCGTCGCGCAGGGCGGCAACACCGGACTCGTCGGCGGCTCCGGCCCCGACGCGAGCGGCACGCAGGTCGTGCTGAGCACGGCCCGGCTCGACCGCATCCGCGCCGTCGACACAACGAACCTGACGATGACCGTCGAGGCCGGCTGCGTGCTGCAGCGCGTGCAGGAAGCGGCCGCCCGCGAAGGCCTGCTGTTCGCGCTCAGCCTGGCCGCCGAAGGGAGCTGCACGATCGGCGGCAACCTCGCCACCAACGCCGGCGGCACGCAGGTGCTTCGCTACGGCAACGCGCGCGAGCAATGCCTCGGCCTCGAGGTCGTCACGGCGCAAGGCGAGATCTGGCACGGCCTGTCGGCGCTGCGCAAGGACAACACCGGCTACGACCTGCGCGACCTGCTGATCGGCAGCGAGGGCACGCTCGGCATCATCACCGCGGCGACCTTGAAGTTGCAGCCACGACCGGCGGCGATGCTGACGGCGATGGCCAGCCTGGCGACGCTCGAAGCGGCATGCGAGCTGCTCTCGCTCGCCCACGCCAGGCTCGGCCCGGGGCTCACCGGCTTCGAGGTGATGAACGCGTTCTCGCTCGGCCTCGTGCGCAAGCACTTTGCGCAGTTGCGCCAGCCGCTTGCTTCTGCGCCCTGGACCGTGCTCATCGAGCAGTCGGACGCGGAAAGCGAGGTGCACGGTGCGGCCGCCCTCGAAGGCCTGCTCGGTGTCGCGCTCGAGCGCGGGCTGATCGACGACACCGCGGTCGCGACGAGCATCGAACAGGCCCACGCGATGTGGCATCTGCGCGAGGCGATCCCGCTCGCCCAGGCCGCGGAAGGCCCGAACATCAAGCACGACATCGCCCTGCCGGTCTCCGCCGTGGCGGCGTTCGTTGCCTCGACCGACGCGGCGCTGCGACGCGCCTTTCCTGGCATCCGCCTGGTCGACTTCGGCCACCTCGGCGACGGCAACCTGCACTACAACGTGCAGTGCCCCGAGGGCGAGGATGCGGCCGGGTTCCTGCGCCACGAGGCCGAGGTCAACGCCATCGTCTATGACGCCGTCGTGGCGCGCGCCGGCTCGATCTCGGCCGAGCACGGCATCGGCGCCCTGAAGCGCGAGCAGCTCGTCGTGCGCAAGTCGCCGGTCGCGCTGGCGATGATGCAGGCGATCAAGCGCGCGCTCGATCCCGCGGGCGTGCTGAACCCGGGGCGCGTGCTTCCGCCTGAAGCCACGCGGTGAACGCGGCGACCTCGGGTCGACGGGCCGCGCCGGGCGCGACCAGCATGCAATAGCCTTTCGGCGAGACCACGGCGTCGGCGAAGGGCGCGACCAGCTTCTTCGCCTTCAGCAGCCGATCGATCAGCGGCACCCGGCCGAGGGCGACGCCCTGCCCGGCCACCGCCGCCTGGACCAGCTGGTCGTACGACGAGAAGTGCAGCACCGCCGCCGGCTTGAGGTGGATGAGCTGCATCGCGTGCAGCCACAGCCCCCAATCCTGCAGATGGTTGCTGCCGTCGGGCTCCATGCGCAGCAGGGTCTGGCCGGCGAGATCGGCCGGCACCTTCAGCGCCGCGCCGACCGCCCGCAGCAGACGCGGGCTGCAGACCGGGAAGACGGTTTCGCCGAACAAGGGCACGGCGCCCGTCGGCAGCAGGTCGACCGAACGGTAGCGCACCGCCACGTCGACGCCATCGCGCTCGAGGCTGGCCAGGGTGTAGCTGGTCGAGATGCGCACGTCGACGCCCGGATACGCCGCGACGAACGACGAGAGGCGCGGAATCAGCCAGAGGCCGGCGAAGCCCGGCGTCGTGCTGACGACCACCGTCCGCGCTTCGCCGCCGCCCTTCAACGCACGGGCGGCGCGGTCGATGGTTCCCAGCGCCTCGGTGGTCGCCTGTAGGAAAGCGCGTCCCTCCTCGGTCAATGCGAGGGCACGGTGCAGGCGACGGAACAAGGCGACTCCGAGCTGCGCCTCGAGCGCCTGGATCTGCCGGCTGACCGCGGATTGGGTCAGCGCGATCTCGTCGGCGGCGCGCGTGAAGCTGAGGTGGCGCGCCGCCGCCTCGAAAGCGAGGAGCAGCTCGAGCGGCGGAACGTCGTAGGCGCGGCGGCTCATCACGGCGCGCTCTTGCATGCGATGCATGCATGCCAATCATTCCGGAATACCGCTTGAGAATGTCCTTCTCCGCTCCCACACTCTCCTTCGTGGACTTTGCCGATACCCTCGGCGACACACCGCGACGCATGCATACGAAGCATGCTACAGGAGAATGACATGAACAACGACCTCAAGCTCGACACCCGCACCCTCGACAAGGGCCGGATCCGTCGCATTCACGAAACGCGGCCGTTCGGCCACCGCATCGAATGCCTGAGCGGCTCGCTCTGGATCACGCAGGACGGCGACCGCCGCGACATCGTCCTCGCGCCAGGCGATTCGTTTTCTCTCGACCGGGTCGGCGACGCCTTGATCAGCGCCCTCGACGATTCGCGCTTCCTCCTGCTCGAGTCTTGCGCCCCGGCGGTGCACTGATCCCGACCTCTACTGGATGGGGCCCTTCAGGGCGTCGGGGAGCGGCAAGGCCATGACGGCGATGCCCTCCTCGCGCAGCGCCTCGGCGTCCTCGCTTGTCGCACGGCCTCGGATGCCGCGCTCCTCGACTTCGCCGTAATGGATGCGGCGAGCTTCCTCGGCGAAGCGGTCGCCGACGTCCTCTGTCGAGCTCATGACATGGCGAACGGCGCGCAGCCACTGCGACTGCAGCGTCATCGTCGTCGTCGTCGGAGTCGTATTCGCCGAGCCATGCGCCGCATCCGCCTCGGGCGCCGCATGGCGTGCGACGTTGAGGCGCGGCGCGCTGGGCATCCTGCGGATCGAGGTGCTGCCGCAGAGCGGACAGGCGATGGCGGCGCTCTGCGTTTGCGCGATGAATTCGTCTTCAGACGCAAACCAGCCTTCGAAGCCGTGGTCTTCGGCGCAGCGCAGGTTCAGGACCTTCATGACCGCATTATCCGACCCGACTCAAAGACTGCGCCATTCGACCGGTCGGCGACCTTCGCGCCAGGCGCGCAGCCAGTACATACCGCTGCCGGGTTCCTGCAATCGCATGGGCTGCGGCGGAATGGCCGGATCAGGTCGCGAACATCTGCACGATCGCCTGTGCGCACATCTGCATCAGGCCGCTCGGCAGGATGCCGAGCAGGAGCACGGCCGCGCCGTTCAGCGACAGCATGATGCGCGCGTCGGGGCTGCCGGCGATGGCGTGGGCGTCGACCGGCTCGTCGAAGTACATCACCTTGACGACGCGCACGTAGTAGAACGCACCGAGCAGCGAGAGCACGACGGCGGCGACGGCGAGCCAGATGAAGCCGGGCACGTTGGTCGAGACCAGCGCTTGCAGCACGGCCAGCTTCGCGTAGAAGCCGACCGTCGGCGGGATGCCGGCGAGCGAGAACATGAAGACCGCCATGACGCCGGCGAACCAGGGGCTGCGCTTGGCCAGGCCCTTGAAGTCGTCGATCAGCTCGGCCTCGTGGCCGGCGCGCGAGAGCAGCATGATCATGCCGAAGGTGCCGAGCGAGGTGAGCACGTCGACGATGACGTAGAACATCGCCGAGCTGTATCCATTGCCCGCCGAAATGGTGTTGCTGCTCACCACGGTGGGACACAGGCCGAGCAGCATGAAGCCGATCTGCGCGATCGTCGAATAGGCCAGCATGCGCTTGATGTTGGTCTGCGCCATCGCCGCCAGGTTGCCGAGCAGCATCGAGCCGACCGAAAGCAGCACGAGCATCTGCTGCCAGTCGACGGCGAGGCCGATCATGCCTTCGACGAGCAGGCGGATCGTGATCGCGAAGGCGGCCAGCTTGGGGGCACCGCCGACGAGCAGCGTCGCCGCCGTCGGCGCGCCCTGATAGACGTCGGGCACCCACATGTGGAAGGGCACGGCGCCGAGCTTGAAGGCCAGGCCGGAGACGACGAAGACCGTGCCCAGGATGAGCACCGACTTGTTGATCTGGCCCGTGCCGATCGCCTTGAACACCTCGGGGATCGCGAGCGAGCCGGTGGCGCCATACATCATGGACAGGCCGTAGAGAAGGAAGCCGCTGGCCAGCGCGCCGAGCACGAAATACTTCATCGCCGCCTCGGTGGCCGGGATGCTGTCTCGCCGCATCGCGACGAGCGCATAGAGGCTGAGCGACATCAGCTCGAGGCCGAGGTAGACGACGAGGAAGTTGTTGGCCGCGACCATCACCAGGATGCCGAGCAGCGCGAACATCGAGAGCGAGAACAGCTCGCCCTTCAGCATGTCGCGCTCGGCAGCGTAGGGGCGCGCGTAGACCAGCGTGACCATCATCGCCAGCGTGGCGAAGAGGCCGAGCAGATGCCCCATCGGGTCGGCGACGACCATGCGCTGCATGGCATAGAGCGTGAAGCCGTCGTAGAAGTACCAGAGCTGGAGCAAAGCGATCAGGAAGAGCGAGCCCTGCGCCAGGCAATAGGTGAGGAGCCGCTCGCGGTCCTTGACCCAGAGGTCGGCGAGCGCGACGACGCAGGCCGCGGCGAGCAGCGCGATCTCGGGAAGGACGGCTTGCCAGTTCACGGAATCACTTTCGAGAGGGACGTCTGGCGCAGGAGCTGGGCGACGGATGCGTGCATCACGTCGGTGAAGGGCTTGGGATAGACGCCCATCGCGATCACCGCGGCAGCGAGCACGCCGAGCATCGCGAACTCGCGCGTGTTCAGGTCGGCCAGCTCGCGCACATGGTGGTTGGCGATCTTGCCGAAGTAGACGCGCTTGACCATCCACAGCGTGTAGGCGGCGCCCCAGATCATGGTCGAGGCGGCGATCGCGGCGATCCAGAAGTGCTGCGCCGCGATCGTGCCGAGGATCACCATCCACTCGCCGACGAAGCCGGCGGTGCCGGGCAGGCCGCAATTGGCCATCGCGAACAGCACGGCCAGCGCCGCGAACTTCGGCATCGTGTTGGCGACGCCGCCGTAGGCCGAGATCTCGCGCGAGTGGACCCGGTCGTAGAGCACGCCGATGCACAGGAACATCGCACCCGAGACGAAGCCGTGCGAGATCATCTGCACGATCGCACCCGAGGTCGTGAGCTCGTTGAACATGAAAAAACCCAGCGTCACGAAGCCCATGTGCGCGATCGACGAATAGGCGACGAGCTTCTTCATGTCGCTTTGCACCAGCGCGACGAAGCCGATGTAGACGACGGCGACGAGCGAGAGCGCAACCATGAACCAGGCCCACTTGTGGCTCGCGTCGGGCGTGATCGGCAGCGAGAAGCGCAGGAAGCCATAGGCACCGAGCTTCAGCATGATCGCCGCCAGCACGACCGAGCCTCCCGTCGGCGCCTCGACGTGGGCGTCGGGCAGCCAGGTGTGCACCGGCCACATCGGCACCTTGACGGCGAAGGCGAAGAAGAAGGCGAAGAAGAGCAGCACCTGTGCGTCGATGGCGAGCGGCAGGCGATGCCAGACGAGGATGTCGAAGCTGCCGCCCGACTTGTAGTACAGGTAGATCAGCGCGATCAGCATCAGCAGCGAGCCGGCCAGCGTGTAGAGGAAGAACTTGAACGCCGCGTAGACGCGCCGCGGCCCGCCCCAGACGCCGATGATGAGATACATCGGAATCAGCGTGGCCTCGAAGAAGACGTAGAAGAGCAGCCCGTCGAGGGCACTGAACACGCCGACGAGCAGCCCCGAGAGGACGAGAAACGCGCCCATGTACTGATTGACGCGCTCGGTGATGACCTGCCACGCCGAGACGACGACGATCACCGTGATGAAGGCCGAGAGCAGGACGAACCAGACCGAGATGCCGTCGACGCCGAGCAGGTACCAGACGTTGAAACGGCTGATCCAGGCGTGACGCTCGACGAACTGCATCGTTGCCAGCGAGGTGTTGAAGCCGGTGACGAGCGGGATCGTGACGACGAAGCTGATGACCGATGCGATCAGCGCCGCCCAGCGCACCGCGCCGGCGCGATCGTCGCGGCCGAAGGCGAGCAGCAGCACGCCCGAGAAGATGGGCAGCCAGATGGCGAGGCTGAGCAAGGGCATGTTCTTGTTGTTGGCTCTAGCGGCCGAAGAAGATGGCCAGATACGGCCAGAGCTGCCACGTCATGAGCCCGATCACGCCGACGATCATGACCAGGGCGTACCAGTAGAGATAGCCGCTTTGCAGGGCGCGCGTCGAGCGCGCCACCCTGCCGACGACGCTGGAGCCGCCGTCGATGAACACGCCATCGATGACGCCGACGTCGCCGCGCTTCCAGAGCGCCGTGCCGAGCACGCGCGCGCCGCGCGACAGCACGTTCTCGTTGAACCAGTCGAAGTAGTACTTGTTGTCGAGCACCTCGTACACGAACGAGAAGCGGTGCTTGATCGCGGCCGGGATGTCAGGCCTCTTCATGTAGAAGAACCAGGCGAGGACGACGCCCGCCAGCGCCAGCCAGAAGACCGGGCCGGTGAACGCGTGCAGCGCCATCTCGACCGGGCCGTGCCACTCGCCCTGGAGCGCCGCCATGGCCGGGTGCGCACCGCGATAGGTGGTGATCGCGCCCTTGAAGAAGTCGCCGAACAACAGCGGGCCGATCGTCAGGAAGCCGATCACGGCCGAGGGGATCGCCAGCAGCACGAGGGGCAGCGTCACGACCCAGGGCGACTCGTGCGGGTCGCCGTGCGCCACGTGGTCGCCGTCGGCCGCGTGATCGTCGTGGGCCTCGGGCGGGAACGGCTTGTGGCGGAAGCGCTCCTCGCCGTGAAAGACGAGGAAGTACATGCGGAAGGAATAGAACGCCGTGACGAAGACACCGGCCGCGACCGCGAAGTAGGCGAAGCCGGCGCCGAAAAGGTGGCTCTCGTGCACCGCCTCGATGATCGAGTCCTTGGAATAGAAGCCCGAGAAGAACGGCGTGCCGATCAGGGCCAGCGAGCCGACCAGGGACGTGATCCACGTGATCGGCATGTACTTGCGCAGGCCCCCCATGTTGCGGATGTCCTGGTCGTGGTGCAGGCCGATGATCACCGAGCCGGCGGCGAGGAAGAGCAGAGCCTTGAAGAAAGCGTGCGTCATCAGGTGGAAGATCGCCACCGAATACGCCGAGGCGCCAAGCGCCACCGTCATGTAGCCGAGCTGCGAGAGCGTGGAGTACGCGACGACGCGCTTGATGTCGTTCTGGATGACGCCGAGAAAGCCCATGAAGAGCGCGGTGATCGCGCCGATGATGAGCACGAAGGACAGCGCCGTGTCGGAGAGCTCGAACAGCGGCGACATGCGCGCGACCATGAAGATGCCGGCCGTCACCATCGTCGCGGCGTGGATCAGCGCCGAGATCGGCGTCGGGCCTTCCATCGAGTCGGGCAGCCAGACGTGCAACGGGAACTGCGCGCTCTTGCCCATCGCACCGATGAACAGGCAGATGCAGATGACGGTGATGAGCCGCCAGTCGGTGCCGGGAAAGCCGAGCTTGGCCAGGCTGCCGCCTTGCGCAAATGCGTCGGCGTAGCTCAGCGTGCCGGCGTAGGCGACGATCAGGCCGATGCCGAGGATGAAGCCGAAGTCGCCGACCCGGTTGACGATGAAGGCCTTCATGTTGGCGAAGATCGCCGTCGGCCGCGTAAACCAGAAGCCGATGAGCAGGTACGACACCAGGCCGACCGCTTCCCAGCCGAAGAAGAGCTGCAGGAAATTGTTGCTCATGACGAGCATGAGCATCGAGAACGTGAACAGCGAGATGTAGCTGAAGAAGCGCTGGTAACCCGGATCGTCGGCCATGTAGCCGATCGTGTAGACGTGCACCATCAGCGACACGAAGGTGACCACGACCATCATCAACGCCGTCAGGCCATCGACGAGGAAGCCGATCTCCATCTTCAGGCTGCCCGGCCCGCCCGGGCCGCCCAGGACCATCCACTCGTAGATCGTGGCGTTGAAGCGCGCGCCGTCGGCGACTACCGAGTACAGCACCCAGGCCGAGACGACGAAGGCGATGGCAACGCCGAGGATGGTGACGCTGTGCGCGCCGCGCCGCCCGACCTGGCGGCCGAACAGGCCGGCGACGATGGCGCCGACCAGCGGCGCCAGCGGCACGACGAGAAGCAGGGCCGGAGAAAGTTGTGCTGCCATGCGCTTCGGCCTCAGCCCTTCAGCGTGTCGAGCTCGTCGACGGCGATCGTCGAGCGGGTGCGGAACAGCACGACCAGGATCGCCAGGCCGATCGCCGACTCGGCCGCAGCGACGGTGAGGATGAAGAACACGAACACCTGGCCGGCCATGTCGCCCAGGTAGTACGAGAAGGCGACGAAGTTGAGGTTGACGGCGAGCAGCATCAGCTCGATCGCCATCAACAGCACGATCAGGTTCTTGCGGTTGAGGAAGATGCCGATCACCGACAGCGCGAACAGGATCGCGCCGAGCGTGAGGTAGTGGCCGAGCGTGACGGGGCCCAAACTCACCGCCGGTCCCCCACGGACGCCGCGGCATCGCTCGCCGCGTCGTGCGCCACCGCCTCGGGCTTCATCGACACGATGCGCACGCGATCGGCCTTCTTCGCCTTGACCTGCTCGGAAGGATCCATGTGCTTGGAGTCCTTGCGCGCGCGCAGCGTCAGCGAGATCGCGGCGATGATCGCGACGAGCAGGATCACGGCGGCGATCTGCAGCGGATAGAGGTAGCTGGTGTAGACCTCGACGCCGAGCAGCTTGGTGTTGCCGAGCTTGAGAGCCGCCGCGCTGAGCGGCCGCGCCTCGGTGACGTAGAAGCCGGGGATCAGCACCGCCGCCATCTCGAGCGCAATGACCACGCCCACGAACAGCGCGACCGGAAAGTGCTTCCAGAAGCCGACGCGCAGCGACGCCGTGTCGACGTCGAGCATCATGACGACGAAGAGGAAGAGCACCATCACCGCGCCGACATAGACGAGCACCAGCGCGATCGCCAGGAACTCGGCGCGCAGCAGGATCCAGACGCACGAGGCGCTGAAGAAGGCGAGCACCAGATAGAGCGCGGCATACACCGGGCTGCGCGCCGTGATGACGCGGAACGCCGCGAACAGCAGGACGAACGAGAAGACGTAGAACAGGGCGGTGGCTGTCGTCATGGCGATCGGTGCGCGCGCGCTTGCTCGCGCCGCCTGCGTTCCAGGCGGCGCTTCGCTTCAGCGGTATTTGGCGTCCGCCTCCCTCGCCGCGGCGATCTCGGGTTCGTAGCGGTCGCCGACCGCAAGCAGCATGTCCTTGGTGAAATAGAGGTCGCCGCGTTTTTCGCCGTGGTATTCGAAGATGTGCGTCTCGACGATCGAGTCGACCGGGCAGCTCTCTTCGCAGAAGCCGCAGAAGATGCACTTGGTCAGGTCGATGTCGTAGC